>NZ_JAFMPQ010000030.1 GCF_020667845.1 Cognatishimia sp. F0-27
ATCAGGTCTCGTGCCAAGCTGATCTCCATCGCAGATACCAGCTTGAATCACGATCAGCGTGCCCTGTGAATCCCTTTTGTCAACACAGCCTAGTGTGCTTGCCGTGGTCGCTGTAGATTTCCGAGTGGTTTACCCGGTCAACGTGCCAGCCCATGTGCAATTCGTCCCAATGGCTGGCTTCATCGGCTGACATGGTGGACAGGCGCGATACGTTCTCATTTGCCAGCGCAACACCCTCTGTCTCAGAATGGCCTACGAAAGGCAGGGTGCGCCCCTCACGCTCACGCATGGCGATTACAACGCGGCGCTTGCCTGTCTGGTGCTGCTTCAAGCGACGGTCCTTGCGGTCAGCCTTGGCATTCTCAGGGCGGATATGACCCCCAAAGAAGGCACCGTCGATTTCTACGTGGCCTTCCAGCACTTCGCCAGTGTGGACCTCCTGAGCCATCGCCTCGCGCAGTTTATGGGCCAGAACGAAAGCCGTCTTGTACTGGCAATCAAGGTCGCGGCTCAGTTGGACCATGCTCACGCCCTTTGATGCGTTCACAATGATGCAGATCGCGGCCAGCAGGTCCACAAAGTCCATTTTGCGGCTGGCGAAGATCGTGCCGCTGGTCACGCTGAACTGGTGGTGACACGCCTTGCACTTGAACTTGCGGCGCGTAGTGATCTTGTACACCTCATCAAAGCCGCAGCATGGGCATACGGCTTCACCGTCTGTCTCAGGCCAGCGCATCTGGCAGAACGTCTCATAGGCCGCATCTTCGCCAGCTTTGTAAATCGAACGCAGTGAGAGCGTCCGAGATGCTGCTGAAAGGAGGAAGTGCTGGGCCATTGTCATTACCTATGATGTCTATACCCTATAAATAGGGGTTACACATCATCATTACAAGGGCTATATCCCTATAAATAGGGTTTTATCCACTGAGGTAATGAAATGCCTAAGGTGCAGACGGACGCAGAATGGTCAGATCGAGCAAAGAACCTGCTACGTTCTGAACTAAAGAGAAAGGGTGTGACTTATGCCCAATTATCTGATTTACTTGAGAAAATCGGCGTTCAAGAGAACGAAAAGAACATTGCGAACAAGATTAGCCGTGGTGTGTTTACGATGGCTTTCTTCCTGCAATGTATGGCTGCAATAGAGGTCACAGAATTGAGGCTCTGAAATGGTTTCCTATGACGTGAAAGAGGAAGGCGACAGGCTGATTATCACGCTTGATCCCGGCCAGCCCGTTGAACTGACTGACTTGGCGGACAGCTTCGCGGCCCTTTCTCGCATCTATGAGCGCCACTATCGTAGCGGTTCGGATGATGCGCTCCGTCTCTTTGTGACCAAGCTCGAAACCGGGTCTGTCATAGCCGAGATCGCGCCTTACGGTATTATGATGGGCGGCATCGCCATGATGGATGGCGGTATGATCGTGACCGATTTTGCCAATCGCGTTTGGCGCGGTATTAGCTATTTCACTGGAGGGGGCAAGGACACAAAGCTGCTCGAAGCACCGTCCAAGGAAGACGCCGCCGACCTCAAAGAGTTCACACGTCCATTGGTCGGAAAGACGGGCGCTAGGCTCGGCATCAAGCAAGCTAGGTACGAAAAAACCGACGGCGAGAAGAAGACAGTTGTTGAGTACAAATTCGATGAAGCTGAACTGAACAAGGCGTCAGTCAACATAGACAAGGCGCTGGCCCTGCCTGCACCGAAAAAGCCCGAGGATGAGGATCAAGACGACAAGATACGCTCAGAGGTGATGCTATTTCTTGAGCAAGCCAATCGCGGTCCCGGCAAGGAAAAAGGGCGCACTGGCGACAGAGGGCGCGTGCCTGACATTTCGGACAAGGTGCTGCCTGTCTACTTTAGGCAAAGCATCCAAGGGCTGAAGGAGAGGATGTTACAGGGCAAGGACAACCCATTCGCAATGGTCTTTGTGGTGGATATCTACGCAACTCGCATGGACGGTGAGATCAAGGGCTACACAGTCACTGAAATTCACGACAGCTTTGAACGCGACGACGAATAGCTTGGTGCGTTTGATACATAAGGCCGTTTATTTCAGTGATTGCGCGTATTCCTCAAGCTGTGTAGCGACCGTGCCCCACCCATTGTAGAACCCCATCTCTTCATGGCTTTGACGAGCTTCGGGCGAACGATGTCTGGCAGTCGCGGTGTACGTCGTGCCACCGTTTCCATCATCGGCAAACTCGATGATCGCCGTCATGAAGGGATCAGCGGCAGGCTTCCATCCTTCGCTGTAAGTGTCGGTGAACACCAATCTTTTGCCATCGACGACTTCGAGGTACACACCTTCGTTCTTCATGAGGTTGCCTTCAACGTTCATCACTGTGTTGAACTTGCCGCCGACCCGAAGATCGATTTCGCAGGCGTCGATGCCATGGGGTTTGGGCACAAAGAAATGTTTTATGTGTTCCGGCGTGGTCCAACATTCCCAGAGCAGGGCGCGCGGAGCATTGATCGTGCGGGTGAAAGTCATGTCGGTTTCGGGGTCGAGGTTCATTTGCCACGCTCCTGCACGAGGTTCTTGATGTAGTCGTCAAAGCGGTCGAGCCGTCCTTCCCAGATCGTGCTCTGCTCGTTCAACCAGTCTTTTGCGGGCGTGAAGGCATCCGGAGCCAACTTGCATATCCGCGTCCGCCCTTCCTTCTTGGATGTGACGAGGTTCGCTGCCTCTAGCTTCTTAAGGTGCTCCATGAACGACGGCAGCGCCATGTCATGGTGCTCGGCCAATTCGCTCACGGTCGCCTCGCCACGAGCAAGACGTTGAAGGATTCTACGGCGTGTCGGATCACCAAGGGCTGAAAAGCAGAGATCGAGGTTCAGATCATACTTAGACATATTCCTAAGTAACAGACGTGGCAGCTCCGATCAAGACACTAAGGGAAACCCCTAAGTTACTGGTAAGCAGCTGCACGCTGACCAATGCAAGTTGGGCTTACTACGGGGTTGCAGCGGTGCAGCTAGTCCAAGACAGGCTTGGATGCCCGCTGTGCAGGACGCTGCTGCCGTTCGCTGCATCTCAACGAATGACTGCTTTCGAAGCTACCATCAAAAAACAAGCATTACTCCGCCACGACTGCAAAGGATGGTCGCCCGTCGATTTCAACCTCGTTGAACACAAACTCTCGGAAAGCCGTAATCAACGGTTCCGATGCCCGACTTCGTTGGCAGACGAACGAGTAAATGACGAAGGGCAAGGTGACTGCCTCGAACAGGCGAATAAGGCGACCAGACTTGACCGTTTCGCGAACCATGATGTCGTATGCAAGCGATACTCCAAGACCCTGCTCGACGCCCGATGTTGCAAGCTCGCAATTGGGAAACTCGGGTCCTCTCCGAAAGTTCGGTGGCTCAACACCAGCTATAGCAAACCATTCCGCCCACTGATCCATGGTTTCATCGTGCACCAGCGTGACGCCACACAAGTCTTCTGGTGTCTCGATGCAGTGCTCCTGAATGTATCGAGGGGATGCGACCGGATACCTGCCAGACTGCATCAAGGGCACGACCTCAGCGCCCGGAACGGGATGATCGGCCCAACCGATCACCACGTCGGCGTCGTTCGATTGAAAATCTGTGGACGGCGCACCAACGGAAACCCGAAGTCTGACAGCCGACGGTTCGACGAACCGGTCGAGTCTCGGCACAAGCCACCGCGCTGCAAAGCCTGGCGTACATAGAACACGCAATGATTCACTTGTCGTTCCGGCGGCGTCCAGTGTGCTGGTCTCAAATACATCCAGAAGCGATGTCATTTTCCCCGCGTAAGCATCCCCCGTCAGGGTTAGCTGCAACCTGTTAGAGCGGCGTTCGAAAAGCTTTGTGTCTAGATACTCCTCCAAAGCGCGGACCTGATGGCTGATCGCTGATGGCGACAGGCAAAGCTCGTCAGCGGCTTTCACGAACGATAGATGCCGGGCTGCTGCTTCAAAAGCGCGTACTGCGGCGAACGGCGGAAGTTTGCGTCCCATGCGTCGTGAATTCCTTTCACGCCCCGGTGAAAAATGGTCTTTTGTGCGATCTGCGAGTCGCAGCTTAGCATTCTTTCCAGGATTTCAAAAAATGACGATGGAGAGCGAGATGCTTGGCCCTCTTCCCGCCGCGCTTTACCTGGTGGTAGCGATAATGTCTGCCGGTTCCGCTTTGGCCGAAGCGACCATTCGGCTCGATCTGGAACCGGAATGGCGCAACACGGAAAGCATACCGGCACTGGCAACGGTGTTCGACAACTGGCTCGATCAAAACACGGACCTTCCACGCCCGGAGACAAGCCCGGAGATAAGGCTCGTCACGCCATCTGTCGCGGCGACGCTTCAAGGCTCGTCGGCATCGAGTTTCGGGCGAACACGCGGCCTTTTTGACCCAGACTTGTTTACCATCTACTTGATCCTTCCTTGGGACCGGAAGGATCCACACGATGCCAGCGTTCTCCTGCACGAGCTTGTACATGCCCGACAAGTGGGACGACATTACGTGTGTCCCGGTGCTCAGGAGGAAGCGGCCTACCGCCTACAGGATGACTGGCTCCGGGAACGTGGCTTTCAGGCGAAAGTCAACTGGATCGCGGTCATTTTGGAATCTGGGTGCAATCGCCGCGATTTTCATCCAGACTAAAAAAGCGCGGCTTCAATAAACGATGGAAAAGCGGACGTAGGTGCAAAGTGCAGCATCGGTCACTCTGAGCTCACAACGGAGTTGCGGCGGTGCAGCTAGTCCAAGACAGGCATGGATGCCGGCTGCGCGGGACGCTGCTTCCATTTGGCTCCGTCAAATAGAGGTCCGCTTTCTTGTCTCAGTGCTCGCGCTCGCAAAGGCGGTGGTCGGCCAGAGACGCGAGAACATAGCAGTCTTCGGTCATACCATTGCCATCACAACCCTTGGAAATTCGCACCAGCTCTTTCTCAAGTGCACGGAGGCGTTTGATTTTCGCTCGGACATCTGAAAGCTGGGCAGAGGCGATATCGGTGGCCTCTGCACATGACCGATCCGGGTGTCCCTGTAATTCGATCAGTGCAGCAATCGCCTCAATCGAGAATCCGAGGTCACGGGCGTGCTTGATGAAGCTCAGGCGTTCCAGCCCTGCCGCATCATACCGGCGCTGATTGCCTTCCGTCCGTTCTGGGGCGTCCAGAAGCCCAGACTCTTCATAGTAGCGGATCGTTGGAATTTTGACGTTCGTGCGCCGTGATAGCTCACCGATGGAAAACATAAAATTAGCTCTTGAACCTCTAGTCACTGGAGATCGTATATGAATTGGGACGCAGAAGCTAGAGAACACCATGTCCCAGAAATACCTCGCCGAAACCGCCATACTCGATTTTCGATCCGATGCGATCCAGGCGTTGATCGCCGAGCGCGGATGGTCTTCTCTTGACCCCGCCGCGCGCGTTGGCGCGGCCTATGAATTCGTCCGGAACGATATCCTGTTCGGATACAACAGTAACGATGCGCTGCCTGCCTCCCGGGTTCTGGCGGACGGATATGGGCAGTGCAACACCAAGGGCACGCTTCTGATGGCGCTGCTCAGGGCGTTGGACATCTCATGCCGGTTTCACGGCTTCACCATCGACAAAGGCTTGCAGCGTGGCGTTGTGCCAGAGCTGGTCTTCCCGCTGGCCCCCCGAAACATCATCCATTCCTGGGTGGAAGTTCTGATCGACGGCAAGTGGATCAATCTCGAAGGCTTCATTCTCGATCAAGGCGTTCTGGGAGCGCTTCAGGAGACCTTCCCGTATCGCACGTCGCTCTGTGCCTATGGCGCGGGGACAGATTGTCTCCACGCCCCGCCCGTCGAGTGGTCTGGTCAAAGCACCTACATCCAGAAGACCGGGATCAACCACGACTTCGGTGTCTTCGACAACCCGGACGATTTCTACAGGGACCACCGCCAGCTTTCGGGTTTGCGCGGGCTGCTCTATCGACTCGTCATACGGCACTGGATGAACCGGCGCGTGGTGCGGATTAGGCAAGGCCATGTGCCAACCATCCCCGGCGGCGAAGATAGTCTTCTTCCGGCACACGCACCGATCACAATGAAGGAGGCCATGTAGTGTCGGGATGTTGCGGACATAACGCCAAGTTCGACGGCGTATCGGACGACTACAAGCGACGGCTCTGGATCGTCATCGCGCTGAACGCCACGATGTTTGCCGTCGAGATGACGGCGGGCCAGGTCGCACAATCGCAAGCCCTGAAAGCCGACGCTCTCGACTTTCTGGGTGATGCTCTGACCTATGGTATCTCGCTTGCCGTCATCGGCGCTTCGATCCGTGCGCGGACGAACGCAGCTCTCGCCAAAGGCATCAGCCTTCTTCTGATGGGCCTGTGGGTCTTCGGTTCGACAGTCTACCGGGTTTTCTATGTCGGCGTGCCGGAAGCCGAAATCATGGGCGTTGTAGGCGCACTGGCACTGGCGACGAACCTTGCGAGCGTCCTGCTGCTGGTCAGCTACAAGGACGGGGATGCCAATGTGCGCTCTGTCTGGCTCTGCTCGCGAAACGACGCCATCGGCAACGTCGCAGTGATGTTCGCAGCTTTGGGCGTATGGGGTACGGCCACCGGCTGGCCCGATTTGATCGTCGCAGCGATCATGGCGAGCCTGTTTCTATCCTCCGCATTCCAGATTGTGCGCCAAGCATTGGCCGAACGCAGGTCGGAACACACGCATGAATATAGCGCTTCGCGACAAAGCTGACATTCGAGCACCGCTCAGCATTTCGTAGGTTTGGGCTCACAACGGACTTGCGGCGGTGCAGCTAGTCCAAGACAGGCGTGGATGCCGGCTGCGCGGGACGATGCGGACAAATGCCGGGTTTGTCGCTATGGCCGCTTTGACCTACGATAGAGGGTGAACCTTGTGGGATAGCCTGTCATGACGATGCCAACGTTGAAGCGGATCAAAGTAGCGACCGAGCAGGAATTGAGACATGCCCTCGCGAAGGAGTTCGGATCTGACCGGGAGGTGATGATCGTCACCAGCAATGCGAAGTCTCGAGACAAGCACATCAGCAGCGAACTGGTGCGGGAGGCCGCCCGAGAAAACGGCTGGCAACCTGGGCGGAGTTATACTCTCTCAGGCAACCTCCTCGGACATGTCGTCAGCCGTAGTTGATGCCATCGGGCGCATCTGACGAAGCAAAGTCAGGACAAATTGCGGACATCGGTCACAGCCTCAGCACCAGTGAGTTTGGGTTCGAATCTGCCGTTCGCCGCGCAGAGCCTCAATGTCTTGTGAGAGCCATCTTGTCCGGGTCTCTGTGACGTCATGGATCCGCTGCGTTGGTTGATCCGGTGTCGGCGTTGCGCCCCGAAAAGCGTCGTCCGCTGCGTTGGGTGTGAATGTCTGCAAGCCGGTGTCGATGCGTCCGGACTGGGTAGGCAACTTTCGGATTTCCAGTGAACGCTCTGAGCGTTAGTGTCTTGCAATGATCCGCAGCCTGCTTCCACTGACCGCCCTTTTGATGGGCTCTGCCTTTCTCGTGTTTGCAGGCGGGGTCAATAGCCTCATCCTGCCAATCCGGGGCGAGGCGGAGGGGTTCTCCGCCGCGTCGTTGGGCTTGCTGGGCACCGGGTGGGCGTTTGGCTACGTGGCAGGGTGCATGCGGATGCCGGGGCTTGTTGCTCGCGTGGGCCACATCCGGGCGTTCGGAGCGATGTGCGCGATTGCGGCGATTGCCGTGTTACTGTCGTTGGTCATGATGACCCCTTGGGTCTGGATCCCGGTCAGGGCGCTGTCAGGCTTCTGTTTTGCCGGCGCGGCCATGATTGTGGAAAGCTGGTTGAACGAGAGGGCCGATGCCAAGTCGCGCGGTCGCATCTTCGGCATATATACGATGGTCAATCTTGCGGCGACAACTGCCGGGCAGATGGTCCTGACCCTTGGCGAAGCCACGGGTTTTTTCTTCTTTGTTCTGGCGGCAATGGTCTACTGCCTCGCTCTTCTGCCGACCGCAATCAGCGCGACAACCACGCCGCGTCCGCTGACTCGGGTCTCGCTGGATCTGCGCAAACTATGGAAGAACTCCCCGATTGCGGTTTTTGCAGTCCTGATGGTTGGGGTATCCAACGCCTCCTTCGGCACGTTGGCGGCGGTATATGGGGCCCGGATCGGGCTGACGCAGGGCGATATCGCGCTGTTTGCCAGTATCCCCATCCTCGCCGGCGCGGCGTCTCAAATTCCGGTCGGGATCGCATCCGACCGATACGACCGCCGAAAGGTCCTTATTGCGGTCACTGTGTTTGCCGTGCTCGCGGACGGGGCGTTTCTCTTTTCGGGCATGACACAGCAGGCTGTTGTGTTTGCCTTGTCTGCGCTTTTCGGAGCAACGGTCTACGCAATGTATCCGGTCATTGTGGCGCACGCCAACGACCATGCGGAACCGGGGAGTTTCATTCAGGTCAGCGGGGGGTTGCTGCTTGTTTTCGGGATCGGCTCGATCATTGGACCAACCGCCGCCGGTTTCGCCATGACCTCTTTTGGTGCGCCCAGCCTTTTTGCCGTGACGGGGCTGGCGCATGTTTTCTTGATCCTGTTTGCGCTCTTGCGGCTCTGGATTGCACCGGCAGTCGCGACAGAAGACAAGATCGCATTTCAGGCAAAACCGCTCGCGCGCGGTTCGACCCCCGAAACCGCGGCTTTGGCGGCCGACCAGGGCGAACTTGATGCCGACCAGCCACAATCGCCGTCGGGCTCTGCGGAAGCGTCGCGGTTTGAACAGCGATGAGCGCGTCGATCCTTGTTGTGGTGGGTTTGGTTGGTCTGATTGTCGGGGGCGAGCTGCTGGTCCGCGGCGCCGTTTCGGCGGCGAAGACATTTGGCATTTCGCCCATGGTCATCGGATTGACGCTGGTTGGATTTGGGACGTCGACACCTGAACTCGTGACCAGCCTCCAGGCGGCAATGTCGGGATCCGCCGGCATCGCAATGGGCAATGTGATCGGGAGCAATATTGGCAATATTCTCCTCGTTCTCGGGCTTGCGGCCGTGATTGCCCCAGTCGCCGTTGATCCGACCGCGTTCCGGCGGGACGGTGTCGTGTTGGCGGTGGCGACCCTTCTTTGCCTGAGTGTCGTTTTGACGGGCGAGGCCGGACGCATGATCGGCGCCGGATTCATCTTGGCGCTGGCGATGTATCTTGCTTTCACGCTCCGGGTTGAAAGGAGAGAGGGGGCTTCGCCTTCAGCCGCGCTCTATGAAGCGGAGGCGGACGCGGTGCCCGGATCGGATCACGCGCTTGGTGTTTCGATTGCCATGGCGCTCTCCGGATTGGCCATCACGATCTTTGGAGCCCGTTTCCTCGTGACCGGAGCGGTATCGCTCGCACAGGCAGCCGGGATTTCCGAGACGGTGATCGGGCTGACAATCGTGGCTGTTGGCACGTCGATGCCTGAACTCGTCACATCGATCATCGCGGTGCGCAAGGGACAGGGCGATGTTGCCCTTGGGAACGTGATCGGCAGCAACATCTTCAACGTTCTCGGAATCCTCGGCCTCACCGCATTGGTTCAGCCAATGGCGGTGCCGGATGAAATCGCGGATTTCGATATCTGGGTCCTGGTTGCTGTGACATGCGTCCTGCTGGTGTTTGCGCGCACGCGTTGGACTGTCAGCAGGCGAGAAGGGGTCGCCTTCTTGCTCGCATATGCGGCGTATCTTGGTGTTTTGCTTTTCCTTTGAGTGACGACGACGAAAGCAAACAAGCTGCAGCAAAAGCAGACTGGTTTTTTGTGCTGTAACCGGAAGCTTAGGACTGCAGGCCCCGAAGAGCATCGGAATTTTGCAGGCGTCGCGAAGAGTGGTATTGCAGGGGGGCAGTCCAGCATCTCGAAGGCTCATCGAAAGCCCCGAACGGGTCGCTGTCCTTCGCAGATGACAAGCTCGCAAACAGTCCCTTGGCTGCACCCGATACCGGGCATGAGCCAGCGGCCTCCGGTGGCGTTTCACCCAAAACAGATCACTCAATCAGCCATCCCGGAACAGCCTCCTGATGACATCTCCACCGAGCCCATGGAACGAATCATCAATATGGTGCACTCTTTACGCCATAGGGGGACATGCGCATGAACAAGGTTCTTTGGGCGAGCCTCGCTCTGATCGCGGGCACCGGCGCACTGGCCGAACCCACGCTGGAGAGAGGCGAATACCTCGTCGAGGGTCCTGCTGGATGCGGCAATTGCCATACGCCAATCGGACCAGACGGCCCGGTCCTGAGTATGAACCAAGCGGGTCGTCTGGTTGAACAGACGCCGGGGTTCACGGCCATAGCACCCAATATCACGCCGGGTGGCCGGGTCTCTGACTGGACGGACGAAGAATTCGTCCGCGCTATTCGGGAAGGCCTGACGCCGGGTGGTTCGAGGGTCATCGGTCCGCCCATGCCGGTCGCGCTCTATAGCCGATTGTCGGATGACGACGTTATGTCGATCGTCCTGTATCTGCGGAGTTTGCCCGCGGTCGATAACGATCCGGGCGAAAGCGTCTACAACATCCCGTTGCCACCTGCTTACGGGCCGCCCGTCGGAACCGTTGCGCACCCGGAAGAGGGCGTGACGGTCGCGTATGGTGAATACTTGGCGGGGCCGGTCGCTCATTGCATCGAGTGCCATAGCCCGATGGGGCCGAATGGTCCGGACTGGGTCAACCAGCTCGGGGCTGGCGGTTTCGAGTTCCATGGCCCTTGGGGAACCTCCGTCTCGTCCAACTTGACCCCACATCCAGACGACGGGATCGCTGCATGGACAGACGATGAACTAAAAGCAATGATCGTCAAAGGGGTAAGACCGGACGGGTCCCCGATGCTTCCCCCGATGGGATATGCTTATTACAGTCGGATGACCGAGGCCGACCTCGATGCAATCATTCTGTATTTGCGCCAATTACCAGAGCAGCCAAGCCCATCGTGATCCTGGCAGCCGTAGGTGCAAACGCATTTTGACCATTGATCCGTTTGCGCCTGCACCGGGCATTGCAGATTTCTGACCAATGGCTCCCCCAGAGTTGGCTTTTGCAGTCTGTTTGTTGCTCATCGGGCCTGTCCGGCATCGGCATTTCCAATAAGCGAGCTGCGCCCAACCGCCTGTTTCGGGGCAGGTGCTTTAGGCTTTCTTCGATGGATCAGTGCTGCTTCCCTAGCGGACTTCTCCCGGACAGTGATGTCACCAGCCACGAGATCTGTCGCGCGCGGCGAATGGCAGAAAGGCGGGTGGCCTGTGCCCCATAGAGATCGTGGTTTGGATTTCGGCTCCGGACCGATCTCCTACGCAGATGAAAAGCCCCCGAACGGAGCCTGCGACTTCTCCGGGTCCGGGCATGAGCCCGAGCATTGGCTGTTCAGGCGTGTCCAACTTCGGATCGCGCCGGTCAGGGGGACGACTTGGCGTCAAGACATGATTTGACAGCCTGCAAGAGTTCGGATTTCGGAACCGGCTTCATCAATCTCACATCGCTTGGTTTGAGGCCATTGCCGTGAACGGCCGCCTCGCTGGCATAGCCTGACATGAAGATCACCGGCAAATTCTCTTGAATATCCCGGCAGGCCTTGGCCAAAGCAGGTCCATTCAGTTTTCCCGGCATCACGATATCGGTGATGAGCAAGTCGTAATGACCTTTGGAGAATTGCGTCAACGCATCATCACCGCTGGATACGGCATCGACGGTGTATCCTGCGCTTTCAAGCGCGCGCACGACCAGGGCGAGAACCTCAATCTGATCTTCGGCGACCAGTATTTGCGAAGAATTCTGTTCACTGTGCTCGCTTTGTGTTTCAGGAGGGCGCTCGGGCGGGCGCTCACTGTCTGTAGCCGGGAAGAATATCTTGACCGATGTCCCGACACCAACCTCCGAGTAAATCTTGACGAAGCCTCCGCTTTGGCGGGCAAAACCCTCGACCATGGACAAGCCCAACCCACTTCCCACGGACATGTCCTTGCTCGAAACGAATGGGTCCATGACATTCGGAAGCAGATCGGGCGCAATTCCGGTGCCGGTATCGCTGATGGCAACGAGCACGTAGCGACCCGGTGCCACGCTCTCTTCCAGTTCCCGCGCATAGGCGGCATCGATGCGCACGTTCGAGGTTTCGATCGTGAGTTTTCCACCCCTCGGCATCGCGTCGCGGGCATTGACGATGACGTTCACGAGCGCGCTCTGCAGGCTCGCCACATCCAAGCTGAGACACCACAGGCGATGCTGCAGGCTCACTTCGATTTCAATGGAGGCGGGGAGGGTGCGGCTGATCCATTTTTCGGTCTCGCGCACGATAGCATTCAGATCGGTCGGGCGTGGTTCAAGAGGCGATTTGCGCGCGAATGCCAACATGCTTCTGGTAAGTTCCGCGCCGCGTCTGGTTGCGGCAATCGCTGATGTCAGGATATCCAAACGCTCGATTTTCTCGAACTGGCGGCTTTCTTCATCTTCGAGGAGGAGTTCGAGATTGCCCTGTATGATCGCGAGCAGGTTGTTGAAATCATGCGCGACCCCGCCCGTGAGTTTACCGACCACGTCGAGTTTTTGTGCCTGTGTCGCGATTGACCGGGTTTTGGTCAATTCCGCCTCTTTCTCCATCAAGGGGGTCAGATCGAAATTCGTCCCGACAACCCGACGCACGTCTCCGCCGGGCGTTCTTTCTATGAGCGCGTTCGCCTTTAAGGAAAGCGTCTTTCCATCCGGGTGAACAACCCTGTATTCGGTGTCAAACGGTTTGCGACCATTCAGAGCATCATCGAACTCGGATTTCGTGCGTTCAAGATCATCGGGATGAACGGAACGCTCCCAGTCCTGAAAGCTCCCTCGATTGCCGTCAATTTCAAGTCCGTGCAGGGTCTTGTTGGTGTTATCCCATACGGCCTCGCCACTCATGGGGTCAAAGGTCCATATGCCAATACCACCGGCTTGTTTGGCAAGATCAATGGTCGCGAATGCCTGCTGCAATTCTCTGCTTTGCGCAGTGTAGTCGAGACCGACCCGAGCCAAACCAGCCGTCAGAAACACCGAGACCACATTGGCCAGCGCAATCCAGGGATAGTCTTCAGCAAGCCATGTTTGCGCCAGTGCCTCGGGTTGGATCAAGAAAAACATGAGCGCGGCAGCACCGAGGCTCAACGCTGCACCGATTGTCGTGCGCACCCAGCCAAGGTGTGGTCCAAACAGGTCGACAAACCAGCGCAGCCATAAAACCGAGCCCGCAAGAGCGTACAGAAAATAGACGACGACACCGGAGAAAGCGAAGTTGCCACCGACCACGTAACGTGCCGTTGCGCCTCCAATGGCGGCTAGAATGCCGGAAACAGGCCCGCCGAGTATACCAGCGATGAGAACCGGGCCCGCCCGCGCATCGACGGTCGCTCCGTCGTCCAGATGAATGGGTGTTGCGCTGACAAGGAAAGCCACGACGGCGCAAATCAGCCCGATCTTGACGGACGCCTCCAGTCCGTACTCGTTATTGCGACTTCGAAAAACCCAAACCAGACAAGGCAGCGTGATGCTGAGCAAAGCCGCGTTTTGCAGTAGTTCGATTTGCATGCAGGCTCCGAGAGACTCACTCTGTCACTCTTCCTAACACGCTTTGCCTACGCGCCTGACAACAAATGGTTTCGGCCATCGCAAAACCGGCTTTTCAGGATTTGTTCGGTTGGCGGAATGTGCGTCATTTGGCTCACAGATCATGCAACTGGAGGCAAAGGTCGTTCCGGCGAAACCGCGCCGCAGCACCTGACTATGCCTGCGATGGCAGGGTCGGACCCGCAAGTGGCGCGAGGTGTGTGGCGCGATGAAGTGACCAACACTCATAGGCCGCCGCTCACGCCAACACGTCGCGCCACGAATGCTTTGGCTGAAACCCAACCATCCTCCGTGCTTTCTTGTTGGAAAAGAACGTCTCGTTCGGACCTATCGGGCTGCGAACCTCAACACCTTGATAGAATTGTTCGATCACCTCATCCGACGTGATCCCGACCGACAAGTCGTCGTTCGAGACGTTGAATACCTCGTAGCCAAGGCCATCGGTTTTGAGACAACAATCCACCATATGCCCCAAATCGCGGGCATCGATATAGGCAAAGATATTGCGACGCCGCAGCGCCGGGTTTTCCATGAACGCCGGAAACATCTCGGCATATTCATGCGGTTCTATCACGTTGTTGATCCGCAAACCGTAGAAGTCCTTGCCGGTCCGCGCCTGAAAGGACCGGGCGGTTGCCTCGTTGCACACCTTTGACATGGCGTAGCTGTCGTGGGGCACGGTCGGATGGGTTTCATCAATCGGCACAAATTCCGGTTTTATCTCACCATCTGCAAAGCAAATCGCATAGGTCGTCTCGGAGCTTGCGAATATGACCTTGGGCACACCAAGCTTCACCGCGGCCTCGAGCACGTTATACGTGGTCAAGGTGTTCTGACGAAAGCACTCGCCGTCAGTGCCGATCATGACGCGGGGGATCGCGGCAAAATGCACAACCGCATCATAGGTCGGAACGCCGGTGCCCGCGTCCAACTCCGCGCCTTCGACGAACTGGGACATCGCGCCAAAGACCTGGCCCGCGTCGCAGAGGTCGACCAACAATTCCGGACAGTCAAGCCCAGAGGGCGCTTGATCCACGTTCACAACGTGGTGGCCTTGCTCCTGCAAATGCCGGATGGCCCACTTGCCGGCCTTGCCGCTACCGCCCGTAAAGAAAATCCGCATCACATTCTCCAATGTTCAGCACCTGTGTGCCACGTCAATTGCGCCCCAATGATCAATCTCCAATGGTATGGAGGACAGAGATCTGTTCCCGGGTCAATTGTGTGTCTCAAGGTGGGTGGGCGCGGTCACTGCCCGCGCTTGCAGGATCATTGATAGAAAATTTGGTCGGTGTCGTCATGTGTTGCATCTCGTGTGCGCCCATCGGGGGGCCTTTCGTTCAGCGGTCAATGCCGGTCGAGACGGGGGCGCGGCACGGCTTCTGGAGGCGGTGAATTCCTCCACGGTCATTGAGACCAGCCAGAGGCTTGATCCTCGTACGAGCGGCGAGCACTGCGCCGCGGCGCGGCAGCCCGTTCCAGACGCGTATCCTTGCGAGATCACGAATCTCGGCGCTCTCGCTGCGTCGTAAGGTGCCGGAGCGTGCCGCGATGCGCCGCCGGGTCGAGACTGCGCTGCTCGATCGCGCGACCCGCAACAACACCCGTATCACCGCGACACCGCAGGTTCTGGCGCGGCATAGCACGGCGACGGTCGCCAGCATCGTGATCGGGTTCTGGGATGAGGAGGAAGACCAAGCCGCGACCGGCAAGGCATTCGAGCGACTCAAACCGTTCGGGGGGGGGGGCAACGGTCAGAGGGGCAGGGCCGGGGTGCCGCCCGCGGATTTCGGTTGGGGCGCACCGCATCGGGCTGCAAGACGCTCACAGGATGAGCGTGCCGCGGTCGATCAGGTAAGGCAGGCGTGCCTGCGCCGCGCGCACCCGCGCCGGTTCGATCTCTGCCACAAGGAAGCAGGCATCGCGTCCGGCGCGTGCCAACTCGACACCGTCGGGCGCGGCGATCACGCTTTCGCCCAGCATCTCGAGACCATGATCCTCTCCGGCGCTGTTTGCATAAGCAAGAAATACCCCGTTCTCATAGGCACGGGTCGGGATCATCTGCCGCGCGACCCAAGGCCATTGCGCCCCGAGCGCCGTCGGAACAAGCACAAGCTCCGCGCCTTGCGCGGCCACGTGGCGCACCGCTTCGGGGAATTCCGCGTCGTAACAGATCAGCGTGGCGATCCGCATGCCGCGATAGACGAAGGTCTCGCAGCCAGACCCGGGTTTGAAAAACTGCCGTTCGAACCCCGGTGGAATGGCCAGCTTGCGTTGGTGCGTAAGGCGCGTGCCCTCTGCGGACACGCATTGCACGGCGTTGTAGAGCGCGTTTTCGTCCCGTTCCGCAAAGCCGTAGTGTAGCGCGACGCCGAATTTGCGCCCGAGCCGCGCCATGGCCTCGAAGCCGGGCCCGTCCACGGGCTCAGCGCGGTCGGTGACATCTGCGCCGATGTTGTATCCGCAGGCAAAAAGCTCCGGCAGGACCACCAGGTCCACGCCCTGCGCTGCGACGGTTGCCAGCTCTGTCTCCAGCCAGGCCAGACGGTCCAGTGGCGTGTCTAGATTGGCAGGGGCCTGCGCCACGCAAAGACGAAACATGTCGGCATCCTCAATGCTCGGTGACAAGCAAGTGCCGCGGGTATTCCGTGAGATACGCGCAGCCGGTTTCGGTCACCACGATGCTGTCCCCAATCCGCCCCGCGGTCTGGCCATCGATCGAAATACCGCCATCGACGGCAAAGGTCATGCCGGGTTGCAGGACCGTGCGGTCCCCGGCCTTGAGTTCGGGCGCTTCAAGGTAGGAGACCCCGATGGAACGGCCCGTGCGATAGCCCGTCTCGTATCCGCGCTCGGCATAAACTGCGTTTGCCGCCGCGGCGACCTCTTCGGCCCTGATTCCCGGCCGGATCTCAGCAATGGCGGCCTGCTGGGCGGCGATTGCTGCTTCCTGAACCCGGGCAGCCTCATCGGTGACATTGCCGATATGGAACATGCGGTCGAAACCGAGCTTGTATTGTTGAAACTGCGCCATGTTGCAAAAGCAGAAATAGACCGGATCGAAGCGGGCATATGCCTTGACCGACGCGCGGCGATGCACCATCGAGGCATCGCGCCCGCTCTGCAGGATCTGCAGGTTGTGGATCATCGGCGAGACGAACCGCTCCCAGCCCTTGTCGGTCAGAAACCCGGCCGCGGCGCGCGTGCCGGCGTCGATGACAGCAAGGGCGCTTTCGTATTCGTATGCCCCTTCTTTCAGCGAATGATGCGCGGCGTGCATCATGGCGCCCGCGATCTTGCCTGCCTGTCGCATCACATCGATCTCAAGGTCGGATTTGATCATCCGCATTGCGCCGAGGACCCGGCCGATGTCGTTCTGCACAATGCCCGGATACTCTGCGTCCAGCGCGTTGCGCACGATTGCGGGTATCTCGTTCCGTTCGACCCAGAGGGCCTCTGTGCGCTGCGGTGGGAGCAGGTCGAGCAAGGCGCGCACCCAGCTGCGTTCGCCGGAGTCTTCCCATGTGCGAATGTCCTCGACCCACGTCATTTCCGCCACCATTTCGCTTTCCATCAGCGGCGTGATCACGCAAGGCGGCGCATCCGCGGGAACCAAAAGCATGGTCGGGCGGCCGAATTCGATCCCGAGATAGCCCCAAAAACCGGCCAGATAGGCAATCGCGCTTTCGGACGTGAAGAGCGCGTGACGGATCCCTCTGTCCGACATTTCGGCCTGAAGGGTTTCGGTGCGGGATCTGGCCTCTGCGAGCATCGTCATGCGTTTTCCTTTTGGCACTGGGGCGCACGTCGGCACAGGCTACGGCAACAACAGGCGCGGCGATGGCGGGTTTCCGACCATAAAGGCACGATGCCGACCGGTTTGGCGCGGCCGGAGCGGATTTCTGTCCGGGCGCGTGCGGTCGTCGCGGGTTTGCTTCGGGACTGTTGGCAAGCCGCGTCATGGCCTTTCTGCCATGCGTCGATGACGTAACGGAAGACATCCGGAGTGTCCGAAAACATATTCCGTTTGATTTATGTCAACATCCGAAATGCTGATTTGCGGGATAATCTTTAGAGGTCGAAGCAGCCACAAGAGTTGATATCGACCGCCCTTTCCAATGAGGAGGAGATCAGCCATGACCTATCAGCTTTACCCGGCAGGCGCCCCGACTGACGCATATGACGACAGCACAGGGGAGCAATATCGCTCCTCAATCTCCCCTCTTGCCGACGGCGGCGCGGTGCTTGTGTTCGAAACACATATCCAGAACGCATGGACAGATCGCGACATCGGAGTGGTGGCACAGCGCTATGATGCAAATGGCGCGCCTGTGGGGGCCGCTATTGAGGTGGTCCAGCATGATGGCGTGGAGCGCGGCAATCTTCATCCCAAAGTTGCGGGTCTCGAAGGCGGCGGTTTTGCGGTTGCTTGGAACGATATCGTCACGTCGGACGTGCGGGTGCAGGTCTATGATGCGGCTGGCGCTTTGTTGAGAGCCGATGTGATCGACATTCCGGACCGCTACCTTGAGGGGCGCGACCAGCACGTAGAAGTCAACGGAGCCGCAGGGAGTGTTGCAATTGCGGCGCTGAACGGCGGTGGTTTTGCGGTGTCGTTCGACGGGGACTACGCCGGTATCCTTGCGCAATACGCAGGCGCCAGAGCCAGCTTTGCCCAGGCTTTTGACGCGTCCGGGGCAAAGTCAGGCGCCATCGCGCAGATCACCCCGTATGTCGCAAGCGTTTCTTACGGTTGGGATCTCGTCAATTACAACTCCGACATCATCGGAACGGACGATGGTGGATTTCTCGTTTTGCTTCGCGGCGGCGAAGGTCTGCCTGGCAACGAAAGCGATCATCCTGCGGTCGTGGGCCGGCTCCTGAATGCGTCCGGAGTGCCGCAGAGCGAGATATTCATGGTCAGCGATCCAAACCTCGATTCTGCGGCCGATGCAGCTTCGGTTGCGAAGCTCGAAAACGGCGATTTCATCGTGGCGTATCGCGGCGAGTCCGTCGGGAAATGGCGACGGTTCGACAGCGATATGAACCCGGTGACCGAGGAAATGGATCTGGATCGCCACTACGTTGCGCTGGAAGCCACGGCCATGTCCGATGGCGGCTTCCTGATCACCGACATGTATTCCGGCTACAATCCGGCCTACACGACCTTTGGGCACCGCTTCGACAGCAACAACGAGCAGGTCGATGAGCGGTTTGTCATCACCGAGCGCCACGTACCCGCGGATGAAACCAACTACTACGGCAAGCCGCTGCATCTGGTGGCGCTTGGAAACGGTCAACTTCTGGGACTCATCGAAGGCCATGCCAGCTGGAACGGTGACAATTGGGAAGTCATGACCTGGCTGCAGCAGGCCGAGACTCTGGGAACGCCGGATCATGACACCCTTGAGGCTGTGAGCGACGCCGGCACGGCGATGTTCGGACGAGCCGGCGATGACATGCTGCAAGGCGGTGCAGGGCCGGACAATCTCGATGGCGGTCAGGGCGACGACACGCTTGCGGGCGGCGCGGGGAATGACACGATCCGCGTGGCGCAGGGCGATGACGTCGTCATGGGCGGTGCAGGCAGCGATTTGCTGTTTTTCGAAGGGGTGCGCGCTGACGGCATCACCGTGCGTGGACCGGCAGACGCGCTCAGCATCAGCTATCTCGAAAACTCTGTCGTCGCGCAAGGCGTCGAGACCTACGAGTTTTCCGGTGGGTATTATTCGGACGTGCTGACCCATGCAGAGCTTCTCGAGCGGCGCGACATGACGGTGTCCGGGTCATCGGAACCCGACAGTATCACCGGGGATTACGGCAACGATCTGTTGCGCGGATATGACGGCAATGACGAGATTGACGGCGGCGCGGGGCGTGACACGATCGATGGCGGCCATGGCGCTGACACTTTGTATGGTCGGGGCGGCGATGACAGCATCGTGGGCGGTCCGGGATCCGGCGATCTTGGCGACAGCGTGATGGCTGGCGACGGCAATGACACGGTCCATGGCGGCGGTGGCGATGACACCGTCAACGGCGGTTTCGGATTCGACAGCGTTCATGGCGGCGATGGCGATGACAGCCTCATCGGGCTGAACGGGTTCGACACGCTTTATGGCGAGGAAGGCGCTGACTCCCTGATCGGCAATTTCGGCAATGACATGCTTGATGGCGGTGCCGGGAACGACACGCTGGAGGGCGGGCTCGGCTTTGACGTGATGCTTGGCGGGGCAGGGGATGACAGCCTTCAGGCCCGCGATGGCTATGACACGCTGGAAGGTGCGGAGGGCAATGACACGCTGCAAGGCAACAATGGCAATGACAGCCTGTCAGGCGGCGCGGATGACGACCTTGTTCAGGGCGGATTGGGGGCGGACATCCTGATGGGCGATGCCGGCAATGATCAGCTTGAGGGCGCCAACGGCTTCGACCAGCTTGACGGGGGCGAGGGCGAGGACGTCATCATCGGCGGTGCCGGTAACGACACGATCACCGGCGGTGCCGGGGATGATACGCTGCGCGGCGGAATTGGCGCCGATACATTTGTCTTCAACCAGGGCGAGGGGTCCGATCTGATCACGGACTTCCAGAACAACATCGACGAGATCCAGATCGACGCGGCGTTGATGAGCCAGACCGATCCCGTCGCCGAAGACCTTCGGGCGCTGGCCTCCTTCGAAGACGGCGCGCTGGTGCTCACATTCGAGAATGGACAGATCCTGACCCTTACGGGGGTCGGCACGGTTGCTGCATTGCTCGACGACGTGGTTTTTGTCTGACAAAACGCGCCTTGCTCGGCACAAGACCGCCGCCGGTACTCCGGCGGCGGTTTCCTTTTGGGGGTTGTGGGGTTTGCATGGTTGAGAGGCCAACAAACAGACCGCCGCGCGCGCTTAGCCCTGCATATCGGTGATGACGGCGGTGCCGGGCGGGGTTGGCCCCTTCATCGCACGCAGTTCCGCGCTGGCGCCCGACAGAGGGATCTCGCGCGCCACCATCGGCGAGAGATCCACCGCGCCGCGCTGGATCATTTCGAGCAGCGAGGGATATTTCCAGCTCGGCATGCCGCGCGTCCCGAAGAACGACAGCTGCTTGGCATAGATCGCGCGCATGTTCACCTCCATCCGCCCGTCACCGGCTGGCATGCCCACATGTACGTGGCGCCCGAGCGTTGCGAGGCACTCGACCGAGGCGTTTGTTGTCTGCGCCACGCCCAAGGCTTCAATGGATACCTGAGCGCCACCCCCGGTGATCTCCCGGATTGCCGCGGCCGCATCGGTTTCGGCGGCATTCACCACGGCTTCGGCACCAAGCGAGGTTGCATGGTCGAGCTTCTCGGTGACAACGTCGACCGCGATCACCCGCGCGCCAAGAGACCGGGCCAGCAACAGCGAAGCGAGGCCAATCCCACCCGTGCCGTGGATCGCGACCCATTCACCGGCGCGCAGATTGGCGCGGTCGGTCAGTGCGTGCCAGGCCGTTGTGACCCGGCAGCCCAGCCCCGCGGCCAGCGCCGGGGTCATCGTCTCAGGCAGATGCACCAGATTGTGGTCATGCGGCACGGCCACGTATTCCGCATAGGCGCCGGGGGTGCCAAAGCCGGGCACCACGGCGCGTTCGCAGGCGTTCGAAACGCCGCTTTGACAGTGGATGCAATGCCCGCACCCGAGAATGAACGGCGCGATCAGCCTGTCACCGGTCTTGTATTGTGCTTGAGGCCCTGCTTCGACCACCGTGCCGCAATATTCATGTCCGAGGATATCGCCGGGTGCGACCTTGGGGTGCTCTCCGACCCAACCATGGAAATCCGAGCGGCAGACGCCACAGGCCGCCACTCCGAGCACAACCCCGTCCGCAGGGCAAACCGGGTCCGGGACCGTTTCGATCGACAGGTCGGCGTGAAAGTCCTTGATGAGTGCAGCGCGCATCCGGGGGCCTCTCTCCCGGATCACCGGGTCATGACAACAGCCCGGCCACCGTCCTGAGCGACCGGGTTCTCAGATCGGATACCGCGCAACCGATCTTTGCAACGGTAAAAATTTCAATGGAGGAGAGTGTGAGCGTTGGTCGCACCTGTCTGGGATACGCCCCAACGAGGCAACACGGACTGAAGGCCACGCGCGCCTGCGCGGCATTGCTCGGCGGGACAGGCTCGCGGATCTCGGCCACCGCGACCATGTCACCGCCTTTAGAAAGGAAAAGGCCGGACCACGCTGTCGATCGTGGTCCGGCTTGTTGCACGCGGTGATCGCAGGTCAGGCGGCGGGCGCCACATCCTGTTTCTGAATGCTCAGCCGCCCGGGCGTCCAGTTCTGCACAGAATTCCCGGCAACCGCTTCGCGCAGGCCTTCCATGCGAATGCGGCGCTCTTTCTCGGGCATTTCAAGCGCCGAGAGAATACCGCGATCCATCGCCTTGTGCGAGAACGGGCTGGTCATTACGGCTTGGTTCAGCTCAACCGCCGCGCCTGCAAATTCCGACAACACCAATACGCCGTCCCCGTCGATCCGGGACGCGACAAATTCCTTGCAAACAAGGTTCATGCCATCCGCGAGCGGAGTGATCCAGCACACGTCGGCGGCGCGGTAATAGGCGACGAGCTCTGTAAACGGAATGGCGCGGGAAACCAGTGTGATCGGGTGCCAGTCGAACTGGCCAAACCGCCCGTTGATGCGCCCCGCGATCTGTTCGATCTCATTCTGAACGGTTTCATACACGGCCATGTTGCGGTTCGCGGAAACCGAAACGTGCAGGAGCCTGACCTTGCCAAGAAGATCCGGGTTCGCTTCCAGTATGCGTTCAAAGCTGCGCAGCTGTTCGATGCTGCCTTTGGTGTAGTCGGTCCGACCTACGGAGAGGATGAGCTTGCTGTCTCCAAGCTCTTCGCGGATGGCCTGCGCCTGTTGCTCGGTGGTCTCGGAGCGCGCGTTACTGTCGATATAGTCCACATCGACCCCAACCGGGGTCACGCTGATGGAAATGTTGTGGCCCTTGTGCGCGATGCGGGTCGGCATTGCGCGTTCGGTCAGAGCGGTGCCTTCCGAGATCCATTGCTCCGGCACGCGCACGCGCTCCACCTGATCGATGTCGAACAGGCTTCGGGCGACCGAGACAAAATTGGCGGCGTAGCGCGGAATATGGAAGCCGACGTCGTCGCAGGCCAACAGGCTTTCGACGATTTCCTTGCGCCAGGGCAGTACGTTGAACGTATCCGCCGAAGGGAACGGCGTGTGGTGGAAGAACGCGATCCGGACGTCGGGGCGCAGCTTGCGCAGGTAGCCGGGCACAAGCCAGAGATTGTAATCGTGCACCCAGACCAATGCGCCATGCGCCGCCTCGGCCGCGGCGGCCTCTGCAAAGGCCCAATTCACCTCGCGGAAATTCGACCAGTCAACCGGGTCGTAATTATAGTATTCCTTGAAGCTGTGCAGGATCGGCCAGAACGCCTCTTTCGACGTCACATGGTAGAATTCCTTGACCTGGTCCGCCGAGAGCGGCAGGCGGGAAACAGAGTAGGTCCCATAGACGTCGTCGATCTCGATGACGCGCTCGAAATCCGGGTTGGACGGGTCATCGGCGAGTTTCCAGGCCACCCATGCCCCGTGATCGACGGAGCCGAAGAAGCTCTTCAGTGTTGGGACGATCCCGTTGGGGCTCTTGTTTTCCCGCAAGACGGTTTTGCCGTCGATTTCCACCTCTTCGTAGGGTTGCCTGTGGTAGACGATGACCAGATCAGATGCCATGGGTTTGCTCTCTCTCTCCTTCTCGGGGGTGGGTTCAGGCGGCCTTGCGGCCGATGAAGTCAAAAGCCAGGATCGCTTCCGCAATGCCTGCCGCACCATGGCCGGAGGCAAAGTGGACATGGTCCTTGCCCTCCAGAGCCTCGATCAAGCGCGGTTCGGAATTGCCGACCGCCACGGCCGGCAGGCCAAGCGCGAGCATGGACAGATCATTCAGCGTGTCACCGGCCGCGAGGCAGCGTTGGTTCGGCACGTCGAGATAGCTGAGAAGGCGCAAGAGCGAAGGGCCTTTGCTGATGTCCTTGGGGAGCACATCGAGGAACCGGTTGTCGGATACCAGCGCGTCGAGACCCATCTCCGCGATCACGTCGAGTGCCGCAGGCTCAAAGTGGTCCGGGTCGAGATCATAGCTCATCCGGTGGCGGAACACACCGGATTGCGGGCGAATGCCTTTGAACCGGTTAAGCTTGGATTGCACGCGTAGGGTGGCGTCGCCCCAGGCCTGCGCGATCGGCGCTTCCAGTTCGGCGATTGGCGCAATCTGGTGATTGCCGTCCACAGACGCAATCGTCGTGCCGACGTCGCCAACCACATAATCGGGGCGGGGCACACCTTGCTTGCGGGTCAAGGAGTGGATGAAACCCGGATCGCGACCCGTGACAAAGATCAGCCCGACGCTGTCGCGGTTGGCCTCAATCCACGAATAGAGTGTCTTGCGCTCCTTTTCAGTGCCTCCAAGGAAGGTCCCGTCAAGGTCGGTTGCAAGAACGAAAGCCTTGTCTGAAAGACTGGTGTGTCGTGTGTCCGAATGGGTCATGCGATCCTTTCCGCAAGTTTCTGAATGGCTTTGTCAGACGCTGGATGAGCAAAACTCAGATCCATCGCATTTGGTTCCGCCTCAATTGGTCGCGCCCAGAGGGCTGCGAATGTCTGGCCGAGATCGGCCTCGTCATGGAGAATGGCGCGCACCGCCTCGCAGATCGGCATGGCGACGCCGAGGCGACGGGCCAGATCTGTGACGGATCGGGCATTCATCTCGCCTTCAACCACCACGGGGCGCCCGTCGAAACATTCCGCGCGCGGGATGCGCTGGCCAAGCTGAAGGCCGAGCGACATGTTGCGCGACGTGGTGCTGGAGCAGGTCAGGGTCAGATCACCCATGCCGGACAAGCCTGTGACGGTTTCGCGCCGTCCGCCAAGCGCTTCGGCCAGCGCCTTCATCTCATCCACGCCACGTGTGATCAGCGCGGCGCGGGTGTTTTCCGCAAAGCCCGCCCCGGTCATCATGCCACAGGCGATGGCGATCACGTTCTTGACCGCACCGCCGATCTCAACGCCCACCACATCATCCGAAACATACGCGCGGAAAGTCTCCGTGCTCAGCGAGATCGCCATGCGCGCCGCCGGGCTCGCCTCCGGCTTGAGACGGTCGGCATAGCTGAAGGGGAAGGCGACGGTCGCAGCCGTGGGGTAGCCCAGCGCCGTTTCGCTGGCAAAGGTCGGACCGGAGATGCAGCCAACCACATGGCCTTCGAGCTCTTCTTCCGCAACCTGAGTCATCAAGAGACCGGTCTCCGTTTCGATGCCCTTGGCCAGCACGGCAATATCGGCACCGGCGGGCGCGTGTTGCGCCACCTGTCGCGCCACGGCGCGGATGCTGCGCGAGGGGACGACAATCGCGACGGCGTCGACACCCGAAAGCGCGGCGGCCATGTCATCAAACGCGCGCAGGCCTTTTGGGAGCGGCACGTCCGGGAGGTAGCGCGCATTCATCCCGTCCCGGTTGATGCCGTCACACACGTCCTTGTCCCGACCCCAAAGACGAGTATCGACCCCCGCCAAAGCAAAGGTAGCAGCGACCGCCGTGCCCCAGGATCCGGCGCCAATGACGGCGACAGACGCGTAGGTGGTCGGCAAATGCGGTTGGTCTCCGGAATCCGGGATGTCATGCATCATCAATATCTCCTGAGAAATAGCAGGGTGCGGCAGGCACGAGAGTGGGAAGCTTATGTCGCTTACAGACCAGTCATGTCGTAAAGGTACATTGCTCAGCGCCCATTTCAATGCTGCACCTGCAAAAAACCGTGAAGAACCCGGGATTACAGGCGTTTCTGACCCATGGATGATGAAATCGCAGGCGCTTTTTGTGTTGCGCCTTGCGCCACATGGCTCAGCGATGGCGCCCAAGACCGGTGACGGGCCTTGTTTCAGCCGTCGGTCGCGTTTCCTGCCCATGGACACCATCATTGCACCGTGCGCCTCGTTGTCACGGCGGACCAGTCCGGTGATGCAAATGATGGCACCCGGCAGCCTGTAACTCAGCTGCAGATGCATGCTGACAGTAAGGAACAGGTCTACCCTGAGCCCCGCCCAGTGGGAAATTCGTTGCTCTGGAAGAGTTAAGCGGTCAGAGTGGTGCTCAAGGCGATATTCGTATTTCCCGAGGCAATCCTGGTTCGCGGAAGCGCGCCGAGGACTCTCGCACCGCCGCTTGCAGCGCTTATTGTCGGCTTTGTCGTGCAAATCAGGCTATTTGCCCGCCGGGCAGTAGAGTCCTTCTTTCACTGGAGACCGACCGGATGCCCTTCACCCCGAACGACCCGCTGTTCAATCTGCAATGGTATCTCAACAACACCATCGCCGGGCAATACGATATCAACGTCACAACGGTCTGGGACGATTATCGCGGTGACGGGGTGCAGGTCACGATCATCGATGTCGGCTTTGACATCGCGCATGACGATCTCGACGCGAAATGGGTCTATGCGCTCAATTACGACTACGAGGGCAACGACACCGACCCCGACGAGGGCGCAGGCACCGAAAGCCACGGCACGCCGGTTGCGGGTATCATCGGCGCGGAGGCCTATAACGGCTATGGCGGTGCCGGGATCGCATGGGACGCCGATCTTGTCGCCTATAACGGGTTGGGGCGGCCGGGAGCCTATCTCGATGCTGCGGGGCTTGGGGACGGGATCGGCAACACCGCCGGTAACGACAATGGCAGCGACGTCATCAATGCGAGCTATGGCTACACCACCAATTTCGTGAATGCCGGAAATGTCCCCGACCTGATCCGCATTGTCGATCACGGGCGCGGCGGGTTGGGGACCAATTTCGTCAAGATCAACCACAATGCCCGCGATGCCAACCCGGGCACGCCGAACGGCATCGGCATGGAGGCGGTCACCGCGAAAGAGAACAGCACCCAGGCCTCGATCAGCATCGCCGCCACCCGCGCAGACGGCTGGGTTGCGTCCTATTCTTCACCCGGTGCAAACACGCTTGTGTCCGGGCTGGCGGACGATATCAACAACGACGCCGGGATCTTCAATACCGACCGGACCGGCAATCCGGGCTATTCCAACAACGCCGCAACCTATCCGGATTTCACCTATTTCGACGGAACCTCGGCGGCGGCACCGGTGGTCTCGGGCGTGGTGGCGCTTATCATGGAGGCCAACCCCGATCTCGGCTGGCGCGACGTGCAGGAGATCCTGGCCTATTCCGCGCGGCATGTGGGCTCGGCTGTGGGCAGTGCGGCCAATACCGGCGCGCCGGGCAATGGCGCGTTCGAGGTCGGCACGCAGAGCAACGGGGCGACGTGGTTCTGGAACGATGCGCAGAACTGGAACGGGGGGTCGCTGCATTTCTCCAACGATTACGGGTTCGGGCTGGTGGACGCGTTTTCCGCCGTGCGTCTTGCCGAAACCTGGGACCGGCTGTCGGTCAGCGACAACCAGCTGAGCTACAGCTTCGATTTCGACGGCGCAGGGACAACAACGGTCGACAGCACGCCCACAACCTTTAGCGTTCAACTCACGGAAGACATCATCGTCGAGCATGTCTCGCTTAACCTCGATTTCTCGGCTGATGACATCCAGGACATGAGCATTCACCTGATCTCGCCCGAAGGCACGCGGGTTCAGTTGATCCGGCAGCTTGACGGACCGGGCCTAACGGGTACGTTTTCTTTCGGGTCGGGAAGTTATGCGTATGCCACGCCCGCGGAGGGCTGGGATTTCGGGACCACCGCCTTCATGGGCACGGTCAACTGGGGAGCGTCCTATCCCGAGGGGACAGGGGACTGGGTCCTTGAAGTCGCCAACCTTGACGGGGCCTCAAACGGCGCGTTCACGATCACCGATGCGGATCTGACCATCGTCGGGCGACCCACCACCGAAGATGACCTGTATATCTTCACCGATGAGTTTTCGGACTATTTCAACACCTCCAGCCACGCAACGCTGATCAATGGCGGCTATGTCGACGGCCCGCCCGCACTCGCCACGATCAATGCCGCCGCCGTGACCGGCAACACGGTGCTGAATTTCACCGCCAACACCGCCGTGATCGACGGTGTGTCCATTCAGGCGTTTGCCGTCGCCAATGCCTATACCGGCGACGGCAACGACACGGTCACGGGCGATACGGTGACCGCGCTGATCTTTACCGGGCGCGGCAATGACAGCATCACCGGCGGCTCCGCCGGGGAATTGATCAATGGCGGACGCGGCGTTGACACGATCAACGCGGGGGGCGGCGACGACACCATCGTCGATGGCATCAGGTTCGACACCCAAGGCACCGACCAGATTGACGGAGGTCCGGACAACGATCTTGTCATCGCGACATACGTCACCTCCGGAAACTACGATGGCGGGACCGGCGACGACACGCTCGATATGCGCCTGGATTCGAGCAATTTCAGCGGCTCGAATGCCGTCCGCCTCGATTTGCCGACATTTTCGCTGTTCTCCTCCAGCGTCACCGGTTTCGAAAATGCCATGACCGGTGCCGGCACGGACCTGCTGGTGGGTGGGGCGGAAAGCAATATCCTGATCGCGGGCAAGAACAACGACACGCTGCAGGGCAATAACGGCAATGATCTGTTGCTGGGCGATGACATTCCGTTTGGCCTGCTTGAGATGAACCTCAACGGAGCGCTCGACCAATACGCGCAGACCACAAATTTCACCGCCATGCCGACGGAGAATTTTACCGTTGAATTTCTGATGCGCGCCGATGCCGGGGATGCCGGGAATGGCATCGCGTTCTTCTCATACGCGGTCCCCAACAGCACCAATGAGTTTCTCATCTACGGCACTGTCGGCGGGACCCTGAGCATCTGGTCCAACACCGGTTCGGTGGATACCGGCGTTTTGACGAGCACCGTTCTTGACGGCGATGTGCACCGCATTTCGGTGTCGGCCAATACCGGCGCGGGGCCAAACGGGCGCTACACGCTTTATGTCGACGGGGTCGAGGAATTCCGTGGTGCCGGTGGCAGTTCGTCCATGGGCACGCCCATCGAGGCGGGCGGCACCATCATCCTCGGTCAGGATCAGGACGGCAGCGTGCCGGGGGGCGGTTTCGAAACCAGTCAGGCGCTTCGGGGGCAGATCGGCGATCTGCGGATCTGGAAGACCGAGTTGCGGGCCGAAGACGTGGCGGATCTTGCCTTCAAACAGCTTGAGCCGCTCGACCTGCGCGATCACCTGTCGCTGGTTGCGAACTGGCAGCTCGATGCGCCGACGCTGTCCTTTGCCAATCTCAAGGGCACACAGAGCCTGATCCCGCAGGCCGGGGCGAGCGCAACGCTGACTGGCGTCGATTACGAACATCAGGCTGGCAATGACAGCCTCGACGGCGGGTCGAACAACGACACGCTGCACGGTGGCGGCGGCAATGACAGCCTGGACGGCGGGTCGAACAGCGACACGCTGCGCGGTGGCGATGGCAATGACACGCTGGTGGCGGGGTTTGGCGCGGATCTGTTCGACGGTGGCGACGGGACCGATCTTTTGCAGATCGCGGGTTCAGATGTAGGGACGTCGTCTTTTTCGTTCGACATCAACCTGCTGACTGGTGTGGACACGTTTGGCAACAGCTATGTCTCGATCGAGAACGTGGACGCGGGCGACGGCAATGACCGGATCGTTGGCAATGTGGCGGACAACGTCATCACCGGGGGTATCGGCAATGACACGCTTGAGGGCGGCGTCGGGTCCGATACGCTGGACGGTGGCCTCGGGCTCAACACGCTGAGCTATGCGGGTTCGAACGAAGCTGTGACGGTCTTTCTCTCCGTTGCCGGTTCCGGCGGTCACGCGGTGGGCGACGTGATCAGCAATTTCACCAACGTCATCGGCTCGGCGCATGGCGATACCATCGACCTCCTCGGCGCAGCCGGTGTGGCCGGCAATGTGGTGCATGCGGGCGGCGGCGATGACGTGATCGTGGCGCGGCGCGGGCGCGACGCGGTTTACGGCGAGGCGGGCGAGGACACCATCGCCGCGTTCGCGGGCGATAACACGGCGCTGGAGATCATTGACGGCGGCACCGAAACCGACACCTACGAGCTTCTCGACGGCGGCGTCGATAATCTCAGAGACGACGTTGTCATCTCCGTCGAGCGGGTCAACTTCGCGCAGGGCGACGGCTTCGATGCGACCTTGCAGGTGACTGCTGGCACGCTTGCGGCCAATTTTCAGGAATTCGCGGCGGATGCGCGGGTGGGCGGCAGCGCGATCATCGAGATCGAGATGGGGGCACAGACGACGCTGGACCTGTCGACGCGGACTATAACAGGGCTCGATCAGCCCGGCGATCAAATCCGGATCACCGGCGATGCGGATGATGAAAACATTCGCGGCTCATCCATCCGCGATGTGATCGCGGGCAATGGCGGCGATGACACGATTGAGGGCGGCCCGGGAGCCGATGCGCTCGACGGGGGCGTAGATGACAGCGACACGCTGTCTTATGCCAATTCGAGTGCCGGGGTGACCGTTGGTCTCGATCCGCTGACGCAGGGCAACCCGAGCGGCGGCGACGCGACCGGAGACAGCATCTCCAACTTCGAGAACCTGATTGGCTCGGCCTTCGACGATACCCTGACGGGCGATGACAATGCCAACACACTGAGCGGTGGCAGCGGGCAAGACCAGCTGTTCGGCAATGATGGTGGCGACAGGCTGAACGGCGGTGACGAGAATGATACGCTTGACGGTGGTCTGGGCGATGACACGCTCGACGGCGGCGCCGGGTTGAACCAGGTGCAGTACGATACAGGCTCTGCGGTTGTGGTTGATCTTGAGGCGGGCACGGCCGTGCGGGCGCAGGGCAGCGATACGCTGTTTAACATCCAGCACGTTCTTGGCAGTGAGGAAGACGACCGGCTGCTCGGCAGCAACTCTGGCGGTGATGAGCTCATTGGCCTGAGCGGCGATGATACATTCGCGGGCCGTGGGGGCAATGATACGATGCACGGCGTCCAGGGAGAGAACCTATACTACGTCAGCAGCGGCGATGACATGATTATAGGTGGCACCGAGGGCGACACGCTCAGCTTCCAGTATGTCAACAGCGCCGCGACCATCAATCTTCAGGCGGGCACCGCAACAAGTGCTGCCACCGACTCAGATGCGCTTGCCTCCGTGGAAAACGCAATCGGCTCGGGTCAGGGCGACGTGATCTATGGCTCCATCACCCAGCCCAACCATATCGAGGGGCGCAATGGCGACGACCGTCTTTACGGGCTCGACGGAGATGACACGCTGCGCGGCGGGAGCGGTGACGATCATGCGGCGGGCGGCGGCGACAATGACAGCATCACCGGAGACGCGGGCGAAGACACGCTTTACGGCAATGACGGCGAAGACACGTTGAGCGGCGGTGACGACAACGACACGCTGCTCGGTGGGGACGATGCCGATACGCTGCTTGGCGGCAGTGGCGAGGACCGGCTCGAAGGTGGCGACGGCGAAGACAGCCTGTCGGGTGGCAGCTTTGCCGATCGTCTCATTGGCGGGCTCGGCGACGATACCATTGATGGCGACAGCAATTCCGACACCGTGCTCTACATTGGCCTCGCGGCGGGTGTGTCGGTCAATCTCGAAGCCGGAACCGCAACCGGTGGTGCGGGCAGCGATACGCTGCTCCGGGTCGAGCATGCATTTGGATCGGGGCAGGCGGATGTGATCTACGGCACAAATCTGCACGGAAACCGACTGGAGGGCAGCTCCGGAAACGACACGATCTACGGGCTCGACGGGCGCGACACGATCCTTGGTGGCGACAATGATGACCGCCTCTTGGGAGGTGATGACGTTGATCGTCTGCTTGGCGGGAACGGGACCGATTTCCTCGATGGCGGCTCCGGGACCGACTTCCTGACCGGCGGCAGCGGCGGAGACAATTTTGTTTTCCGGTCGATTGAGGATACCGGCGTGGGGCGCTACCGACGCGACGAGATCCGCGATTTCGACTCCGCCGAGGGCGACGTCGTCAACCTTTACCTTATCGACGCCAACGCCAACGCAGCAGGCAATCAGGCCTTCACCTTTGCGGGTTCAAGCTTCGGTGGCAATGCAGGAGAGGTGATCCTCAACGATTACATCCTCAGCGGGCGCGCAGTGACGATTGCCTCGCTCGATGTAGACGGGGATGCGGTCATGGATGGGCAGATCTATATCGTCGGAAACGCAGTGATCGGCGATTTCATCCTCTAGGCGCGGACGCCGCCCATCTCATGGCAGAAAGCGGTGCGGGACCACTCTGCCGGTGGCGGACCGGGCGCTCTGGGACTTGCCTAGGGGGAGCGGGCAAGAATGGCTTGTTTCGGCCCATGATGGGTGATTTCGAACCATGGGAGCGGGGTCCGCAGGGATGGCACCTCGGCACCGCCCGCCGGCACGATCCCGTCCAGACCCGTCTCGGGTTCCGGCTCAGCGCCTGTCGGAACCTCGCTCCACCACAAACACCGAAGCCGGAGGCACGTTCATTGGAATGAACTGCAGTCGCCGCGATGTCAGCCCGAGCCGCTTCAGCATGTTCTGTGGCGCGGGGCATTTGTGACCATATGTAAAAAGCCGCACCGTGCCGCCGGGTTTGAGCGCGACAAAGCTGCTGTGCAGGATCCGGAACGTGATCTGTGGCGGGATCGACAGCAATGGCAGACCGCAGATGATGGTCCCGACGCTTTGAGCGGCAAAAGGGGTCAGACTGTGGGTGCGGGTTGCCGAGCCATGAATGATCGCGACACCGGGAAACCGCAGGCGCAAGGCGTCGGCAAAGGTTGGATTGGCTTCGATGGCGGCAATCTGATCGGCGGGGAGGCCGCGTTGAAGCAGGGCGGCGGTGAAAACGCCGGTTCCGGGTCCAAGTTCGATGACCGGCCCGTCCTGTGGGCCGATCCCTTCGGTGATCGCGCGGGCCAGTGCCTGGCTTGAGGGCACGATAGCGCCAACCTTGCGCGGTTCCCGCACCCACTCGCGACCGAACATCCACGCCGCGGCGGCCTGTTTCTTGAGTCCTTCCCGACCGGAGGCGGTTTCAGTCATGGTGCACCTGATCGGGCCCTAAATTGGTCTCGGCCGGAATTGGCCAAGCGACGCGTCCCCCGCATGAGCCCTTGAACACAAGGTTCCGTCCGGTTCCGCTCGCCCGAAACTCCGGTCTCCGGCGTTTACGGGCTCGCGATCGCGGACGCGCTGTGCCGAAAAGATAGAAGGGTGCGCGGGTGTTGTCGACATGGCATGCGCGGAATGCTTCGGAAACTCGGCAGGCAACGAATACACGGCTGAGCGTTTGACCGACCGGTATGGAGCCGGAGTTCAGAAAGCCTAAGGCCCGTGCCGGGCCTCGTTCAGGGCGATCCGGGATGCGATTGGCGGCGACTGTCAAATCACTGGCGGCGACGGTCAAGACAGGCAGCGGCCAGATGCGGGATACCGGGCCCACCAATCGCAACCAGGGAGACAGCAGCTTTCGCGCGCGCGCCTTGCCAGTCCGCGCCCCTTCGCGCGTCGATGGCCTCCGCCAGACCTTGCTTGGCGCACCGGGTCAGCGCGCCCAATCGCACTCATGTCCATCATCCAAGAGCCATGCCTGCATCGGGCCTGCTGCACGCAGGCATGCCTCTTTCACTTCAGGAGATCAGAACCATGACAGACAATCCTTATCTCATCATCGGTGCCACGGGGAAAACCGGTCGCCGTGTGGCGCAGCGCCTCGATGCCCGGAAAATGCCCGTGCGCCGGGCATCCCGCACGGCTCCCACCCCGTTCGATTGGGACAAGCCAGAGACCTGGGAGGCCGCTCTCGAAGGCGCTCGGGCCGCCTACGTGACCTATTTTCCGGATCTCGCCTTTCCCGGCGCGGTAGAGCGCGTCGCCAAGCTGGCCGAAACTGCGCGCGCAGCGGGCCTTGGGCGGCTGGTGCTCTTGTCGGGACGCGGAGAGCATCACGCGCGCTTGGGCGAAGAGGCCGTCCGGGCGTCCGGGGTGGAATACACGCTGATCCGCGCGGCCTGGTTTGCCCAGAATTTCTCCGAAGGCTACCTGCGGGCTCCGATCCTAGACGGGGTGATGCCAATGCCGGGCGGGGCCGTTCAGGAACCCATCATCGACGTGGAAGACATTGCCGATGTCGCCGTTGCGGCACTCACGGAGCCGCGCCATGCCAATATGCTTTACGAGGTGACCGGACCACGGCTATTGGGGTTTGCGGACATGGCCGCGATCCTCAGCGAGGCAATCGGGCGCGATATCGCTTATCTTCCGATTTCCTTCGAAGCATTTCACGCCTCCCTTTCCCAAAACGGGGGCACCTTTGTTGCCGATGTTTTCACCGCGATCGCCCGGGAAACGCTGGATGGACGCAACGCATGTCTCGGCACTGGTGTCGTCGAGGCGCTGGGCCGCGCGCCGCGCGATTTTGCGGATTTCGCACGTGTCGCCGCGCAGGCAGGCGCGTGGCGTGCTGCGGCGTAAGACGTGCCCGGTCACAAAAAGGAGATGCGCCGATGTCTTTCCCCATCATTGTGCTGATGAACGGCACAATCCTTGCCTATGCCGTTGTCGGCGGCGTGTTCCTCGCCTTTTCGGATTTCATCATGCGCGCATTGACCCGTGCGGGGCAGGGGGCTGCAACCATGCAGATCATCAACCGCGCGGTCTTTCGCTGGATCTTCATGGCGCTGTTCCTTGCCCTTGTCCCGGTGTCGCTGGCTTGGATCGTCTACGGGCTGCGGGTCGAGAGCGGCGTCTCCGGCGTGCTCATGGCTTGTGGCGGCGCGCTCTACCTTTCGGGGTGCTTTGCGGTCACGGCTTTCGTCAATGTTCCGATGAACACCGCGCTTGCAGATTTTGCCTCGCACAGCGCGGAAATGGAGCATTACTGGCGTGGTATCTATGTGCCGCGCTGGACGGCCTGGAATACAGTGCGCGCAGTGGCCTGTCTCTTGGCCGCAATCGCTTCGCAGGCAGGGCTCGTTGCGCCATTGCTTCGCGCGGCAGGTTCGTGAAGGCGCCCGCGCTGCGATGATGCGCGCCAAGCCCCCCTGCGCTGACCATCATCGGCGCTGGCGGGCGTTGGAGTGGCAGAATCGTGCAATTCCGGAGGGAACCGGGCTAAATCCAACGCAGATCCGAGACCGCCTGGCGCCCGTCCGCCATGATCCGCTTTGCCGATGTCCCGAATTGGCCGGTAAAACACGCTCTTGCCTTGCCTTGAACATGCAATTCTTCCTTGTCGTCGCCAATATGCGCCCCATCTTGCGCAGTGTTGTAAGGAGGGACCCCATGTCGAACGTAGACGACCGTCTTGAATCCGTGGAAGAAGCGCGCGCCCTGGATGCGCGCTATCAGGCGGCCCGTGCCGCGCTCGAGCACAATCGCAAGATCGAACAGGGCCAGGCCGGGGCGTTGTTTTTCGCGGCGATGGCCTATGGCGACGCGATGGAAGAAAACCGCATGTTTCAGGTGGCGGCGCATTGGGCCAAGCTTGTCTGCATTGCGTCGATCTTCGTCATTCCCAACCTGTTGGTGATCAGCGTTCTGTTGTGACCTCATGATGCCCGCGGTTCGGTTGCGACCATCCCTCTGGGCGGCGTGACAACGTCCTGACACTGCAAGAACCAGACTGGTTCAAAACCGGCAGCTCGCGTTGCCGGTTTTTTGGTGTTTCAAGAGCCGCATTCCCGAGACGCCTGCGCGCCCTCCGCAACCCGGTTAGGCTGCCACTCCAAGAAGCTTTGCCGCATTTTTGGGCGGATTGAAAACAAACCTTCCCGGAATCATCTTTTTGCGACAGTCTTCTGGGCATGAGTGCGGTCATGATCCAGCACGCGCATCGAGCGCCGGTTTTTACTCTCAGGTTGCGTGCGCCTTGAGCGCGTTTTGGTCTGGTCGTGACCGCTTCGGTGCGCGCCGCATCGGCTTGGTCTGTGCGGTGCTGATCGCCCGCATGGGGCCAATCGCAAAATCGGGGAGGGCCTGATGGGGTTGGGGTGCCATGCCCGTGAAACCGTTCTGCACCCGGATACGACGCGGCGTGGGCCTTGCTTTTCGCCTGTGGTGGAGCGCCGGATATCCGCTCAACCAGTTGAATTTAAGAGACAATAGTATCGAGTTTTTCACCCCCATTTGGTTCCGGGGCATCATCCAAGGGAGGAGATGGACATGAATTTGAGACCAGACCCGACGTTTCACGCGTCGCCCAAATTGGCCATGCAAGCGCCAGTCGAGAATTACGCCTTTACCGTGATGCTGAGTCCGGACGGATCGCAATCTGACGGCATCGCGGTGGTTGATCTCAACCCCAGGTCCGACACTTATGGGCAGATCGTGCATCAGGTGGTTGTCCCGACCAAGGGTGACGAGTTTCACCATTTCGGCTGGAACGCCTGTTCCTCTGCGCTGTCGCCGCTCACGGGCCATGCCTTTCTGGAGCGCCGCTACCTGATCGTTCCGGGCATCCGGTCCAGCAGGGTTTATGTGATCGATGTGAAAGAGCCGCTGGAAGCGAAAATTCACAAGGTCATCGAACCCGAGGAAATCTTTGAAAAGACCGGCTATTCGCGCCCCCATACCATCCACTGCGGACCCGAAGGCATCTATGTCTCGACCCTTGGCGGGGCCGGCGCCGACGGCACGGATGGACCGCCGGGCATCTTCATCATGGATTGTGAGACGTTCGATGTGATCGGCCGCTACGAGATGGATCGCGGCAAGCAGGACAAGCATTATGATTTCTGGTGGAACCTGCCGCAGGACTACATGGTCAGCTCCGAATGGGGGCTGCCGCCGCAATTCGAGAACGGTGTCGTTCCCGAGGATCTGCTCAGCAACAAATACGGTCATTCGATCCATTTCTGGGATCTGCGCGCGCGCAAGAACGTGCAAACCATCGATTTCGGTGAGAACTACCAGATGGCGCTGGAGATCCGGCCCGCCCATGATCCAACCAAATCCTATGGGTTCTGTGGTGTGGTGGTTGATACGACCAACCTTCAGGGTGCAATCTTTACGTGGTGGCGTGGTGACGACGGCACGTGGCAGGCCAAGAAAACCATCACCATCGATCCGCGCCCCGAAGACCCCGAGAACTTGCCGCCCCTGCTTCAAGGGTTCGGCGCGGTGCCACCGCTGGTGACCGATATCGACCTTAGCCTTGACGACAAATACCTCTATGTCGCGTGCTGGGGCTTGGGAGAGATGCATCAATACGACGTGTCTGATCCGATGAACCCGGTGCTTGCGGGCAAGGTCGAGCTGGGCGGTATCGCACGCGGGGCCAAACACCCGAATGGCAAGCCCTTTGTCTATGGACCCCAGATGGTCGAGATCAGCCGTGATGGCGAGCGCGTTTACTGGACGAACTCGCTCTATTCTACCTGGGACGACCAGTTCTATCCCGATGACGAAGGCGGGCAGATGGTGATGGCGCGCGTCGGCAAGGAGGGCGGTCTGACGCTCGATCCCGATTTTTACATCGACTTCCCCAAGGGCTATCGCAGCCACCAGATCCGTCTGGAGGGGGGCGATTGTTCGACCGACAGCTTCTGTTACCCGTCCGTCTAGACAAATCGCGGAATGGGACTTGAAGACATGTCTGTGGCGGCCCTTTGGTGGGCCGTCATTTTTTCCGGCCTCTATCACGGCGTGAACCCGGGGATGGGCTGGCCGCTGGCGGTGTCTGCGGCGCTCATGGAGCGGCGCGGCTGGGCGTTGCCGCGTGCGTTGGGCCTTCTGGCGCTGGGTCATTGCCTCGCGATGCTGGCAATCCTGCTGCCGTTTTCGATGATGATCGTGCTCGTGAACTGGGAGGTTGAAATCCGTATTGGCGCGGGTCTGCTTGTGATGGCGATGGGGGGCTATCTGCTGATCAACCGGCGTCATCCGCGCATTCTTGCGCGGGTGCATCCCGCCCGGCTTGCATTGTGGTCCTTTCTGGCGGCCATGGCGCATGGGGCGGGGCTGATGCTTGTGCCCATCTACCTTGGCATTTGCGCCATCGCGCCGGATGACACGGGCCACCTTGCTGCGTCTGCCTTGATGCGCGCCGATATCGGTATTGCCTTTCAGGTGGCGGCTCTGCACACCGCCGCCATGACGCTTGCAGGCGGTGCCATCGCGGTCTTTGTCTATTTCTGGCTCGGGCTGAAATTCCTGTCGAGGACATGGTTCAACCTCGATACGGTCTGGGCCTTGAGCCTCGTCTGCGTGGGGCTCTTTGGCGTGTTGTCGGCCTATACCGGACACTGAAGGGATGTCTGGCCGCGCCAAAGCCTGTATCGCTGCCATCATTTCAGCGCCGGAACCATCACAGACGTCGCCGTGACGCGCCATGCCGGGCGCTGCCGGATTGCTTGGTGCTGCCGGAAAACGAGAAGACATGTTGCCTCTCCGGCGGGAGCAGCCTTGTCTGCGTGTCACTCCCGCGATCCTCCATGGGTGCCGCAAGGTTCGCCCCGCAAATTGCCCTCACACAGGGAATTTTGTCTTTGTAGAAAGGACGCGCTGGGGCAAGCTGGTGCAACGCGCCACAACCACTGGGAGATTCCGATGAACCGCCGCTCGATGCTGCTTGCCACGCTCTTGTCCTCCACGCTGATGGTGCAGGCTTTTGCCGCCGATGTGCCCGAAGGCACGACGCTCGCGGAAGAGCAAACCTTCACCTATCGGGTGCTGGATGAGTTTTCGTCATTCGACCCGCAGGTGGTCGAGGATGTGAACGGCTCCGAGGTGGTGCGCGACCTTTTCGAAGGTCTCTACAATCAGGATGCCGCGGGCAACATCATTCCAGGGGTCGCGCTGAGCCATTCGGTCAGCGAAGACAACACGGTCTATACGTTCCGGCTGCGCGAAGATGCCAAATGGTCCGATGGCAGGCCCGTGACCGCCGGTGACTTTGTCTACGCATGGCAGCGTGCGGTCGATCCTGAACTGGCGTCTCCCTACGCGTGGTACATGGAGCTGATGTCGATCGAGAACGGCGCGGAGATCATCGCGGGCGACCTGCCCAACACCGATCTCGGGGTTTTTGCTCCGGACGACTACACGCTTCGCGTCGAGTTGAGCCAGCCTTTGCCCTATTTCGACAAGATGGTCAGCCACGCGACCACCTTTCCCGCCCCGCGCTGGGCCATCGAAGAGCATGGCAGCGCTTGGACGCGACCGGGAAACATGGTCTCCAACGGGGCCTATGTGCTGACCGAACACGTGCCAAAGGAGCGGTCCGTGCGGGAGCGCAACGCGATGTATTGGGATGACGAGAACACCGTGCTCGACCGGGTCGTGACGCTCGTTATCGGAGACGATGCGCAGGCGCTGACGCGCTGGCGTGCGGGCGAGGTTGACAAGACCGAGATCCCCGCGGGGCAATACCCGACGCTCAAGGAAGAATTCCCCGACGAAGCCTATGCGCTGCCTCGGCTGTGCAACTACTATTTCACCTTCAACCTCGACAGCGGTCCGGAGGCGTTTCAGGACGTGCGCGTGCGGCAGGCGTTGTCTTACGCGCTGGATCGGGATGTGATCGTGAACGCCGTGCTGCAAGGCGGGCAGTTTCCGGCCTATACCTTTACGCCGGGCGCCACTGCCGGGTTCGAGATCCCGCGTGTCGACTATGCCGGCATGACCCAGGCCGAACGGGATGCGAAGGCCAGGGAATTGCTGGCCGAGGCGGGCTATGGTGAGGGCGGGGAGCCGCTCAGCTTCACCTATCTCTACAATACGTCCGAAGCGCATCAGCAAGTGGCCATCGTCGCATCGCAGATGTGGAAGCAGAAACTCGGCGTGGCCGTGACGCTGGAAAACCAGGAATGGAAGGTCTTTCTCGAAAACCGCGGGGCGCAGAATTTCGAGATGGCCCGCGGTGCGTGGTGCGGCGACTATAACGAGGCGTCGACGTTCCTTGACCTACTGACCACGCCCTCCGGTTACAACGACGGGCAATATTCCAATGCGCGGGTCGACGCACTGATGGCGGCGGCCAAATCCTCGCAGGACACGATGCCGCTTTATACGGAGGTGGAACAGATCCTCGCCGACGAGATGCCGGTCATTCCGGTTTACCACTACTCCACCAACATGATGCTGAATGCCGCCATCCAGGGCTGGCCCGTCGACAACGTGGAGCAGACCTGGTATTCAAAGGACCTTTTCAAGGTTGCCGAATGACTGGTCCGCTATGGCGCATCTGGGCAGACCGGAGCCGCCGGGCGTGAGCACAGGCGCAACGCTCCGGTGCAGGCATGCGCATTGCATCGCGTCGCGTCGCATCGCGTGCCGGTGCACCGCTGGTCGTAGAGCGGGCTTCCCACTGTGCCTTCGTGCCGGTGAGGGCCCATGCTGAACTACACCCTGCGCCGGCTTTTGGCCGTGGTGCCCACGTTGCTCTTGCTCATCGTCGTGTCTTTCTACCTGATGCGTCTCGCGCCCGGCGGGCCGTTCACCTCGGAGCGGCCTTTGCCACCGGCGGTGATGCAGAACGTGCTGGAACGCTACGGCATGGACGAGCCGCTCCATGTGCAGCTCTGGACCTACATCAAGAACATCGTCTGTTGTTTTGATTTCGGACCGTCCTTCTCGCAAAAGGACCGCAGCGTGAACGACGTGATAGCGCAGGGGTTTCCGGTCACACTCACCTACGGTTTCTGGTCGGCGGTGTTTGTTCTCGTTTGTGGTGTGCCGCTGGGGATCATTGCGGCCCTGCGCCACAACAGTTTCTGGGACTACACGATGACGGGGCTTGCGATCTTTTCGCAGATCTTCCCGAATTTCGTACTGGCGCCGATCATGGTGCTTTTGTTCACGCTGTCCTGGGGGCTGTTGCCGGGCGGTGGCTGGAACGGGGGGCAATGGCAATACGTCATCATGCCGGCCGTGGCGCTTGGGACGTCCTACATGGCCGGTGTTGCGCGACTGACCCGCGGCTCGATGCTCGAGGTGCTCAACGCGCCTTATATCCGGACCGCGCGCGCCAAGGGCCTGCCGGAGCGCACGATCATCCTGCGCCATGCGCTCAAACCCGCGCTTCTGCCGACGCTGACCTATATGGGGCCGGTTTTTGTCTACATGATCACCGGATCGGTCTTCATCGATATCTTCTTTTCAACCGGCGGGATCGGGCAGGATTTCATCGACGGCGCCTATGCGCGGGACTATTCAATCCTGCTCGGGCTGGCGGTCCTCTACGCGATGCTGACCTTCGTGCTCACGCTGTTGCTCGATCTGCTCTACGCATGGATCGATCCGAAAGTGCGGTCGCAATTATGAGCCCGCGCGTGCTCATCCGCCCGTCGGGCGGCCTCGCGGCAATCGACTGCGGCGCGCGCGCATGAGCCAATCCAGCAAACGCCTGATGAGCCGTCAATTTGCCGAGGACGCGGCAGAAGAGATGATCACAAGCCGGTCTTTCTGGGCCGATGCGCGCGGGCGGTTTTTGCGCAACCGGATGGCCGTGGTGTCGATCTTCATGCTGCTGGGGCTTGTGCTTTTTGCGCTGTTCGGCCACGCCTTTGCCGCCTGGAGCTACGAGGAGATCGACTGGGCCGTGCTTGGCAAGGTCAAGACCGAGGGGGGGCCAAGCTGGGAGAACGGGCATTATTTCGGAGTGGATGACCTCGGCCGCGATCTGTTTGCTCGGGTGGTGCAGGGCAGCCAGACTTCGCTCATGGTCGGCTTTGTCGCGGGGCCGCTTTCGGTCATGCTGGGGGCCACGATCGGCGCGCTTGCGGGCTATTACGGCGGCAAGTTCGACCAGATGGTGATGGGGCTCTATACGATCTGGATCTCGATCCCGTACATCATCTTCTTCGTGGTCTGGCAGGCGTTCTTTGGCCGCTCGCTGACACAGATGATCCTCGTCATCATCATCGTAAACTGGACTGCGGGGCTGTTGATCGTGCGCGGACAGGTGATGCTTCTGAAGAACCGCGAATTCGTGGACGCCGCGCGCATGTTGGGGATGAGCGATGCGGCGATCCTCTTCAAACACCTGCTGCCCAATATCCTCTGGGTCATCGTGATCTACACCTCGCTGACGATTCCCGAGGTCATCATGGCCGAAAGCCTGGTTTCCTTTCTTGGGGTGGGCATTCAGGAACCGAATACCTCCTGGGGCGCGCTGATTTCCGAAGGGGCGCGGACGATGACCTTCGGCACGCTTTGGCAACTGGCTTTTCCTGCGGCGTTTTTCGTGATTGCGCAGGTGTCGCTCTACTACATCGGCGACGGGCTGCGCGACGCGCTCGACCCGAAGGACCGTTGAGAATGACGGGCGCCGATCCGATCCTGTCCGTCAAGAACCTTTCGATCCGGTTTCGCACCGGCGACGGGATGGTTTATGCGGTCAATGACGTGAGCTTTGACATGCACGCGGGACAGAGGCTGGCCATCGTCGGGGAAAGCGGGTCGGGCAAGAGCCAGATCGCCCTGTCAATCCTCGGGCTGCTGGCGCGGAACGCGGAGGTCGAAGGGGCGGCGCTCTGGAAGGGGCGCGATCTGTTGGCGATGCCCGCTGCCGAGATCAACAAGATCCGTGCCCGCGAGATCGCGATGATTTTCCAGGATCCGATGAGCGCCCTCAATCCCTACATGACAATCGAGCGCCAGCTTTCGGAGGTGGTCGAACTGCATGAGGGGATGAGCCGGTCACAGGGACGGGCGCGGGCGCTGGAGGTGATGGACGCGGTGAAGATCCCCGACGCACGTGCCCGGTTGCGCGCCTATCCGCACGAGTTTTCCGGCGGGATGCGACAGCGGATCGTCATTGCCATGGCCTTGATGTGCCGGCCGGCACTGATCCTCGCCGATGAGCCGACCACGGCGCTTGACGTGACGGTTCAAGCCCAGATCATGGAGTTGCTCGCCGAGGTACAACAGGCGATGGGCACGGCGATCGTGCTCATCACCCATGATCTTGGTGTTGTCGCAGGCTTCTGTGAGGACACGCTTGTGCTTTATGGTGGCCGGGTGATGGAAACCGCGCCGACGCGTGCCCTCTTCAGGGCACCGGGGCACCCTTATACCCGCGGGCTGCTGCGCGCCGTCCCGAATATCAACGATCCGTCTGCAACCCTTGCCGCGATCCCCGGCAGTCCGCCAAACCAGACGCATCCGCCGCGCGCCTGTCCTTTTGCGCCGCGCTGTGAGGACGCAGTCACCGCCTGTTTCGAGACACTGCCCATGCTTGAACCGCATGCGGGCACCGCGTCCCGTCGCGCCTGCTTGCGCCCGGTGGAGGCGTTGACGTGAGCGGGCCGGTGTTGCAGGCCAACGACCTCCACGTGCGGTTCGTTGCGCGCCAGACGAAGCGCTGGCCATGGTCCAAACCCGGACAGGTGAAGGCGGTCAATGGCGTGAGCCTGACACTCGATCCGGGTCGGACGCTGGGCGTTGTGGGTGAATCCGGCTGTGGCAAGTCAACCCTGATCCGCGCCATTGCGGGGCTGACGCCGCTTGATCGCGGGCAGGTCCTGCTCGATGGGGAACCGGTGGATTACGCCAACCGGGCCAGTCTGCAACGCCTGCGCGCGCGGGTTCAGATGGTCTTTCAGGACCCGGTTTCCTCGCTCAATCCGCGCATGACCATCCGCGATATCGTCTCCGAACCGTTGGTCTATTTCCGCCCAAAGCTTGACGGTACCGCGCGGCGCCGTGTGGCGATGGATATGCTGGAGCGGGTGGGTATTTCTGCCAATCTGGCAAACCGGTTTCCGCATGAGTTTTCCGGTGGGCAATGCCAACGCATCGGGATCGCCCGGGCGCTGGTGGCGCAGCCTCGCGTGCTTTTGTGCGATGAGCCGGTTTCTGCGCTTGATGTGTCCATTCAGGCTCAGGTCATCAATCTTCTCAAGGAGTTGCAGCGTGAGATGGGCGTTGCGCTTGTGTTTGTCGCACATGACCTTGGCGTTGTGCGCCACATCTCGGACACCGTGCTTGTCATGTATATGGGTGGCATGATGGAGCGCGCGCCGGCGGGAGACCTTGTTGCGGATCCACGTCACCCTTACAGCAAGGCATTGTTGTCGGCGGTGCCTGTTCCGGACCCGGATGCCAGGCTGTCGCCGCAGGTTCTGAAAGGGGATCTGCCAAGCCCGCTTGACTTGCCGCAAGGCTGCCTTTTTGAAGCGCGCTGCCCAGTGGCGCTGCCCGCCTGTAGGGCGGCACGCCCACCGCTGATCGACAGCGGGGATCGGGCCGTCGCCTGCATTCGGGCTGAACCGGAGCCTGTCTGAACCCGCGTTCCTCGCGTGGGGGCAGTGCTGACGCACGGATACGCGACTCCGGGACAGTCACTGCATGGTCGACCCTACTGACCCCGTCAACCGCGCCAAGGACGCGTTTATCGCCACGGGCGCCAACCGGGCGGGGCTGATCCCTGACAGCATCGTGGTGACAGTCACCGCGGGGGTGTGTCGGGTCTTTGACTTTGACCTGGTCAACCATAGGTGGCCGGTCAACAACCCGTTCGTCCAGCGTGATCATGCGTGCGCCGCGTTGGGGCATTACCCGAAGATGCCTTATCGTGACCTTGGGGCGGGCCTGACTGTGTGAGCGCGAGCTAACCTGTCAGCCCCGTCCAAGGGCTGGTCAGGCCGCCTGATCGTGTATTTGCAGGGGTAAAAACCGAAAAATCGGGTTGTTCAGGAGAGCACGGCGCGCGGGCCACTCTTGCCAGTCGGGCTCAAAACGGCTTGGGAAGCCTGCTTTTCTTGCCGTCATGCACGATCCAGACCGTCACATTGCCGCTGTCCGGTACGGTGCCGGAAAAGCCTTGCTTCTCCGCCTTCGTCTTGCGGGCCATGTTCACGTCGGATCGCGTGCTGCGCTCGCTCAGCAGGACCGCGTGCTTTGGATCCAAGGCGGCATAGACGGCAAAGATCGGATCCTTGGGCTTTTTGCTGTTCTGACACCACCCGTCCAGCCGCACCGTGCCATCCGACATGGGCTCGTATTCGACAAAACCCTCCACCGGTGTCGCCGCGAGCGGCACCTCCGGGAGCGCGGCCAGAAGCGTGGCATCGGCCTGTTCTCGGACCGGGTCGCGTGCCTTGGAGATCAGGTCCGCACCATGGATCGGGAAGGTGAGCGATGCCTTGTGCTTTTCGATCGTGGCCAAGGAAAACGCACGGCGCACACCGTATTTCGTCGATTGCGCGGTGCCGGCGTGGTATTCCGCGACCGTTGTTTCATGCGGCAGAACATGCGGGGGCGCCTGCGACAGAAGCGACAGCACAAGCCCGTAATCCTCGAAGAGCGACAGGGCAGGGCTGTCTGCAATGGCGGTGACAGCGGCCTCGCGCGCGACGAGGATCGCGTTGAACGGCACGGTGTTGTGCTTCAGCAGCGACAGGGTGGACACCGGACCTTGCCGATAGGGCGCGCGCGACACCCGCTTGCCCGCATTGGTGACCAGATCGACATTGGCAATGACAAGATGCGCGCCGCTTTCTTCCCCGGCCTGCCACAGCGTCGACAGGCCCAAGGGTTTCAGACAGTCGTCACAATCCAGAAAATAGAGCCACGGCGCCGTTGCGCGCTCGATTCCACTGCGCAACAGGACAAACCGACTGTCATGTGCATACGGCACATCGTGATGCATGAATGACAGCGTCGGCGGGCAGAGCTCTTCTTCCACGAGATCCGGCAGCGAGAGCTTTTTGCCGAAATTGGACGTTTCAAGCAGGATCCGAACGGGGTGATCAAAAATCTGCTCGGCCACGGAGCGCACGGCGCGTCGAAGCTCCGGCAGTTGCCGCTCCTCATGCGCCCGCATGATGATGTCGATCTGTGGATCAAGCCGCAATGAGTTGGCGTCCTTCCGCTTTGCCGAAGCTGACGTAATGATAGAACGGGTTGATCTCGCTCTTGGCCACGTCGAGATTGACGATCAGATAATCACGCGTCGAGAAGTTTCGGTTCGGGTCGAGCAACAGGCGTCGCGCGGTTTCGATGTAATGCATCAACGGGCCGCCGCGATGCCCAAGCGCCTCAGGCGCCTGTTGCAGGTAATAGGCCCCGTCGAACAAACCGGAAGCGAGGATCGCACGCCCGGCCTCGATCCGCTCGGCGGTTCCGGGCGCGTTGCGTTCGTGCATGGGAAGCGCGTCGATATAGGCCTCGAAAAGCGCCGGAACGCGCTTGTCGACCTCGTGCGGCGGCTCGACCCGCACATCGGCGGCTTCCGGCTTCCAAGCCCGCGCTTGCGCGATGGCTGCGGTGATCTCGTCGAACGCCGGGCCGGTCATGGCAAAGGGGACATCCTCGATGTTCTTGCGCCCCTCAACGGATTTGAGGTGCTCCGGCGCGAAATCGGGATGGTGATGGGCAAAGAACGCCTCGGCATTGGCGCGATACTTGTCCTTGATAACGGTCGCGGCCTCGGTGTCGAAGAAGTAGGCCGGCTCCGTTTCCATGGTGTCGCTCAGGGCAATGATGCGCGCGTTCAACTGGGCCGCGGGCTCCCGTTCAAGCGGGATCGCATTGGCGGTGCGGATCATGCGCAGGCCGGGCTTCGAGATTGACCGGTTGGCAAAGCGCCCCGACGGGCGGTCATAACTGTCCGCCTCGATTTCGCCAAGGCCGGTCGCGTTGAAGAACTCCTGGACCACGTCCTTGTCTAGCGCGCGCAGCGTGTCGTAGCTGCGGAACACCAGATTGGCGTAGGGCATGCCGCCCTGGAAAGCGTTGCCGACCAGATCGAAATCCAGAAGGCCTTCGGCTTCCTGCTCGCGTTTGAATTCCGCCGGGGTCTGCGTGAGCCGCAGGCCGGGCGAGGCGATGCTCTCGCCATACATGGATTCGAGCCAGTCAAAGGGCGCCCGCAGCAGCGACAAGACGGTCACGTCCGAGAATCGCTCTTCGTTGAGCCACGCCGCAAGCCGCCCGGTGACGTTGCCCCGTTCCCAAAACCGCGAGGACAGGATGTTTTCCGCCGAAAGGATCACCGTTTGCGGCACCACGGTGAGCTGATCCAGCTCCTCGTCCAGCGCATTGAGCAGCAGCGTCTGATCGTTGATCAGCTCTGCGATCAGCGTCGCATGCCCCGATGTGCGCATGCCCCGAGCGCCACGGCCATTTTCGAGCCCGGTGATCGGGTAATAGACCCCATGATCATGCAACAGCCGGAAGCGGTTGATCTCGAGGTATTTCTGGAGAACCGACGAGCCCGTCTTGGTCGCGCCGGCATGCAGGATCAGCTTGGGCTTGGGGCGGTTCGCGCGCGGCGATGTGATGGGCAGCGGCGACAGCGGAATGTTCGAAGCGAACTGTCCAAACGCCTCCGGCGTCAGCTCGAACCCGTCCGGGCGGCGCTGCAGGCGGTAGGTCATGCCCAATCGCTCCACGGAGGGCGGTGCCATCTGCGACGACCGGATCAGGTCGAAAGCCTCGTCTTTCTGCCCGGTGGACAGGAAATGCGCCAGCACATCGAGCATCCCGCTGTCCCGGTGGCGCAGGGGGATGTTCTCCATGATGCGGTCAGCAAAAAGATCCCGCGCTCGCCAGCCGCGCGCCCCGAAGGCAGCCACGTAATCATCCGCGGCCTGCGTGTTCCGCACGTCCTCGCGCATGAGGAAGGGAGCCCAATAGCTCAGCGTGACGTGCATGTAATAAACGAGATTCGCGCGCCGGAGCGCCTCGGCCTTTTCGCCCTCGCCAAGCGAGTCCATCAGCTCGCCGACGATCTCAAGATGGGTGTTGAACAGCGCCAGTTGGTCGAGGTTGAGCGTCCTCATGGTGCTGTCTGGGCGCACCCGATACCGCACCACGCGCGTTTGCACCACGTTGACGCTTTTTGCCCTAAGCAGGCATTCGAGGAAAAACGGCCGGTCTTCACGTTGGCGCAGCCGGTGCGAAAACAGCAGCTTTTCCTCATCGAGGAAGTCATGCCGATACATCATCTGCCAGCAGGACGTGTTGTTGAGAAGCTTTGGCGTGTCATGGAGCGACACACCGTTGAGCCGCTCGCCGGTCAGCGCATTGTTGGCCGGCACCACGTGGGCTTGGTTTTCCGTGGTCCGGTTGTATTGGAAATGCACAAGATCGGCATTGTTTGCCAAGGCGCTGTCGAGAATCTCACGCAGGCTCGTATCCCCTTCGAGCATGTCGTCGGCGTCGAGGAACAGGATATATTTTCCCTTCGCCCGCGACATGCCGAAGTTCCGCACGCGTGCCTGGCCGATGTTCTGCTCTAGGCGGAAGTCGCGGACATGCGGATGCATTGAGCGAAGTTCGCCCATGACCCGCGCCGTCGCGTCCGTGGAGCGGTCGTCCACAATGATATGTTCTACAGAGACATCCTTCTGACGCGCGACCGAGGCGACGCAGTCCGGAAGGTATGCCATGCAGTTATAGGCCGGCGTAATGACGGAAATCTCAATGGCGGCCATCGGGGCTCAACTCCGCTCTTGTCTGGGACGGTTGGCTCAGGCGGACTGGTCGAAAGCCCGCGCGCGTTCGTGATACTCGGGCAAAGCCTCGAAGGGCGCGGCCTCAAGCAACGGGACAAGCGGGATGTTCTTGGCCGCCTTACGGAAGATCTCGTCCGGCAAGGTCTCGTCCTTTACGCCTGACTGGCACACGTCGTAATGCGGGATCGGACCGGTCAGACCGACGGAGGCGAAATAGTCGTTGAACTTGATTCCGTCGCCGTGGATCTGCTTGGCCGAGTTCTCCGCCTGTGCCAGCGCTGCGGGCAAACCATATGCCTGCGCGATGATCACCCCGTGCAGCGAGGTGGATATGATCCGCTCGCATTGCAGGATTTCGTCCATGAACTGCTCGATCTGGTCATAGCCCAGCCGCCGGATGTCGATGCGGCGGATTTCGTCGCCAACCTCCATCTCGGCCTCTTCATGGGTGTAGTGCAGGATCAGGCCTGTCTTGTGCGTCTTGGGCAGGTCGGGCTTGTAAATGATCGGGAGGAACCACGCCGCATCGCCGTAGACTTCGGGGCATGTGCCGCCGTTGCGGAGCACAAGGTCCCGGGTGATCGGTCCACGCACCGCGCGGTAGTCGGCAAGCGGATCGAGCACATCGTCCTTGTGCGGCGACCCCGAGCCCCAGACCGGCGTTCCGGCCTTCGCGAACTTGATGATCGAGCCAATGGCACACACGCCCTTGCCGTTCTTGGCATAGCGGGGCGGGATACCCGTGAGCTTCTCGACGATATACGGGTTGATGATGTCCCCGAGATTGCCGGGATAGGGCTCTTCCCACCAGAACAGCGGTGTGCGCTTCTTGGGGTCGATCCCCATTTCCTCGGCCCGGCGATCCAGCGAGTAGCGGAAGATGCGCGACTTCGAGAAGTTCGTCATCCGTTCGTGGCCAGTCGCTTCGATCTTTTTGTAGAGTTCGTCCGAAAGCGGCCAGTCATGGGCCTCAAGCGCTTTGAGCAGCTGGAACCGCAATGTGAATGGTGCAAGTTCCGGGTTGGCCAGCCCGCGGTCGATCAGGCGCTGGAATTTCTCTTCGTCGCCTGACTTTTCGAGCATTGTCAACAATTTGACGTGGGTCTCGAAATCGTCGGGTACGGCGCGCATGATGCTTTCGAGCAAAGTCACCACCTCGGCGCGTTTGCCCCGCTTCGCAGCGAGGGCAACGGCTTGGGTGATCACGCGTTTGATGCTCTCGCCTTCGAGCATGCGCGGGGTGTGCTGGAGCACTTTACCCTTGTATTCGTTCACATTGCCGCTGTCGCCGTGCCGGAACAATGCATCAGGTTTTTCCCCTTCGTTGGGGCGGGCGATATCGTCCGGAGACAGGACCAGAAGCCGCATCTGCGCTTCCGATGTCCGGAACGCCTCTTCAAGGATGTAGTCGTCCGTGAAGCTGCCTTCGTGGGTCTGATCGACCTTCATGCAGTCATCGAGAAACTGGATCGTGCGCGGCGTGTAACGGAACAACAGGTAGCCGGGGTGGAAGCTGCGCGCCAACGAACCGGGGTTGTACTGGGGCAGGTACTTGAAGTTGCGCATGAACAAGGCCACGTCAAAATGGCCTTGGTGCAGGGTTCCGATGTCGTTGGCCAACACGCTGTCGACGTCGAGCCACATGATCGCGCATTGGTGCTTGTGCAGCATTGCCCGGTAATGGCGCACCTTGCGGCGGCAGATGTCGGCCCAATCTTCGTTCGGCTCAAGCGTGATTTCAGAGATGTCATGGTTAAGGCCAAACTGGTCGCACTGCGCGCGCAGTTCGTTGGCCTTTTCTTCGTAATATCCGCCGGGTGTGTAGAAACTCACAACCACCAGTCGACCGAAGGGGTCGTCTGCATAACGGTCCTTGGGTTTCGGATCGCTGGATTGTTGGGGCGCGCGGCTTGAAAACAACGTCTTGAGCATGATCGGTCAGACTTCCGAAGTACAATTCCTGTCACGGTGCGGCAGATGCCAATATAACACCAACCCTGCAAATTCTTCACACCAGTTATTCATCGCATATCGCGGCACGACGCCATAGGTCAGGGATACCCTCATTTACAGCGCCTGGTCGCGATTTGTTGGGGCGCTAACATCAACATGACTTTCGCGAAGAACGATCGCCGATAGCACCCCTGTCGTCGTGTGCGGTTACTATGAGAACCCCGTTTGGAACACAAGGGCATGACACGGTCAGAAGCGCCGCAGGGGGGCTTCGGATTGTGACAGAGTCCGGCTGATGCCGCATTTTGATGCAGTCGGTTGGCGCCAGGACGATGGGCCTTTGCGCTGTCATCCGCTGCCAGAGCTTCCCGTAACGGCAGCCTGGCGATGCGTGCGGACGGAATTCGCGCGCGATTCCGCAAGGGTCGCACAGAAGTGGAACGACCGCGCACTCAGACTCCCGGCGAGGCGCAATCTCTCGATTTGTTACGAGCAAGCGGGGTCAATTTTTCTTTCAAGATAATGCTTTTGCAGCGTTTCCAGAAGCGCGGGCCTGTCCACTGGATCGCCCATTGCTTCGGCCGGGCTCGCGGTGGGCACGCCGTGTTCAAGCGCCCCGTGCCCGTCGTGGCATTCGACACGGCCGGTGTCATGTTCGGGCGCGATAGAGTGACCGACGTGGCAGGGGGAAGAAACGTACAGGCGGGAAGTTGCCGATGCGCATGCTGCACGGCAGGTCTGCGCAAAACGCAAGCAACGATCGCCGTCTCGCGGGCTATTTTGCCTGTATCGATATTTTACCAATTGATAAAATTTTTGACCGTGGCACAGTGAGTCTCAATCAGGAACCGTCTGACAGGGAGAGACCATGACCAGCCCATTGACGCCCGGGATCGTTTCGGGCCGGCTCGCCGGTGAGGCGTTGAGCCGGAATTTCGAGGACCTGCACGCACCTTTGGACGCGCACGAAGCCGCAGTGGCCGCGGATCGATGCTATTTCTGCCACGATGCGCCGTGCGTCACAGCTTGCCCGACGGAGATCGACATCCCGCTCTTCATCCGACAGATCGCGACCGGCCAGCCACAGGCCTCGGCGCGCACGATCCTCGAACAGAATATCCTCGGGGGCATGTGCGCGCGGGTCTGTCCGACGGAAACGCTTTGCGAAGAAGCCTGCGTGCGCGAAGCCGCCGAGGGAAAACCGGTCGAGATCGGCCGTCTGCAACGCTTTGCCACCGACAGCGTCATGGCGGCGGGCGTGCATCCGTTTGACCGTGCGCCCTCCACCGGCAAGCGCGTGGCGGTTGTCGGCGCCGGGCCGGCGGGGCTGGCTTGTGCGCACAGGCTCGCGATGCTCGGCACGGATGTTGTGATTTACGAGGCCCGAAGCAAACCGGGCGGGCTCAATGAATTCGGCATCGCTGCGTACAAGACAACGGAGGATTTTGCGCAGCGCGAGGTGGACTGGCTGATGCAGATTGGAGGGATCGAGATCCGCCATGACAGTGCTCTGGGCGACGCGGTGACGCTGGACGCTCTGATCGCTGACTATGATGCGGTGTTCCTTGGGCTCGGTCTCGGCGGGGTGAACGCTCTGGGCATCGACGGGGCGGACAAGGACGGCATCACCGACGCCGTGGACTTCATCGCGACCCTGCGCCAGGCGCCGGACCTCGCGGCCTTGCCGGTCGGGCGTGACGTGGTGGTGATCGGCGGCGGCATGACCGCCATCGATGCGGCGGTGCAATCCAAGCTGCTCGGGGCCGAAACCGTGACGGTCGCCTATCGCCGGCCGCAGGACCAGATGCCGGCCAGCCGGTACGAACAGGATCTCGCCGCCTCAAAAGGCGTGCGCATCCTTGCCAATGTCATGCCGAAGGCCATTCACGGCAATGGCGCGGTGCGCGAAATCGAGCTGGAATACACCGCTGTGTCCGAAGATGGCCGCGTCAGCGGAACCGGCGAAACAGTCCGGCTCAAGGCGGACCAGGTGCTGCGGGCGATCGGTCAGACACTCACCGTTGATGGCGGCTTGTCGGTCGAGGGCGGAAAGATCGCCACGACGGGCGCCGGCCGCACTTCGCATGACAAGGTCTGGGCCGGAGGCGATTGCACGGCTGGCGAAGACCTCACCGTTGTCGCGGTCGCGGAAGGGCGCGATGCCGCCGAAGACATCCACGCAACGCTGACCGGAGCCCGAGCGTGACCCTGCGCGGCACGGTTCTGGCGTTGACGAAAACTCTCTCGGGCTTCGGCCCGCTCAGACCGGAAGGGAGGCTTGCATGGCCGATCTGAAAACCAATTTCGTGGGCATCGAGAGCCCGAACCCGTTCTGGCTTGCCTCCGCGCCGCCAACGGACAAGGAATACAACGTGCGTCGGGCCTTCGAGGCCGGGTGGGGCGGTGTCGTCTGGAAGACGCTTGGCGCCGAAGGTCCACCGGTGGTCAATGTCAACGGACCGCGCTACGGCGTGGTCTACGGGGCGGATCGCCGTGTGCTGGGGATCAACAATATCGAGCTCATCACCGATCGGCCTCTGGAAACCAACCTTGAGGAGATGGCGCGCGTGAAGGCCGATTACCCGGACCGCGCCCTGATCGCGTCGATCATGGTGCCGTGTGAGGAGGCGGCGTGGAAGGCGATCCTGCCCCGTGTGGCCGAAACCAACGCCGACGGGATCGAGCTCAATTTCGGGTGTCCGCATGGCATGTCCGAACGCGGGATGGGATCTGCCGTGGGACAGGTGCCGGAATATATCGAAATGGTCACGCGCTGGTGCAAACAGTATTACGACCGGCCCGTGATCGTGAAGCTGACACCCAACATCACCGATATCCGCTACCCGGCCCGCGCCGCGCATAACGGGGGGGCGGATGCGGTGTCGTTGATCAACACGGTCAGTTCGATCACCTCTGTCAATCTCGACAATTTCAGCCCGGAGCCGTCGATCGACGGCAAGGGGAGCCATGGCGGTTACTGCGGCCCGGCCGTCAAGCCAATCGCCATGAACATGGTGGCCGAAATCGCGCGCGATCCGGAATGCGCGGGCCTGCCCATTTCCGGCATCGGCGGGATCACCACCTGGCGAGATGCTGCGGAATTCATGGCATTGGGCGCGGGGAATGTGCAGGTCTGCACCGCTGCGATGACCTACGGGTTCAAGATCGTCGAGGAGATGAAGCGCGGCCTGTCGCAATGGATGGACGAGAAGGGCTACGGGTCAACGGCTGAATTTGTCGGGCGCGCGGTGCCCAATGTCACCGACTGGCAGTATCTCAATCTCAACTACGTCACCAAGGCGCGCATCGATCAGGACTCCTGCATCAAGTGCGGTCGCTGCTATGCGGCCTGCGAGGACACGTCGCACCAGGCAATCTCGATGTCTGCCGACCGGGTGTTCGAGGTAATCGATGCGGAATGCGTGGCGTGCAATCTCTGCGTCGACGTGTGCCCGGTGGAGGCGTGCATCACCATGGAACGGCTGGAGGCGGGCGCGGTGGACCCACGCACCGGCAAAACCGTTTCGGATGACTACTATAACTGGACCATGCACCCCAACAATCCATCGAGCCAGGCGGCGGAGTAAAGGGAAGGGGCGCTGCCCCTCTTGGCCCGCAGGGCCAATTCACCCCGGGATATTTGCGGCCCAAAGAAACCGATCAGGCGGTCCAGCATGCTGGACCGTTTGGCGTTTTGGGTGGGTTTCTTGACGGGTGTGGGGACGATCAGGGCGTAAGCAGGCGGCGAAACAACGTCTCGAGATGGGCCTCGGCCCCGGGGAAGGGGTCTTCGTCGCCCAGTACGGTTCGGACCTGCACGTCGAAATCGGCGTAGTGCTGTGTCAGCGCCCAGACCGAAAAGATCAGGTGCACGGGGTCCACCGGCGCGATCTTGCCGTCCGCGATCCATTGGTCGATGACCCGCGCCATGCGGTCCACGAGGGGTTTGAGCCCGTCGCGCAGATGGGCGTGCATATGCGGCGCGCCCTGGATGATCTCGTTTGCAAACAGGCGGCTTTCGCGCGGGAAGTCGCGGGCCATGGCGAGCTTGCGCTGCACATAGCCGAGCAGCTCGTCGAGCGGGTTGCCATCGGGATCAATGGCGGTCAGCGGGTCGAGCCATGTGCTCAGAAGATCGCGGAGCAACGCGTCGTGGATCGCCTCCTTGGAGGGGTAATAGTAAAGGAGGTTGGGTTTTGACAGGCCAGCCGCGGCAGCGATTCTGTCCAGAGTCGCGCCGCGAAACCCAGCCTCCGAAAACACGTCGAGACCGGCCTCCAGAATGGCCTCACGCTTCGCTTTCTGGATGCGGGTCCGGGGCGGTTTGGGCGCCAGGGATTGCGGCTGTGCTGTGTTTTCTTCCATAAACCGGTCGGATCTGCTTATTTTTCGGACTTTTGCACAATTGCGCCGCGCTATTCTTGACTGGCGGCAAGCCCGTGGTAGCCTTCATTTGACCGATTGGTCAAATCGGAAAACGACGCCGGGCTGTACCGTCCCTCGGGCCATGGTGACAGCACCGAGACGCAGTGGGAAGGGATGCACATGACGCAGCCAGCGGCAAATCTCAGGATCGATGCGGACCGGCTCTGGTCGAGCCTGATGGAGATGGCGCAGATCGGACCGGGAGTGGCAGGTGGCAACAACCGCCAGACCGTGACCGATGCGGATGGCGAGGGCCGGGCGTTGTTTCAGCGCTGGTGCGAGGCGGCGGGCTGCACCATGGGGCTGGACCAGATGGGCAACATGTTCGCGCGGCGTGAAGGCACCGATCCGGACGCGCTGCCGGTCTATGTGGGCAGCCATCTCGACACGCAGCCGACGGGCGGGAAATACGATGGCGTGCTCGGCGTGCTCGGCGGGCTGGAACTGATCCGCACGATCAACGATCTCGGCATCAAGACGAAGCACCCGATAGTCGTGACCAACTGGACCAACGAGGAAGGCACGCGCTTTGCCCCAGCGATGCTCTCGTCTGGCGTTTTTGCGGGCGTTCACACGCAGGACTGGGCCTATGCGCGGGTCGATGCGGAAGGCAAATCCTTTGGCGATGAGTTGCAGCGGATCGGCTGGCGCGGCGACGAAGAGGTGGGCGCGCGCAAGATGCACGCGTTTTTCGAACTGCATATCGAGCAGGGGCCGATCCTCGAAGCCGAAGGCGTCGATATCGGGGTCGTCACCCACGGGCAGGGGCTGAGCTGGACCCAGGTGACGGTGCTTGGCAAGGACAGCCATACCGGCTCGACGCCGATGCCGATGCGCAAGAATGCGGGTCTTGCCATGGCGCGCATCCTTGAAAAGGTCGAGGAGATCGCGCTGAGCCATGCGCCCGACGCCGTAGGCGCGGCGGGCCATATCGACGTCTATCCGAACTCGCGCAACGTGATCCCTGGCAAGGCGGTGTTCACCGTGGATTTCCGGTCGCCGACGCTATCCGTTATCGAGGACATGGAGGCGCGCTTGCGCAAGGAGGCGCAGGCCATCGTGGACGCGATGGGGCTTGAGGTGTCCTTTGAAAAAGTTGGCGGGTTCGACCCCGTGGCGTTTGACGAGGGGTGTGTCGAGGCCGTGCGTTCTGCCGCAGAGCGGCTTGGCTACAGCCATCGTAACATCATTTCGGGTGCCGGGCACGATGCGTGCTGGATCAACCGCGTGGCGCCGACGGCCATGATCATGTGCCCCTGCGTTGATGGTCTGAGCCACAACGAAGCGGAAGAAATCACAAAGGATTGGGCGAAGGCGGGCGCCGATGTGTTGCTTCATGCCGTTGTCGAGACGGCGGAGATCGTGGAGTGAGCCGCGCCGCCAAGATCGGGATCGCCTCTGCCTTGGCGATCCTGGCCGTGATCCTGCTGGGCTATGCCGCATATGACTTGCGGATGAAGAACCAGGCCTTGCAGCAACAGATCGACCGTCTGCAGCAGGACCTCTCCAGCGCACAGATCGAAAACCAGGTGTTCTACCAGTCCTTGCTCGGGGTTGCATTCGAGGAACAGATTCAGGCGCTCGCAGCGGCCGAGACGGTCGAGGACCGAGAGCAGATCGCAATCCGGATCGAGATTGCGTTGAAGGGACAGCGGGCGTTTTTTCCGGATGGATACTATATCCTCAGTGATATCAAGAGCCTGGTCCCCATTCTTGATGCAGATGAGCGACAGGCGAGGGCGCAGGCTTTTCTTGAGAATACGGTCTCGCTTGCGCAATTCGTGCTGGACGATCTGGTCGAGGAGACGATCGTCATCGATACCAAGACGGTCTCCGCGCTGACCGGCTTGATCACGGCCATAGGCGGCTTCGGTTCTGGTCTGGGATCGTTTTTGCTCTTTATGATGAGCGGCGGACGGCGCGAGATCGAAGAGCAGATGATGGAGCTTGATCTGGAGATGAAGCGCATCGAACTGGCCAAGGCAAAACATGCGGCGCGCGACGTGCTGGTCGGGGCATCCAAATGAGTAAAGCACCGCAAGCCCCTGACAGGGAAGTCAGATTTTCGATGCGTTTTCCGCGTTGGGTCTGCGTGCTCGGCGGTGCGGTGATCGTCGGCGGGGCTACCGCCATCGCGCAGCGCGGCACGTTCGACAGCGCCGGTGCGGCGGCGGGATACCTGCTGGGTCCGGTCCTGATCGGCGCGGGCATCGGATGGGTCTTGTCCAAGCTCCAAGGGGTCGACCCGAAATACGCCAAGAACAAATCAGACAAGGGAGACACGCCATGAGCACTGTCATCAAGAACGGCACCATCGTCACCCATGACCGCACCTACAAGGCCGATGTGCTGGTCGAGGGTGAGAAGATCGTGGAGATTGGCGAAAACCTCAGCGGTGACAAGGAACTGGATGCCACGGGCTGCTATGTCATGCCCGGCGGGATCGACCCGCACACGCATCTCGAAATGCCGTTCATGGGCACTTATTCGACCGACGATTTCGACAGCGGCACGCGCGCCGCGTTGTCTGGCGGGACCACGATGGTTGTGGATTTTGCACTGCCCTCGCCGGGTCAGGGCCTGCTCGATGCGCTGCAGATGTGGGACAACAAATCAACGCGCGCGCATTGCGACTACAGCTTTCACATGGCGGTGACGTGGTGGGGCGAGCAGGTCTTCGACGAGATGAAAACCGTCGTGGAAGACCGCGGCATCAACACGTTCAAGCATTTCATGGCCTACAAGGGCGCGCTCATGGTCAATGACGATGAGATGTATGCGTCGTTCAATCGGCTGGGGGAGCTTGGCGCGATTGCCATGGTGCATGCGGAAAACGGCGACGTGGTGGCCGAGCTTCAGGCCAAGCTGATGGCGGAAGGCAATACCGGGCCGGAAGCGCATGCCTATTCGCGCCCCACGCAGGTCGAGGGCGAGGCCGCCAACCGTGCCATCATGATCGCGGATATGGCCGGTGTGCCGCTATATATCGTGCACGTGTCCTGTGAGGAGGCGCATGAGGCGATCCGGCGCGCGCGCCAGAACGGCAAGCGGGTCTGGGGCGAGCCGCTGATCCAGCATCTGACGCTGGATGAGAGCGAATACATGAACAAGGATTGGGACCACGCGGCGCGGCGCGTGATGTCACCGCCGTTCCGCAACAAGAAGCATCAGGACAGCCTCTGGGCCGGGTTGCAGGCAGGTTCGCTTTCGGTGGTGGCAACGGATCATTGCGCATTTACCACCGAACAGAAACGCTATGGCGTGGGCGATTTCACCAAGATCCCCAACGGCACCGGGGGGCTGGAAGACCGTATGCCGATGCTGTGGACAAACGGTGTGGCGACGGGGCGTCTGACGCCCGAAGAATTTGTGGCCGTCACCTCAACAAACATCGCCAAGGTTCTGAATTGTTATCCGAAAAAGGGCGCGATCCTGCCGGGATCGGACGCGGATATTGTCGTCTGGGATCCGGAGAAATCCAAGACGATTACCGCCGACAAACAGGTATCGGCCATTGACTACAACGTGTTCGAGGGCAAGACCGTCAAAGGGCTGCCGCGCTACACGCTCACGCGCGGGCATGTGGCGGTGATGGATGGCGAGATGCAGAGCCGCGAAGGCCATGGCCAGTTCGTCAAGCGCGCTGGCAACACCTCGACCAACAAGGCGCTGACGCAGTGGAAAGAGCTCACCGCTCCACGACCGGTGGAACGCACGGGCATCCCGGCGAGCGGTGTCTGAGGTCGCGGGCCGCGCCCGAAACCGTGTTGAACAGCGATGAAACAGGGTTGTATGGCGCGTGCGCCATACGATCGAACGGGAAAGAAAACGTGACAAGCGCTGCCTTAAGCCAAGCTTCGACTCCGGACACCGCCGCACCAACGGGACGGGCGGTGATTTCCGCATCCAATCTTGATCTGACCTTTCATACCAATGACGGGCCGGTGCATGCGCTGCGAGATGTCTCGCTCGATATTCGCGAGGGGGATTTTGTCTCCTTCATCGGGCCGTCGGGCTGCGGCAAGACCACGTTCCTGCGGTGCATCGCTGCGTTGGAGACACCCACAGGCGGCACGCTGAGCGTCAATGGCATGAGCGCGGAAGAGGCCCGCAAGGCGCGCGCCTACGGCTATGTCTTCCAGGCCGCCGGGCTGTATCCCTGGCGCTCCATTGGCGGCAATATCCGTTTGCCACTTGAGATCATGGGCTTCTCGAAGGCCGAGCAGAATGAGCGCGTCGCCCGGGTGCTGGAACTTGTCGAGCTTTCAGGCTTCGAAAACAAATTTCCCTGGCAGCTCTCGGGAGGCATGCAGCAGCGCGCCTCCATTGCCCGCGCGCTCAGCTTTGATGCGGATATCCTGTTGATGGATGAACCGTTTGGCGCGCTTGACGAGATCGTGCGCGACCGGCTCAACGAGGAGCTGCTCAGGCTCTGGGCCCGAACGGAGAAGACCATTGGCTTTGTGACCCATTCGATCCCCGAGGCCGTTTACCTCAGCACACGGATCGTAGTGATGAGCCCGCGTCCGGGCCGGATCACGGATGTGATCGAAAGCCCGCTGCCACGCGAGCGGCCGCTCGATATTCGCGATACGCCCGAGTTTATTGAGATCGCACACCGTGTCCGCGAGGGTCTGCGCGCGGGGTATGAAGAATGAGAGCGCTGATCTCCATGGTCTTGACCGGTCTGATCGGGTTTCACGGTTTGATTTTCGCGTTTGCCCTGGCGCAGTGGTCTGCGCATGGATGTGGCGCGGCCGGTTTCAATGCGGCCTGTGCGGATGCCAGCATGATGATGCAGTGGCACGCGTTTCTGGCGCTTGGCTTTGCCATGCTAGGCGCGTTCTGGCTCTGGAGGCGCAGCGCATGAGCGAGGTGGCCAGGTCCCGACGCTGCGCAAGCCGGGCATGTTTGACAGCAAGGCGTGAACCGTCATGAGCGTGGCAAGCACGCAGATTTCCGCTGGCCGAGCGTCGGTATTCGCGCGCATTCCGCCCGTTCTGGTCATGGTGCTTGGTCTCCTGGCGCTGTGGTACGTGGCGGCTGTGCCGATGAATGTGCAAGAGACGCTGACACGCGCCGAACGGGCGGGGGTTGAGGTCAACCCGCCCTCGGCCGTGGAGCGGCGCGACATGAGCAATTGGGCGCTGGTGGCGCGCAATCCCGGCGCTCTGGGCGAAAGCTGGGCCCTGGACCGCCCGCGTCTGCCGGCACCGCACCAGGTCGTGGTCGAGCTCTACGAATCGACCATCGACGAGGAGCTGAACGGGCGCCGGGGCATCGTGCGTTCCGGCACATTGTCGAACCGGTCGTTGATCTATCACGGGCTGGTGACGTTGCAGGCCACGGCACTCGGCTTTGTCATCGGCGCGGCGCTCGGAGTCGCGCTTGCCATCGGGATCGTGCACAGCCGGGTCATGGATCGCGCCGTGATGCCTTGGGCCATCGTGAGCCAGACGATACCAATCGTTGCGCTCGCGCCGATGATCATTGTCGTGCTCTACAGCGTGGGCGTTCAGGGGATTTTACCCAAGGCGATCATCTCGGCCTACCTGTCCTTCTTCCCGGTGGTCGTGGGCATGGTGAAGGGCCTTCGAAGCCCGGATGCGATGCAGATGGATCTGATGCACACCTACAATGCGCCTGAGGCAACCGTTCTGTCCAAGCTGCGGCTGCCTGCGTCGGTGCCGTATCTCTTTGCCTCAATGAAGATTGCCATAGCGGCGAGCCTTGTCGGTGCGATTGTCGGAGAGCTTCCGGTGCAGCAGGGCGGTCTTGGCGCGCGGATGCTGGCAGGCAGCTATTATGGACAGACGGCGCAGATCTGGGCGGCCTTGCTGATGGCGGCGGCTCTGGCGGCGCTTCTGGTCTGGGCGATGGGCTGGTTGGAACGCAGGGTCTTGCGGCGCATGGGGATGGCCACATGAGAGAAGGGCTGAGTCGGGCAAGCTGGATGATGCGAGGCGGGGGCGCTTGCGGGCCCGCAGAGCGGCGGGAGGCTAAGTGATGATCCAGGTGATCGGAGCGTTGGCGGTCTGGGGGCTCGGCACCTTCATCAATATCGCGCTGGCGACCCGAGACGGGCGCGCGGTGCGAATCGCGATCCCGCTGATCTTCGGTTTGACGGTGTTGCTGGTATGGGAGCTTCTTGTCCGGGGGCTGGGTGTGCCGCAGGTTATCCTTCCGCCCCCGAGCCATATCGCCCAGACCTTTGCGGCCAATACCGAGACACTCTGGCGCGATTTCAGCCAGACCATCCTCAAGGGCGCGCTTTCGGGGTATGTGATCGGCTGCGGCGCGGCATTCCTGACCGCGCTTTTGGTCGATCGATACAACTACCTGCGCCGAGGGCTTTTGCCGCTGGGCAATTTCATGGCCGCACTGCCCATCGTTGGCACGGCGCCGATCCTCGTGATGTGGTTCGGTTTTGGCTGGCAATCAAAGGCGGCAGTGGTTGTGCTCATGGTCTATTTCCCGATGCTGGTGAACACCGTTGCGGGGCTTCAGGATACATCCGCCATGCAGCGCGACTTGATGCGCACCTATGCATCGAGCTGGGGGCAGACCTTGCGCAAGCTGCGTTTGCCCGCGGCCTTGCCGTTTATCTTCAACGGGCTCAAGATCTCGACGACGCTGGCGCTTGTGGGGGCAATTGTTGCGGAGTTTTTCGGCTCCCCGACGGTTGGACTCGGGTTTCGGATCTCGACGTCGATCGGGCAGCTTGATCTGGGCATGGTATGGTCGGCTATTGTGGTCTCGGCGCTGGCGGGAACCGCGACCTACGGATTGGTGGCGTGGCTGGAGCAGAAGACAACCTTCTGGCACGCGTCGCAACGCAAGACGGGCCGATAGAGCCCGGGGATAGAAACGAAGAACCAACATGGAAAGTGAGAACACATGAAGACGAGTTTGATCGCGGCAGGTGCCGCAGCCTTGGGATTTGTCACGCCAGCGCTTGCTGCGGACGAGGTGACGTTGCAGCTGAAATGGGTCACACAGGCCCAGTTTGCGGGATATTACGTGGCGCTTGAGAACGGGTATTTCGAGGAAGAAGACCTCGATGTGACGATCCTGCCCGGGGGTCCGGACATCGCGCCCACACAGGTCATCGCCGGGGGCGGGGCCGACGTGGTGGTCGAGTGGATGCCTGCCGCGCTGTCGGCGCGTGAAAACGGTCTGCCGCTGGTCAACATCGCGCAGCCATTCAAATCCTCTGGCATGATGCTGACCTGCTGGGGCGATGTGGGCATTGCAGAGCCTGCGGATCTCGACAACCGCACTTTGGGTGTCTGGTTCTTTGGCAATGAATTCCCGTTCCTGAGCTGGATGAGCCAGCTTGACATCAAGACTGATGGCAAGATGGACGGGTCTGTCGAGGTGCTCAAACAGGGCTTCAATGTGGACCCGCTATTGCAGCGTCAGGCCGACTGCATCTCCACCATGACCTATAACGAGTATTGGCAGGTGATTGACAGCGGTGTCGCGCCCGAGGAGCTTGTGACCTTCAAATACGAAGATCAGGGCGTCGCCACGCTGGAGGACGGTCTTTACGTGCTGGAAGAAAATCTCGACGACCCGGCTTTTGTGGACAAGATGCAGCGCTTTGTGCGGGCGTCCATGAAGGGATGGAAATGGGCTGAGGAAAACCCTGAAGATGCGGCGATGATCGTGCTCGATTTCGACGAGACCGGGGCCCAGACCGAAGAGCATCAGATCCGGATGATGGGCGAAGTCGCCAAACTGACGGCCGGTTCGAACGGAGCGCTGGACGAGGCGGATTACACCCGGACGGTCGAAACGCTGCTGGCCGGCGGGTCGGACCCCGTGATCACGGCGGCGCCGGAGGGCGCATGGACGTCGGTGGTAACGGATGGCGCGCTGAACTGAGGTGACGGTGCGGGGCAACCGCATCTCTTGACTGCAGTTCGCTGCGGGACCCACGGCAAGGCATGTGTGCCCTGATCCATGCAGCCGATTGTCCCAAAAGAACCCGCGCCAGTATCGGCGCGGGTTTTTACCTTTCCATGACGCGGACCTGTGGCAGCGTTTTCGTCATTGAGCTGGAGTCCGAGCATTATTGGGAAGCCCGGACCAACGCGATGCAATGCACATTTATTGAGACCGCTATCGGATAGTGCTTATGGCTGTTGTGACCTTGGAGGCGACCAGCGCATTCAGCTGGAACTGGACGATCTGGGACAGGCCCAGTTTTTTTGGCGGTTTCGGTGACATCTACGAACCAAGCCAAACCGACGACTCGGTCTTTTCATCCGGAACCGCCAATCCGTTGACGCTGCGCTACTTCGGCAGCGATCTATCGGAAGATCCGGGCGGCACGGATCGGGACCCTTTTCCGGATAGCGGAACCTTGACCGGCTACGATCACGAGGACGCGAACGGGTTGGTCCTGCTCACGGTCCGCGGTCTGGACGTGACACTCGACGAGCTGAGCATCGAAACACCCGAGCAGCGCATGACGACGATGTGGCGGTGGGGATCGGGCGACGATACGGTGGATTACACCGCAGTCGCAGCTGACAGCAGCTTTTCCGCACCGCGGCGCGCCGACGGGTTCTGGGGGGATGACATGATCCTGCTGGGCTACGACGTTGATGGCTACGGCGGGCCGGGTAACGACACCATCACCGGCGGCGACGGCAGGACCAAGATCTTCGGTGGCCCGGGTGACGATTTGATCGAGGGCGGAGCAGGACCCGACATCCTGCTTGGTGGCGCAGGCGATGACACGATTGATGGCGGCTCTGGGACGGATCGGCTTGTGTGGTACCACCTGCGAGACACCGACGTGCGCGAAACGGTCACATCGCTGCGCGACGGCTATGCAGACTCGTCGCGCGGACGCGACACGATCACCAATATCGAGGACGTGACGGGCTCGGTCTGGAACGACACCATCATCGGAAATGATGGCGATAATGTCCTGAAGGGCCAGCGCGGCGACGATTTCATCGAGGCGCTTGGCGGGGATGACACGATCTCAGCCGGTGGCGGCAATGACACGATATGGGGAGGGGCGGGGAACGATGTCGTTTTCGGTGATAACTCGGCCTCGGTAACCTTCATCGGCGGGCCCGGAGCGGATCGCTACGAAAGCCGGGTGGTTGGTGGTGCAGACACGTTCATCTACCAAAGCCTTGACGACAGCGGCACCAACCTCCTGGAAGCCGACCGGATCATCCGCTTCAGTCGCAGCGATGACCGCATTGACGTTTCGGCCATTGACGCCGATCCGACGACCCCGGGCGATCAGGCTTTCGTCATCGTGGAGGCGTTCACGAACACGCCAGGCGAATTGGTGCTCGACGAGAAGATGAATGACGGCCGGCTCTACCAACGCGCGTTGTTTGACGGTGATGGTGACGGCGCGCACGATATGGCGATCTTCACGCTGTCGCTCGGGGCATTCGATACGCCAGAGATATCCTTCATTCTTTAATCCGAGGCCTTACGCTCAAACGGCAGGACAGACTTGGCAGCAACCGGACAGACCCGCCGGGTGGCTGCGACAGCGGTGCGGGTCTTTCTGGCGCTCCCGGCGCGCATGTCTTTGTGATCGACGGCGGCTTTCTTGTTGATGAACGGCTTCCGTGTTCCGACGCCCTTCAGCGCGCGCTGTTCGATATCTGCCACCTTGATATCAATCCCGATCAACGCATTGACAGCTGCGCACTGTTCTGCGGGCGCTGGCTGGGCCTCATTAGACCCTTCAAGGCGCAGAGCCGGGGTTAAAGCAGGGCCTTGGGCTATACAGATAGTGGTTGGAGGCCGCGCCTTTGGACTGACCGCGACGCGTTTCCAGTAGACAATGTGATAATCTGAGAACAATCCCTTTGGAATGGATGATGCGCGCGGCGATTAATTCTCGGCTGGGCCGACAACGCATTGCCACGCATTGTCGGCATGGGATTCCACCGGTGAAATCGCCGTTGTTTCATGGTAAATTCAAGCTCTGAGACCCCCGCATTTACGGGGCCAATTGGCGCGCATTTTTGGAGAATTTATCATGGCCAATGTCACCTATACCGGGTTGGGTTCCGTTGACGGTATCAGCTGGAACGGATGGACCGGGTTCACTTGGAACCCGGGTATCTCACCAACACTCGTTTTCAATGGTATCGGGTTTGATATCGTCGCGGTGCAGGACGCTCAATTGTTGGTGTTCGATTCTGGACCTTGGGCGGATCAGTTGATCCGTCTGATCGGGCCTACATTGTCGATTGCCGGAAACTTCGGCGATCCTCAGCCGGTTCCGTTCACTGGCACGATCACCGGCTTTCGACTTTATGATCGCTACGAAGACCTTTTGACCTTCGATGATCCCAATAATCAGATCCTGTCCTTTGATCCGCTGACGCAAAGCTGGACGCAGCCATGGCCGGGCGTGGAATTGCTTGATGTCAGCGGCCTGTCCATCAATGCCGCCGGGTTGCAGACCGCCCCCGATTTTCAGGCCGCACTCTTGTCCGGTTTGTCCGATGGCAACGATGTCATCACGGGCTCCGTGTTGAGCGAAGTGGCCGACGGCGGAGACGGCCATGACGATTTCACCATGGGTGGCGGCAATGACACCGTGACCGGCGGGGCAGGGCGCGATGTCATTCGCGGCGGCGACGGGATCGATCGTCTGCTTGGCGGCTCGGACGAGGACACGATCCTTGGAGGCTCCGGCACGGATACGGTGCGGGGCGGAGCGGGCGATGACCGGCTCGATGGCGGCACCGGTTTCGACACCGTGCTTTACACCGGTCTTTTTGCCGGCGTGCGCGTCAACCTTGAGAATGGCACCGCAACCGGCGCTGGCGGGACCGATGTATTGAGCCGGTTCGAGAATGCCGTGGGCTCGGGGTCACACGATGTCATCTACGGCACGCAGCTCCATGGCAACCGGCTCGACGGCAGCCTCGGCAATGACACGATCTTCGGGCTGGACGGGCGCGACACGATTATCGGCGGCGGTGGCAACGACCGGCTTTTTGGTGGTGACAGCGTTGACCGCCTTTTGGGCGGTGCGCAGGACGACTTCCTTGACGGTGGACCGGGCACCGATTTCCTGACCGGCGGGCCCGGCGCAGATACATTTGTGCTGCGTTCCATTGCGGATACTGGAAACGGCCGGTTCAAACGGGACGAGCTCCGCGACTTCAACAGCGCGGAGGGAGATCGCGTAAATGTCTTTCTGGTGGACGCCGACACCACGACGCCGGGCAATCAGGCGTTCTCGGTCGTCAGCGGGAGTTTCAGCGGAACAGCGGGCGAGCTGATCTTGACCGATTATGTCTTTGGCGGCGTCCCGGTGACCATCGCGTCGATGGATGTGAACGGCGATGCCACGTCAGATGGGCAGCTCTACATCGTCGGTGGCGCTGACGCGGGCGATTTCATCCTCTGACTGGACGAAAATGCCTTGGGCTTCTGCTTGAGCGTTTTGGGGCGGAGCCGCCGCCCTGAAACCGATCTCGGCTTTCCCATCTTTTGATTGGTTCGCATCGGCGGACAATCGACACGAGACATGAAAACTGTCCATGATCGCGCGATTGTGGTCCCGGTTCTGCCGCGGAAGTGCCATGATTTGGCACGAGGTGCTTGTGTGACCAGTCTGGAGAGATCTGCAATGACCCGCACCGTGTATTATCCGACCAAACCTGCGCCCGGCGCACGCGGCTGCGCCCGGCTCAGGATTCGCTATGCGGGCGTTGTGGTCTGCTTCAATGTCAGGACGCACACGTCCGCCAGTTAAGGTGCCGCCGGATCCTACGCTGCGACCGATGCGTTGTCTCGGGAGATGTCGTTACCGGTCTGGTCGCTTGCCGCGCGCCGTACATATGTCTTGATCCGTGCCTTTGGCTATATTGCGTTTCCGGAATGCAATTGCGCTATATCAATGTCTCTGCCTTCTGCTTGGTTGTAAGCCGACCCCACGAAGTTTGGGGAAGGGATTGTCATGGTCGAGGTCACCTATACCGGTGCCGGTGCATTGGGGACGAGTTGGCAGGGTTGGGCGATTGAGCCGGTATTTGTGGCCGGTTCAATGATCGTTGAGCCGGGTCAATGGCCGCAGGACGCTCGGGATGCCCGTTGATATCAGACGCAATCGGGACCGATTGAAGGTCAGTTGATCCGCTTGAGCGGGGACGCGTTGTCAAGAGAGGTCCCTGCGGGCACCGCATGGTGGATAGACGATATCACCGAGAGCCTGCCACGCGATGGGATGCTGGACAGCATCACGCTCTATGATCGCGGCATTGCCTGGGGCCAGTCCTTTTTCGAGGACTATCAGGATGGCGACTGGATATGGGATCTGGCCAATGACGGACCGCTGGCGCCGTGGGAGGCGGAGACGATCCTGACCGTGACCGGGCTGTCTATTGATATGACCGCAAGCGAGGTGCCATGGACGAACAATCTTGGGTTCGCCGCTGCGCTTGCTGCGGGGAACGACCAGATCACAGGGTCGTGGCGCTCCGAAATTGCCGATGGCGGCGCGGGCAATGACACGATCAGCATGGGTCCCGGCAATGACGTGCTGCGCGGCGAGGACGGGTATGATGTCCTGTTTGGTGACGCTGGGGATGATACGCTTGAGGGTGGGATAAGCACGGACGTTCTGTTCGGAGGGCCGGGCAATGACCTGTTGGAGGGGGGTGCCGGAGATGATGGGCTCGATCCGGGACCGGGCAATGACACGGTCGATGGTGGGCAGGGGTTCGACACTGTGTATTTTGGCGGGCTTTACACTCCGCTGAGCGCAAATCTGGAGAATGGGACGATCAGCTATGCCACAGGCAGTGTCGACGTAACCTCTGTCGAGAAGGTGCGCGGCACGGTCTCTTACGACACACTCTATGGGGCGCATGCGTCTCATGATGTACTCATGGGCTTGGGCGGTCAGGACCGGTTGTTCGGTCTCGACGGCAATGACGCGCTGTGGGGCGGCGCCAATCGCGACAAGCTTTGGGGTGGTCTTGGTGACGACCAGCTCTGGGGCGGCGACGGGGACGACACGCTGGTGGGCGGCCCGGGAAACGATCTTCTGATCGGAGGCGATGGCGCGGATGTATTCGTGTTTCACCGGATCAGTCAGATCCAGTCTGGTGACCAAATCTTGAATTTCAGCGCTGATGATGTGATTGATCTGCGTTGGATCGATGCGGATGCAACGCAACCGGGCGGACAGGCCTTCACGGTGGTCGATGATTTCACCGGAACACCGGGCGAGCTCACATTCAGTACTGCGGGCTTTGATGGTCGGTTTACTGTCATTGAGCTGGATGTGACGGGCGAGGGTCGTGTTGATGGGGTTTCATCGGGTTGGATCCTGCTTGAGTACGCAAGACTGGACCCGGAAGACATGACGATCCTGCTCTGAGGCTTGGGGACGAGTCGTCTTGTGAGCACCGAGTCGCATGACGATCCGTGAGGCGTGCTCATTTTTTAGGCAAATATCCCGCTTTGATTGAGTTGATATGCACGTCACGCGCAAAATCACTATGGGATTCGGGGTAAAGCGCGTACAGTTCCTGCGAGGCACATGGCGCTAACAGCCATGGATCGGCAAAAAAGACTGTCTAACCCCCTGATTTCATGAGGGTATTCATCTTTTTTGTCAAAAAGTTGTATTTCGTTGAAAAAAGCACTTGCGGGTATTTGGAAGTAACCGTAGAACCCCCTTCACCGGCGGCGCTGAGGCGCGGTTGGGACGCTGGACTGGACGGGTCGCAGGGATGCGGCGGGAAGGTTCGGCACTTCAGAGACAGGGTAAGGCGGGGCGCGCCGGTTAAGTTAGGGCGCATCTCGTTGGATT
>NZ_JAFMPQ010000031.1 GCF_020667845.1 Cognatishimia sp. F0-27
CCTCGTGCAGCCGCCACAGCGCCAAATGGGCGTCTATTTCAGAAAGGACGGCCCGAATATCATCGTCCGCGGACTGTGTTTTCGCCTTTCGACGCTGTGTCACCATTACACGATCCTTACCGCGTGTGTTCACGAAGCGACGCGGGCGCAATCGTCATGCTCGCTCATCCGGAAATGTTGTGCAACACGCGAAACGGTCTCTTCTGGAAACAGCGATGTGCAGAGATCCGTGGGACCGGTATCGTGCCAATCAGGTGGGCGTTTCCCAAAACGCTGCACAGGCACCCTCGGTGTCGAAGCCATGTCGTCGGGCACAGTGGCATATCTCTCAGAAGACGTCATCGGTGCGCTGATCGACTTGTTCATCCTGTCCAGACCACCGGCATCCGTGCGTGGCACCAATCCCCCAGAGATTGTCGCCAACGACGTTCGCGAATGGAACAAGGCCGTTGCTGCCAAGACAGCGTTCGTCGAACCCGGTTTGCGGCCTCGGTCAGGCCGAGATCGGGCGCGCTGAGCAGGTCGTCCTCGAACGCCCGGTCGAATGCCGCCTGTGCTGCGGTGCTCGCCGCTGTCGCCGCGTCTTCGAAACGGTTCTCGATCTCGCCGGGGTCGAGGGCGAGGTCGCGCCCCTGCCGAAGGACCATTCGGCGAGAGCGCGGAGGGGATTTCGTTGCTCCAGAAGCAGCACATTGGTGGCAGAGGTTGGCTGACACGCCTCGGAGATCGGCCAGATGTCGAGCGGCGCGTCGATGGCCTCGGGGCTGGGATCGACGGGATCGCCCTCCGCATTGCCGCTGCCCTCCAAGACGCGCAGCGCCCGCCGGGCCAGCGCCTTCGGGTGTCTCTGTTCGGACCGAAAGCAGATAGTCCCGCTGCAACCGCGCTGTATCGCAATTTCAACAACCCGCTGAAAAGGCGTCTCTTTTCTTAATCTGCCTCGAATTGAATGAAGAGCGGGTGGCAAGAGACGCCGGGCTTTGGGAGACCAATTTCAGGCCAACGGCCAGTCTCCACAAGTCAGGTGCTTTCCTTAAACCCCTTTGAACCAAAAAGAAAAAAGGCCCACGCTGGGGCCTCATCTCGGGGTCGCAATGTGTAGGTGGCGGAAGCTGTGTCTTTATTACAAATGCAATAACTATCTGTTTAAAAATGATTTTTTGTAGAGAATTTGAAATCATACCACAAAAAATACCACTCCATGCGATGCTTCTTGCTAGTTTCTGCACTCAATTAGAGAGGTAAATTTTGCTGCCGTTTGAGCTAAGTCTTCCGGCGCGAGCGGTACGTCATCCAAGCTCAAAGCGGGAGAGACATTATTCTGAGCCAAAAACAGCTTTGCAATCTCGCCGGTGATTGCAAAATTGATATTCTGCGGAAGGTCACCGCCGTTACTCGCTACAGCAAGAGCATCCAGTTTGGACACGACCACGCCAAGAACTTCACCATCTGCCCCCAACAGAGGTCCACCAGAGTTTCCGCTTTGGACGGGCGCTGTGATTTGGAGCGTCTTTGCGTCGCCGAGCAAGCCCCTCAAGGAGGATACGGCACCACGTGTAATATTGAGACCTCCAAGGATCTGCGAATAAGGATACCCCGCCACAGTCACATCCGAATTGAGGCGAGCGGGGCTGGCTGAGAAGACCGCGACTGCCTTGTCGTCGGGGAGCTCGGTTTTTAGGAGCGCCAAATCAAATTCCTGCGACGCATCAACGATCTTTGCTGACATTCCATCCACCAACACAGTGCGACACACATCTACAACATGCGCGTTCGTGAGGACATGACCGTCTTGCGACACAAAAAAGCCCGACCCGGAAGAACTTACGGCTGGCATCCTACTGGGCTCTTTTTCCGACTTAGATTCTGAGTCTGCGTCGTCTCCGGCGGCAAGGGCGATAGTCTTCGTGAGCGTCTCAAGCAGATGCCCATCAAGCGAAATATCAAGGCTTGGACTTTCACCAACCGCGATGCTCGATGTGACCGCCGAGAACACTTTCCGGTCCGCCCTGTCAGCATGAACCATGATAGTAGACCAAAGGCCACCAATGAAATTCGAGCGTGTATATAGGCCCGAACCATCCGCCATTGTTGCCGATGTAACTGCGAAATTTTCCTTCCGAACGGAATATGGCTTAGATGCGAGTGCGTGCACACCGAAAGTGTATTCGTGAAAACTACTTGCGACTTGAGTAGTGTGCCGGCCGACGGATACAGAAAGACTGCTGTTTTGATGTCGGTAGTTTAGCAGTTCGTCACTTGGCGGATCTACGAGGATTGTCTTCAACGGAAGCATCACCGACATGCCGAGTCCATCGAAATGGAACATGTCCCATCCGTCTTTTTCGTATCGTTCAAGAAACGACAGGGCTAGGATAGCTGCGTGCCATTCCTCAGATGGTGCATTAAACTCGGAGCGGGAGTAGTCTTCCATGGCCCGGCGACTTAGCCGCCCCCAGTCACCATCCAACAATCCAAAATAGTGCCCCTCGAAAGCCAATGCTGCCTGCAAATATCGCCGCTCGTTGTACGTGAGACTTCTGACGTCAAAATCTGAGAATAGCGCCGCGTAGTCCTGAGCTGTCCCAGTCCTTGGGAAAGCCGACACAACAGTCAATATCAAACAGAACAGAAGCGATATTGCTTTCATGTATCCACCTCTTGCAGAGCATAGAGTGCCACATCCCGTTGCAATGGCAACGCCTCAAGTATCTTCGTTTTGAAATGGAACTCAACGCCGCTTACTGGTTTTCAACGAGTTGTTCATCCAGAAACCTTGCCACGCGCCTGAGGCTGCGGACTTCCAAGGTCCGAAGGCCATGACGGTAGGAAGGATGATCGACACCGCTTGGAGCGCCTCCATTTGCGCCGTGCAAGCGACACACGGCCCAACCACGCACAGCGGGACACTGGCACCGCTGTCTGGTCCGCTTCGCCATCGCAGAACACCTGGGCGCATTATTGAGCCTATCCGTAGGGTCTATGAGGTTAGTGTCGTTTTTGGTCATCAGCGCCCCCTAGCAAGTGGAAAACTGCGTTAGCAAATAAGTGCGGAGAGCGCCCCGGTTTCCAAGGAGCATCCATGATGAAAAACACGCCCCCCCCCTGTCTCGCGCGTGCGTGTCAGGCTAAATCTCCACGTTGCCGACAATTGCCCGGCCTCCATCTTCGACTGTCACGCGCTCCACACGCACAACCTGCTGCACCTTCGAGCGATACTTCTTGAGAGCCGCCATCTGGGCCAAATACGTACGGCTGAGACGTGTCATGGACCTCTCAAGGCTTTCGCGCGTCTTCACATTGCTATGAAATGAGTGGCGCTTTGCCGCCTCCGTAATCGCGACATGCGTAGCGGTCATCTGTGCCACAAGCATCGCCTCCACCGCATCGCGCGGCTCTATCTCCGCGAACATGGCTGACAACATCGCCGCGCGGTCCTGCGCTTGCCCCCCTAGCCCCTCGATAGCGGTCATGAAAACGCCCTCAGCGGCTTCGCGCGTCTTCATGCCAAGAGCCTCAACCAAGCTGTCTTTGCCCGTCAGACAAACATCAATCGCACCGTCAGTTCCGACTGAAATCGCCGGATGACTGCGGACCGGGCTTGCCTCCTTTGCTGTTGGCTTCTCAACCTTTCCAGCCATGTGCTTTCTCCTTGGAAGAGTGGTAAGTATTAGTGTTCCGAACGAGAACCGTTGCGCTCCCCTTTTTCGACCCTGACGGGTTCTGGTTTGGAACCATGCGGACCGCTTGGGTTTTTGAATGGAACCACTGACGCTTTCTGTTGTACCATATCAGAACCGCGCTTTTCTTTTTCGGGACGATAGTTGCGCCAATCATGCGAGGGTGGCTCCTTGCCCTTCACGCGCTGCACCGGCTTTGTTGTGATGCGCCATTCATGGGCTTGGCGGTGATACCAGTTCCCCTCGCGCTCTAGCACCACCATCCCTTTGTCTTGCAATTCGCGAAAAGCCCTCTGCACCGTGGCTTTCCCAATGCCCAGCGCCTGGGACGCCTCCGCATAGGACAAGCGCAAGGCGGCATTATTGCTTCCGTTGTAGCGGGTATGGAGTTCGAGAAAGACCCGCACCGCAGCACCAGACAAGCTACGCCATGCCGGGCTCTTCAACAGCGCGTAAGGCAGAGGGGCGTATTGCCCCTCCCCCTTCTTTCCGTTGCCGCGCCTACCCATCTGGGCCACCCGCGCAGTTGGCATCAGGTTCGCCCCTGCGCAGCGTCACCAATTCCTCCACCAAACGCTCCGCCGATGGCGGAAAGTCCAGTTTCGTCGGGTCGCAGGTCTTTGCGAGGTGGTAGTGGCCGATGCGCTCCGGTCCGCGATACTCGGTCACAATCGGCCAAGAATAACGATTGCGCAGCGTTTCTACTATGGCGCTTAGACGCCAGCCCTTCACACCCCTAATGACGTCCATATGGTTGAGCGTTTCGCCCATCGCCAAGGCGCGACACGCAAAGTAGATCTGCGTCGGGTTGCTATACCAATGGTCATTCATGCCAGACACTCCCCATATGGAGCGCCAAAGGCTCAATCGAATTGCTGCGTCGGTTCCAGTAGAACCGGGCATCCTTCGGGCTTGCGTCGTAAGACCCCTGTGTGTCATCGTCAGCACGTACCACCGTGGCATTTGATGTCACACGAAAGGCCCCGGCCCCGCGTGCGGAGTTGGGGTTTTTCATTATGCCGCCTCCCCATTTGGGTCAGTGCGCTGGGCGTTGAGATAGGCGTTCAGGTCGGTGCCGTGATAGCCAATTCGGCGCCCGATACGAATGAAGGCCGGTCCGCGATTACGATGACGCCATTGCGCAAGCTTTTCAATGCTGCCGAAGAGGCGCATTTCGGGATCTTCAGGGAAGAAGATTCGGTCATCCTCTAGGATGTGTTTTGGTGTTTGTTGGTCATTTGCCATCTGCAAAACCTCTCTTGGCGTTGGTTGCGATGGCTTTGAATTATGGGCAACTTTCGCTGCCAGTCATCAAGGATGTTCCGGCGCTTAAGCGATTGCCAAGTTCTGGAAAACGCCTAAGCGGTTTTTTTGAATACCGCCCGATATCTTCCTGAGAACCTGCGATCTGATCTAAGTTCAACTTCATAATCAAATCGGGTCTTAGGCGTCTTGGGAACATCTTCCCGAGCTTTCTCTAGGTTCTCCCAAGCCTGCTCTAGGACGCGCTCCTCCGATATTAGAGGAACAATTTCTTCCAATCGCTCAATTTCTACCATCAACGCTTCGAGGCGCGACATCCGCTTGTTTTTAGAGTTGGCTCCACCTGCCAATCCCGCCAACCGTCGATTTTCAGCGGCGGCTTGAGCTAAGTCTTCGGCTCCATGGTAGATAGCTTCAAGTTGGCGGACAGAATACCCGACTGTATATTTGTCTTCAGTGCAATACTCGAAAAACCAAATCTGCGCGGCCAAATATGCAAGAGACGACTTGGCGTAGTGATGCAAGCAATATTCAAATATCGCCGCCACATCCCAATTATCACCAAAACACTCCTTCAGCCATTCGATATTTTCATTCCCAGACCAACTCAGAACGTGACATCGAGCTTTGTAGTTTTCATCAATGACATCGGCACCTTGCAACGCCTCAAATACTATTGGCCAATAGTTATCATCTCCAGCTGAAAGCAATAATTCCGCACCCATTGGACCAGCTTCCGAAAATCGAAAAGGCACGGCCCATCGATCATCATGTTTATCTAACCTTTGAAAATGTGCCTTAGCGTCATTTGCTTCATTCCAATCGGCAAAATACCAAACAGCTGTGCGCTCCGAGTCAAGGCCCGTTCTAAACCGAACGAAAAGAGTCCAATAAGAGTCTCCTTCTGCGAGCTTTTCACCGTTCGGCCTTTCCCGATTAAAGAACTCCAAGTCGAGAGCAAGAGGCGCGCCAAATTTGGTCTCTATCAGTTTCACCTTTACGGCTCTGGTTCGCCGATTGGGCTTTGTCCACTTGCCTTCATCCAAGGCTATTCGCCCCCCTGCAACTTACCATTTTATCCCACCACTCCATCAAATCCCGCCGCCGCTCCAACAAATCCGACCGCGCATAAGCTCGCTCCACCTCAGACCCAATTTGATGCGCCAAAGCCGCCTCAGCGACCTCACGCGGCGCGCCCGCTTCTTCCGCCGCCCAATCGCGAAAACTGCTGCGAAACCCGTGCACCGTGTAATCGCCGCGCCCCATCCGGCGCATGAGCATAAGCATCGACATATTCGACAACGGCTTGTGCCGTTTCTGCCCTTCGAAGACGTACTCGGACGCCATCGCCCCCATCGGCTCCAGAATGCGCAGCATTTCGTCGGTCAGCGGCACGCGATGCACCACGCCGGTTTTCATCCGTTCCGCCGGAATGGTCCAAAGACGCGCTTCCAGATCCACCTCCGGCCAAGTCATGCCAAGCACCTCGGACGTGCGGCACGCGCTCAGAATGGTGAATTGCAGCGCCTTTGCCGCTGTCGCCGTGCGCCCCTCAAGTTCAGCATAGAAGGCGGGAACCTCTCGCCACGGCATCGCGTCGTGATGCACTACCTTGGCTTTGACCTTGGGCAGAACCCCGGCCTCCTTTACCGCTGTGACCGGGTTTTCCCCTTCGCGGAAGCCTTGAGACTTGCCAACATCCAGAACCGTCTTGAGACGTTGTGCCAGTCTGCGCGCAGTTTCATGCTTTTCGGTCCAGATTGGTGACAAACACATCAACACCTCTGGCGTTCCGATGCTGTCGACCGGCATTCGCCCAATCTTTGGAAAGGCATAATCGCGCAGCGTGTTGAGCCATTGTTGGCCGTGTTTGGGGTTCTTCCAAGTCGGCAGGCGGTCAATATGAACCTGCCGCGCCAGCTCTTCGAACGTGGGCACCTCACGCTTGGCATTGAAGCGCGGGTTCAGTCCCGACTTTGCCATGCGCCGATACTCTAGCGCCCTCTCCCGCGCTTGATTGAGCGTGACGACATCCGCGCCCCCCAATCCAAAATCCGTTCGCAGTGGCGCGCCCTTGCGGTTCTTCTGCCCTTTCACGGTGACACGCACGACCCAACGCCGCGCGCCTGACGGATCTACAACCAGATAAAGCCCGGCGCCGTCACCATGCCGCCCTGCACCAAGGTTCTCCACCAAACGCTTCGTCAGCTTGCCGCCCAGCGCCGCCATCATACCACCCTTCATACCACGCAAGGGAAGCATACAGGTATAACCGAATGAAAGCCAGACAAAGCTACGGCAAACAAAAAGCCCCGCGTTTACAGGTCTTTGGGACAGCTTCTGACATTGGATCAAAGTGGGAAAAATGTCGGGGTGGCGGAGGCTGTGGGATTCGAACCCACGGGACGCTCTCACGCCCAACGGTTTTCAAGACCGCCGCATTCGACCACTCTGCCAAACCTCCGGTGCGTCCCGAATATCGCCGCGGGTGTGATTCTGAAAGCGCCGTCAAGGGAAAATCTTCCATTGTTGCACCTGCAGGCTTTTCAGGCGGGGCGGGACAGGGTATCGTTTCAAGGAACGAACCGAAAGTGTTCGGCTGAGGCAGCGTACCCGGGGCGCCTTTTATGCCCCCAACCTATCAAGCGGGCCACTGATTGCCCGTCAAAACATGACGTGAGGGCCGTACCCTCGCGCAGGCAGAGGCGAGAGCAAGACAATGACAAGCCGCATTCCCGTTTCGCGCAGCAAAACGTTGCGCATCTCCGTTCTGTTCACTGCACTTCTGGGCCTCACGGCCTGTGCCGAGGGGGAGCTTCCGGCCTTTTTGCAGGCCACCGGCTCAAGCGGCAACGGCGAGGTTGTCGCTCGCGGTGCCGGCGGTGCCAGTGGCGGCGACGTCACCACCATCGAACGCGATGTGGAGGCGCCGGAGATCTTCGAGGCCAAGGAAGCCGGTCTGTGGGACGGGCGCCCCTCGCTGGGCGGTGTCTGGGTGGCCCATCCCGATGTGGAAGAACCCGAGCGGGTGCTGATCCGCAACGAAACCAATGGACAATTCGTGATTGGCGCGCTGTTCAAGCGCGAGCGCCAGTCACCCGGTCCACGCCTGCAGGTCTCTTCGGATGCTGCAGAGGCGATCGGCATGCTGGCTGGCGCGCCAACCAATCTGCATGTCGTCGCCTTGCGCCGGGAAGACGTGGCCGAAACCCCTGAGCCGATGGCCGAACCCGCCGCAAGCGAGACGGTTGCCGCAGCCCCCGAGGTTGTGGAGGGCACGCTCGACCCGATCGCCACCGGCGCGGCCGCCGCACTGGACAAGGCGATGATCGACGCGGCGACCCCGGCGCCCGCGGCCGTGCCTGCCGCAAAACCGGCAGCGCGCGAGGTTGCCGCGGCGACGGCGCCCAAGCCCGCGCCAAAGCCCGCCACGCAGGCACTGGCCAAGCCCTTCATCCAGATCGGGATTTTCAGCATCGAGCAGAACGCCCGCAACACCGCCACCGCGATGCGGCAGGACGGCATGGTGCCCACCGTCAAGAAACACAAATCCAACGGCAAGACCTTCTGGCGCGTGGTGGTCGGACCGGCGCAAAGCAAATCCGAGCTGAACACCCTGCTCGGCAAGATCCGCAGCACAGGCTTCACCGACGCCTACGCCGTCAGCGGCTGATCCGAACCGGGCGGCAGGCGCCTCAGCCTGCCCCCCTGCACCGCCGCGAGCGCCGGTCACACGCTGCCCCGCGCGTCATGCGCGGCCGCGCGCTGAAACCCGCGCAGTCGGGATGACAGGGCCGCCACTTTCGGCAATACACTGGGAACAACGCGACTCGTTCGCCCGTCCAGACAGGAGCGCACCCGGATGCTGACCCGCCTGCCCCGAACCCTGCTTGCCGCTGCCGCGGCGCTCGCCCTCTTGGGCGGCCAAGCCCACGCTTTCGACACCCGCGCCAAGGCCGCCTTCGTGCTGGATCAGACCACGGGCACCGTGCTCCTTGCCAAGGATGCCGACACCCCCCTGCCGCCGGCCTCCATGTCCAAGCTGATGACGCTCTACATGGCCTTCGAAGCGGTCCGCGATGGGCGGCTGAAGATGGACGAAGAGCTCCGCGTCAGCCAGGCCGCCATGGACTACGGCGGCTCCACGCTTTTCCTGCGCGCCGGCGAGCGCGTCTCGGTGGAGGACCTGATCCGCGGGATCATCGTGCTTTCGGGCAACGACGCCTGCGTCGTGATCGCCGAAGCCCTCAGCCCCGACGGCACCGAGCTGGGCTTTTCGCGCATGATGACCCAGCGCGCCCAGCAGATGGGGCTGACCAACTCGGTGTTCAAGAATTCCAACGGCTGGCCGCAGGAAGGGCATGTCATGTCCATGCGCGACCTCGCGCTGCTGGCGCGCCGCCTGATCGAGGACTTCCCCGAATATTATCCGATGTTCGCCGAAAAAGAGTTCCTCTTCGATCCGCAGGAAAGCCAGAACCGCTTCAACCGGAACCCCATCCTCGGGCTCGGCATCGGCGCGGACGGGCTCAAGACCGGTCACACGCAGGAAGCCGGCTACGGTCTCGTCGGATCCGCCAAACAGGGCGACCGGCGTGTGATCTTTGCCATCACCGGGCTCGACACCACCCGCGCCCGCGCCGAAGAAAGCGAGAGCATCGTCAACTGGGCCTTCCGCCAGTTCGCCGAACAGCAGATCGTCACCGCCGGCACCACCATCGCCGAGGCCGATATCTTTCTTGGCCAGTCGGACACGGTGGGGCTTGTCGCCAAGGATGACCTGACCCTTTTGTTGCCGGTGGCGCGCCCCGAGGGGCTCAAGGCCGAGGTGGTCTATACCGGCCCGATCGAGGCCCCCATCACCGAGGGTCAGCGGCTGGCCGAACTCATCATCCAGCCGGAGGGGCTGGAGGAAACACGCGTGCCGCTCTACGCCGCCGAAGCGGTGCAGGCCGGGGGCTTTCTCGACCGCATGGCCGTGGTCAGCCGGGCCGTTCTCGCGCGCATCGCCGACCGAACCGAGGGGGCGATGTGACATCCCGTGCGTCCCCGGGTCCTGGGCTCTTCATCAGCTTCGAGGGCATTGACGGCTCCGGCAAGTCGACACAGGCCCGGCGGCTCTCCGAGACGCTGATCCAGGCAGGGTATGACGTCGTGCTCACACGCGAACCCGGGGGCAGCGCCGGTGCGGAGGAAATCCGCGCGCTGGTGCTTCAGGGTGATCCGGACCGCTGGTCGGCCGAAACCGAACTGTTGCTCTTTACGGCGGCGCGCCGGGACCATCTCGAACGGGTGATCCAACCCGCGCTGGACGCCGGGCGCGTGGTGATCTGTGACCGCTTTGCCGACAGCACACGCATGTATCAGGGAAGCTCTCGCGGCGATCTGCGCGACACGGTGGATGCGCTGCACGCGCTGATGATCGGCGTGGAACCCGACCTGACCATCCTCGTGGACATGGATCCCGCCGCCGCGCTCGGCCGCGCCAAGGCGCGCGCCACCGATGAAGAGCGCTTCGAGGATTTCGGCCTGCCGCTGCAACAGGCGATGCGCGCCGGTTTCCTCGCGCTCGCCAAGGCGAACCCCGACCGTTTCGTGGTGATCGACGGCAACCGCAACGCCGATACCGTGGCCGCCGATGTGACCGCGGCGGCCCTGTCACGGCTGGAACAGGTGTCCGCCGCGCAATGACACGCACCATTCCCGAAACCGCCCTGCCCCCCGAGCCGGATCGCGTGCCCGGCGCGCCGCATCCCCGTGAAACCCCGCAGCTCTTCGGGCAGGCACAGGCCGAGGCGGATTTTCTTACGGCCTACACGTCCGGGCGCCTGCATCATGGCTGGTTGCTGACCGGGCCACAGGGCGTCGGCAAGGCAACCCTCGCGTGGCGGATCGCGCGGTTTCTTCTGGCCACCCCGCCCGTCGCGGAAGACGGGCTGTTCGGCGCGCCACCGGCGCCCGATACGCTTGACATCGACCCGGAGCACCCGGTGGCGCGCCGCATGGCCGCGTTGTCGGAACCGGGCCTGTTCCTCGTGCGCCGGGGCGGTGCCGGCAGCACCGAGAATGACCGCGCCAAGGCATTGGCGGAAGGGCGTTTCGCTGCCGAGATCCGCGTCTCCGAGGTGCGCAAACTGAACCACTTCTTCTCTATGTCCGCCGCCGATGGCGGACGCCGCGTGGTGATCGTGGATGCCGCCGACGAGCTGAATACACAGGCCGCCAACGCGATCCTCAAGATGCTGGAGGAGCCGCCCGCGCGCACGACGCTGCTGCTTGTCAGCCACCAGCCTGCCCGGCTTCTGCCGACAATCCGCTCCCGCTGCCGCGCGCTGCGCCTGTCGCCGCTCGGGGCGCAGGAAATGGCCGCCGCGCTCGACCAGGCGGGCATGCGCATGGACCCGGCCGAAGCCGCGGCGCTGACAGAGCTCTCCGGTGGCTCGATCGGGGCCGCAATCCGGCTCGGAGCGCAGAACGGCCTGGCGCTTTACGGCGATCTTCTCGGGATTCTGGGAAGCCTGCCCGATCTCGACCGTCCGCGCCTTCTGGCGCTCTCGGAAAGCTGTGCCGGCAAAGGCAAGGAAGACCGGCTCTCGCTCTGTCTGTCTCTGGCCGATACGCTTACCGCGCGGCTGGCGCGGACCGGGGTGATGCGCCTTCCGCCGGAGGTCAACGTGGCACGCGGCGAGAAGGACGTGCTGCGCCGTCTGGCACCCGACCCCGCCGCCGGTCGCGCCTGGGCGGACATTGCGCAAAAAGCCTCCGACCGCGCCCGCCACGCCCGCGCGGTCAATGTCGATCCCGCAAGCCTTGTCACCGATCTTTTGCTGACCCTCGCCGGAGCCTATCGCGGCTGAGCGCGCCGCGCGTCACCGCACCGGCCCGGACGCGCCCGGCGTCCCGATGCGCATCTGTCCGCCACGCGACAAGACAAGCGCCGCGCAGCCAATCGCCGAAGCCACTCGCCTCCCCCTGACCGGGACCCTCCGAGGACGGCACGGCCTGCTCCAACCGGGGCCGCGCCCATGTGGCAACCGGGGCCGCGCCCCAGCAAGTCACCGTGCAAGACGCAACACTGGTCGCGCACGCGGTCCCGTTCCGCCCCCTGCCCGGCTTGCACGCGAACCCGATAGCCCCAACTCGCATCAGCCCGCAGCACAGCGGGCAAGGGCCGCGCAGCCAATCGCCAAGGCCCGCCGCCTCCCCTGACCGGGAACCTCCGACGATGGCGCGACCTGCTCCAACCGGGGGCCGGGCCCATGTGCCAGCCGCGGGCAGCACCCATGTGCCAACCGGGGCCGCGCCCATTTTCCCACCGGGGGCCGCGCCCATGTTTCAACCGCGGGTCGCGCCCATGCTCCAACCGCGGGCCGTGCCCATGTGCCAACCGGGGGCCGCGCCCAAGCGAGTCACCATGCAGACCGCAACAACGGTCACGCGTGCACGGCCCCGTTTCGCTCTGTCGACCAAGGGGGGTGAAACCCGCGACGGCTCAGACCACCCCGCCCGAGATCAGCCGGTCCGCCAGCCGTGCGTAAGCCTCGGCCATCGGTCCGTCGCCCAGTGCCACAGGTGTGCCGCCATCGCCTCCGAGCCGGGTGTCGAGGTCGATCGGCAATTGCGCCAGAAGCGGCACGCCGATCTTGTCGGCCTCCGCCGCAACCCCGCCATGGCCAAAAATATGGCTGTCCTTGCCGCAATGCGGGCAGGTGAACACCGCCATGTTCTCGATCAACCCAAGGACCGGTGTGTTGAGCGTGGCAAAGGCGTCCAGCGCCTTGCGCGCATCGAGCAGCGCCACGTCCTGCGGAGTGGACACCACGATGGCGCCCTTCACCTGTGACTTCTGGCACAACGAGAGCTGCACATCCCCGGTCCCGGGCGGCAAATCGACAAGCAGAACATCAAGCTCGCCCCATGCGACCTGCATCAGCATCTGTTGCAGGGCGCCCATGAGCATCGGCCCGCGCCAGACCACGGCCTTGTCCTCGGCCAGCATCGAGCCGATCGACATCACCGTCACGCCATGCGCCGTGAGCGGCAGGATCGTCTTGCCGTCTGGGCTCGCAGGCCGCGCCGTCAGGCCAAACATGCGCGGTTGCGACGGGCCGTGAATATCCGCGTCAAGCAGCCCGACGCGCTTGCCCGCCCGCGCCAACGCCACCGCAAGGTTCGACGACACGGTTGATTTGCCAACGCCGCCCTTGCCGGATCCGATCGCGATCAGGCTCTTGACCCCCGGCGGCATCATCGCGCCGTCGGCCTGCGGCTTTGCATGGCCCCCAACCTTGAGCGAGGGCGGCGCCTTGGGGGCCGCATGGGCCGTCAGGGCCGCGCTCACCGATTGCACCCCCGGCACCGCCGCCACCGCCGCCTCTGCCGCACGCCGCAGCGGCTCCATCTGGCGCGCGATCTCCGGGCTGGGTGCCTCGATGACAAAGCGGACCGCCCCGCCCTCCACGTGCAACGCCCGAATCATGTCGCGGCTCACGAGATCGCCGCCATCGGGCAGTGCCAGGCGCGCCAGCGCCGAACGTATTGCTGGTTCCAAATCCGCCATGCCTCTTCTCCCATCACAGTCGCTGCATTAACTGGCGTGTGCGGAGCGGCGATACAAGAATATGAGACAAACATTTGCAAAGTCGGTCACGGCGCCTCGAAATCAAGCATTCGAAACATGCGTTTTCTGCATAGCAGCATTGTTCGTGTGGCCATTGTGCAGTTGCAGCATTAGCGCCATCTTGAGGGCAACGAAACGAGCGACGCACCAAACGCGACGCAAACAAGTTGAAGCAGAAGACTATGGCATACGCATCGAACACAACCCGCTACGCACCGGCCCTGTCCTCCGACAAGGCGTCGAGCCTCATCGCCAGCCTCCGCGACCGTTGGGCCCGCTACACGCTCTACCGCCGGACCCTGGCCGAGCTGAACGGGCTCTCCAACAGAGAGTTGGCCGATCTGGGCCTGAGCCGCGCAGGCCTGCGCAGCGTGGCATACGAAGCCGTCTACGGCGCATGACAAGATTTGCAGATCGGATCCTCCTCCTCCCTGATCCCTCTGCAAGACGGCAGCAAAACCCGCTCCTCCCTGGGTGCGCTGCCAAGACGACGGAGCAGATGCTCCCATGATGACGGATCCTGCCGCCTCCCTGGCGGGACTGTGATCGACTAAAGCGATGGCCCCTCTCCTCCTCCCTTGAGGGGTCATCGCCCCCAATTCCGGTCCGCTTCGCGCCTTTGCGCCCAGCATGACCAAATCGCCGCACCGGCCCGGACAACGGGCAACGCGGCACACAGGTTTTGATCAGACCCACCTCCTCCCAGGGGCCTCTGATCAGATCGGTGGCAGGCCCCTCCTCCTCCCTTGGGGTTTGTCGCTCACGAACCGGTCCACCCTGCACCCTCCCGCGGGCAACGGACTGGCTGGCGACGGCGATCCTCCTCCTCCCTTGGGTCCGCCGTCGCCCAAATTCCTCCCCTCGCTCCCGCCATCACGACAAACCGCGCCGCACGGCACGCGCGCCAACAGAGCGTCGCCTCCCATGCGGGCGCGCCCGACGAGCCAATGCGCGCCGGACAAGGCCCCTGCGCGCGGCGCGCCCCCCAACGCCCCAAGGGAGCCATCGCCGCAGGCGCGTCGCCGGTGCACCGGGCACAGCCCTCTTCCATTCCGCGCCCCTGCCCGGTAACACCGCGCCAAGGAACCGGCACAGGAGCGGCCTCATGTCCCTCGACAAAACCTTCGACGCAAAAACCGCAGAGCCCCGCATCACCGCGCAATGGCTCGAAACCGGCGCTTTCCGCGCAGGCGCCAACCGTTCGCGTGACGAAAGCTTCACCGTGATGATCCCGCCACCCAATGTGACGGGGGCCCTGCATGTGGGCCATGCGTTCAACAACACGCTTCAGGACATCCTCGTGCGCTGGCACCGGATGCGCGGCTTCGACACGCTGTGGCAGCCGGGCCAGGACCACGCCGGTATCGCAACCCAGCTTCAGGTCGAAAAGAAGCTGATGGCCGAAGAGGGAAAGCGCCGCACGGACCTCTCGCGCGCCGAATTTCTCGACCGGGTCTGGGCCTGGAAAGGGGAATATGGCGGCACAATCATCAACCAGCTGCAACGGCTGGGATGTTCCTGCGACTGGGAGCGCAACGCCTTCACCATGGCCGGCGCGCCCGGCGATCCCCGCACCGGCCACGAGAATTCTCCGAATTTCCATGACGCGGTGATCAAGGTCTTTGTCGATATGTACGAAAAGGGCCTGATCTATCGCGGCAAGCGGTTGGTCAACTGGGATCCGCATTTCGAGACCGCCATCTCTGATCTGGAAGTCGAGAATATCGAGACGCCGGGCCATATGTGGCACTTCAAATACCCGCTCGCGGGTGGTGCCACCTACACCTATGTGGAAAAGGACGAAGACGGCAACATCACGCTTGAGGAAGAGCGTGATTACATCTCCATCGCCACCACCCGCCCCGAAACCATGCTCGGGGACGGCGCGGTTGCGGTGAACCCCAAGGACGAGCGCTACGCACCGATTGTCGGCAAGTTCTGCGAGATCCCCGTCGGCCCGAAAGAGCACCGACGCCTGATCCCGATCATCACCGATCCCTACCCCGATATGGATTTCGGCTCGGGCGCGGTAAAGATCACCGGCGCGCATGATTTCAACGACTATGAGGTGGCCAAGCGCGGCGGCATCCCGCTCTATCGTCTGATGGACACGACGGGTGCGATGCGCGACGACGGCGCGCCCTATGCCGAAGCGGCGGCGATTGCGCGCGCGGTGGCACTGCGCGAGCGGGAGTTGACCGAATCCGAATGTGACCAGATCAACCTCGTGCCCGATCACCTGCGCGGGCTGGACCGGTTCGAGGCGCGCAAGCGCGTGGTCGAAGAGATCACCGCCGAGGGCCTTGCGGTGATGACCACCTCCGATGACCCGCGCCTTGGCTTGCCCGCAAAGAAGAAGAAAGGCGAGGCGGACACGCAAGAGTCCGAAGAGCCGCTGCGCGTGCCGCTGGTCGAAGCCAAACCGATCATGCAGCCCTTCGGCGACCGGTCCAAGGTTGTCATCGAGCCGATGCTGACAGATCAATGGTTCGTCGATGCCGAAAAGGTTGTCGGCCCCGCGCTCGACGCGGTGCGCAACGGCGACATCACCATCATGCCGGACTCGGGCGAAAAGACCTATTACCACTGGCTTGAAAACATCGAGCCATGGTGCATCTCGCGCCAGCTCTGGTGGGGCCACCAGATCCCGGTCTGGTATTACCCCGGCCCCGAAGGCGAGCCCTATCACGTCTGTGCCGCCAACGAGGCCGACGCGCTGGAACAGATCGGGTATCACTTCCCCGACGGCACCGATTTCCGCGTTGTCGAGTCGATCCACGAGGCGGTCGACCTGCTCGGTGAGGATCTGCACAACCTGCATGTGCGCAACGAAGGCGCGATCCGGCAGCCCACCGGGCCGGTCATCGTGCCCGTGTGGCGCGACCCCGACGTGCTCGACACGTGGTTCTCCTCCGGCCTCTGGCCTATCGGAACGCTGGGCTGGCCCGAAGAGACCGACGAGCTCAAGCGCTTTTTCCCGACCTCCGTGCTCGTGACCGGTTTCGACATCCTGTTCTTCTGGGTCGCCCGGATGATCATGATGCAACTGGCCGTGACCGGCGAGAAGCCGTTCCACACCGTCTACCTGCACCAGCTCGTCCGCGACGAGAAGGGCAAGAAGATGTCCAAGACCACCGGCAACGTCATCGACCCGCTGGAGATCGTCGACGAATACGGTGCCGACGCGCTGCGCTTCACCAACGCTTCCATGGCGTCCATCGGTGGCGTGCTGAAACTGTCGGTGGACCGGATCGCGGGCTATCGCAATTTCGGCACCAAGCTCTGGAATGCCTGCCGCTTTGCCGAGATGAACGGTGTCTTCGATGCGCATGAGATGTGCATGGATTGTGCATATGTTGTGCATGCCGATCAAACCGTGAACAGATGGATCATCGGTGAGACGGTTCAGGTCCGCGAAACCGTCGATCAGGCGCTTGCCGATTATCGCTTCAATGACGCGGCATCGGCGCTTTATGCCTTTGTCTGGGGCAAGGTCTGCGACTGGTATCTGGAGTTTTCCAAGCCGCTCTTTGACGCGCAAGACCCTGAAATCGTTTCAGAAACCCGGGCGACCATGGCTTGGGTTCTGGATCAGTGCATGATCCTGCTGCATCCCTTCATGCCCTTTGTCACCGAAGAGCTCTGGGGCCGCCTCGGCACCCGCGCCAAAATGCTCGTGCACACCGATTGGCCGACCTATCAAGCCTCTGGAAACGTTGACGAAAAAGCCAATACCGAGATGCGCTGGGTGATCGGCGTGATCGAAGGCGTGCGCTCCGCGCGCGCCCAGATGCGCGTTCCCGCAGGCCTTTACGTCCCGATGCTCGTGACCGAAATCGGCCCCGACGAACGCGCCGCCTGGGAGCGCAACGAGGCGCTTCTCAAGCGCCTTGCGCGGATCGAAAGCCTTGAAAGCGTTGACGAATTTCCAAAGGGCTGCATCACCGTCCCCGTCGGCGGCGCGACATTTGGCATGCCGCTTGCCGATATCATCGACGTCGATGCCGAGAAAGCCCGCCTCGAAAAGGCCATGGGCAAGCTCGCCAAGGAAATCAATGGCTTGAAGGGACGCTTGAGCAATCCGAAATTCGCAGAAAGCGCCCCGCCTGAGGTGGTCGAAGAAGCCAAGGCCAACCTCGCCGCCCGCGAAGAGGAAGACGCCAAACTCCGCGAAGCGCTGACCCGCCTCGCCGAAATCGGATAAGGCACGTACAGGCCGAGGGCCAGAGAGTTCAGCCGCCTCACAACCCGTGACCACATGGTGAGGATCACGGTATGACTCGGGGGCGGGTCGCCCCCAGATCGCGTTATTGCTGGGGACGACCCGCCATCCCACCAGCCCCGCCACACCAGTTGTTTGCCAATGTTGTGTGCCCCTTTGGGGCGACACCCCAGCACAGCTGGGAGGCCAGCCGCCAGACCCCATCGCAGCTGGGGGGCCAGTCCCCCAGACCCCATCGCAGCTGGGGGTCCCAGCCCCCCAGACCACAGCACAGCTGGGGGGCCAGCCCCCCAGACCACAGCACAGCTGGGGGGCCAGCCCCCCAGACCCCCCGGGATATTTTCAGCCCAAAGAAACCAGCGCCGGTGTCATCCGGATCAGCGTCGGTCGCCCGGCTTCAAGCGCATCTGACAGCGCCCGTGCAAGCGCCTGCAGCGTCTCCGGCGTGCAGGCCTTGGCTCCGTAAGCCTCTGCCAAAGCGATAAAATCCGGATTGCGCGCCACAACGGCATTGGGCGCGATCTGCGCGCGGATCATCGCGTCCTTGATCTCGCCGAGCTCGGCATTGTCCCATACGAGAATCGGCAGCGACAGGCCCAGTTCCACCGCCGTTCCGAGCTCGGGCAGGGTGTATTGCAGACCGTAGTCGCCGAGAATGGCGACCGTCGGCAGGCCCGGTCGCGCCACCGCTCCACCAATCGCCGCAGGCAAGGCGTAGCCCAGCGTGCCAAACCCGTACGGGTGATGCCAATGCCCCGGGCGCGGCATGTCCCAGATTTCCTTGGCGGCATAGGCGAACTGAGTCATGTCGGAATAGATCATCGCATCATCCGGCAATGCATCGCGCAAGACATCACAGATCTCGGGAATGCCCGGACGCTCTGCGGCAACCGCTGCACGCCATACGTCACGCCGGGCGACAATCTGCTGTGCGGACCACGCCGGAGCGCGGTTGTCTATGCGCGCCGCAATGGCCACCGTCACGGCCTGCAGCAACGCGCCCGCGTCGCCCTGCACCACAAGGTCGTCCGGCGCATGACCGCTCAGCATCGCGGGATCGATGTCAATGCGCAGCATCGCAGACCGGTGTCCCAGATCCGTCCGCCAGAGGTCGCATTCCGACAGTTCGGAGCCCACAACAATCACAAGATCCGCCTCTGCGATCACATCGGCGCTGTCGGGCCGGGCGAGGAAGGAACCAAAGAGCAAAGGATGATCCGGTGGCACGAGGCCGCGCCCGGCATAGGTTGTAAACGCGGCCGCGCCGGTTTGATCCAGCAGTCTCGGGATCGCCGATGCCGCTCCCCTCGCGCCGCCGCCAAAAATAAACAGCGGCCTGTGCGCCGCCAACAGCCGGTCCACCACTGCCCGGATCTGCGAGTCCGATGGCCGGGGTGGGTCCGCCTTCGGGGGTGCGGCCGGAAATACCGGCGCTGGCGCGCCCAAGGCGGCGATCGGCACGTGCAACGCCCTTGGTCGTGGCCTTCCCGAAGCGACCTCGCCAAAGGCACGGTCCACGAGGCTGTAGGCCGCATCAGGCGTCAGCGCGGTTTCAGACCACGCGCAGACCGTCTCTGCCGCCGCGCGTTGATCTTTCATCTGGTGCAGCTGGCCCTTGCGCGCCGCTGTTTCGTCCAGACAGGATGCGATGGCCAGAACCGGCACACTGTCCGAATAGGCCTGCCCCAGCGCCGTGGTCGAATTCAGAAGACCCGGGCCCGTGATCAGGTAGCACACGCCCATCGCTCCGCTGGCGCGCGCATAGCCATCCGCCATGAACCCCGCCCCCTGTTCGTGACGCGCCAGAACATGGGTCAGCCCGGCCTCCTCAAGCCCACGATACATCTCGATATTGTGCACACCGGGAATGCCAAAAACCACGGAAACACCGCGCGATTTGAGCATATGGGAAATCTGGGCGCCCAGCGGGCGGTGCGTTGCGGACATCATTCTCTCCAGAAACGCGGGGTGAACAGCGCAAGAACAGCCAGAAGCTCAAGGCGCCCGGCCAGCATCGCAAAGGACATGATCCATTTCGCGGTGTCGTTGAGTCCGGCGAAATTCCCCGAGGGGCCGATTTCCGGCCCGAGCCCGGGACCGATATTGGCAATCGCTGTCGCCGCACCCGAGACCGACGTGATGAAATCCAGCCCGGTCAGCGACAGCGCAACCGACAGCACACCGAGGCTGACCACGAACACCACAAAGAACGAGATCACGGAACTAAGCAACAAGTCGTCAATCGGACGCCCGTCATAGCGCGGGATAAACACCCCATGCGGTGAGCGGATCCGCTTGAGCTGCACCTTGATCGAGGCAAACAGCAACTGATAGCGGAAAACCTTGACCGAGCAGGAAGTCGATCCCGCGCAGCCGCCGATCAGCCCGACAAAGAAGAAGGCAAGCACCGCAAACGGGCCCCAGCCGCTGTAATCCTCGGAAGCGTAGCCCGTGCCTGTGAGGATCGACACCATGTTGAACAACACCCGACGCAGCGCCGGTTCCAGCGCAACATCCGCCGACACCACCCGCCACAACAGCATGAAGAGCACCAGCACAAGCGCCGTGAGCAGGAACCCGCGGATCTGCCGGTCGTCGAACACCGCGCGCAGTTCCCGCGTGGCCGACAGTTGCACGTAGCGGACAAAGGGCAAGGCCGCGAGGATCATGAACACCACCGCGACGTATTCCACCGCCGGGCCGAACGCGCCAAAGGACGCGTCGTAATTGGCAAAACCGCCCGTCGCCAGGGTCGTCATCGCGTGCACCGTGGCGTCAAAGGTGTTCATCCCCGCAAGGATATAGGCCCCCGCACAGGCCAGCGTGAGCGAGACATAGATCGTCGAGATCGACGAGGAAATCTGGGTGGCGCGCGGAAGGATCTTGCCGAATGTGTCAAAGCTCTCGGTCTTGAAGATCTGCATACCGCCAACGCGCAGTTCGGGCAGGAAGACCATCGCCACAACGATGATCCCGATGCCGCCGAGCCATTGCAGCAGGCCACGCCACAACAGGAGCCCTTTGGGCAGGTCTTCGAGCCCGGAAAACACGGTGCTTCCGGTGGTGGTCAGCCCCGACATCGCCTCGAAGAACGCGTCGGTATAGCTTGCCTCGGTGGCGCCAAGCACGAAGGGCAAGGCGCCAAAGATCGGCAGGGCAACCCAGACCCCCGTGGTCAGCAGGAAGGTCTGCTGGATCGTCAGCCCCTCTTGCACGGCATTGGAACAGGCCAGGGCGATCAACCCGCCGCAGAACATGGTAATGATGGCCGACTCCAGAAAGACCGGCCATTGGCCGCGCCCTTCTGCGAGGTCGACAAGCATGGGCAGCAACATCGTCGCGCCAAGGCACGCGACCAGCAAACCGATAACATAAGCGACGGGGCGGATGTCGTACATGGGTGCAGCGTTGGCGGCGCAGGCCGCGATAGTCAAGCGCTCACCAAGCAGCGATGCGCGCTCCGGGCGGGAGTGACGACCCCGCGCCACGGGCGGTGCGCGGCCAGGCCGGCACACCATGCGCGCCCTGCGCGGACAGCCACAAAAAAGGGCGGAGACGGAGTGGCTCCGGCCCGCCCTTTCAAAGCAACATGGCGTCGGGCGTCAGCCCACGTGGAACAATGTCGAAAACAACTTCGGGTCGACGCTGTCGGACGCGAACGTGTCGCCTTCCGCGAGGATCGACACGGCGTCATGGCTGTGCAGGCTTTCCTGATGGCTGGCCACGACGCGATAATCGCCGATCCGGGCATCGCCCTGACAGACATCGGCAAAGAGCCGGGCAGCGTCTTCGACAAAGATCGGATTGGCCGCGTTCAACTCTGCAAACGCCTGCTCGTCCTCACGCTTGACCATGACCTGCGTTTCGGTCGGAACGGCGACGCGACACATCTCGATGAGATCCTCGAACCACAGAACCGCGTCACCCGTAAGCTCAACCGATAGACGCGCGACGGATCGCTGCGAATGCGGCGTGGCCAGCTGGCCCCGCTCCCGGCGCGCATGCTCGCTCAACTCGAGCGAACACGGGCAGGTCGAGCTGTAGACGTAATCGAGATGCATGATCTTGCGGCGCACCCCATCCCGCTCCACCAGTTCCAGCGCGATGTCGTAATACTGGTATCCAGCGAGCCCCGAGCGCAGGCTGTCAACCTTGAGCGGGAAACGGAATGCCATGGAAATCCGTGCGTCAAAGCTTTCAAGGTCGCTCTTGTAGTCGTCCAGTGCGGCCTCGATCACCTCGAAGCTGAAGGTCTTGTCGGAATGCGCATAGAAGCTGCGCATGATCCGGGACATGTTGATGCCTTTCTTGTCCGCCTCAAGGCTGACGGTGCCCGTCACGCTGGTTTCAAGGGTCACATCGCCATTGTCGCGTGTGTGATACTGGATCGGCAGGCGGAAATTGGAAATCCCCACATGCTGGATCGCGCGGTTTGCTCCCTTGATGAGGCTTGAGGGGCCGTTCTGAAGATCAGGCAGCGTGCTCTTGTAACCCGGATCGACGGAAAATCCCTCGGGATAGACGCGCTTGAGCGCCGGGTAGGGCTCCGGATCGGCGTCGGGCGTGAGCCGCACCAGCGCCGGGTCAAGCTCTGCAATCTCCGCGTCATGAGCCTTGCCAGTCCAGCGGCGCAGCAGCGCAAGCGCCTCTTCGGCCTCTTCGCGGCTGGGTTTGCGGTCGATCTCGGGCGTATGGATATTCATCAGGGTGGTCCCCTCACCAGTAGTGCGTGGATCTAACGTAGGTACGAAAGCCGCCAAATCCATTCTCGCAAAGTAATACGCCCCACAACGGGAAATAGATTAAACTTCGCTCACCTTTTCTCAGACCGCCTCCAGAGCGCCGAGCACATCGGCCACAAGATCACGCGGATCCTCGATCCCGACGGAAAGGCGGATCAGCCCGTCCGTGATGCCAAGCGCGCTGCGCTGCGCGTCGGAAAGCCGTTGATGCGTGGTTGTCGCCGGGTGGGTTGCGATGGATTTCGCGTCGCCGAGATTGTTGGAGATGATCACCATCTCCAGCGCGTTGAGGAAGCGGAACGCGGCCGCTTTCCCGCCGATGATGTCAAAGGCAATCATCGTGCCGCCACAGCCCATCTGCTGCTCCGCCAGCGCGTGCTGCGCATGGCTGGGCAATCCCGGATAGATCGTGCGGCACAGCTTGTCATGCCCATCAAGCGCCGCGGCAAGCGCCTCGGCGGCCTCGGTCTGCGCCCTCACGCGCAGATCGACCGTTTCAAGACCCTTGAGCATGACCCACGCGTTGAACGGGCTCATCGAGCCGCCGGTATGCTTCATGTAGGGCTCGACCACGCCGCGGATATGCTCGCGCGTGCCAAGGATCACGCCACCAAGGCAGCGCCCCTGCCCATCCACATGTTTGGTCGTGGAATAGATCACGAGATCCGCGCCCTGTTCGATCGCGCGGGAGTAAACAGGGGTTGAAAACACGTTGTCGATGACGACCAGAGCGCCTGCCGCATGGGCGATGCGTGCCACTGCCGCAATATCCACAAGCTCCAGCGTCGGGTTCGACATCGATTCGAAAAATACCGCCTTTGTGTCAGGACGCACCGCTGCCTGCCACTGGTCGAGATCCGCACCATCCACAAAGGTCACCTCCACACCGTAGCGCGTCAGCACCTCTTCGAGGATATAGAGACAGGAGCCAAACAACGCCCTCGCGGAGACCACGTGATCGCCGGCCTTGAGCATCGACGCCAGCGCGCCGTTCACCGACGCCATGCCGGACGCGCAGGCAAACCCGTCTTCGGCCCCCTCCAGAAGCGCCATGCGCTCTTCGAACATGGCGACTGTGGGATTGCCGTAGCGCGCATAGATGAATTCATCTTCGCCCGCCTTTAGAAAACGCGCCTCAGCCGCCTCTGCCGTCTCGTAGACAAACCCCTGCGTGAGGAAAATCGCCTCGCTGACCTCGCCCCATTGGCTGCGCTTGGTGCCGCCATGGACAAGATTGGTGCGCGCTCTGCGCGCCTGCCCTGCCGCCCTGTCTTTAATCGTCATTTCCGTCTCTCCTTCGCGTGCGGGCAACCCCGCGCGCGCAACAAAAAAGCTCCCACCGCGGTCAAGCGAAAGGAGCCCTTCGTCCGACCTTTTAGCGGCATGTTTAACGTGGCCCGCAATCCGGTAACAAATCGCCACATTCTTCGGATACGCCTGTTGCGCGACCATTTCAAGAGCGTCACGCAGACGTAACGAAAGCTTCACCAATCGGTCGCAGCCTATAGGCATACCACGCGCAACCGGAAGAAAGGCGGAGCGGACCCATGCCAATGATCGCAATCGAAGCAACCAGCGGCACGCCCCGTCTGCATGGCCAGGCGACGGGATTGGGTCAGGCATTGCACCGCGCGTTGCGCGCTGACCCCGGTCCGATCACGGTCATGATCCACGGCTACAAGTATCAGCCCGGCAATCCCGACCACTGCCCCTTCAATGCGATTCTCGCGCTCAGCCCGGAGCGCGTCGGCAAGCGGATTGTGAGCTGGCCCAAACGGCTCGGCTTGCGCGGCCAGTATGGCGAGGGGCTCGGCATCGCTTTCGGCTGGCAGGCGCGCGGCAGCGTGTGGCGCGCCTATGACGAGGCCCACACCGCGGGCACCGTGCTGGGGGAGTTGCTTCACCGGTTGCACAAAATGGCTCCGGACCGCCCGGTGCGGCTTGTCGCGCATTCCATGGGCGCGCGCGTGGCGCTTCGCGCGCTGTGTCTTGCGCCGCAACGCCAAACAAGCACCGTGATTCTGATGGCCGCTGCCGAATATGCCCACGCGGCGGAGACGGCCCTCCACAGTCCGGGCGGGCGTGGATGCCAGGTGCTCAACGTCACATCGCGGGAAAACGACCTGTTTGATTTCATGCTCGAACGCACGGTGCGTGCGCCGCGGCGCGGCGACCCGGTGCTGGGCCGTGTTGTACAGGATCCGACCCGCCTGCCCGGGCTGACCACGCTTCAGATTGACCACCCCGAAACGCTCGACGTGCTGCGCCGGGCCGGCTACCCGCTGGCCTTGCCCGAACGCCGGATCTGTCACTGGTCGCCCTATCTGCGTGTCGGGATCTTTCCCCTGTATCGCGCGGTTCTGGCCGGGCGGCTTGATCCGGCCACCCTTGCCCCCCATCTGCCCGACCGGACAGAGTCGCGTTGGTCGCGCTTTTCGCCAAGGCCGATTTGGCCCGCAAATCGGGCTTTCCCCGCGAATCGTGTCTGACAGCCGCCACGCGCGGTTGCGCTGCCGCGCACGCCCCCGCATCATGGCAGGAGGCAGGACGCATTTCGCGGCAGGATACAGGCACAGATGGACAGCTTTCTCTACCAGGCAACGGTGTTTCTGCTGGCGGCGGTGATTGCCGTGCCAATTGCCTCACGCCTCGGGCTGGGCTCGGTTCTTGGCTACCTACTGGCCGGGCTTGTCATCGGTCCCGCGCTCGGCCTCGTCGCCGATACCAAGGATCTTCAGCATTTCGCAGAGTTCGGCGTGGTCATGATGCTGTTCATCATCGGGCTGGAACTGGAACCGCGTGCCCTGTGGGACATGCGCACCCGGCTCATCGGGCTTGGCGGACTGCAGATCTTTGTCACGATGGGGCTGTTTACCGGCGCGGCCATGGCGCTCGGGCTCGAATGGCAGACGGCGGTGGCCGTGGGCATGATCCTCGCGCTGAGTTCGACCGCCATCGTTCTGCAAACCCTGACCGAAAAGGGGTTGATGCAAACCCAGGGCGGCCGCTCCGCCTTCTCCGTCCTGCTCTCGCAGGACATCGCCGTGATCCCAATGTTGGTGGTGCTGCCACTGCTCGCGGTCGCAGCGCCGGTGCAAATCGCACCCGATGGCTCCCTGACACGCATCGCGGACGACGCGCATCACACCATGTCTCTTGTCGAGGGCTTACCCGGTTGGGGGGCCGCGCTTGTCACGATGGGGGCCGTTGTGGCGATCATCCTCGCCGGGGTGTTCGGTGCCCGCCCGGCGTTTCATTTCATCCATGCTTCCCGCCTGCCGGAGATGTTCACCGCCGTCGCGTTGCTCATCGTGGTCGGGATTGGCTTTTTGATGATGCTTGTGGGTCTCTCTCCCGCTCTGGGCACCTTCCTTGCCGGGGTCGTTCTCGCCAACAGTGAATTCCGGCACGAGCTCGAATCCGATATCGCGCCCTTCAAGGGGCTGCTGCTGGGGCTGTTCTTCATCACCGTCGGCGCGGGGATCGACATCCCCACCCTGATGGCAGAGCCGTTCACCCTGCTCGGGCTGGCGCTCGGGGTCATCCTGCTCAAGGGGCTGGTTCTCTTCGGGCTCGGCAAGATTTTCGGTCTCAAGGGGCGCGACCAGTGGCTCTTTACCCTTGGGCTGGCGCAAGCGGGCGAATTCGGCTTCGTGCTCATCTCCTTCGCGCTGCAGACCTCCGTTCTGACCGACGCGCTCGGGGGGCGGCTTTTGATGATCGTGGCGCTCTCGATGCTGATCACGCCGTTGCTCTTCATCCTTTACGAGATGCTGTCGCGCCGCATGGCCGATGACAGCACCCCCAATCAGGAAGCCGATACAATCGACGAAAAAGGCACGGTGATCATCGCCGGGATCGGCCGTTTCGGACAGGTGGTGAACCGGCTGGTGCAATCGACGGGGCACAAAACGGTGGTGCTGGATCACAACATGCAGACGATCCACCTGATGCGACGGTTTGGCTACAAGGGCTTCTTTGGCGACCCGACCCGCCCGGAATTGCTGCACGCCGCCGGCATTGACGACGCTCAGGTGCTTGTTGCCGCGCTCGACGACCCCAAGGCCAATTCAAAGCTGGTGGCCTATGCCCGCCGCGTCCGGCCCGATCTGCACATCATCGCGCGCGCCCGCGACAGGACGCATGTCTACCGGCTGTATCAGGCGGGGGCCAATGACATCGTCCGCGAAATGTTCGACAGCGCGCTGCGCGCCGGGCGCTATGCGCTCGAAAATGTCGGCATGTCCGACTACGAAGCCGCCATCGCGCGCGATACCTTCTATTACCACGACCGCGAAACCGTGCGCGAGCTGGCGTCCCTTTGGGACCCGGCGATCCCCGCCGCAGAGAACGAAGCCTATATCAAGCGCGCGCGCGAATTGGAAAAGGACCTCGAAACGGCGCTTTACACCGCTCTGGAGGCCAAGGCCCGCGGCAACGACGCTGCCTGAGGACGGGGCCGCCGTTGACGGCGGGCTCAGAGTCCCTTAGCGCGCGGGCATGGTCGCGCCTGTTGCGAGACGCATATCCACGGCGACCGGGTCTTCCTGTCGCACCCGCATCGCCGCGGCCTCGCACACCCAGCGGTGTCGCATGCATCCGCTGCGCGTCTGCCGCTGGTCATCCGCCTGCCTCGCAAACGCCGCACGGGCGGGTCTGGCGGAACATCAAGCAAAAGGCCCCGGGCATCGCCCGAGGCCTCTATCGCTGTGATGATGATCATCGTCATGGTGTCCGGGCACTTGCATGCCCGATGCCGGATTACGCCGCGCGCAGACCGAGCACCTCATCCACCTGACGCGCTGCCGCGACCTCGTCGCCGCCGGATACAGCCGCCACTTCGCGGGTCAAACGCTCCAGCGCGGCTTCGTAAAGCTGACGCTCGGAGTAGCTCTGCTCGCGCTGGTCATCGGCGCGGTGCAAGTCGCGCACCACCTCCGCAATGGCAATCAGATCGCCGGAGTTGATCTTCTGTTCGTATTCCTGCGCCCGGCGGGACCACATGGCCCGCTTGACCTTGGCCTTGCCCTTGAGGGTCTTCATCGCCTGGCTCACGACATCCGGGCTGGACAGCGAGCGCATGCCCACATCCGTGGCCTTGTGCGTCGGAACGCGCAACGTCATCTTGTCCTTCTCGAACGAGATCACAAACAATTCCAGCGTGATGCCAGCGATTTCCTGCTCCTCGATGGACACGATCTGACCGACGCCATGGGCAGGGTAGACAACATAGTCATTCGGGCGGAATTCTGGCTTCTTCGCTTTGCTCATACGTGTTGTATCCTTGTGTTCCCCGCTGCGGCGGATGCGGCTCCCGACATCCTCAGGCGACAAAAAAGGCGGACGGGCTCTTGCGAAACCCGTTCACCTTTCCGGATCTTTCGATCAATTGACCGGGTCGCGAACGATCCGGAACCTTTTGCAACGTGCCTTCATTGTACAGTGTTATATCACAATTTCACGACATATGACACCATATTCGAATGGGGCATAAAGCGTATTTCTATCAATGAATTACGCGCGAAAGCTCAGGCTTCACGCGAAGCGCTGCGCCGAATCGATCAGCCGCCCTCGCCGGGCGCCTCTGAGAAGTACTTGTCGAGCTTGCCCGTCTCGCCGTCGCGCTCCTCTGCCTCGGGCAGCGGGTCTTTCTTGGTGATGATCACCGGCCAGGCTTCAGAGTATTTGCGATTGAACTCGACCCATTTTTCCATGTCCGGCTCCGTGTCCGGGCGGATCGCATCGGCCGGGCATTCCGGCTCACAGACACCGCAATCGATGCATTCGTCGGGGTGGATCACCAGCATGTTCTCACCCTCGTAGAAACAATCCACCGGGCACACTTCGACGCAGTCGGTGTATTTGCACGCGATACAGTTGTCCGTGACGATATAGGTCATGCGCGATCCTCAAACGTTGCGGGTTGTGACTAATGGCTCCCGCGCGATCATTCAAGCGCGTCTGACCGCGACTTTTCGATCATGCGCCGGTCGCGCTTCGTCGGGCGGCCCTTGCCTTCGAACCGAGGCACCGGGGGGGCCAGCTCGCGGGGTTTGGGGGGATCGAGATCGGTATAAAGCGCCTGGGCTTCCGGCGCCGGGCCGCGCCGTTCGCCAAGCGCTTCGATGCGGATCACCCGCACGTCCCGTGCCTGCGGAAAGGTCAGAACGTCACCGGGCTCTACGGCAAAGGCCGGCTTCGAGATCGGTGTGCCATTGACCCGGCATCGCGACTCCGACACCACCCTTGCGGCCAGCGACCGCGTTTTGAAAAACCGCGCATGCCACAGCCATTTGTCGATGCGCAGTTTGCTCATGCCGCCCTCGTTCTGAAAACTCGCCTCAGTCCAAAGAAAAGCCCGCCACCGGCACATATTCAAGTGTCCTCGGGGCGGGCTTCACGATTGCGTCAGGCTTTGCCTATTTGTTGTCCTTCAACCCCATGAGGGCCGCCGCAAAGGGGTTGTCCGGGTCGATCCGGTCTTTCTTCTGAGGCCGTGATTCGAACGTCTTGGGGCCGCGATCCGGGCGCGGTCCGCCCTTTGCGCCCTTCGGTCCCTTGCCACCTTTCGGCTTGCCGCGATCCTTGTTGCGGCCGCCGCTGCGCTGCGCGTCGTCGGGTTTGCCGCGCGCCTCGCGGCGCGGATTGCCCCGGTTCCGGTTACGATTTCCGGCCCATGTGAAGGTATAGAACACCTCCATCTCCTGCGCGGTGACCTGTTTGTCGGCCACAGCGCCGGGCGGAATTTCTTCCGCCGGAGTTTCGGGGATCGGGTCTGCTGCCGGCTCGGGGTCCACTGGGTCGGCTGCGATCGGCGCTTCGCCCTGATCGGGCTTGGCGACCGCCTCCGCAGGGACGTCCGCCGGCGCTTCGGCAGCCACCTCGTTCGCGTCACCGGCAGGAGCCGCAGCGCCGTCGGCGATCTGGTTGGTCGCGTCCATCACAGGTGTCTCGTCACTCGCCGCTACGCCGTCCCCGTCGGGCACAACCGCGTCCACCGGCTTGACCTTTTCACGCTCCGCGCGTGCCGCCTTGTAGCCCAGACCGTCCATCAGGTCGGCAAATTGCTCCAGCGTCAGCCCGGTGATCGACAGCATGTCGGGGTTCGCCTCGAAGCCGCCCCGGCTGTCCTCACCGCGCAGCATATCGGCCAGCCGTTCCAGCATGTCGATCCGGATCGCCCGCGCGCCTGCCGGGCGATACCCGCTCAGAAGGTGATGCTGCGCCGGCACGCCGGGCGCGGCGGGGACAGTCACAAGACCCGGTGGCGGCGCTTCAGGAAACTCGTCCAGGCCGTTGAAAAGGCTCCAGAGAACGAGCCTCAATCGGGTTGGCGCGGGCTTCAGCAAAGCCGGCATGAAGATCGTGTATTGACCAAACCGCATGCCATGTTTGCGCAGGCTGCCGCGGGCATCCTGATCCAACGCCTTGACCTCGTCGGCCACCTCGGCGCGCGGCACAATGCCCATTGCCTCGACCATCCGGAACGCAAAGCCCCGCGCCAGACCGGAGAGCGCCTCGTCATTCTGCATCGCGACAAGCGGCTCGAAGAGCGCGGCAATCTTGCGGTCGATGAAATGCTGCAAGCGCCGCTCCACCTTCGAAGCCACGTCTGCCCCCGCCTCGTCATCGACAAACGCAGAGATCCGCGGCCGCAAGGGGTCGTCGCCCTTGACCAGCTTGCCGATCGCCTGATCGCCCCACATCAGCCCGCCCTGCTCGGTGAAATCGAGCTCGGTATCGGGCGCATTGTAGAACCGGTCCGCCCGCAGGTTGAACTGCGGCACGAGCGCCTGCATCGATGCCTGACGCAGCGTCTTGGCTTCCTGTCCCGTGGCATCCTTGTCCTGCCGGAACCGGAAGCCTTCCAGACGACCGACGAATTGTCCTTCGACGGTCACCTCACCTTTGTCGTTCACTTCGGCCAAGAGGGCCTCCTTCTGTTTCAACCGGCGAAGCAGAACACTGGTCCGCCGGTCCACAAAGCGTTGTGTCAGCCGCTCGTGCAGCGCATCTGACAAGCGGTCTTCTACAGCGCGGCTCTGCCCGCGCCAATGGTCTTCGTCACCGACCCAGCCACGGCGTTGCGCGACATATGTCCATGTCCGGATATAGGCGAGACGTTTCGACAATGTGTCAATGTCGCCATCCGTCCTGTCGATCCGGTTGATCTGACGGGCGAGGAAATCATCCGGGATCTGTCCCCGCTCGTGCAGATGCCCGAAGATAACGCCCAAAAGCCCCGCATGTTCCGCCGCCGAGATGCCGCGGAAATCCGGGATCCGGCACACCGTCCACAAAAGCTCCACCGACCGGGGGTTGGTGGCCCGGGCCTGCACCTCCGCTTCTGCGGCAAGCGTGCGCAGCGCGCGCAGGTCGTCGGCTTCGCGCGCTTTCGCCAGATGCTCGTCGTCCGGGCTGGCATCGAGACTGCGGTCCAGCGCGTCGATGGAGCCGAAACTGAGCTTGGCGCTGCGCCAGATCGCCTTCTTGAGCGGGGTGAAACTGTGGTTGGTGATCGCCTCGACCCACTCGTCGGGGAGGTTGCGCGCCTCTCCTGTCACGCCAAAGGTGCCATGCGCCATGCCGCGCCCGGCCCGACCGGCGATCTGTGCCAGCTCGTTAGGCATCAAGGGGCGCATCCGCCGGCCATCGAACTTGGTGGTGGAGGAAAACGCCACGTGGTCGATATCGAGATTGAGCCCCATGCCGATGGCGTCGGTGGCAACGAGGTAGTCGACCTCGCCATTCTGGTAGAGATCGACCTGCGCGTTCCGCGTCCGCGGGCTCAGGGCGCCCATGACCACCGCCGCGCCGCCTTTCTGACGTTTCAGAAGCTCCGCAATGGCATAGACATTCTCAACCGAAAACCCCACGATTGCCGTCCGAACCGGCAGTCTACTTATCTTTTTCGAACCTGAGTAGGTCAATTCACTCATGCGCTCGCGCCGCATGAACTGGGCCTGGGGCACAAGCGCCGCAATCAGCCCGCGCATGGTGTCCGACCCCAGAAACAGGGTCTCATGGGTGCCGCGCATCCGCAGCAGCCGGTCGGTGAAGACATGGCCGCGCTCCGGATCGGCACATAGCTGGATCTCGTCTATGGCCACGAAATCCGCGCCCATGCCCTCGGGCATCGCTTCCACCGTGCATACCCAGTATTGCGCGCGCGGCGGCACGATCCGCTCCTCGCCTGTCACAAGGGCGACGACCGAGGGACCGCGCGCCGCAACGATCCGGTCATAGACCTCGCGCGCCAGCAGCCGCAGCGGCAAGCCGATGATGCCGCTGCGATAGCCGAGCATCCGCTCGATCGCATAATGTGTCTTGCCGGTATTGGTCGGGCCGAGGACGGCCACGATCCGTTGCTGAAGAGCCATGAGAGAGGGACCGTTTCCTGTCTGCCGCGGTCTGGACGGGTGGCCGCGCAGACGCGCGGCTCCCGATCTTCCCGGTATCCTGTCTAGAGCCGAATCCCCAAGGCAACGCGCTCCAGACGCTCCATCGCCTTTTCGACGTCTTCGTCATGCGGGCGCAAGGCCAAAGCGCGCGCATAGGCTTCGTAAGCCAGGACGGGCCGGTCGACCCGCTCATGAATCGCCCCGATCCCGCGCATTGCGGCAAAATGCTGCGGGTTGAGCGTCAGCGTGCGTTCCAGCGCATCCATGGCCGGGCCGAACCGTTCAGCCTGGAAATAGGCCAGCGCCAGCCCGTGCCAGCCTTCGGCAAAGGCTGGCGCATGGTCGGTCAGCGCCCGGAAATGCTCTGTTGCGGCGGCATGGTCGCGCACGGCGAGTGCGTCATGGCCGCGCTTGAGCAGCAGGTCCATGCTCGCCGAACCGGACTTGCCCCAGGCGTCGATCACCTGCCGTTCGAGCCGTTGCGCGGCGGCGGCATTCTCCGCCTCGCCCAGCTGACGCAAAAGGTCGGCCGCGCGATCCTCCGCCCAGCCGGTAACGGGTATGGAAAACCCGACTACGGCCAAAAGTGCCGTGACGGTAGATTTGAAACTGCGATGTCTCGTGCTCATAACCCAAGTGTAGCGCCTGGGTTGAGGAATGCCAGCGCACGATTACGAGAGAAAGGCACTCTGATGAGCGATACGATCCAAGCAGCCGTGGCGGCGCTGAATGAAAAGATGGCCGGGGACGGTTTTGATGGCACCGCAAAGTTTGTCATGGGCGACGAAGGCAGTTTCATCGTCGACGACACCGGCGCCCACGCGGGCGAGGCCGAGGCCGACGTGACACTGACGGCCGATGTGGACACGTTCCAGCAGATTTTCGAAGGCGAGCTGAACCCGACCGCCGCCTTCATGTCCGGCCAGCTGACCATCGATGGCGACATGGGCAAAGCGATGCAGCTTGCGCAGGTTCTCGCCTGATGACGCTTGCCTCTGCTCCCTTCTTCGCCGATCTCGCCGAAGGCCCGGCGGAGGCGCGCGGCTGGTGGGTGCAGGCCGATGACGGTCTGCGCCTGCGGGTTGCCCATTACCCTTCCGACGAGGCGCGCGGCACGATCTTTCTGTTTCCTGGCCGCACGGAATATGTCGAAAAATACGGGCGCACGGCAGACGATTTCGCCGCGCGCGGCTATCACACGCTGACCATCGACTGGCGCGGTCAGGGTATGGCGGACCGCATGCTGGACGACCGTCTCGCCGGCCATGTGGCGGTGTTCGAGGATTACCAGCGCGATGTGGCGGCCATGATGCGGGCCGCAGAGCAGCTTGATCTCCCGCGCCCCTATCACCTGATCGGGCATTCCATGGGCGGCGCGATTGGCCTGCGCGCCGTGATCAACGGCCTGCCGGTTGCGTCCTGCGCCTTCACCGGGCCGATGTGGGGCATCAAGATGCGTCAGGCGATCCGCCCCGCGGCCTGGGCGCTGAGCTGGTCCTCCAAACAGGTCGGCCTCAGCCACCTCTTTGCCCCCGGCACCGGAATCGAAAGCTACACCGCGACAGGGGCGTTCGAGGACAACACGCTCACGACCGACCCCGACATGTGGGATTACATGCGGCGTCAGGTTCTGGCGCAGCCCGAGTTGCAGCTGGGTGGCCCGTCGATGCATTGGCTGCACGAGGCGCTGGCGGAATGCTGGGCGCTGTCACGCCTGCCCTCGCCACGCGTGCCCTGCCTGACCTATTGCGGCACCAACGAGCGGATCGTGGATGTGCCGCGCATCGCAGACCGGATGGCGCGCTGGCCAAACGGGCGACTGGAAATGCTCGACGGCGCAGAGCATGAGATCCTCATGGAGCGCCCCGAGATCCGGGAGGTCGTGATTGCGGGGTTGACCGCACATTTTGACCGCGCCGGAGAGGCTCCGGCTCTCTCCGCCTGAAGGCTCTCAACCGCCGGCATCGTCAAGCTGTCCGGCGGGACAGGTCACCGGCGGGCCGGGCCATCGGCGGGACAGGTCAATGACGGGCCAGGTGATCAGCGGGTCGGGCCAATGACGCGCAAGGTCAATGACGGGCTAGGTCAATGGCGGGCCCTGACCGGGGCCTCTCCCGTCGGCACCGGTCAGTCGATCGCACGCACCCCGCGCGCCGCGGCATTCGCCCCTGCCCGCATCCAGCCATGCTCCGAGCCGATGAAAAACATGCTCACCCCGTAGGCGCGTGCCCATTCCTGCGCCTTTTCCGCGTCGGGCACGAAGCTCATATAGGCCTTGCCGGCACCGCGTGCGGCCTCCCCCACGCGGGTCAAGGCGGCGGCAAGGTCGTCGCTGGACTGATGGTCGTGACCATAGCCCACAGACAAATCCGCAGGTCCGAGGAAAAGCCCGTCGATGCCAGGAACAGCGGCAATCGCCTCGCAGGCCTCCACGCCTTCCGGCTCCTCGATCTGTGCGATCACGACGGTTTCCGAACGGCTTTTTGCCAATAGATCCGGCATGGCGCGGGTCGCGTAATCTGCCCAGCGCGTCGATCCGGCATAGCCGCGCCCATGCAGTCCAAACCGCGCCGCCCGTGCCATCGTCTCCGCCTGTTCGGCGGTCATGACATGCGGCACCACCACGCCGACCGCGCCGTGATCCAGCGATTGCAGGATCGCGGCGGGGGTTGCCTCGCCGACGCGCACGAGGATCGGGAAATCGAGCGCACGCCCCATGCCGATGCAGATGTCGAGCGCCGCGCGGTCAAACGGCGCGTGCTCCGCATCGAGACACAGGAAATCGAGGTCTGACTGTGCCAGCACCTCAACCAGTTGAAAGGCCGGTGTTTTCAGAAATGTTCCGGCCAGCGGCGCGCCGCTCAGCATCTTCTCTCGAAATCCGGCTGTTCTCATGTCGGCGCCTCCCCTGCAACTGGCTGCCGCCACCCTATTGCGCGCGCGGGTCTTGGCAAGCCCCCAAGCGCCGCGCATCGAAACCGCCTGCCGCCCGGAAGACCGCGACGTCGGACACGGGCTGCGCTTGCGCCCGCTGGTCCTCCCACGCCCTCACGAACGCCCCCGACGCCGGGCCGGGGCGCAGCTCTACGCAGCGTCCGGAACAGGAATGCTCCGTGTCACGCGCGTCACCAAGGTCTGGCCCCCAACCGCCGCCTCCCGCTGAGCGCCCCCCGGCGCGGCGCCAATCACGCCCCGGATCGCACCGCGGCATGGTCATGCGCGGGAAACCTTCTAGTATCGTGGTCGATGAAACCTGTCCTGACCTTTACCGAGCGCGGCATCTATTGCCCGGCGGGCGATTTCTTCATCGACCCATGGCGGCCCGTGGACCGCGCGCTGATCACCCATGGGCATGCCGACCACGCCCGCCCCGGCCATGCGCGATACCTCGCCACCAAGGCGGCGCTGCCGGTGATGCGGCACCGGCTCGGCGCGATCACCGCAGAAGGTGTCGACTATGGCACGCGGCACCGGATCGGGGATGCGGAGGTCTCCTTTCATCCCGCCGGCCATCTGCCCGGCTCTGCGCAGATCCGCGTGTCGGTGGGCGGCGAAGTCTGGGTCGTCTCCGGCGATTACAAGACCGCGCCCGACGGGCTGTGCGAGGCCTTCGAGCCCGTGCCCTGCCACGCCTTCATCACCGAATGCACCTTCGGTCTGCCGGTCTTCACCTGGGCCGATCAGGCCAGCGTGGCCAAAGAAATCAACGCCTGGTGGGCCGCAAATGCCGCGCAGGGCACCTATTCGCTGCTGGCGGCCTATTCGCTTGGCAAGGCGCAGCGTCTTTTGCGCATGATCGACCCGGAAATTGCCCCCATCCTCACGCATGGCGCGGTCGAAGCCACGAACGCGGTGCTGCGCGCGCAGGGATATGCCCTGCCCGACACCACCCATGTGACCGCGGGGCTCGACGTCAAATCCTGTCCGGGTGCGTTGGTGATTGCACCACCCTCGGCCCTCGGCAGCGCCTGGGCGCGGCGGTTCAAGCCCGCGTCCTCGGCCTTTGCCTCGGGCTGGATGCGGCTGCGCGGGGTGCGCCGACGGCGTGCGGCAGATCGGGGATTTGTCGTGTCGGACCACGCGGATTGGCCCGGTTTGCAGGCTGCCATCCGCGAGACCGGCGCGGAGCGGGTCTTCGCCACCCACGGCTATACGGAGATCTTCGCCCGCTGGCTGCACGCGGAAGGCTATGATGCGGCGGTGGTGCCCACGCAGTTTGGCGGCGAGGAAGAGGACGACATGCCGGTGGTCGAGCCTGCCGACGCAGAACAGGCCGCCACAGAACAGGCCGCCACAGCCCACAAGGCCGCTCCGGAGACCTCCGACCCGGCCACATCCGCCGCCCCGGACGCCACGGTCCCGTATCCCACCGGCCAAAACCGTGAAGACGCCACGGCGTCGGCCCCCGCCGACCCAGATCCCGATGACGCCACGGCGTCGGGCCAAACCGACCTGGACACGGGCCCAAACACGGGCCCGGACCGCCGATGAAGGACTTTGCAGCGCTCTTCACCGCGATAGACCAGACCACCAAGACCACGCGCAAGACCGAGGCGCTGGCGGCGTTTTTCCGCGATGCCTCTGACGCGGACCGGCTCTGGACCATCGCGCTGTTTTCCGGGCGACGCCCAAAACGGGCCGTGACCACGACCCAGCTGCGCGAATGGGCGGCAGAGGTGGCGGGCGTGCCGCTCTGGCTGCTGGAGGAAAGCTACCCCATCGTCGGAGATCTCGCCGAGACGCTGGCGCTGATCCTGCCGCCGGCCCGCTCCGAAAGCGACAAGCCCCTGTCGCACTGGATCAGCGTGCTGCGCGGTCTGCACGGGGCAGAAATCACAGAGCGCAAAGCCGCCATCATCGCGGCATGGGATGAGCTAGACGCGACCGAGCGCTTTCTCTTCAACAAGCTGATCACCGGGGGCTTCCGGATCGGCGTGAGCCAGAAACTGATGACCCGCGCGCTCAGCCGCGCCACCGGGCAGGACGAGCCGGTGATCGCGCTCAAGCTCATGGGCGGCTGGACGCCCGAGACAACCAGCTACAAGGCCCTGATCGAGACCGACGATCCCGCAGCGGATGCCTCGCGCCCCTACCCGTTCTACCTTGCCTACCAGCTGGGTGAGCCGCCAGAGAGCCTTGGCCCCGCCACAGACTGGCAGGCGGAATGGAAATGGGACGGCATCCGTGGCCAGCTTATCCTCCGCGACGGCACACATCACCTGTGGTCGCGCGGAGAGGAACTGATCACCGAACGCTTCCCCGAGTTCTCCCGAACGCGCGACTTCCTGCCCGATGGCACGGTGCTCGATGGCGAGATCGTCACATGGGACGGCAGCGCGCCAATGCCCTTTTCGACGCTGCAGCCGCGGATCGGGCGCAAGACGGTCCCGAAAAAGCTGCTGCGCGAGGCGCCGGTGATCCTGTTGGCCTATGATCTGCTGGAGCAGGACGGCGCCGATTTGCGCGCCGCCCCCATGGCCGAGCGGCGCGCGCGGCTCGAGGCCCTGCTGGACGGGCTGCCCGAGGATGCGGCGTTGCAGGCGTCGCCGGTGCTCTCCTTCGACGGCTGGGAAAGCCTTGCCGCCTTGCGCAGCAGCGCGCGCGCGCGCCGCGCCGAAGGGGTCATGCTGAAGCGCCGCGACAGCCCGTATCTGTCCGGGCGCAAAAAGGGGGATTGGTGGAAATGGAAACTCGATCCGCTGACGATCGATGCGGTCATGATCTACGCCCAACAAGGGTCCGGACGGCGCGCAAACCTGTTCACGGACTTCACCTTTGCGGTGTGGAAAGGCAACGAGCTGGTGCCCTTTACCAAGGCCTATTCCGGGCTGACTGACAAGGAGTTCACCCAGATCACGGCCTGGGTCCGGAAAAACACGCTGCAGCGGTTCGGCCCGGTCCGGCAGGTGCGCCCCGAGCATGTGTTCGAGATCGCCTTCGAGGGCATCCAGCCCTCCCCGCGGCACAAATCGGGCATCTCGCTGCGCTTTCCCCGGATGAGTCGCTGGCGCCATGACAAACCGGTCAACGAGGCCAATTCGCTCGAAGATCTGCAGCAGATGCTGGCCGCATACGGGTCTTGATCGAGGACCGGGTGCGGGATCCCCATGCGTCGGTGGATTGGCACACGTTCGCGAGCGGGGCGATGCCGTTCCGGGAAACACCCCCGTCACGCCGGAGGCGGGCGTTGTGATGGCGAGGGGCCAGCCCGTCACGCCGGAGGCGGGCGTTGCGGTGGCGAGGGGCCAGCCCCTCGCGCTCCCCGGGATATTTGAAGCCCAAAGAAGCAGGGCCGTTTTCCCCAGGTCCACGGCGACGCGCGTGAGACACCCCGGTGAGTCGAAGACGTGGCCGTCTGGAAGAGTGCTCCGCGTCATGCGCATGGTTTGTGCATGGCATGTGCATGCTTTGTGCATCGTGATTTTTGGAGCCGTGAGCGGGGCCGCGCGCGATCGGGGCTTGAGCCACGGGTCCCTGCGCCTTACGTGATGACAAAAGCGCCAAGGGAGCCCTGACATGACCATGAGACCCGTTTTCGACGCCAATGCCTCAGCCGGAGGGCGCGATCTTGGCGCCTTGCCCGAGTGGGATCTGACCGATCTCTATCCTGCACCGGACGCGCCGGAACTGAAGCGCGATCTCGATTGGCTCGAGGAGGCGTGCCGCAGTTTTGCTGCCGATTACGAAGGCAAGCTTGGCACCCTCGATGCGGCTGGCTTTCTGGAAGCGGTCCACCGCCACGAGAAGATCGAGGCCATCGCGGGTCGGATCATGTCTTATGCCGGGCTGCGCTATTATCAGCATACCACCGACAGTGAGCGCGCGAAGTTCCTGTCTGACCATCAGGAAAAGATCACGCTTTACACCACGCCGCTCGTGTTTTTCACGCTTGAGCTGAACCGGCTCGATGACGGGGTGCTCGATGCGCTGTTTGCAGCCGATGGCGAGCTTGGCCGCTACAAGCCGGCCTTTGATCGCATCCGCGCGATGAAACCCTATCAACTCTCTGACGAGATGGAGAAATTCCTGCATGACATGGGGGTTGTCGGCGACGCGTGGGAACGGTTGTTCGATGAGACCATTGCCGGGCTCGAATTCGAGATCGACGGCGAGGCCTTGAGCATCGAGGCGACGCTGAACCTTTTGACGGAGCAGGACCGGGCCAAGCGCGAGGCCGCCACGCGCGAATTGGCGCGGGTGTTCGGCGCCAACATCCGGACTTTTGCCCGGGTGCACAACACGCAGGCCAAGGAGAAGGAGATCCTCGATCGCTGGCGCGGTATGCCCACGGCCCAGACCGGGCGGCACCTGTCGAACGACGTGGAGCCGGAGGTGGTGGAAGCGCTGCGCAACGCCGTGGTGCGGGCCTATCCACGCCTGTCACATCGCTACTATGCGCTCAAGGCCAAGTGGCTTGGCCTCGAACGGATGCAGGTCTGGGATCGCAACGCGCCGCTGCCGATGGAAAGCGACCGGATCGTTGGCTGGGACGAGGCCCGCGACACGGTCATGCGGGCCTATACCGGGTTCGACCCTCGCATGGAGGATATCGCCACCCCGTTCTTCGAGAAGGGCTGGATTGATGCGGCCGTCAAGCCGGGCAAGGCGCCGGGTGCCTTCGCGCATCCCACCGTCACCGATGTGCATCCGTATATCATGTTGAACTACCTTGGAAAACCGCGCGATGTCATGACGCTGGCCCATGAGCTCGGTCACGGGGTGCATCAGGTTCTGGCCGCGGGACAGGGCGAGATGCTGTCTTCGACCCCGCTCACCCTTGCCGAAACCGCGAGCGTGTTCGGAGAGATGCTGACGTTCCAGAAGATGCTCGAAAACGCCAAGGACGACGCCGAGCGCAAGGTGCTGCTCGCGGGCAAGGTCGAGGACATGATCAACACGGTTGTGCGCCAGATCGCGTTTTACGATTTCGAATGCAAGCTGCACGAGGCGCGCCGGGCCGGTGAGCTCACGCCCGACGACATCAACGCGCTCTGGATGAGTGTGCAGGCCGAGAGCCTCGGGCCGGTCTTCGACTTCGTTGAGGGCTACGAAACCTTCTGGGCCTATATCCCGCATTTCGTGCATTCCCCCTTCTACGTCTATGCCTATGCCTTTGGCGACGGTCTGGTGAACGCGCTCTATGCCGCATATCAGGAACAGCCCGAAGGCTTCCAGGACAAGTATTTCGACCTGCTGAAAGCGGGCGGATCGAAGCACCATTCCGACCTCCTCGCGCCGTTCGGGCTGGATGCGTCCGATCCGGCGTTCTGGGACAAGGGGCTTTCCATGATCGAAGGATTCATCGACCAGCTGGAGGCGATGGAAGACCAATAACCCGCTTCCGAAGCGGTCGCCGGCATGGTACCGGCCCGGCAGGACGACGGTGCACGGGGGCGCTTCGGAATGACATGGGGCGATTCGGTGCGGCTTGGTGCGCTGGTGTTCACCGCTGTGACCTGCGTGGTTGTCGGTGACACGGCGGGCAAGTTGCTGACGCAAGCAGGGATCGAGCCGGTGCTTGTGGCGTGGGCGCGCTTTGCCATTGCAGCGGTCGTGCTGCTGCCGCTGAGCGGGTTGCGGCGTAGCGAGTTGCACCAGCTTGCGGATTGGCGCGTTGTCTTGCGCGCGGTGCTTATCGCCGGCGGCATCTGTGCGATCCTGACAGCCTTGCGCACCGAACCCATCGCCAACGTGTTCGGTGCGTTTTTCATAGGCCCGGTCGTTTCTTACGTGCTGGCGGTCCTGTTCCTCGGGGAGCGCCCCTCGGGCGCACGCACGGCGCTGCTCGGGCTTGGGTTTGTCGGCGTGATGCTGGTGGTCCAACCCGGATTTGGCGGCGGGACAGGTATGGTTTTTGCCCTTCTTGCAGGGCTCTTTTATGGCGCCTACCTGGCCACCACGCGGGCGGTGGCGGGGGCGTTCCGCCCGCGCTTTCTGTTGATTTCGCAACTGCTGATCGGCGCGGTGGTCTTGGCGCCACTGGGTCTGTCCAGCGGGAGTCCTCCCCTCACCAACGCGGTCTGGCCGCTTTTCCTGTTGAGCGCGCTGGGATCGGCGGCAGGCAATTACCTTCTGGTGATTGCCAACAAGAGGGCCGAAGCCAGCCTCGTGGCCCCATTGATCTACACGCAACTGATTTCAGCGACAGGTTTGGGTGTGCTGGTGTTTGGCGATTGGCCGGATCCGGTTGCCCTCACCGGACTGGCGCTGATTGCGCTGTCGGGCTTCGGGTCACTTGTCGTGCGTCAGAATCGCGTCACCTGATCCCGCAATCGCCGCGCATGCGCGTCCCTGCCCGCGTGTGATGCGCAACACCCGGCGTGCCAGAACGCCTCGGATTGACTTTGACACGAAGCGCCTACGTTCATGCTGAAAGGGGTTTATCATGCTGCGTATCATCGCCTTCATACTGTCTTTTCTCGCCGTTCCTGCATTGGCAGCACCGTCGGCGCCCTTTGCCAATATCGATGGCGGGACGTTGTCGCTTGACCAGTGGGCCGGGCAACCTGTGCTGCTGGTCAACACCGCCTCGCGCTGCGGGTTTACAGATCAATATGACGGCCTTCAGGCACTCTATGAGCGCTACAAGGATCGGGGACTGGTGGTGCTGGCGGTTCCGTCCAACGACTTTCGGCAGGAGCTCAAAAGCGCCGAGGCGGTCAAGGAGTTCTGCGAGGTGAATTTCGGTCTCACGCTGCCCATGACGGACATCACCAAGGTGCGTGGCCCGGACGCCCACCCGGTCTACGCATGGCTCGCCGAAACCGTCGGATTCGAGCCGTCGTGGAATTTCAACAAGGTGCTCTTCGCCCCGGACGGCTCGGTGGTGGCCACATATGGGTCGGCCGTCAAACCGCTCTCTCGCGCGCTCGTTTCGCGCATCGAGCCGCTCTTGAACTGAGAACGCGCCCCGGCGCGGGGCAAGACGCATCTTTGGGGCGGACGGCTTTCCCCGTTCCGCCCCTTGGGCCGCATTTGCCCCCACATCCGCGCATGGCCACACCACAGGTCGTCCGCGCTGCTGCGCGGTCTCCTGCCGGGAAGGCCCTCAAGGCCAGTGTGGCACTGCCGGTGACGGCACGGTCCTCAAGCGCGCAAAAGGCCCCAGATCTCGTCTTTCAGAGCCGCGCGTTGCTTGCGCAGATCCTCTTCCGAGAATTGCCCCATCGGGGTCACGTTCGTCTCGGCTCCGTGAACGGCGCGGTTCACCCTGTGATACTCATCCGCCAGCTTGGCAAAATGCGCATTTTCCTGCTTCAGCTCATGAATGCGCTCCACGTATTCCGGAAATTCTTCTGCCAGCTCATGGGGCGTGTGGGACATGTCGCTCTCCTTCGATCCTTGGTCCTTACAAAAGGAGTGTTTCACGTGCATGACCTGCTGACTTTGACCCGGATCAAATCGCAACGAATGCCGCTTCATCGTTGGGCGGGGCGCCAACCGGCGGCACGGGCCTCGTCTTCGGAACAGAACAGACGCTCCCCCTTGGCGGGGTCGATCCGCGTCCGGGCATACCATTCCTGCCCGGGACGATGGTAAATCCGCGCACCCGACCGTCCGATATTGCCCTTGATCACGCAGACGCCGCCGGGCTTGCCGCCTTGCGCATGCTGCTGTCCGGCGCTGTCCCGCTCGCGTGTGATGCGGGTTGCACGATGCTGTTCGGGGGCAACGATTGCACTGCCGTGCAGGCCGGTCTGCGCGGCGCGGGCCGCGCGCTCGGCCGCGACATAGCGGGTCGAATACCGCCGGTAGGCAAAGGCCAGCCCACGGGAAACAAGAAGCGCGCCCATGTCGCGCCCGCCGATGGTGCACTGTGCAATCACGCGGTCGTAGCGATCCCGCTCCAGCGCCGTGCAGGCGGCGTCCCGACCATCAAAAAGCGCCTGTGTTTGCGTGGTGACCCAGGCACCACACGCCCAGCGGCGACCGTCCGGACCACCGCAGCGCTGATCCTGCTCCGGCGCGTCGATGCCATGCAAACGCACGCGAACGGGGCCGACATCGAGCGTATCGCCGTCGATCATGCGGACGACGCCGCGCAAATCGGCATCCGGCATCTCGGTGGCGCCTGCAGCGTCCGATGCGTCAAGCATGGACCCCGCGCCCAGCGGCCAGAACAGGGCCGCGCACAGCATGAAACATAATCGAACCATGGCCTTGGCCTGCGCGTCGAATGTGGCGAGATCAAGGCATCGCGTCGAGCGTGGTTAACCACGGCCCCGCGCGGCCGGACCGGCTCAGAGTGGCGGTGCGGCCAGCCCTTTCAGCGTTCAGAGCCGTGGGCCGGGCCGGCACGGGTCTTCAGGACCCGACAGGGGGCTAGCGCTGCGCCGTGCGCCATTCGGGGTGGATCCATGGCTGCGCGTTCTCGGAGGGCAATCGCCGGCCCAGCACGTGATCCGCGGCTTTCTCGCCCACCATGATCGATGGCGCGTTAAGATTGCCATTGGTGATGCGCGGGAACACCGAACTGTCCGCCACGCGCAGCCCCTCGACCCCGATCACCCGGTTCTCCGGGTCGACCACAGCCATCGGATCGTCGCGCCGCCCGATCCGGCACGTGCCGCAGGGATGATAAGCGCTTTCCGCGTGCTCCCGGATAAATGCGTCGAGATCCTCGTCACTCTGCGCCGCCTCACCGGGCGAAATCTCATGCGACCGGTAGGGTGCAAAGGCCTCTTGCGCAAAGATCTCCCGCGTGAGGCGAATGGCCCGGCGAAACTCCACCCAGTCGCGCTCTTCGGACATGTAGTTGAAAAAGATCCGCGGGGCGTCCGCAGGATCGCCGGAGCGCAGCGTGATCGCGCCCCGTGAGGGGGACCGCATCGGCCCTACATGCGCCTGAAACCCATGCCCTTCCGCTGCAACCGATCCGTCATAACGAACAGCCAGCGGCAGGAAATGGAACTGGATATCGGGATAGGGAATGCCCGCTTCGGAGCGGATGAAACCGGTGCTCTCGAACTGGTTCGACGCGCCCGGCCCCTTGCGCTGCAGCAGCCAGCGCGCACCGACATAGGCCTTGCCCAGCAGGTTCCAGTATTTGAAGAGGCTAACCGGCTGGGACGCGGCCATCTGGATGTATAGCTCGAGATGATCCTGCAGGTTCTGACCAACGCCGGCACGATCCGCGATCACGTCGATCCCGTGTTCCGCCAGATGCGCCGCCGGTCCGATCCCTGAATGCATGAGCAGCGCCGGTGCGTTGATCGCCCCCGCCGCCACGATCACCTCGCGCGTGGCGCGCAGGATCTCCACCCGCCCACGCCGCGCGACCTCCACACCCGTGGCGCGCCCTTCGTTGATCACCACGCGCCGTGCGAGGCCGCGCACAACCTTCGCCCCAAGCGCCTGTGCCGGGCGCAGATAGGCCTTCGCCGCGGACCAGCGCTCGCCTTTCCAGACGGTCATCTCGAAAGGGCCGAAGCCCTCCTGCTGCGCGCCATTGTAGTCATCCGTGGTCTCGTACCCAGCTTCCCGTCCGGCCTCGACAAAGGCCTTGACCAAAGGGTTGTCCCTCGCGCCTCGGGTGATGTGCAGCGGCCCGTCCGTGCCGCGCCAGGCCGGATCACCGCCATGCCCGCAGGCATGCCAGTTTTCCATGCGCCGGAAATACGGCAGCACATCGGCATAGCCCCAGCCCTCGGCGCCCTCCTCGCGCCAATGGTCATAGTCGAGCGCGTGCCCGCGCACATAGATCATCCCGTTAATCGAGGACGACCCGCCCAGCACCTTGCCCCGCGGACAGGCCAGCCGCCGCCCGTTCAGATGCGGCTCCGGCTCGGTCTCATATCCCCAGTCATAGCGCGCCATGTTCATCGGATAGCTCAGCGCGCCAGGCATGTTGATGAACGGACCCCAATCCGACCCGCCATGCTCGATCACAATCACGGATTTGCCCGCTTCTGCCAGCCGGTAGGCCATGGCGCACCCGGCGCTGCCCGCGCCCACAACGATATACTCTGCCTGCATGATTATGCTCCGCTCAGGCGTTCAGATAGCCGATGAACAGCGAAATGAAGGCGCCCAGATGCACGACCATGATCGCGCGGTCCTGCCACATCACACCCACCGCAAACCAAAGGACGATGCCCGCAAAAAACAGGTAGACGTTCCACGGCGCCCTGTTCAGCCCGGTCAGCCCGTAGCCGATCAGCTGAATGACCGTGGCCACCCATTTGACGATATCGACCGGTTGCAGCGGCGACCGGGACGGTGTCGGCGCGCTCAAAACGGGGCCTCCACATCGCCCATGCGCACATAGACCGATTTCATTTGCGAATAATGCTCGATCGCGGCCTTGGCGTTCTCGCGCCCCACCCCCGACGCCTTGGAGCCGCCAAAGGGCAGCTCGACCGGCGCGTCGTTGTAGGAATTGATGAAGCAGCTCCCCGCCTGCAATTGCCCGATCACGCGGTGCGCGCGCGCAAGATCCCGCGTGAATACACCCGCCGACAGCCCGTAGGGCGTGTCATTGGCGCGCGCGATCACTTCCGCCTCATCGGCAAAGCCAAGCACCGCCATCACCGGACCAAAGATCTCCTCGCGCGCAATGGTCATGTCGTCGGTCACATCCGCAAACACGGTCGGCTCCACAAAGAAACCCGCGCGCTCCGGTGCGGCACCACCGCAAACCAGCCGCGCCCCCTCCGCGCGCCCTTTCGCGATATAGCCCATGACAATCTCGCGCTGGCGCTGCGATACCATCGGCCCGAGCGTTGTCGCCTCATCCAGCGGATCGCCCATCACGGCGCCTTGCACGCGCTCGGCCAAACGTTCGAGGAACGCCTCGCGGATGCCGTCCTGCACAAACACCCGCGTGCCGTTCGAACAGACCTGACCGGTGGAATAGAAATTGCCGTTGATCGCGCCGCTCACCGCATTCTCAAGATCGGCATCGTCAAAAATCACCAGCGGCGATTTCCCGCCCAGTTCCATGGTGACGTGCTTCATGCCCTCGGCGGCAGCGGCATAGACCTTGCGGCCCGTCGGCACCGACCCGGTAAGCGACACCTTGTCGACGCGCCCATCGGCGACCAGCGCGCGCCCCACGTCACCCGCGCCCTGAATGACGTTGTAGAGCCCCGCAGGCAGCCCCGCCTCGTGCAGGATCTCGGCCACCTTGAGCGCGCAGAGCGGCGTGGTCTCCGACGGTTTGAAGATCATCGCATTGCCGCAGGCCAGGGCGGGTGCACCCTTCCAGCAGGCGATCTGCGTCGGGTAGTTCCAGGCCCCGATACCGACACAGACGCCCAGCGCCTCGCGCACCGTATAGCCCCAGTCCGCCCCCAGCGGCACATGCTCTCCGGTGAGCGATCCGGCCAGACCGCCGAAATACTCAAGCGCGTCCGCGCCGGATGTGGCATCCACATAGAGCGTCTCCGACAGCGGTTTGCCCGTGTCATGGGTCTCAAGCACCGACAGGTCACGGTTGCGCTCGCGCATGATATCGGCGGCCCGGCGCAGGATGCGGCCCCGTTCGACCCCCATCATCGCCGCCCATTCCGCCTGCGCCCGGCGCGCGCTGGTCAGGGCGCGTTCGATCACCGCGGGCGTGGCCTCATGCACCACCGCGATCCGCGCGCCGGTGGCCGGATAGATCACGTCCATCGCCGCCCCGTTTGTGTCTTCGAGATACGCCCCGTCCACAAAATGGCTCGCCTCGGGCTGCGTGTCATAGGCCATGGTTCACTGTTCCTTTCACCAACATCGCCGCCCCGAGGTCGCATTGGCGACGCGGGGTGGGCGGGCGGGAGCGTCGTCAATGCGACCGGTCCCGGTTTATTCTCCGCGCGGGAAGCGCTGGCTCTCTTCGAGCACGTTGAGGTCCATGTGGTTGCGCATGTACCGCTCGGACGCATCGCGCAACGGCTGGAAATCCCACGGGAAATAGCCGCCCTGCCGCAGCGCGTCATAGACCACGAGCCGCCGCGCCTGGCTCTGGCGCACATCCGCGTCGAACCGCTCCAGATCCCAACGTTCCCGCGCCATTGCCCGAAACCGGGCGAGCACATCCGCCACATCCGCGTCGCTCGCGCGGTTCACCAGCTCGTCCGGATCGGCCTCGACGTCAAAAAGCTGCTCGGGATCAAGCGCGCAGGCGGTGTATTTCCACCGCCCCTGCCTCAGCGCCACCAGCGGCGCCTCGGAGGCTTCGGCCGCGTATTCCATCGCCACCGGGCTTTTGCGCGCGCCGCCGCGCATCACCGGCACAAGGCTCTCGCCTTCGGTCCATGGCATGACCGCGCCCATCTCAACCCCCGCTAGATCGCACAGGGTCGGGCACAGATCGATGGTGGAGACCGGCGCATCGACGCGCGCCCCCATGCCACCCGGCTCTGCAATCATCAACGGCACCCGTGCGGACCCCTCAAAAAACGACATCTTGAACCACAAGCCGCGCTCGCCAAGCATGTCGCCGTGATCGGAGACAAAGATCACCACCGCCTCCTGCCGGGTCTCCTCCAGCGCCTCCAGAACCTGCCCGATCTTGTCGTCGAGATAGGAGATATTGGCAAAATACGCCCGTCGCGCCCGCGCGATATGCTCTGCGGTGATCTCGAAAGACCGCCAGTCATTGGCGTCGAATATCCGCTTCGAATGCGGGTCATGCGCCTCATAGGCCATCGCCGGCACGCGCGGCTGAAGATGTGCGCAATCCTCGTAAAGGTCCCAGTATTTGCGCCGCGCCACGTAAGGGTCATGCGGATGGGTAAAACTCACCGTCAGGCACCACGGTCTGTCATCATCCGTCCGCGCCAGATCGTAGATCTTCTCGATGCCGTGAAACGCAACCGCATCGTCATATTCCATCTGGTTCGTGATCGCGGCGACCCCTGCCCCGGTGACCGACCCCATGTTGTGATACCACCAGTCGATGCGCTGCCCGGGCCTGGTGTAGTCCGGGGTCCAGCCGAAATCTGCCGGATAGATGTCCGTCGTCAGACGCTCCTCGAAGCCATGCAGCTGATCCGGGCCGACAAAATGCATCTTGCCCGAAAGCGCCGTGTAGTATCCCGCGCGGCGCAGATGATGCGCATAGGTCGGAATGTCGGAGGCAAACTCGGCGGCATTGTCATAGACCCTCGTGTTGCTCGGCAATTGCCCGGACATGAAGCTCGCACGGCCCGGCGCACAGAGCGGGCTGGCCGTGTAGGTGTTGGCAAAGCGCGTCGACCGCGCCGCCAGCGCATGCAGGGTCGGCGTGTGCAACCACGCCGCAGGCCCGTCGGGAAACAGCGTGCCGTTGAGCTGGTCCACCATGACAATCAGGAAATTCGGCTTCACGTCTTGGGCTCCATCATCGCATAGGCCGCGCGCAAGACCCGCCCTTCGGCATCCTCCAGCCCGCCCCCGGTCAGCGCCGCGCGTAGATAGACCCCGTCGATCAACGCGGCCGTGGTGTCCGCGACCATCTCCGGCTGCGCCGTGCGCCCGCGCAATGCCGCGATCAGGTTCGAGCGCAATCGGGATTGGTAAACGCGCAGGAGCCGCGCCGCTTCGGGTTCGCTGCGCGCAAGCACATAGAAGTTGAGCCAGGCCGAGACCGTGGCCGGAGCAAAACAGCTGTCCGCGAAATTGGCGCGCACCACCGCTTCCAACCGCTGCTCTGGCGGTGCCACGGCCAGCGCGCCGCGCACCTCCGATCCGTAATCACGCAGGATATGCCGCATGGCAGCGAGGAAGATCTGCACCTTGCCGCCAAAATAGTGATGCGCAAGCGCGCTCGACATGCCCGCGCGTCGGGCGATCTGTGTCACCGTGACGTCGAGCGTACCGGCCTCGCCGATGGCTTCAACGGTGGCCGCAAGCAATGCGGCGCGTCGAATGGGTTCTTGTCCGAGCTTGGGCATATGCTCTGCGTGCCGTTTTTTGACTGACGAGTCAATCAAAAATCAAGCCGGTGCACATGACCCCGACAAGCGCAGATGCCCCGCCCCCGCGCTTCGTCTCAGACGCCGTGCGTGCGCCTCATTCAGCCCGCTCATATGTCAGGATATTGCCCCGCCCCGGATTGACGAACTCGATCCGGTCCGCGCCATAACGGTCCATGATCACGCACCACGCATCCCCGGTCTCGAGCTCACGGCGCAGAACGCCGGTTCCGAGGCCCTCCGCCCCGTCGCAGGAGGCCACCAGCTGGAGCCATTGATGCCCGGTCCAATCACCGTTGTAATAGTCGTAAACGTCTGCCCCCACCACGCGGAACACGGAGGCAGGATCATCGACGGATCGCCATGTGCCTTGTAATGCGCGGCGCTCCGCTTCGAACGGATCCCCGCCGATAACCTCGGCAACCTCACCAAGCGCAACCTCGACGGTGATGTCGCCATAAGTGACCATGTCCCCGCTCAGCGCCACGGCCATCGGGACGGGCCAATCCTGCAACGCGTCCAGAAGTCGGTCATCGGTACCCTGACCGTAGATCGCAAAGTAGCGCCACCCCTCAACCTCGAAACCGCAATAATCCATCCCGTCGATCGTCTGGCACCCGACAAAGACACCGGTCTGCGAGAACGGCTCCCCGAGCTGGCCGCGCTGCAACGCGCCGGTCACGCGTCGGGGCGCAGGCCTGTCTCGAGGAAGCGCATCAGGGATGAGCGCCAGCGCGCTGCCGTCGGGACGGATGGAGAACCGAAAGGCATCTGCTCGCCCGGTATCGATCTTGCGGAACCGCGTGCGCTGATAGCCACGCGCTTCGCAATCCGTATCCCCGCGAATGGTAAAGGCTCCTCGCTCGGTACAAAACGCATAAGGTCCCGTAAAGCTTTCATCCGAGCGCTCCGCGCGATAGTATAGATCGTTGCGCCCCAGCACGCCGTCAAACACCGCCTGACAGGCGCCGTTCGCCACGTTCCACCAACCTTCGGATGTCCATGTCCCATCGCTGGCTTCATAGCCAATCGCGATACTGCGCGCCGAACCGGTTTCATTGCAGACGGTGACCCCCGCCCAAGCCGCAGACCCGGTGCCGATAGCGGCAAACGCCGCCACGGCAATGCCGGTGCCGAGCCGTCGCCCTGCACGCGCAACACGGACCCAAAGATCCTTTGCACACGGCCCGTCCCATCTGCGATCATGAGACGCTGGATCGGCCTTCCGATACCAATCTTTCGAAATATGAGAGCTCATCACGGTTCCCTCCGGTTTCTCGTATCAAACGAGGTCAGCTGGGGTTCTGTCGAGTCTCAATTCAGTATTGCCGACACAGGTCGGCATGCATGGTGCGCGTCCGCCGCGCGCAACCAGTAAGGGAAATCAGGGCTCGCACACGGCGACCACGTGCACAGCGTTCATTCAATCGGGGCCCGGACGCTCGTCACGCGCCCATAACGGGACCGCAGCAGCCACCATTTTCGGTGTTCAGGTCAGGCGCAGCGTACCAAGCGGCGTGTTCTGGGGCAGTCGGGCCACTTCGACGCCGTCTTCCGTCCGGCGCAGGTTGTACCCGTAGCCGCGCATCCGGAAACGCCACTCCGCCTCTGACAAAACCTTCTGGCGTTCGCTCAGAAGGAATGCCTCGATCTCAGCCATATCGTCTGTCAATTTGTACTCCGCAAACATGTCACTCTCCACTCAACATTGAAGTTCACCCCTTAATAAACGGTGAGCATCGCGGCGGAATTGCGTCCCTCCCGGGGATTTTTCAAGATACAGAGACAGTGGCGCGCAGATCAGTGCTTTGTTTCTGAAACGGCCGGCGTGACCCGTTTCTTGAGCCGGTGCTCGCGCCATGTGATGAAAACCACGGCCGACAGGATGATGGACCCGCCCAGAATGACCCACGGGTCGACCGGTTCGGCGAAGAAAAGCGCGCCGAGCGCCACCGACCAGACCAGTTGGAGGAAGGTCACGGGCTGAGTGACCGTCACCGGCGCCGCCGCAAACGCCAGCGTCATGGTGAAATGCCCTGCCGTGGCAAAACAGGCCACCGCAAACAGGATGCCAAGCTCTGCCGGGGTTGGCCAGACCCAGACCGAAAGCGCCAGCGGCGCAAGCCCGATGGTCACGGTCACCGACAGGAACCCGACGACGACAGACGCAGGCACCTCGCCGGACAGGATCTTGGCAAGAAGATAGCTGCCCGCAAAGAACAACGCCGTGAGCAGCATCGCGAAATGCCCCGGATCAAGCTCCCGGAACCCGGGTCGCAAGATCAACAACGCCCCGATCACCGCAGCACAAATCGCCGCGATACGCCGCATCGCCAGCCGCTCACCGAGCAGGAACACCGCAAGGATCGTCACGTAGACCGGGTTGAGGTAATTCATTGCCGTGACCTCGGCGATGGGGATCCGCGTCATGGCATAAAACCACAGCGTCACGCCCGCGGTATGCAAAACGCCGCGCAGGCCAAAGAGGCGCCACAGCCGCGCGTCGAGTGTTGCCGCGCGCATGGCAGGCCACATCGGGATCAGGAACACGAGCCCCAGAAGATAGCGCAGAAACGCTTGCTCGGAGGCAGGTATACGCCCCCCCAGCACCTTCACGAGCGCCGTAACGGCGACAAAGCAGAGCCCTGTCACGGCCATCCAGAAAATGCCCCGGCCCGGGCTTTGCGTGCTTTGATCCATACCGCAAGGCTTAGCGCGTCGCGATGCAGGTGCAAGCGTCGTTTCACGCCGCGTCAGGCCGCGATCACATCAGGACCAGCTTGACCGCGATAGCCCACATTGTCAGCCCGATGACCAGATCGAGCACGCGCCACGCCTTGGGCCGCGCAAAAACCGGCGCCAGCGCCCGGGCACCGAAGCCGAGCGAAAAGAAGAACACAAAAGACGCGGTGACAGCCCCGGCTCCAAACGCGAGGCGGTTGTCATATTGCGCGGCAATCGAGCCCAGAAGAACCACCGTATCGAGATAGACATGCGGATTGAGCCACGTGAGCGCAAGACAGGTGAGCACCGCGGCGCGCAGGCTTCCGGTGCCCTCCGATGCCTGCATCACAGCACCACCCCGCCACGCGGAGCGCAATGTGCGGGCACCATACCAGAACAGGAATGCCGCCCCGAACACACGCATCCAGAACTCCAGCCCCGGCACCGCCTCCACGAGCGCGCCGAACCCCGCCACGCCGACAACAATCAAGATCGCGTCGGACAAGGCACAGACAAGCACCACCGGCAGAACATGTGCCCGGCGCAAGCCCTGACGCAGCACGAAGGCATTCTGGGCACCGATCGCGAGGATCAGGCTCAACCCGAGGGCAAAACCCGCCATGGCCGCTTGCATATGGCATCCCTTCCGCAAAACTGGGTGTTGATCAGGCGGTGCAAACCACCGTTTGCGACGGCTAAGCGAGCCGGGAAAAAGGTGCAAGACCGCGATCCCGGCAATCCCCGCGATCCGCCCGACCCTTGTGTCGCGCGACGCCCGTCAGCATCGCACAAAAATGCCACCCGGAAATTAATCGGCGTCGCTCAGACGGGCAGTCCTGAAAGGATGGGCCGTGAACCGAGGCACAAAGGCTTTGACGCCCGAAGTCACGCTTGTATCGTCTTGTGGATTGCGGAGGTCCACGCGCCCGCTTTTTCACAGATTGATCCAGAAGAGAGTTCCATGGCCACGATAACCGAAACCACCGATGCTCCCGCCGCTTTGACCACGACCTATGTGATGAATGAAGGGGATCGATTCATCGGGTCGCTCGGAAGCGGCGACGACGATTTCGATACAATCGCCTTCAACGGATTGGCGGACCGAACCTATTATCTCACTCCGGATCAACTGGGCTTTCGGTTCGTTCAGGTCTTTGCCGATGACGGCACGCAGATTGCGAGCTTTCGCGATAATGGCAGCCCGGACGATCAATTCTTCAGCCTGCCGGAAGACGGCACCTATTTCCTGCGGTTCGAGGCCGATTTCTTTGTGAACAATGTGCTGGATTTCGAGATCCGGGCCGAAGAGCGCAACGGAACCAATACCAATGTGAGCGTCGAGGCAAACGGATCCTATGCGGGCATCTGGGAGTATGACGACGATATCGATTACATCGCGCTCGATATGGAAGACGATCTGAGTTACATTGTCACCATGGTCTCTTCGGCCGCACGCCCCTCCGTCGATGTGGTGACAGAGGGCGCTGTCACCGAAATCTCCTCCCCGCAAAGCAGCGTGTCCGGAACGACCTTTGTCTGGGCAACCGCGCCGGCAGACGGGACGTATTTCATCCGTGCGAGCGAAGGTTTCAACGACACCACCGAATACCTCATCGCCGTCGAAACCGAGGTGGTGAACAATACACTCACCCGCGAGAGCATCGCGCTCGATTACAATGTGGACGACGTCGGCTCCTATACCGGACGGCACGATTATGTGCAGGATCAGGACTGGATCGCTCTGGAGCTTCTGGGGGGCTATACCTACCGCTTCGACTTCCAGGATGCCGTCAGCAACACGGCAATCCGGTTGCGCGATTCCGATGGCGACTCCCTTGTCTTTGACAACGATACGACCAACGGGCCGACCACAGGGTTCTCATACCGCCCCATCACGGATGGCACCTATTATTTCGCGACCGATCTGAGCATCAACCGCAGCCGGCCTGCCCCAATCGTCGATCCTCAGGAATACACGATCGACGTCACGGTGCCGTTGATCGAGGTTCTGACTCCGACAGGCCAGCTCGTGCGTGGTCTTGGAGGCAACGACTCGATCATTGGCAACAGCGGCAATGATACGCTCGACGGCGGGCTCGGGCGCGACACGCTCGAAGGCGGAGGCCGCAATGACAGCCTGATCGGCGGCGGCGGGTTCGATGTGATCCTTGGCGGCGAAGGCAATGACATTCTGCGCGGCGGCGAAGGCAACGACACGCTCGATGGCGGCTCCGGGGATGACGACCTCAATGGCGGGATCGGATTTGACGAACTGGCCGGCTCCATCGGGGACGACACGCTTGTTGGCCTCGATGGCTATGACACCCTGCTCGGGGGCAGCGGCGAGGACGTGCTGATCGGGAATAACGGTTTCGACAGCCTTGACGGGGGGGCCGACAATGACACACTGACCGGCGGGCTTGGAATTGACACGCTGGCCGGTGGTGGCGGCGACGACCTGCTTTCGGGGCAGTCCGGCACCGATAGCCTCGATGGCGGCGAAGGCAATGACACGTTAAACGGCAATGCAGGGTTCGACACGCTCAATGGCGACGCCGGGGACGACCTCCTGTCCGGCGGGATCGCGTCCGACATCCTCAATGGCGGCGAAGGGAACGATGTGCTGCTGGGGCAGAACGGGTTCGACACGCTCAACGGCGGCGCGGGCAATGACACGCTCGAAGGCAATTTCGGCAGCGATACGCTCAATGGTGGCGAAGGCGACGACCTGCTACGCGGCGGCCTCGGTGTGGACCGGTTCGTGTTCGAGCGGGGGGGCGGCAACGACACGATCGGCGATTTCCAAAGACGGCTCGACGAGGTCGCACTGGATGCGGAATTGTTCAACGAAGCCGATCCGGATGATGTCGACCTGCGCGATTACAGCGGCACGGACGATGCGGGAAACCTCGTGCTCACCTTTGCCGATGGCGAAACGCTGACCTTCACCGGGGTGACATCGCTCGGGCGTATTCTCGACAATGTCGAGCTGATCTGAGCCGGATCACGTCGCGGCCCCCGCTCATGCGGGGCCGCGTTTTGCGCCCCGGGTCGCATCGCTTCGCGCGGCAGAGAAACACGGCCCGGTGGGAGCGGCGGCTTGGTGAGAAAGGCCGCCCTCCTGCCGCTCCCTGCGCGCGCGGCCAAGAGGGATGACGACGCGCCCCGGCGCGCTCGGCACACCGCAAAGCGGCACGTGGCGCCCAGCAATCCGGAGCAAAAATCACGATAAATTCGTCAAAAATACGAACAGTTTTGCAAACCGGTTCGGATTGTCCCGCGGTGGCGAACAGAAAACTCGTTTATTAATAATTACTTTCGCCAATCCACCAAAAACCCTATTCTGCGAGAAAAATGACCCGACGGGTCGACCGGAACCTTCGCATAGACGGGAAACAGACGCATGCCCACATTCACCGAGACCACGGACGCACCCTCTACGCTGACCGACACCTACACGATCAACGAAGATGACCGTTTCATCGGAACGCTGTCGCGGGCGCCTGGAGCGGAAGACATCTTCGATATCATTGCATTCAACGCAACCAATGATCGCACCTATTACCTCGACGATACGATCCTCGGCTATGACCGTGTCACCCTGCTCGACGGAGCGGGCACTGTGCTGGGTGACGGCGCTCCGGATGTGATCGACGGTATGGAAGTTCCCGCGGATGGCCTGTATTTCCTGCGCTTGGCTGCGGACGTGTCCGGCACCGGGGATCTGCCCTATGCGTTCACGCTGCTCTCGGAAGAGCGGTCCGGCCCCACGACGATTGCAGCCGCGTCTTCGGGCATGCCCTATATGGGCAGCTTCGAGACCGACACAGACAGTGACTGGATCGCCGTCAGTCTCCTGGCAGGTCGGAACTACGCGGTCACGTTCACGGCGCCCGAGAGTGTCACGCCAATGCTCCAGCTCGTGACCGAAACCGGTGCGCCCGTGCCGGGCGACAGCACAGGTTCCGGAACCATTGGCTCGCTCTCCATCTCCATCACCCCGGATGTCAGCGGCGTGTTCTACGCGGTTGTGCAGGACGACGGCGGGGCACTGGCCGATTACACCATCTCGGTGTCCACCGAAACGCCAGCCAGCGCCGAGACCACCGAAGAGATCACCCTCAGCCACGGTGACGTTGAAACCGGCAGCTATACCGGAACCTATGATTTCCCGCAGGACGAGGACTGGATCGCGGTCGATCTGCTCGCCGGTTACACCTACCGCTTCGATATCACCGATGATGCGCCGGACACGGTCTTTGCCCTGCATGCGCCGGACGGGGCGCTGCTTGACAGCCGTTCGCCGGACGACACAACCGACACGCGCGGACCGCTCAGCTATCGCGCGACCGAGGACGGCACCTATTTCATCGCCGCCCAGGGCCTGCCCGAAGGCAGCACTGACGCCCCGTCCGATTACACGATCGACGTGCGCGTGACGAATATCGAGGTGACCAATCCGGATGGTGGCACGGCAGCCGGCACACCCGGGCCGGACCTGCTCAATGGCGGCGCAGGCAATGATACACTGGTTGGCGGCCGCGGCGCGGATACCATCAATGGCGGGCTCGGCATGGACTCGCTCGTCGGCGGCGGCGCGAGCGACTTGATCGACGGCGGCGACGACGCGGATACCATTCAGGGCGGCGCTCTGAACGACACGATCTTTGGGCGTGGCGGTGATGACAGCATCGTTGGCGGGATCGGCTTTGACGTCATCGCGGGCAACGCGGGCAACGACACGATCATCGGCCTTGACGGGTTCGATACGATTTCCGGCGGGACGGGGGATGACCAGATCTCCGGCAATAACGGTTTTGACAGCCTTCTCGGAGACGCTGGCGCCGATACGATTTCCGGGGGGCTCGGCCTCGACACGATTCTGGGGGGCGCGGGTGATGATTCGCTGTCCGGTGATGCGGGCTTTGACAGCCTCAACGGCGGCACAGGCAACGACACGCTCAACGGCAATGCCGGGCAGGACACCGTGTTTGGCGCCGAAGGTGATGACGTGATCAATGGCGGCATCAATTCTGACGAGCTTCATGGCGAGATCGGCAATGACACGCTGTTCGGTCAGAACGGGTTCGACACCTTGTTTGGTGGCGATGGTGACGACCGGCTCGAAGGCAACTCTGGCAACGATCGGCTTCATGGTCAGGCTGGCGATGACACAATGCGCGGCGGCGACGGAGCGGACACGTTTGTGTTCCAGGCCGGTGACGGAAACGACACGATTGTGGACTTCGATCTGGAGCGGGATACGCTGGAACTGGAAGGTGCGGCTTTCTTCGAACGGACGGGCCCGTATTACATCCTCGACGCGCAACCCTCTGCGGATGGCTCGCTCACGTTGTCCTTCACAACCGGCGACACGCTGACCTTGCGCGGCGTGACAGATGCAAGGGAACTGGACTCACGGATCGATCTGCAAGGTTTCACGTTTGATATCATCGTGGACGAAGTCATAAATTCGTTCTGATGCCAACTTGAACCACCGGCGGCCGCAAGCCAGCCGGTGATCCGTCACATCGGCTCAGGCGCCGTTCTCATCAGGAAGCACCGCAGCGCGGCTTGCGATATCCAGCGGGGTCAGCGCGGCACACTGCATGCGGTCATCCTTGAGGTGGCACGGCTTCCGAAAGAAAAACCCCGGCGCGTTTCCGTGCCGGGGTTCTTTCATTTGTGGTGTCGGCAAGCTGCGCATGTCTGACGCCGGAGCGGAGGCCTCAGGCCTCTTCGAGCTGCGCCATAACCTCGTCGGAGGCTTCGAAATTGGTTGTCACGCGCTGCACGTCGTCATCGTCCTCGAGCGCCTCGACGAGCCGCATCAGTGACTGCATGCCCTCGAGATCAAGCTCGGTCGTGGTGGTGGGTTTCCAGACCAGCTTCGTGGACTCGCTCTCACCCAACGCGGCCTCAAGGGCCGTGCTCACCTCGTTGAGGTCCGTATCCTGACACCAGATCACGTGACCGTCCTCGGTGCTCTCCACGTCTTCCGCGCCGGCTTCGATCGCGGCCATCATCACGGTGTCCGCATCGCCCACGGCGGCAGGATACAGCACCTCGCCCTTGCGCTCGAACATGAACCCGACCGACCCCGTCTCGCCGAGATTGCCGCCATTCTTGGTAAAGGTCGACCGCACCGTGGAGGCGGTGCGGTTGCGGTTGTCCGTCATGGCCTCGACGATCACCGCCACGCCGTTTGGCCCATAGCCTTCATAGCGGATTTCTTCGTAATCGTCGCCCTCGCCGCCTGTCGCCTTCTTGATGGCGCGCTCGATGTTGTCCTTGGGCATGGATTGGCTTTTGGCTTCCTTGACCGCAAGGCGCAGGCGCGGGTTCTTGTCGGGGTCGGGGTCCCCCATCTTGGCCGCAACGGTGATCTCTTTGGACAGTTTCGAGAAGATCTTGGCGCGGAGCTTGTCCTGGCGCCCCTTGCGGTGCTGGATGTTTGCCCATTTGGAATGGCCGGCCATGTCTCGCCCTCATCGCTCATGTATCTGGATCAAGCGCTTCTATAGGCCAGCGACGCCCATGTTGCCAAGGGCCAGAACGGTTCGACCCCCAGTTCGGGCGACGCGCGCCTCCCGGACGCGCGTCCTGGCGCTTTGGCCCGCCCGTTCTGCCCTTCAGAGCCTTGCGCACGATGCCCCGAGAGCGCTGAAGACCCGGGGCAGCGCCGCCGCCCTCTTGGCAAACCGCCACCCGCAGGCTACCCAGCCTGTCATGGCAAAGTTTCTGATCCTGCAACTGCGTCCTGAGACCGACGCAAGCGACAACGAGTTTCAGGCGATCCTCGAGAAATCGGGCCTTGATGAGGCCCGCACGCATCGCATTCGGCTCGATTGTGAAGACCTGCCCGACACGCTCGATCCACGCGACTATGCGGGCACGATTGTGGGTGGCGGTCCCGGCTGTGTCAGCGATCCCGCAGACACCAAGGACCCATTGGAAGCGCGCATCGAACGCGCTTGCCTGTCGCTGATGCCGCGGATCACGGCGGACGACCTGCCCTTCATGGGATGTTGCTACGGGATTGGCATTCTGGGTCATCATCTTGGCGCAACGGTCTCCAAGGAGCGCTATGGCGAGGCGGTTGGCCCGACCACCTGCGCGATCACGCCGGAAGGGGCAGAAGATCCGCTGCTGGAGGGGCTACCCGAACGCTTTGACGCCTTTGTCGGCCACAAGGAAGCGCTTCAGCACTTGCCACAGGGCACCGCGCATCTGCTGGAAGGCACAGCCTGCCCGTATCAGATGGTGCGGCATGGGCAGAACGTCTATGCCACGCAATTCCACCCGGAGGCTGATGCCGCCGTTTTCGAAACCCGGATCCGGATCTATCGCACGCGCGGTTACTTCCCTCCGGAGCAGGCCGACTCGCTGATCGCGACCTGTCGTGCGGCGGATGTTCGCTTCCCGGAGCAGATTCTGGCGCGGTTTACTTCGCGTTACGGTTGAGCGTGATAGGGTTAACACAATGTTAAATCGTCAAATGGCCGGAAAAAATCGCCGATCAGATGTATGGGCGCCACAGATTTCTGACCAATCGGTCAACTCGGCAAAAACCTGCTGATCCGGCGGAAAGCTGCGACTAAGCTCTGGGCGTAGTGTGATCCCGAGTATTCGGTTTGCGACCGATCGCGGTGGGCCCTGCCCGCCGCGGTCACCACGCTCCCCCCTCTCACCGCTCCGCCTCTCTCCTCTCAAGAGTGCCGCGTCTGGTCAAGCCCGTCTTTGCGGGACACGCCCCGATCTCTCAAGGTCACAAGGGCCAGAAAAACGGGATCAGAAGCGACGCAAGCAAACCCAGCGACAGGTTCAGCGGCAAGCCGACCTTGACAAAATCGGTAAAATGGTAGCCCCCGGGGCCATAAACCAGCGTGTTGGTCTGGTACCCGATCGGCGTCGCAAAAGCGCAGGACGCCGCCACCATGACAGCCACCACGAGCGGGCGCGGATCCACCCCGATGGCCATGGCAAGGCCAATGGCGATCGGGGTCACCACCACGGCCACCGCGTTGTTGGATACCATCTCCGTCAGGATCGACGTCAGCAGATAGATCGCCCAGATCAAAAGCCATGGCGGCATCTGTGCCAGACTCGGGGCGACCGCATTGACGATCAGTTCGACCGCTCCGGATGCTTCCAGCGCCGCGCCAATGGCCAGCATGGCAAAGATCAACGCCAGCAGCTGCCCCTCGACGAAGGAAAACGCCTCATCCGCATCGATGCACCGCGACAGCAGCACGACCGCCACGGCGATGATCGTCAAGGCAAGGATCGGCGCAACGCCCAGCGCGGCGAGGATAACGATGCCCGCAAGCGACGCCAGCGCCACAGGCGCGTGGCCGCGACGGAATGCCCGCGCCGAGGGTTGCGAGACATCCACGAGGTTCATTTCCTGCGCAAGCCTCTGGATATCATCCGGCGACCCTTCAAGAAGCAGCGTATCCCCGACCCGCACAACCAGCTGGTCGAGTTGGCGACCGATATTCTGGTTCCGGCGATGGACCGCAAGCGGGTAGACGCCAAACCGCCGCCGCAGCCGCAGGCCCCCAAGCGTTCGGCCGACCATCTTGCAGCCCGGCGTAATCAGCACCTCCACCGTTGTCGTTTCACGCGCAGAGACCTGATCGACCCGTTTGAGCTCGGGCGTGCGCTGCAAACTGAGAAGCTCCGTCATCGCAGTCCGGAGCACGACGATATCCCCGACCTCCAGCTTGACGCCCTGCAGGTTGCGCCGCAACGAGGCATCGCCGCGGATGACGTCTATGAGGCGCACCCCTTCGCGTTTGAAAAGCCGCACATCGAGCACCTCGCGCCCGATCAGGTTGCTGTCAGGCGGTATCACGGCCTCGGTAAAGAACTTCATCTTCGAGCGGTCAGACAGCATTCCGGCCATGGAAGACCGGTCCGGCAACAGGCGCGGCCCGACCAGCGCAAGATACGCCATACCGAAGGCCACAAGGATTACCGCAAGCGGTGTAACCTCGAAAATTGTGAACGGCGCGAGGCCCTGCGTCCGCGCCACCCCGTCCACAAGAAGGTTTGTCGATGTTCCGATCAAGGTTGTCGTGCCGCCAAGGATCGCGGCATAGCTCAGCGGGATCAGCAGTTTGGAAGGAGAGATCCCGAGACTCTTCGCGATCTGGACGAAGATCGGCAGCATCACCACGACCACGGGCGTGTTATTCATGAACGCCGATGCCACGATCACAATCAGCAGGATGCCGGCCATGGCCCGTTTGGGACGGCGCCCCACCTCGGCTTGTGCGCGGGTGGTGAAAGCATGCAACGCTCCCGTGCGCACCAAGGCTCCCATGACGAGGAACATGCCCGCGATGGTCCATGGCGCCGGGTTCGACAGCACCGCAAGCGCCCTGTCATAAGGCAGGACACCGGTGGCCAGAAGCACCGCAACACCGCCGATCGCCGTGACTTCGGTCGGGTAGGATTCCCTGATGAACAGGGCAAACATCACCAGCACGGTGCCGATCGCGATCCAGGCCTGAAACTCGTCCGCCACAATGATCAGATCTCTGTCCTCCGCTCTGCCAGTTTCCGCACCGATCTCTGACCCGGTGCCGGTGCACCCGGGCATACCTGTCCGTCACACCGCAGTGTTCCCTCTCTGGCGATCATCGGCAAGCGTCTTCCGACGCGGTTGCACAAGCGCCATGCCCATCAGCAACGACGCCAGCGCCGCCCAGAACCAACCAGAATAGCCTTCCCCGAGGAAGAGCATCGCCCAGCCGACGCCGAACACCGTCACAAGGTAGCTGACCTGCACCGCAAAGACCGGCCCCGCAAAGCCGACCAGCCAGACATAGCCGGAATAGGCCCCTGCATGCAGAACGGAGGACGCGACGATGGCGATATCCGGCGCTGTCCATCCCCCTGCAGCCAGCACGAAGCCCTGTCCCGAGACCAGCGCGAGCGGCACCGTCAGCACCAGCCCCACAAGGCTGGCCCCGGTCAGCACCTGCATGGCATCGAGCCCCTCGGTGCCCCATTTCGCGACGTAGTTGCCCTCCATCGCGTAAAAGCCCGACGAGATCAGCGCGACACCGACCCAGATTGGTGCGACGGACGCGGGCAACCCCTGCTCCGGCAGGATCAAAAGCGATACGCCGATCATGCCGAGGCTCAGCCCCAGCAATCGACGCGCACGGAACCCTTCAAGACCGAGCAGCAAAGCAATCGGAAAGGCCAGCATCGGCACGGTGGACAAAAGGATCGACAACACGCCTGACGGCAGGTGCACCGCCGCCGAATAGGATGCCATGCCAGGCAGGAGCGAGCCGATCAACGCAATCACGAGGTAGAGCCGGAGATGGGCCGCCGTCCACGGCAACCGTTTGCCCCTGATCAGAACGAGTGCGCCGAGCACGCCCGCCACGATGAGGTTTTGCCATATCAGAATACCCAGCGGCCGCGCGCCTTCGCTGACCGCGATCTTGGCAAAGGGTTGTGTGGCCCCCCACGCGGCGCCAATCACGGCCAGCGCCAGCAGCGGGGCGATGGCGCGGATCATCGCTGCGCCCAAAGCGGACCCAGGGCTGCGGAGCGTCCGTTTCCGCCCGGCTCAAGGCAACCCGGCGCATCCAGAAGGGTCACGGAAGAGCACCCGACGCCACCCAAGTCAGAGACGCTGACCGGATCCCGAAGGATCACGGCAGTGCACCCGATCCCGCCCGGCTCAAGGCAACCCGGCGTCCCCAGAAGGGTCACGGAAGAGAACCCGACGCCACCCAAGTCAGAGACGCTGGCCGCATCCCGAAGGATCACGGCAGTGCACCCGATCCCGCCCGGCTCAAGGCAACCCGGCGTCCCCAGAAGGGTCACGGCGTGGCCTGCTGCAAGCGGCCACCATCGCGGATCATGTGGATTGCCCGGGCCTTGCCGGTCTGGTCGTCGGTCTCGACAAGGCAACCCGAGAGTGTCGCTTCCCCCATCGCCGGCGAAAAGCGACTGCGGCTCATCCCGGTGATGAACCGACGCAGCGGCTCGGCCTTGTCCATACCGATGACGCTGTCGTAGTCCCCGCACATGCCCGCATCGGTCAGATAGGCTGTCCCACCGGGCATCACCTGCGCGTCACCGGTAGGCACGTGGGTGTGGGTGCCGACCACGAGGCTGGCGCGCCCGTCGCAGTAATGGCCCATCGCCATCTTCTCGGACGTGGCTTCGCAATGCATGTCCACCACCCGCGCCTTGGCCTGACCACCGAGACGGCGCAGCGCCTCGTCGATGGCCGAAAACGGGTCGTCATAAGCGCGTTTCATGAACACCTGCCCAAGCGCCTGAGCGACAAAGACCTTGCGCCCGCGACGATCGGGAAACAGGCCAGCGCCCCGGCCGGGCGCCTGCTTGGCATAGTTGATCGGCCGCAAAACACGCGGCTCGTTCTCGATGAATTGCAGCATGTCCTTCTGGTCGAAGGCATGATCGCCGAGCGTGATCACATCGGCTCCGGCGTCGAGGATGTCCTGCGCATGTTTGCCGGTCAGCCCCACACCGTTGGAGGCGTTCTCACCGTTGATGATGGCAAAATCAACGCTCCAATCCTCGCGCAGGCGACCGAGGCGCTCGATCACCGCCTGACGCCCCCCACGCCCCATCACGTCACCCAGAAAGAGAATTCTCATGCCCTTGGTCTCCAAGCGCGCCAGGATCGTTGGCGGCGCGCTGCATCATCCGTGCGCCGCGCAGTATCATCGCCACTGACGAGACGCAAATTCCGCTCCGGGCTTGCCGCTACGCGCGTCCAGCGCGTCGGGTCGGGGTTTGACATACCGCTCACGAAAGGCCCGGCGGCTAGCGGCACGCCAGCGCCCTGGCCATGGCTCGCGGGGAATAGGGCGCGAGTTCGCGGCTGCGGATCTTGCCATCGTCGAGGCTGAGCGCCATGACCGCCGACCAGTCCCCCCGCGCGAGGATCAGTTCCGGCTCCCTATCGCCACAGTGCCGGATTCCGCCCTCGATATACGGCCAGCCAATGCGATGATTGGAAAAGGACGCCGCGGAGGCGACCTCTTCGAGCCGGGCGCCGCCTTCTGTTTCTTGCCAACGCCAGATGCGCACCGTCTTGGCAAGATGCGGCCTGTCGACATAGGCGATCTCAATCGCGCCGTCTTGGTCGAGATCCGCCGCCGCGATGGGGGCGAGCCATCGAAACCGCTGGCCGATGAACGGCGTGTGCGCGACAATGCGCAGGCCGGTGTCATCCGCGCGCCACACGGAGAGACGGGCTCCCTCGGTCTCGTGGCTTTCCACGGTCACGATTTCAGGGGCGCCATCGCCATCAAGATCCCACAGACGGGGTTCGGTGTCTTCGAAGACAAGGATGGCTTCCCATCGCGCCCGCATCTCGCGCCCGTCAGACAGCGTGACCACAAGCGTGTCATACTCGATCTCATCGCCAAGAACGCCATGCGGGTAGCGGGTGGTCTCGCCCTCGTAACGCGCGCCCACAACCTCGGCGCTCCCCGGGACCGGAAGCACCCAAAGCAATACGGCACCCAGAAGTGCTACGGCCGCAGAACTTTTACTCTGCGTCGCCAATTGTGGCGGCTGCCACGCGCGCAGGGTCCGACACGCGCCGCGGGCACATCGCCGCCAAAATCGCGCGGCCGGGCGCGGCGCCTTGCCTCCGGCCGCGGCCCCGATCAAATCTGCTTTTCCGGCATCTGGACGACAAGCCCGTCGAGCGCGTCGCTGACCTTGAGCTGACATGTGAGGCGCGAGCGTTCCGGATCGGGCTCATAGGCAAAATCCAGCATATCCTCTTCCATGTCTTCCTTGGCGGGCAATTTCTCCACCCAAGCCTGGTCGACGTAGACATGACAGGTCGAACATGCACAGGCCCCGCCGCAATCTGCCTCGATGCCGGGGATGCCATTGTCCCGCGCGCCTTCCATCACGGTCAAACCGTTTGCCACCTCGACCTCATGGCGTGTGCCATTGTGCTCGATATACGTGATCTTCGCCATATGCGGGGGCTCCTCATGCCTCTGATACCGTGTGTCGCGAAATACCTAATCCGAGCCGCGGCTGTCTTCTAGTCCCAAATGGCACAAAAGGCTTGCGCCAGAGAGCTGTTGTTCTATCTTTGTTCTCAAGCGGGTGTATTCTTCTGCTGCGCGCTGCTGATGAAGCGCCGAGGGCGCGCCACGTGACACAAACATCCTGTGACAGACACGCCCATGATGACCGCACCACGCCCTGATCCCGGCCCATTGCCTGCCCCGGAGCAGCGGTCATGGCCACGACCTCCCGCTGCCCTCCCAGCGGCACTTCTGTCCGTGCCTCCCAACGGGGCGCGGATCTGCGTTGCCGGCATCGTCATCCTGCGTCAGAGACCCGGAACCGCCAAGGGGGTGATCTTTCTCACGCTCGAAGATGAAACCGGGGTCATCAACGTCATCGTCTGGCGCAAGCTTTATGACCGCTATCGGCGGGCGGTGATTGCCGGGCGCATGTTGCGCGTGACCGGCCGGATCCAGCGTGAAGGCGGGGTTTGCCATGTGATCTCGGAACACATCGAGGATGTCTCCGCGATGCTCGACCACCTGCTCACGCCACCTGCCCCTGCCCGTGAGGACTGAGGACTGAGGACTGAGGACTGAGGACTGAGGACTGAGGACTGAGGACTGAGGACTGAGGACTGAGGACTGAGGACTGAGGACTGAG
>NZ_JAFMPQ010000032.1 GCF_020667845.1 Cognatishimia sp. F0-27
CGCTCTCCGCTCTCCGCTCTCCGCTCTCCGCTCTCCGCTCTCCGCTCTCCGCTCTCCGCTCTCCGCTCTCCGCTCTCCGCTCTCCGCTCTCCGCTTAGAGTTGCGGGTTCTGCGGCTTCCGCTCTGTGCTTTCCCCTCCGCGCTTTGCGCACTCCAATTGCCACTCTTTCTTCTGCGCTCTGCGCTTTCCTCTCTCTCTGTTCTGCGCTCTGAATTGCGGGTTCTGCACCTTCCGCTCCGCGCTTTCCTCTCCGCGCTCTATGCGCTCCAATTGCCATTTTTCCGGCTCCGTGCTCAGTTGGTTGGCCCTACAGGCCGAGATCGTGAGCAGTCTACGCATCGTGATCGGCGCTGTGGCGTTCGACCAGGCTCGCCGCATCTGCCTGTCGCCCAACCGACACCGCGCGCGGCCCATCAGCGCCGCGCGGCCTCTCACGGTTGTGCGTCCCGTAGGTATCCCGCCCCGGTCAGCCTACCTCGCTTGGCGTGCGCGCGAAGCCTGCGCCTTGGCGGACGCACACATATAGGCCGGCCGACGCGACCAACCGCCGATATCCATCGTCGCCATGCAAAGCTCGGCGCGCGCCATCCGCGGTCATCCCGAAAGGATCGAAGCGATGGCCCGGCGATACGCGTCAAATCCCATGGTCGCCTTGTTGCCCGCAAAGCCTTCGTAATAGGACCGACCGTCCGGCATTGGCAGTCCTGCCCATGTCCGGGCAAGGTTCTTCATGAAGGTTTGCTGCGACATGCGCCCGGCCAGCGCCTCTGCCAGACCGGCATCCGCCAACAACAGATCCGCCAACCGGTTCTGCACCGCCGGCGTGAACGGTGTATCGGGGTCCAGTTCCAGACGGGCCACGAGCCAGCGCAGCGTCTTTGGGATGAACTGGTACCGACCGATCGCGTGCGGCTGTCCGGGGGTCGCATGAATCCATGCGTCGATCTCGCGCAAGGTCATCTGGGTGGGGGGCTTCGGCGGCTTGATTCGCGCGCCGAACTGAACCGCATCAAACCCGTCCGGACCGGCTTCGGCCTTGGCGATCAGGTCGCGAATACGGTCCGCCGCACTTCCGGCCCGGGCCGACAGCGGTTCGGGCAATGGCGTGCTGCGCGCTTCTGGCAAAGGGGCAAACAGGCTCGTTTCGGCCCGTCCGACAAAAAGCGACGCGCCGACGACCGGGCTGGTCCCCCGGTCCATCGAAAACAGGGGCTTGCGATCCGCAAAGAACGCCCCGGGCTCGGCCCGCACCACCCCGGCCAGCAGGCTGCACAGAATCGCTGCAATACCAGCCACATGTGTGCCGAAGCGGCGCAAGGATATCCGAAAGACCAAAACCGCAATCATGCCCTCCGGTGTCGCACAACAAGGTTTACACTTGCTTTCCAACGCAGGACCGTCGCGTCTGCGGCGCGCGGATCGGGCGCCCGGCTTCGGCGCAGCCAGCTTTAAGGCATGGGGCCCGAGGGCGGATGGGCAAGACGTCATGGGGAAATCGCGCATTTTTGCTCTCGATCCGCACCCGAGCCTGCAGTATGCCCACCCCATGGCCCAGATCAGATCCCTTTTCACCACCCGCCTGTATCAGGCTGCGCTCTCCGATCACCCGCCCGGCATCGATGCGGCAGAGCTTGAGGCGTCATGCTATTCCATCGCCGAGGATGACGACGCGGGGCAGGACTGGTGTGAGGCCAACGGCTATCCGGGATACACCTCCTACGCGTCGCTGACCGACCTGCCATGGCGGTTCCCGATCTTCGCCGATCTGGTCAAATCGCTGGATGCGCATGTTGCGGATTTCGCCAAGGATGTGCAGTTCGATCTTCAGGGCCGCGCGCTTGTGCTCGAAGACCTCTGGATCAATATCCTGCCCGAAGGCGGCACGCATTCCAGCCACATTCATCCGCATTCCGTGATTTCCGGCACGACCTACGTGGCGATGCCCGACGGCACCTCTGCGCTCAAGCTCGAAGACCCGCGCCTGCCGATGATGATGGCCGCCCCGACCCGTGTGAAAGACGCGCGCGAGGAACTGCGCCAGTTTGTCTATGTCGCGCCGAAGGTCGGTGACGTGCTGCTCTGGGAAAGCTGGCTGCGTCACGAGGTTCCGATGAACATGGCCGAGGATGAACGGATTTCGGTGAGCTTCAATTACAAGTGGGCATAGGCCGCGGCACCGCCTTCTTGCCTAGAAGAAGATCGATCTGAACGGCGGTAGCAGGGTTGCAGCGACGAGGCCGACGACCGCGCCAACGATCAACCGGGGGACAAACCCGCCGAGCCGCGGCGCCGCCACGCTCAGGCAGCCGCAGACGACGGCGTAGAAGGAAAGGGTGATTGGGTCCATGTCGCCGTCGCTCCATTGTCTCGCTGTTCGGGAACTATAGCATATCCCCGGGCGGCGGGGCGCAAACTGCTCGAAGACCAACTCGAACGGGTCGCCGCTAGGCCTTTCGATGCGCCGGGCGGTCCGTCATGGCCAGAGGGTCCGATCTCGGAAGCCACCCATGGCGCGACGCTGGTCCACAGGCCAAAGCCACCCGAAGCCGCGACGCGGACAACCCGTACTTTGTCACGCGGCGCTTCGAGCGGGCTCCCGCTGCAAACCCAACGATGGCTTCAAAGCCCAGGTCGATCCGGTCAGCCGCGCGTCGCATATCAACGGGTTCTGACCCTAGACGATGGGCAACCCGAGTTTCGAGACTTCGGCACGGCATCGCGGCGCGATATCACGCCGGTCCCCTCCGATAGACTGCCAGCGCGCCATCAGGGCGTCGAAGCGCCCCCGTTCCGCACTGCTCCAGGGTTCGGTCAATGGTTCGTCGACGCCAATCGCGAAAAGGGTGAGGGAAACCGACAGAAACGTGATGTCCGACGCGCTGCAGGTCTGTTTCACAGGCACTGCCTGCAACGCATCGAGATCCTGCGCCAGCACGCGGCGCGATGCGTCACTCAACGGCAATCCGGCAAGCGAATGGCGGTCGCCTACAGGTATGCCGGTCGAAACCGGTTCGACCGTCTGACATGCCGCAAGTCCAAGGGCCATGCCTGCGGCAAGAGAATAGGGGCAAATACCCATCCACGCTCTCCTCGTTGACCACAGCCGGATTGTGAGGCGTGTTCGGAGCGCGGTGCCTTGATCAAAATCAAGCCCATGGTCCGGCCATGTGCTGCGCCGTCCGTCCCAATTTGGAGGCGTTTGATGGATGCGTGCATGGCGCGATCCGCGCCGCGTGCGTCCGCGCGGAGGTCCTGTTCCGAACCGGCTGTCGGGGTCGAACCGGTTAGCGGATGCACGGATGCATGTGCTGGTCCGGTCGTGGATTACAAGGCAAAGGCTGGTTGCCTCTGCATCATGTGCCGGTGTCATCGGCCCTTTGGCGGGGCCCGCTCCGGTCCGGCGAAGGCCACGACTGACGCAAACCGTTTTTTGGCGATGGCCTCGAACGCCGCACGCTGTGTTCCTCCCGTGTCGAAGGCGTTGGAGGGCGCGACCCTGCGCGTGGGGCGGTCTGATCTTCGAGATCTGAGTTCACAACGACAACCTGCGTAGCAAAAAACCGACGCGCAGAACTGATCCTTGGTGTTGACAGGCTTCTTGCGTGGGTGAGGATGCAAGATCGATACGGGGGGCTTCGGATCAATTGACCCAATGCGCAGGGCATAGACTTGAGATGCCGTCAGTGGTCAGTGGTCAGTGGTCAAAGGTCACACAGGTCACAGAGAGCGGCAGTATGCGATCCGGGCTGCACCGGGTCGCGCCAACGGCTGCCGGTTGGACCCTTGGGCCGGTGCCTCACAGGGTCGAAACCGGGATGGGCGGCCAAGCGCGCACCGGTTATAGCGAGGTCTGTCCGCTGGGGTGACCGGCATTGCTTCGTCACCCTGGCCGGGGGTGCCACAAGCAGTCCGCCGACGGGCTGTGACACGCGGTTCAGATGGCGGGGATCGCGACATGCGCCTGTGGCGTGGTGGCGATCTGCCGGGAATGCGCAATGCCCCCCTTGCCAAGTCGGCCCAACCCTTCTATAGCGCCACTTCATCCACGGACTCCACCGGAATCAGGGTGACCTTGCACGCAAGGGCAGGGGCTCTCCGGTGATGTTGAGAAAGGAAAAGGCGATGAACGCCAGCGAACTCCGTGACAAGACCCCGGATGAACTCCGGGACCAGCTTGTCCAACTGAAGAAAGAGGCCTTCAACCTGCGCTTTCAGCAGGCATCCGGCCAGATGGAAAGCACCGCGCGCATGCGTGCCGTGCGTCGCGACGTCGCGCGCGTGAAAACCATCCTGAACGAAAAGGCCGCTGCTGCGGCAAGCGAGGCGTAACGACATGCCCAAGCGTATCCTCCAAGGCACCGTCACCTCCACTGCAAACGCGCAGACCGTCACGGTCAGCGTCGAGCGTCGCTTCAAGCACCCTGTGCTTCAGAAGACGATCCGGAAGTCGAAGAAGTATCGCGCCCATGACGAAGCGGAAAAGTTCGCCGTGGGTGATACGGTGCGCATCATCGAATGTGCGCCGAAGTCGAAAACCAAACGCTGGGAGGTGATCGCGGACTAAGCGCATCCGCCCTCGCAGGCGGCCTCGCGGCATTGATGCAGCGAGGCGCGCATGCAAAGGCGCGATGAGCAAAAGCCCGAGACCACATCTCGGTTTGAACGAAACCCCGGGGTCAATGTCCTAAAAAGGCGGCCCCGGACGTCGGGAGAAACCAAATGATCCAGATGCAGACCAATCTGGATGTCGCTGACAACTCCGGTGCTCGCCGGGTTCAGTGCATCAAGGTCCTCGGCGGTTCGCACCGCCGTTACGCATCGGTCGGCGATATCATCGTCGTCTCGGTGAAAGAGGCCATTCCGCGCGGTCGCGTGAAAAAGGGGGACGTCCGCAAGGCCGTCGTCGTGCGCACCGCCAAGGAAGTTCGCCGCGAAGATGGCACCGCCATCCGCTTTGACCGCAACGCAGCCGTCATCCTGAACAATTCCGGCGAGCCGATCGGCACCCGGATCTTCGGGCCGGTTGTGCGCGAGCTGCGCGCCAAGAACTTCATGAAGATCATCTCGCTTGCCCCGGAGGTGCTGTAATGGCTGCCAAACTCAAGAAGGGTGACAAGGTTGTCGTGCTCGCCGGCAAGGACAAGGGCAAGACCGGTGAGATTTCCGCTGTCATGCCAGCCAAGGGCAAAGCGGTTGTCGACGGCCTCAACATCGCGATCCGCCACACCCGCCAGTCGCAGACGAGCCAGGGTGGCCGCATCCCGCAGGCCCAGCCCATCGATCTGTCGAACCTCGCCATCGTGGACGCCAACGGCAAGGCAAGCCGCGTCGGGTTCCGTATGGAAGACGGCAAGAAAGTGCGCTTCGCCAAGACCACGGGAGACGTGATCTGATGCTCGACACTGCAAACTACACCCCGCGCCTCAAGGCGAAATTCGCCAACGAGATCAAGGCCGCCATGAAGGAGGAGTTTGGCTACTCCAACGACATGATGATCCCGCGTCTCGACAAGATCGTGCTCAACATCGGTTGTGGCGCAGAGGCGGTTCGTGACAGCAAGAAGGCCAAGGCCGCTGTCGAGGACCTCACAGCCATCGCCGGCCAGCAGGCCGTGTCGACCAAGGCCAAGAAGTCCATCGCCGGCTTCCGGGTCCGCGAAGAGATGCCGCTTGGTGCCAAGGTCACGCTGCGTGGCGACCGGATGTTCGAATTCCTCGATCGTCTGATCACCATCGCGATGCCCCGCATCCGTGACTTCCGCGGCGTGAAGCCCTCCTTCGACGGTCGTGGCAACTTTGCCATGGGCCTCAAGGAGCACATCGTGTTCCCCGAGATCGAGTTCGACAAGGTCGACGAGGTCTGGGGTATGGACATCATCATCACCACCACTGCGCAGGACCTCGGCGATCACACCGCCGATGCGCAGGCAAAAGCGCTGTTGAAGCATTTCAACATGCCCTTCAACGCTTAAGGAGCGAGCATCATGGCCAAGAAAGCAATGATCGAACGCGAGAAGAAGCGCCAGCGTCTGGTGGAGAAATACGCCGCCAAGCGTGCGGAGCTCAAGGAAATCGCAAACGACGAATCCAAGCCGATGGAAGAGCGCTTCAAGGCGCGCCTGAAGCTTGCGAAACTGCCGCGCAATTCCTCGCCGACCCGCCTGCACAACCGGTGCCAGCTCACGGGCCGTCCCCACGCTTATTACCGTAAGCTCAAAGTCAGCCGGATCGCCCTGCGCGAGCTGGCCAGCAATGGCCAGGCCCCCGGCATGGTCAAGTCGAGCTGGTAAGGAGGGTTTGAACAGATGAACGATCCTATCGGTGATATGCTCACCCGCATTCGCAACGCCTCCATGCGCGGCAAGTCGACCGTCTCCACGCCGGCTTCCAAGCTGCGCGCCTGGGTTCTCGACGTGCTGAGCGACGAAGGCTACATCCGCGGCTACGAGTCCGGGACCGACCACCGCGGTCACCCGACGCTCGAAATCAGCCTCAAATACTATGATGGCGCCCCTGTCATCCGCGAGCTCAAGCGGGTCTCCAAGCCCGGCCGCCGCGTCTACATGGGTGTCTCCGACATCCCGCAGGTCCGTCAGGGCCTCGGCGTGTCCATCGTCTCGACGTCCAAGGGCGTCATGTCTGATGCAACCGCACGCAGCCACAATATCGGTGGCGAAGTGCTCTGCACCGTATTCTAAGGAGGGCTTCATGTCTCGTATCGGCAAACAACCGGTCGCGCTGCCCTCGGGGGTTTCGGCCTCGGTTTCGGGTCAGACGATCGAAGTGAAAGGGCCGAAAGGCACCCAGAGCTTTACGGCCACCGACGATGTCACACTCGCGGTGAACGACAACACGGTGACGGTCACGCCGCGCGGCACGTCCAAGCGCGCCCGTCAGCAATGGGGCATGTCCCGCACAATCGTCGCCAATCTGGTGCACGGCGTGTCCGACAGCTTCAAGAAAGAGCTCGAGATCCAGGGCGTGGGTTACCGCGCACAGGTGCAGGGCAAGGTTCTCAAGCTGAACCTCGGCTACAGCCACGACGTGGATTTTCAGATCCCCGACGGGATCACGATTGTCTGCCCGAAACCCACCGAAATCGTGGTCGAAGGCCATGACAAGCAGGTGGTGGGCGAGGTTGCGGCAAACATCCGCGACTGGCGTCGTCCCGAGCCGTATAAGGGGAAGGGTATCCGCTACAAGGGCGAATACATCTTCCAGAAGGAAGGCAAGAAGAAGTAAGGACGCAAGGACATGGCAAACAGTAAACGTCAACTGTTCCAGAAGCGCCGCCTGCGCGTCCGGAACAAACTCCGCAAGGTTAACGCAGGTCGCGTGCGCCTTTCGGTTCACCGTTCGAACAAGAACATCTCGGTTCAGCTCATCGACGACGCGCAGGGCAAGACGCTCGCTTCCGCCTCCTCGCTCGAGAAGGATCTGGGGTCGGTCGGCAAGAACAACGCTGAAGTGGCCGCCAAGGTTGGCTCCGCAATCGCCGAGCGTGCGAAGGCGGCTGGCGTGACCGAGGCGTATTTCGACCGCGGTGGCTACCTCTTCCACGGCGGCATCAAGGCGCTCGCCGATGCAGCCCGCGAAGGTGGTCTGAAAATCTGATGCGGTGGCGGGGGCAACCCCGCCGCTTCACGTTTCCGCGGCCGGCGGCGCGTTTTTTCGCTCCGGCCACGGACCGCAGCCCTGCTGCACCTAAAACGGCTTACACCGGGGCACCCCCGGGAATGCGTGAGCCACAAGACTTGCAGGCGGCGCGCCGTCTCGATGATCCGGGTTCCGCAGCGCGGGACACTAGGATTGGACAACCGGACCAGGGGGAAACCCGTGGTCGCTCAATGAAAGAGGATGCCGCATGGCAGACCGTGACAACAACCGCCGGGGCAACCGCCGCGACCGCGACGAAGCCTCCGAATTCGCCGACCGCCTGGTCGCGATCAACCGCGTTTCCAAGACCGTCAAGGGTGGTAAGCGCTTTGGCTTTGCAGCCCTCGTCGTCGTGGGCGACCAGAAGGGCCGTGTGGGCTTCGGCAAGGGTAAGGCCAAAGAGGTCCCCGAGGCCATCCGCAAGGCCACTGAGCAGGCCAAGCGCAAGATGATGCGTGTGCCGCTCAAGGAAGGCCGCACGCTGCACCACGACATCGAAGGCCGCCATGGCGCGGGTCGCGTCGTGATGCGCACCGCCCCGACCGGGACAGGGATCATCGCCGGTGGTCCGATGCGTGCGGTGTTCGAGATGCTGGGCGTTCAGGACGTGGTCGCCAAGTCGATCGGGTCGCAGAACCCTTACAACATGATCCGCGCCACGCTGAACGGCCTCGGCCGCGAGCAGTCGCCGCGCAATGTTGCCCAGCGTCGTGGCAAGAAGGTAGCCGACATCCTGCCCAAGCGGGACGAAGCACCCCAGGAATCCAGCCAAGTCGCTGAGGAGGCGTGAGATCCATGGCAAAAACCATCGTCGTCAAGCAGATCGGCTCTCCGATCCGCCGCCCCGCCAAGCAGCGTGAAACGCTGATCGGCCTCGGGCTCAACAAGATGCACAAGACCCGCGAGCTGGAAGATACGCCTTCCGTGCGCGGCATGATCCGCAAGATCCCGCACCTCGTCGAGATTGTCGAAGAGCGCGGCTAACCGCATCACTGACGGTTACTGATATCAAAGACCCCGGGGACAGGTGCCCCGGGGTCTTTTGCGTTGACGGTAATGCAGTGCGCGAGCCTCTTGCGCGCGTCCGTGATGCGGAACATCCCTGTCGGGCGCAGAAAACTCTCGATGCTTTTCCGCCCCTATTGCGCCGCCAGACCCTCCTCGTGTCTTGCAGTGCTTATCCTCTCTTTCTGAACACCCGGTTTCTTACCGACCCTTTGACAACCCCCAGAACGGCGCGCATCGCGCCATCTTCCTTACCCTTCGCAACCCACCGCCCGCGGCATTGTCCTCATCGCGCCGATGGACCGCTCCCTGCGACTAGCTGTCTCCGTCACCGCTTGCCAGACCCCCTGCGCATGGCACGATCTTCCTTGCCCTTCACAAACCACCGCCCGCGGCATTGTCCTCATCGCGCCGACGGACCGCTCCCTGCGATTTGCTGTCCCCGTCACCGCTTGCCAGACCCCCTGCGCATCGCACGATCTTCCTTGCCCTTCGCAAACCCCCGCGCGCGGCATTGTCCTCATCGCGCCGATGAACCGTCTCGTTTCACGCGTTGCAATCGCGGCGCCGGCACTGTCCTTCCGCGCAAGCCCCTTGGCCGCAGACAGACGAGCCCGGTTCACGCGGCTGGCATCCTACCGTCCAGAACGCCGCTGTTTCACGCGACTCATCGGAAGGCCTGCGGCTCGAAGGCTGCCATCAAACTGCGCCTGTCCCCGCCCCGCAAACGCCGCATGTCCGAACGCCGCTTGCAAGCCGGGCTGCGCTCGCCCACCATCGCCCCCGGAGGATCCCGCCATGTCTGATACGCCCGACATCACCCGCTTCGATCTCAACGCCATCGGCGCGGACTTCATCGCCAACCCGCACCCGACACTGCATGCCCTGCGCGCGCAGAACCCGATCCACCATAACCCCGACGGCTCGGTGTTTCTCACCCGCCACGCGGATGTGCTGGAGGTCTACCGGTCCCGAGCGATGCTGTCGGACAAGACCGAGGCGTTTGGTGAGAAATTCGGCCAATGCCCGCTCCTGACCCACCACACGACCAGCCTCATATTCAACGATCCGCCCTATCACACGGTGGTGCGCAAGCTGATCTCCGGGGCGTTCACACCGCGCAAGCTTGCGGCGTTCGAGCCGCTGATCGCCCGCATCGTCAACCGGTTGCTCGACCGCGTCGAGGATCTGGGCACGCTCGACCTGATCGAGGACTTCGCCAAGATCCTGCCCACTGAAATCATCTCGCTGATGCTCGGTATTCCCGAATCGCACCGCTCCGAGCTGCGCGGCTATTCCATCGCCATCCTCGGTGCGCTCGATCCCGTGGTGCCGCCGGACAGGCTCGCGGCGGGCAATCGCGCGGTCACCGAATTCGGCGCAATCCTGCGTGAGCTCATCGCGTATCGCCGCGCCAACCCGGAGGACGCCGGGGAGGGCGAGGTGCTCGATGCGCTGATCTTCGGGGAGCATGAGGGCCGCACGCTCACCGACGAGGAACTGGTGCAGAACTGTATCTTCCTGCTCAATGCCGGTCACGAAACCACCACCAGCTTTGTCGGCAATGCCATCGGAACCTTGCTGGATCATCCCGGCGAGCATCGCCGCCTGCTCGACGATCCGGACCTGATCACCGCCGCAATCGAGGAATTCCTGCGCTATGAAAGCCCGTTGCAGATCGGCAATCGGCTTGCGGGCGAAGACATCACGCTGCCCTCCGGCACCATCCCGAAGGGCACCTATATCCACACCTCGATCGGGGGCGCGAACCGCGACCCGGCGGTGTTCGATCAGCCTGACCGCGTCGATCTCGGCCGCCGTCCGAACCGGCAGATCGCCTTCATCACCGGCATCCATGTCTGTCTTGGCGCGACCCTCGCCCGCGCGGAAGGGCGCATCGCCATCGGACAATTCGTCAAGCGGTTCCCGAAGCTGGCGCAGACCGGCCCGCGCGAAATCCTGCCTTTGGCGCGGTTCCGCGGCTATACCGCCTTCCCGATCTCCGTGCGCTGAGCGTGACCTCCGGCGGTGTGGTCCGCGGATGGCCCAACCGGACGCCACCTCAGCGTCGACAAAAAAGGCCCCGCATTTCTGCGGGGCCGTCATTCCTGGGAGCCAGAGCGGATCAGGCCGCCTTGCGTCGACGATTGCCGCCGCCGCCGCTGCGACGGGACCGGCCACCGCCGCCCCCTCCGCCGCCGCCACCGGCGCTGCGCTTTTGTCCGCCGCCGCCGCCGCCCGGGCGACCGCGCCCGCGACCGCCGCCTTTTGCCGGACGGACAGGCTCGAACGGCTCGCCGCCCGCAACGTCGATCTTGCGTCCCATGACCTTCTCGACCGCGCGCAGCTCGTCCATTTCCTCGGCAGAGCAATAGGCAATGGCGGTGCCATCGCGCCCGGCCCGCGCGGTGCGCCCGATCCGGTGCACATAATTGTCGGGCACGTTGGGCAGGTCGAAATTGTAGACATAGCGCACAAGCGGGATGTCGATCCCGCGTGCGGCCACATCCGTGGCGACCAGCACCGTCAGTTCGCCTTCGCGGAAGGCGTTCAACGCCCGGTCACGCTGGCCCTGCGACTTGTTCCCGTGGATCGACGCGGCGGCAAATCCTGCCGCTTCGAGGTTCTTCTTGAGCCGCTCCGCCCCGTGCTTGGTGCGTGCAAAAACCAGCGCCGCTTCAGAGCGGTGCGTGTCGAGATGCTTCTTGAGCAGCGCCGTCTTGGCGGATTGTTCGACAAAATGCAGCGATTGCGCAATCCGTTCCACCGGTTTGCCCGGCGGGTTCACCTCGATGCGCACGGCATCGTTGAGATAGGCCCCGGCGATTTCGTTCATCTGTTTCGGCATGGTGGCCGAGAACAGCATCGTTTGCCGATCTTTCGGCAGGAGCGGCGCAATCTTGCGCAGCGCGTGGATAAAGCCGAGATCCAGCATCTGATCGGCCTCGTCCAACACGAGAAAGCGCGTCTGGTCGAGCCGGACGGCCTTGCGGTCAAGCAGGTCGATCAGCCGGCCCGGGGTCGCCACGAGCAGGTCCGTGCCGCGTCCCATCTTCTGGATCTGAGGGTTGATCGAATTGCCACCCACCACAAGCGTGATCCGGATCTGCGTCTTGTCGGCATAGACGCGGAGCGCCTCGACGATCTGCTTGGCCAGTTCGCGGGTTGGCGCAAGGATCAACCCCCGCGCCGTTTTCGGGTCGGGTTTGCCTTCCATCCGCAGGAGCGTGGACAGGATCGGCAAACCGAAAGCGGCCGTCTTGCCGGAGCCGGTCTGCGCAAGGCCCATCACATCGCGGCCGTTCATGGCGTGCGGAATGGCCTTTGTCTGGATCGGGGTCGGATCGGTGATGCCGGCGGCGGCGAGGTTTGTCTGAAGGCGGGACGGCAGTCCCAGCATGTCAAAATCCAATGGATTTTCCTTTGTCTGACGCACGGCCCGGTCTCCGAGGTGCTCTACGCACACCGGACGGCCCAAACCGCGCAAGGGGGCGCCACGCACCGTGTCGGAGCGCCGGGCATACGGGTGAAGCCCTGACATGCGCATACAGCCGGATTGCCGCATGGCCGTCAAAGCCATGGAACCCCGCGTGAAATGGGAACCGATATCGGAAAGAGCGGTCGCTGCCTGACGGGTGCCCTGTGGGCGCTCGGAACGACGGGCTGCCCACTCACGCGGTGGGGCGACCGATACGCGGCATATGGGGCAGGGGGCGGGCCTTGTCAACGGGTGCGTGGAATCAGGGGCGCGGCTGTGCCTTTTGCACCGGTGCCGTTGCCGGGCCGCGATGGCCCCGGGAAGCCCTGTCCGGACCAAGGCCGAAGAAGCCCGCCGAGGATCGGCGAGACGGAGCCTTGATCTGCACCAAAAGCACCGCTATACGCGCCCGGTGGTCCACAGAGGCCCGATTCACAAAGCAAGAAAAGCCGAGGTCTGCCCATTTCGCTTCGCGGGCAGCATCCGGCAAGGAGAAGCGACATGAAACTCAATGAACTGCGCGACAATCCCGGCGCAACCAAATCCAAGCGCCGTGTTGGCCGTGGTCCCGGCTCGTCCAAGGGTAAGATGGGTGGCCGTGGTATCAAAGGTCAGAAATCCCGTTCGGGTGTGGCGATCAATGGCTATGAAGGCGGCCAGATGCCGCTCTACCAGCGTTTGCCCAAGCGCGGCTTCAACAAGCCGAACCGCAAGGCCTACGCCGTGGTCAATCTTGGCCTGATCCAGAAATTCGTTGACGCAGGCAAGCTTGAGGCCGGCAACATCACCGAGGATACGCTTGTGTCCTCCGGGCTGGTGCGCCGCAAGCTCGATGGCATCCGCGTGCTCGCCAAGGGCGATGTCACCGGCGCGCTGACGATTTCGGCGACCGGCGCCTCCAAGGCCGCCATCGACGCCGTGGCCGGCAAGGGCGGGTCGCTTTCGGTCACGTCCGCGGCAGCGGCGGAATAACGACTTGTGAGCGGCCCCTGCGCCGCTTACATCTTGTCCACGTTTTCCATTGAACGCCGCCCGACGGAAAACACGTCGTGGCGGCGTTTGTCATAGACAGAGAGATCCGCATGGTATCCGCAGCAGAGCAAATGGCCGCCAACACGAGTTGGGCGGCGCTTGGCAAAGCAACCGACCTGCGCAATCGCATCCTGTTCACCCTTGGCCTGTTGATCGTCTACCGGATCGGCACCTTCCTGCCGGTTCCCGGCATCGACGGTGGCGCGCTTCGGGATTTCGTCGACCAGGCGGGGCAGGGCATTGCCGGTATGGTGTCGATGTTCACGGGCGGTGCGCTCGGTCGCATGGGCATTTTCGCGCTCGGGATCATGCCGTATATCTCGGCCTCGATCATCGTGCAGCTCCTGACATCGATGGTGCCGAAGCTCGAACAGCTCAAGAAAGAGGGCGAGCAGGGCCGCAAGAAGATCAACCAGTATACGCGCTACGGCACGGTTTTGCTGGCGACGATGCAGGCTTACGGCCTCGCCGTGTCGCTGGAGGCGGGCGATATCGCCGCCGATCCGGGCTGGTATTTCCGCGCGGCCTGCGTGATCACCCTTGTGGGCGGCACCATGTTCCTGATGTGGATCGGTGAGCAGATCACCGCACGCGGCATCGGCAACGGCATCTCGCTGATCATCTTCGTCGGCATCATCGCCGAGCTGCCCGCCGCGCTGGCGCAGTTCTTCGAGAGTGGCCGGTCCGGCGCCATCAGCCCCGCGGTGATCGTCGGGGTGATCGTGATGGTTGTGGCGGTGATTGCCTTCGTGGTCTTCATGGAGCGGGCGCTGCGAAAAATCACCATTCAGTATCCGCGCCGCCAAGTCGGCATGAAAATGACCGAGGCCCAGAACAGCCACCTGCCGGTCAAGGTGAACCCGGCGGGCGTGATCCCGGCGATCTTCGCCTCTTCCCTGCTGCTTCTCCCGGTGACGATCTCGACCTTCTCGGGCGGCGAGAACGCGGGCCCGGTGATGTCCACGATCCTTGCCTATTTCGGACCCGGACAGCCGCTCTACCTGCTGTTCTTCGCGGGGATGATCATCTTCTTCGCCTATTTCTACACCTTCAACGTCAGCTTCAAACCCGACGATGTGGCCGAGAACCTCAAGAACCAGAACGGCTTCGTGCCCGGCATCCGCCCCGGCAAGAAGACGGCGGAATATCTCGAATACGTGGTGAACCGCGTTCTGGCGCTTGGCTCTGCCTATCTCGCGGCGGTTTGCCTGCTGCCGGAGATCCTGCGCAACGAATTCGCGATTCCCTTCTATTTCGGCGGCACCTCGGTTCTGATCGTCGTGTCCGTGACCATGGACACCATCCAGCAGGTGCAGAGCCACCTGCTCGCCCACCAATACGAAGGTCTCATTCAGAAATCGCAGTTGCGCGGTAAGGGTAAGTCACGCAAGAAGAAGGGGGCTCCGGCGCGGCGATGAACATTATTCTTTTGGGACCGCCGGGGGCGGGCAAGGGCACACAGGCGCGGATCCTGGAAACGGAACGCGGTCTGACCCAGCTCTCGACCGGCGATATGCTGCGCGAGGCCAAGGACAGCGGGACGGAAATGGGCAAGATGGTTGCGGGCGTGATGGCGCGCGGCGAGCTTGTCACCGATGAAATCGTCATCGGTCTGATCCGCGAGAAACTGGCAGCAGGCGGCTCGGGCTTCATCTTCGATGGTTTCCCGCGGACCCTGGCACAGGCCGACGCGCTGGGGGCGCTGCTCGAAGAGATGAACCAGACCCTCGACAAGGTGGTGGAACTGCGCGTCGATGACGAGGCGCTCGTGGCCCGGATCACGGCACGCTCCACCTGCGGAAGCTGCGGCGAAGTCTATAACGACCTCACCAAGCCGATCCCCGCGGATGGCAAATGTTCCAACTGCGGCGGCACGGAGTTCAAGCGGCGGGCCGATGACAATGAGGAAAGCCTCAAGACGCGCCTGATGGCCTATTACAAGCAGACCTCGCCGCTGATCGGTTACTACTACGCCAAGGGCAATCACGCGGCGGTGGATGGTTTGGGCGAGATCGATGCGGTCAAGGCGGAGATCGCCATCGCGCTGGCGTGATCGGGTTCATTGATTATTAGCCGATCCGTGCTTATATTTGTCGCGCAACCAAGGGAGATATCCATGCTTCGTGAAGGTTACAGAGACTGATCCGAGACAGTGAAGTTGTCTTGTGAAGAGATTGACGGGGCGGCGCAGGTGATCTGCGCGGCCCCGAATACGTATTGGTGGGTCGCCCCGGCGGTGATTGCCTGCTCGGCCGTCATGGCGGCGCTGATCTCATTGCGCGCCATTGCCGCGAACAAGGAAATCGCCCGCAAGCGCGCAACTCTCGATCTGATCGAACGCTCCGAGTCCACGGAGTATTATCAGAGCCTGCACCGGGCTTTCACCGCCGTCCGCCGCGACGAGGGCGGGCTGGCGCAGCTTAAGGTGGTGACCAATCCCGATCTGATGCTGCAACGGCAAAGGGTTCTCAATTTCCTCAATCACTACGAAATCATTGCCATCGGCATCAAGAAGGGCGTGCTCGACGAGGACCTCTATCGCAGCTTCATGCGCTCCACGGTGGTGCGCGACTGGTTTGAAGCGGAGGATTTCATCGCGCATATCCGCCGCCCGACGCCGGACAGCGGGTCCAAAGTGAGCGCCAACAAGGCCTTCTCCAATTTTGAGGAACTGGCGCTCAAATGGGCGCCGGAGGTGCAGCTTGACCTGCCTCTTGAGGGGCAGTCCGACGGTGCCGACGATCCGAAGAACAAATCTCTTGACAGGGGTTGACCCGAGCGGCTCACGCCCATAGATAGCCGCATCCCGCAAGGGGTATCTCAGCCGAATCGCACTGCAGAGATCCGGCGCATCACCTCGATATGACGCTGGCCCGGACCGCCTTTTCAAGCGCCGGGCCGTTGTTGTGAAAAAAGGGCCTGGCGTTACGGGCTCGCAGCGAAAGGACAGACACTTGGCACGTATTGCCGGCGTTAACATCCCGACCCACAAGCGAGTGCCCATTGCACTCACATATATCACCGGAATCGGCCACAGCTCGGCCAAGCAGATCTGCGAGGCCGTCAATGTCGACGCCGCGCGGCGCGTGAACGAGCTCTCCGATGCCGAAGTGCTCGCCATCCGCGAGCATATCGACGCCAATTACAACGTCGAAGGCGACCTGCGCCGCGAAGTGCAGATGAACGTCAAGCGCCTGATGGACCTTGGTTGCTACCGCGGCCTGCGCCATCGCCGCAACCTCCCCGTGCGCGGTCAGCGCACCCATACGAACGCACGCACGCGCAAGGGCCCTGCAAAGCCCATCGCCGGCAAGAAGAAGTAAGGGAGGCTATTCGATATGGCACGTGATACTCGCCGTGGCGGCAAGAAAAAGGTCTCCAAGAACATCGCAGCTGGCGTTGCGCATGTGAACTCGACCTTCAACAACACCAAGATCCTGATCTCCGATGTGCAGGGCAACGCGATCGCCTGGTCGTCTGCCGGCACCATGGGCTTCAAGGGATCGCGCAAATCCACGCCCTACGCGGCACAGCTTGCGGCGGAAGACGCCGGCAAGAAGGCACAGGACCACGGTGTGAAGACACTGGAAGTCGAAGTGCAGGGCCCCGGTTCGGGTCGCGAATCGGCGCTGCGCGCGCTGGCCGCTGTCGGCTTCAACATCACGTCGATCCGCGACGTGACGCCGATCGCGCATAACGGCTGCCGTCCGCCGAAGCGCCGTCGCGTCTAAACGGCATCAAAATCAATCGAGGCCGGGTGGATTTTCTGCCCGGCCTCGAGTCGTCATTTGAAACCTCGGGCGCAGGCCTTTTGGGACATGGAAGGTTTGCAGGTATGGAGGGACGCATGATCCACAAGAATTGGGCAGAGCTGATCAAACCTCAGCAATTGCAGGTGAAGCCGGGCGCCGATCCGTCCCGCACGGCGACATTGATCGCAGAGCCGCTGGAGCGCGGCTTTGGCCTCACGCTCGGCAACGCGCTGCGCCGCGTGTTGCTTTCGAGCCTGCAGGGTGCGGCGATCACATCGGTGCAGATCGACAACGTGCTGCACGAGTTTTCGTCCGTTGCCGGTGTGCGCGAGGATGTGACCGACATCATCCTGAACCTCAAGGGCGTGAGCCTGCGCATGGAAGTCGAAGGGCCCAAGCGCCTGTCGATCTCCGCGAAGGGTCCGGGCGTTGTCACCGCGGGCGACATCTCCGAGACGAACGGCATCGAGGTGCTGGATCGCGATCACGTGATCTGCCACGTGGACGAGGGCGCCGAAGTCTACATGGAACTCACCGTCAACATGGGCAGCGGCTACGTCTCCGCGGACAAGAACAAGCCCGAGGATGCCCCGATCGGGCTGATCCCGATCGACGCCATCTATTCGCCGGTCAAGAAGGTCTCCTATGACGTGCAACCGACCCGTGAGGGCCAGGTGCTCGACTACGACAAGCTGACCATGAAGGTGGAAACAGACGGATCGGTGACCCCCGAGGACGCCATCGCCTTCGCAGCGCGCATCCTGCAAGACCAGCTGTCGATCTTCGTGAACTTCGAAGAGCCCGAAAGCGCGTCGCGTCAGGATGATGACGATGGTCTGGAGTTCAACCCGCTTCTGCTCAAGAAGGTGGACGAGCTCGAACTGTCCGTCCGCTCCGCGAACTGCCTCAAGAACGACAACATCGTCTATATCGGTGACCTGATCCAGAAGACCGAAGCCGAGATGCTGCGCACGCCGAACTTCGGTCGCAAGTCGCTCAACGAGATCAAGGAAGTGCTCTCGGGCATGGGTCTCCACCTTGGCATGGATGTCGAGGACTGGCCGCCGGACAATATCGAGGATCTGGCCAAGAAGCTCGAAGACTCGTTCTAAGAGATCCGGGCGCCCGCTTCCCCGCTTCGAACGGCGCGGACGCCCACCCACCCACCCCGTCGCCCCGCTCAAACCGGGGAAGCGGGCGGGTTTGGTGCCGCAAGGCATGCGCATGGTTTGTGCATTGGATGTGCATCGATTGTGCATCGGCCGGATTGGCCGGTTTCGGGTCGGTTTCGACCCCAAGGTGAGCGGTCCGCACGCACGGACTGCCGGACAAAGCAAAACAGCCCGTAGAGGGCAATTAGGAGTAAGACACATGCGTCACGCAAAAGGCTACCGCCGTCTCAACCGCACCCACGAACACCGTAAGGCCTTGTTTTCCAACATGGCTGGCTCTCTGATCGAACATGAGCAGATCAAGACGACCCTGCCGAAAGCCAAGGAACTCAAGCGCATCATGGACAAGCTGATCACGCTCGGGAAGCGCGGCGATCTGCATGCCCGCCGCCAGGCCGCAGCCCAGCTCAAGCAGGACAAGGACGTCGCCAAGCTCTTCGAGATCCTCGGCCCGCGTTATGCCGAGCGCCAGGGCGGCTACACCCGCGTCATGAAAGCCGGTTTCCGGTATGGCGACATGGCGCCGATGGCGATCATCGAATTGGTCGACCGCGACGTCGCAGCAAAAGGCGCTGCGGACAAAGCGCGCCTCGAAGCGGAAGAAGTGACTGAAGACTAAGCCGAATTCGGTTTTACAGGAAGTGTCGGGGCCCCATCTTAGCGATGGGGCCTTTGTCGTTTGGACCCGCCGTTAATGGCACGAGCACTCCGTCATGAGACAGGTCGTGGGTCGGCAGACTCGCTTACCTGCCCCGATCCGGGCGGGTTGCAAAGCGCGGGCTGCAACGACATATCCTTGTGCAAAGGGAGGAAGAGCGATGATCCGTGCGGTTTGCGTCTTGCTGCTATGTTTGGCCGGTCCCCTGAGCGCCGAAACACGTGTGCCGCAAAGCGCTGCCGAGATTTCGTTGAGCTTCGCGCCTGTTGTGCGCCAGGCCGCGCCCGCAGTGGTCAACATTTACGCCCGCCGCGTCGTGGAGCAGCGCCGAAGCCCGTTTGCCGATGACCCGTTCTTTCGCGATTTCTTCCGCGGCGGTGCCGGCAGACCTCGGGTGCAAAACTCGCTGGGTTCGGGGGTGATCCTGACCGCAGACGGGATCGTCGTGAGCAATTACCACGTGGTTGGCGAGGCCACCGACATCCGGGTTGTGCTCAACGATCGCAGGGAATTTGACGCGCGCGTGCTGCTCGGCGACGAGGAGGCCGACCTTGCCATTCTCAAGCTCGACGGGGCTGAGGACCTCGTCCACCTGCCCCTGCGCGACAGCGACACGGTGGAGGTGGGCGAGCTCGTACTGGCCATCGGCAACCCGTTTGGCGTCGGACAGACGGTGTCGAGCGGCATCGTGTCCGGACTGGCGCGGTCCGGCGCTGCGACGGGCCTCGGGCGCGGCTATTTCATCCAGACGGATGCGCCGATCAATCCGGGCAATTCCGGTGGGGCCCTCGTCGATCTGGCGGGACGGCTGATCGGAGTGAACACGTCGATCCTCACGCGGTCCGGAGGTTCGAACGGCATCGGTTTCGCCATCCCTTCCGCGCTTGTGTCCGCCTTCGTCGCGCAGGCCCGCGCGGGCGAAACGAGCTTCCGCCGGCCATGGGCCGGGATTACGGGCCAACCGGTCACCGCCGATCTGTCCGATGGGCTCGGATTGCCGATTCCGAGCGGCGTGATCATCGCGCAATTGCATCCACAAAGCCCGTTTGCCGAAGCCGGTCTGCAACCCGGCGATGTGGTGTTCGACGTGGATGGCCTGCCGGTGAATTCACCGCAGGAAATGCTGTTCCGGATGTCGATCAGAGGCGCTGGCGAGAGCGTCGCGATCCGCTATTTTCGCGACGGCGTCACCAGAGAGGTCGAGGTGCCGTTGATCCTGCCGCCTGACAGCCCTGACCGGGCCGAACAGGTATTGTCGCGCGGCGCCGTGTTGCCGGGATTGCGCATCGCGCGGATCAACCCCGCAGTGGCGGAGGAAACCGGTCTGCCGCTCATGGCGCAAGGCGTTGTCGTGACCGATCCCGGCCCTTATGGCGCGCGGGCCGGATTGCGCGCGGGCGATGTGCTCCGGGCAATCAACGGCCGCGCCATTCGCACACCCGATGACGTTGCACCCGCGCTTGAACGGGCGGCTCCGCGCATCGGGATCGAGGCAGACCGCGACGGGCGTCGCGTTCTGCTCCGCTTCCGGGTCTGAGCGATGGCGGATCTGTTCGATACCGGCGCCACGCCAAATGTCGGGCGAGAGGCGCCGCGCCCCTTGGCCGACCGATTGCGCCCGACACGGCTCGAAGACGTCGTTGGGCAAACGCAGGTGCTCGGCCCAGACTCGCCCCTTGGCATCATGCTGGCGTCCGGATCGCTTGGTTCGATCATCTTCTGGGGACCGCCCGGTGTGGGAAAAACCACGATTGCGCGGTTACTCGCGGATGCAACGGATCTGCATTTCGTGCAGATCAGTGCGATCTTCACGGGTGTCCCGGATCTTCGGAAGGTGTTCGAGGCAGCGCGGCACCGCCGGTCAAACGGGCAGGGAACGCTTCTCTTTGTCGATGAGATCCACCGGTTCAACAAGGCGCAGCAGGACGGGTTCCTGCCCCATATGGAAGATGGCACCATCCTGCTTGTGGGTGCGACGACGGAGAATCCGTCTTTCGAACTCAATGCGGCTCTCATGTCGCGGGCGCAGGTGCTTGTGCTTGAACGGCTCGGGGCAGACGATCTGGACCGGCTCGTGCAACGGGCCGAAGCCGAGGTGGGGCGGGCGCTGCCGCTGGATGAGGACGCCCGCGCGGCCCTGATCGAGATGGCGGATGGCGACGGGCGGGCGTTGCTCAACCTTGTTGAACAGGTGTTGTCCTGGCCTGCAGATGCGGCGGCGCCGCTGGACCGTGCGGCTCTCACGACACGGCTGATGCGCCGTGCCGCGCAGTATGACAAATCCGGCGACGGGCATTACAACCTGATCTCTGCGTTGCACAAATCGGTGCGTGGGTCGGACCCGGACGCGGCGCTCTACTGGTTTGCGCGTATGCTGGAGGCAGGTGAAGACCCGCGCTACCTCGCGCGGCGGATCACCCGGATGGCCGTAGAGGACATCGGACTGGCCGATCCGCAAGCGCAGGCGATCTGTTTGCAGAGCTGGGAGACTTATGAGCGGCTGGGCTCGCCGGAAGGTGAACTCGCGATCGCGCAGGCTCTGGTCTATCTGGCGCTTGCGCCGAAATCCAACGCGGCCTACGTCGCCTACAAGGCGGCGCGCAACGCCGCCAAGAAGACCGGCTCGCTGATGCCGCCGAAGCACATCCTCAACGCGCCGACACGGCTGATGAAGGATATCGGCTACGGATCGGGTTACGCCTATGACCATGATGCCGAAGACGGGTTCTCCGGTCAGAATTACTTTCCCGATGATATGGCGCGCGCGGCGTTCTACGATCCTGTCGAACGCGGTTTCGAACGTGACCTCAAGAAGCGGGTGGCCTATTTTGCGCGCCTGCGTGACGAGCGCGAGACCTGAGCCCAGCTTGACAAGCGGCGCCTGCGCGGCGAAGGGAGGCCCATGACCATGACCCTTCTGCAAGTCGCCGCTGGCGGCGCACTCGGTGCCTCCGCCCGGTATCTCACCGGTGTCGGCGCCGCACGTCTGCTCGGCAAGGATTTTCCGTGGGGCACCATGCTCGTCAACCTGATCGGCTGTTTCGCGATGGGCGTGCTTGTGGTGGTTCTCACGGCGGTATCCGGAACCCGGGTCGCACCGTTTCTGATGACCGGCGTTCTGGGTGGGTTCACCACCTTTTCCGCGTTTTCCCTCGATGCGGTCACCCTGTTCGAACGCGGCAATCTGGGGCTTGCAGCGCTTTACGTTGTCGGATCCGTGACCCTGTCGATCGCGGCCCTGGCCGCAGGGCTTCTCCTGGCGCGGAGTGTGGTCACATGAGCCGGGTTCAGACAGTGACCGTAGCGCCCGGTGACGGTGACCAGAGGCTCGACCGCTGGTTCAAACGCCTGTTTCCGCAGGTTTCGCAGGGCCGCATTGAAAAGATGTGCCGCAAGGGGGAATTGCGGGTCAATGGCGGCCGGGTCAAAGCCTCCACAAGGCTCGAAGCCGGGCAGGAGGTGCGCATTCCCCCGCTTCCGGACGCGCAGGAAGGCGCCGCGCGCGCCAAATCCGCGCCGCAGGTCAAGGTGAGCGATGCCGACGCAGAGATGATGCGCGCCGCAGTGCTGTATCGTGACGACCACGTGATCGCCATCAACAAGCCCGCCGGCCTTCCGACGCAGGGCGGCACAAACCAGACGCGCCATGTGGACGGCCTCTGCGTGGCCCTGCAAGACGGCTACACGGACAAGCCGCGGCTTGTGCACCGGCTCGACAAGGACACCTCCGGTGTTCTGATCCTGGCCCGCACGCGCGAAATGGCCAAGGCGTTGACCGACGCGATCCGCCACAAGCAAACCCGCAAGATCTACTGGGCGCTCGTCGCGGGTGTGCCGACACCCTATCTTGGCGAGATCCGGTTTGGACTGGTGAAGGCGTCCGGGCATGGCAAGGCCGGTGAAGGCGAAAAAATGCGCTGTGTGTTGCCGCGCGAGATCGACAGCACGCCGGGCGCCAAACGCGCGCTGACACGCTATGCCACGCTCTACCGTGTGGCAGGGCGGGCGGCCTGGGTCGCGATGGAGCCGGTCACCGGCCGCACCCATCAGCTGCGTGCGCATATGGCAGAGATCGGTCACCCCATCGCCGGTGACGGCAAATATGGCGGTTCCGGTCAGGAAAACCTTGGCGACGGCTGGGGTGCCCATCTGGGCGGGGACATGTCGCGCAAGCTGCATCTGCACGCGCGGACCATGGCCTTTGTTCATCCGGTCACCAAAAAGCTGGTCCGGGTCGATGCCCCCTTGCCGCCGCACATGGCCGATAGCTGGAACACGCTGGGCTGGGAAGAAAGCTTTGCCGCAGAAGACCCGTTCGAGGCGATGCTATGAGCGATCTGCGGCTTGTTGTCTTCGATGTCGACGGCACGCTCGTGGACAGCCAGGCCGATATCGTGGCCTCGATGTCGCAGGCCTTCGGCGCCGAGGGGTTGACGCCCCCGGCCCGCGCGCAAATCCTTGGAATTGTTGGGCTCTCGCTTCCGCAGGCAATTCATGCCTTGGCCCCGGATCAAAGCGACACGTCCCGGGGGCGGATCGTTGCCGCCTACAAGGACGCCTACGCCCGGTTGCGTCGCGAGAACGGGGCCGCGTCGTCGCCGCTCTATCCCGGTATTGCGGAACTGCTCCGGCGCTTGCATGGGCGGGAGACCGTCCTTCTGGGGCTGGCCACGGGCAAATCGCGCCGGGGGCTCGACGCGCTTCTGGAAACCCATGGCATCGGGCCGCTATTCGTGACCGCGCAATGCGCCGACGATCACCCGTCCAAGCCTCATCCAGCCATGCTGCACAGCGCCATGGGGGATGCCGGGCTTGGCCCGGAACATTGCGTGATGATCGGCGATACCAGTTTTGATATTGACATGGCCCGCGCCGCCCGCATGGCCAGCATCGGCGTGGGTTGGGGCTATCATTCGGTGGACCGCCTGTCAGCCGCGTCGTCCGTCGTCGAGGACGTCACAGGGCTTGAAGGGGCCATCCACGACATTCTGGAGGGAGCACCATGAGTGAATGGGCACCGAGACGCTTCTGGCAGGACACCAGCATCGAGAAGACGGAGGGTGGGTTCACCGTTCTTCTGGACGGTCGCAGCGTGCGAACGCCCTCCAAGACGCTGCTGAGCGTTCCGACCGAAGCGCTTGCCGCGGCCATCGCCGAGGAGTGGCGGGCGCAGGAGGAAAAGATCGATCCCCGCACCATGCCGTTCACCCGCACCGCCAATTCGGCCATCGACAAGGTTGCGCCGCAACATGGCGCGGTCGCCGAGATGCTGGCGGCCTATGGGGATGCCGACCTTCTGTGCTATCGCGCCGCCAGCCCGCAAGAGCTCGTGGATCGCCAGAACGCCGTTTGGGATCCGATGCTGGACTGGGCGGACCGGACGTTCGAAGCCCGTCTTGAGCCACGCACCGGGATCATGCACGAAGCCCAGCAGCCCGACGCATTGGCACGTCTGTCGGCACAGGTGCATGCGCTGGACAACCACGCGCTTGCGGCGTTTCACGACCTTGTGACGCTCACCGGATCGCTGGTTCTGGGGCTTGCCGGCGCGCACCAGACGCACCCGGCCGACGAGATCTGGGACATGTCACGGATCGACGAGCGCTGGCAGGCCGAGCAATGGGGCGTGGATGAAGAGGCCGAAGAAGCCGCTGCCATCAAAGCCGAAGCGTTTCGACACGCGAATCGCTATTTTGCGATGGCCCGTTCTTCCTGAGCGGGAAAGCCGTGCTCAATTCCTGTGCCTTACCCTTGGTCAACACGCGTAGAAACGGTTAATTTACAGGCAAATCGCCTTGACCTTCCCATGTAGATTCGAACACACTCTGGCCCACTGAGTGGGGATCTTCCCCTATACGGTATCAAAAGCCCGAATGGGCGTCTGATCCGCCTTTGCGGGCGGGAAACAGGAAGAGGTAACAATGAAAAAATCGGTAATTCTCGGCACGGTCACGATCGCCGGTCTCGCTGCATCCGCAGCGGCCGCGGCGACGCTTGACGATGTCAAAGCGCGCGGCACGCTGAACTGTGGTGTGACCACAGGTCTCGTCGGTTTCGCAGCGCCCGACGCCAATGGCGAGTGGGACGGTTTCGACGTAGGCGTGTGTCGTGCCGTTGCAGCGGCCGTACTTGGCGACCCGACCGCAGTCGAGTTCGTGCCGACCACCGGTAAGACGCGCTTTACCGCGCTGGCGTCCGGCGAGATCGACATGCTGGCCCGCAACACCACGTGGACTTTCTCGCGCGATGTTGATCTGAAGTTCGAATTCGTTGGTATCAACTACTACGACGGTCAGGGCTTCATGGTTCCCAAGGAGCTGGGCGTCTCCTCGGCCAAGGAACTCGACGGCGCGACCGTCTGCATCCAGACCGGCACCACCACCGAGCTGAACCTTGCGGATTTCTTCCGCTCCAACAACATCAGCTACGAGCCGGTTCCGATCGAAACCAATGCCGAAGCGCAGCCGCTCTATCTTGAGGGCGCATGCGACGTCTACACCACCGACGCATCCGGCCTCGCGGCAACCCGCGCGGCATTCGAAAACCCGGGCGATCACGTGGTTCTGCCTGAAATCATCTCCAAGGAGCCGCTTGGTCCGCTCGTTCGCCACGGCGACAACGAGTGGGGCGACATTGTGCGCTGGACGCTCAATGCGCTGATCGCGGCCGAAGAGCTTGGCATCACCTCCGCCAACCTCGAAGAGCTGGCAGCCGGTTCCGACAACCCGGAAATCAACCGTCTGCTGGGGACCGAAGGCAACCTGGGCGAGATGCTTGGGCTGGAAGCCGACTGGGCGATGAAAGCCCTGATGGCTGGCGGCAACTACGGTGAACTGTTCGAGAAGAACATCGGTGAGAACACGCCGATTGGCCTCTCGCGCGGCCTCAACGCTCAGTGGACCGATGGCGGCCTGCTCTATAGCCCGCCCTTCCGCTAAAATCTGACACGGAGAAGGGCGCGGCACAGACCGCGCCCTTTTCTCATCTACCCACAAGAAGAACTCCGCCAAGACTGTAGAAGAGCGGGACAACCGCCTTACGATCAAGCAGCGGACGCATCAGGGATAACACCATGACGACCATGTCCGACCCGCCGTCGGAGTCGTTTCGGCCTTCGCAGCTGTTGAACGACACGCGGTATCGCTCCTACACATTCCAATTCATTGCCTTGCTCTGTCTGATCGGGCTGATGGCCTTTCTTGGCATCAACCTTGTCCGAAACCTTGCAGCGGCGGGTTTGAATATCAGTTTCGAGTTCCTCGGCGAACCGGCCGGGTATGACATCAACCAACGGCTCCTGGAGTATGACAGCCAGTCGAGCCATTGGCGCGCCTCCGTTGTCGGAGCGCTCAACACGCTGCTTGTGGCGTTTGTTGGCTGTATCCTCGCGACGATCATCGGTGTCGTCGTCGGTGTTCTACGCCTCTCCAAGAACTGGCTGATTTCCAAGATCATGTCGGTCTATGTCGAGATCTTCCGGAATGTGCCGGTTCTCGTGTGGATCCTGATCGTCATGGCCGTGTTTGTGGCGGTGCTTCCGCAGCCGCGGGATTTCCGGGGCGACAGCCCTGAAGCCTCCATGTTTCTTGACCTCTTCGCCTTTACCGGGCGCGGATTCTACTTTCCGCAGCCCTATTTCACAGTGGAATGGGCAACCGGCTCGACGGGCTGGCTGATCATCATTGCGCTCCTTGTCGGCGCGTTGTTCGGCACGCGGGCCATGCTGGCCCGGGCCACACGCATTCAGGAAGCAACGGGCGTGCGTCCCAACACGCTCTGGATCAATCTCGCGATCTGGTTTGTGCCGCTCATTCTCGCTTGTGTGATCATGGGCCTCGCCTGGGATATCCCCGAGCTGCGCGGCTTCAACTTCCAGGGCGGCATTTTTGCGCGGAACTCCTTCATCGCACTGACTCTGGCGCTGTCGATCTACACCGCGGCCTTCATCGCGGAAAACGTTCGTGCCGGTATCCTTGCGGTCTCAAAAGGCCAAACGGAGGCGGCGGCATCGCTGGGCCTGCGTCCCAACCGCATCATGAACCTCGTGATCCTTCCGCAGGCGCTGCGTGTCATCATTCCGCCGCTGATCTCGCAATATCTCAACCTGACGAAGAACAGCTCTCTGGCGATTGCCGTCGGCTACATGGACCTCACCGGAACACTGGGCGGCATCACGCTGAACCAGACCGGGCGCGCCATCGAATGCGTGCTGCTGCTGATGCTGTTCTATCTCACGTTCAGCTTGGCGATCTCCGCAATCATGAATGTCTACAACAACGCCGTGAAGCTGAAGGAGCGCTGATCCATGTCCGATACACACGCTCAATCCGTCGCATTCGTGCGCGATACCATGCTTCCGGAACAGGAGCCGCCCGCAACCGAACGCGGCGTGATCAAATGGCTGCGGGAGAACCTCTTCCCGGACTGGATCAACGCGATCCTGACGCTGGTGGCGATCTATTTCCTCTACAAGATCGTATCTGGTGCATGGCCGTGGTTCCTGAACGGCATCTGGTCGACCGACTCGCTCGCCGAGTGTCGCGAGATCCTTCAGGGGACAACGGGCGCCTGTTTCTCGGTTCTCACCGAGCGCTGGAACCAACTCTTGTTCGGGTTCCAGTATCCGAACGAGGAATACTGGCGGCCGACGCTGGCCTTCATCCTGCTGTTCGTCGCCGCAGCGCCCCTGCTTTTTGCGATGTATGTGCCGCGCAAGGTGCTGATCTTTACCGCGCTTTATCCTTTCATCGCGTTCTGGCTGATCTGGGGCGGCACGATCATTGTGCCGATCGTCGCGCTTGTTGGCTTTATCGCGGCCTATGTCGCGTTCAAGCAGTTCGAACGCAACAGCTTTGCCGCAGGGCTTGGCGCCGGTGTGCTGGCCGCCGCGGTCGTCTGGTATGTCGGCGGGTTCCTGTCGTCCGCCATGAGCGGCGTTCTGGCGCTGCCCGAGGTGCCGTCGCGCGACATGGGCGGCTTCATGCTGAACTTTATCCTCGGAACGGTCTGCGTCTCGCTGTCTCTGCCGATCGGGATTCTGCTTGCGCTTGGACGCCAGTCCTCCATGCCGATCATCAAGTGGATCTGCGTGGTGTTCATCGAGTTCATTCGCGGTGTTCCGCTGATCACCTTGCTTTTCGTCGCGAACGTGGTTCTGGCTTACTTCCTGCCGCCCGGCACGAATTTTGACCTGATCCTGCGGGTGATCATCATGATCACCATGTTCTCCTCTGCCTATATCGCAGAGGTGATCCGGGGTGGCTTGGCGGCCCTGCCGCGTGGTCAATACGAGGCCGCGGACAGCCTTGGGCTGGATTATCCGCAGGCCATGCGCCTGATCATCATGCCGCAAGCACTCAAGATCTCCATCCCCGGAATCGTGAACGTGGCCGTGGGTCTCTTCAAGGACACCACGCTGGTATCGGTGATCTCGATGTTCGACCTTGTCGGCATGATCCGCGGTCCGATCCTCGCCTCGACCGAATGGAACGGCGTCTACTGGGAGCTTTGGGGTTTTGCGATCCTGATGTTCTTCCCGGTCTGCTACGGCATCTCCAAATACTCGCAATGGCTCGAACGTCAGTTGGCCACGGATCACAGATAAATCCGCCTGATTTTGGCGCTGCGCCGGCCGGTGGTTCGGCGCAGCACAACACATAAGGTGAAAACAGGGAGCCAACGACATGGCTGAAACTGCTCAACAAATGCAAGTCTCCGACGAAATCGCAATCAGCATCGATAAAATGAACAAGTGGTACGGCACCTTTCACGTGCTGCGCGACATCGACCTGACCGTGAACCGCGGCGAGCGCATCGTTATTGCCGGTCCTTCGGGGTCGGGCAAATCGACGCTCATCCGTTGCATCAACGCGCTCGAAGAGCACCAGAAGGGCCGGATCGAAGTGGATGGCACCGTGCTCAGCTCGGACATCAAGAACATCGACAAGATCCGCTCGGAAGTGGGGATGGTGTTTCAGCACTTCAACCTCTTCCCGCATCTGACCATCCTCGAAAACTGCACGCTCGCGCCGATCTGGGTCCGCAAGACACCCAAGAAAGAAGCCGAAGAAATCGCGATGCACTTCCTCGAAAAGGTCAAGATCCCGGAGCAGGCCGACAAGTATCCCGGTCAGCTTTCGGGTGGTCAGCAGCAGCGTGTGGCCATCGCCCGGTCGCTCTGCATGCGCCCGCGGATCATGCTCTTTGACGAACCGACCTCGGCGCTCGATCCGGAGATGATCAAGGAGGTTCTCGACACCATGGTCAGCCTCGCTGAAGAAGGGATGACCATGCTCTGCGTGACCCACGAGATGGGCTTTGCGCGACAGGTGGCCAACCGCGTCATCTTCATGGATGCCGGTCAGATCGTCGAACAGAACGAGCCTGAAGAGTTCTTCAACAATCCAAAGAACGAGCGCACGAAACTGTTCCTGAGCCAGATCCTCGGGCACTGAACGGCGGGCGGCGCGCCTGTCCAAATGTGCAGGACGGAAGAAAATGGAAACGGCGAGGGGCAGCCTTCGCCGTTTTTCTTATCCGGTGAGGTCTCTGGGCACGATGAACTGCGCGACCTTGCCGGTTCCGGGGCAGATGTCTGGCCAGCTGTCGGTCTCGAAATCAACCACGAGGGTCGCGCCAGTGGGGTAATCGTCAAAACGCGGGTGGTTTGGCGGTCTCGCGACAAGGCTCTGCGCCAGCATGGCGATACCGGGATTGTGCCCCAACATCAGAACCGTCTGACCCTCAGCATCGCGCAGCGCATCAAGGATCGCCTCGGGCTCTGCATGATACAGCGCGCGGTCATAGTGCGGCGCACCGTCAATCTCGAGCAGATCCCAGGTTTGCCTTGTCCGCGTTGACGAGGAGATCAGCGCCTGATCGACCCCAACGCCCTGCGTGCGCAGCCAGTGCCCGAGTGCCTTTGCGCTGCGGATACCGCGCTTGTTGAGCGCGCGCGCATGGTCCGGTTCCGAGAAGGACCAGTCAGACTTGGCATGGCGCATGAGCACGAGACGTCGCATGCCGCTATTGTCCCACGAAGGCTGCCATGTGGAAAGCGGATTGCGCGCTTTGGCGTCCCAAGCGTTGCGAAACAGGACAGGCGCGCCGGACAAGGCACCCGCCTTCGCGGCATTCCGCACCGGCCGCACTGCTGACATGGGCCCGGCAGGACGGTACGTCATAGGGTTGATCGGGGCCAAGCGCGCCCACTGGGCAGGCCGTCGCGCAAGGGGTTTCCGCACAGGTCAGGCAGGGGCTTTGCGGTCCCGCCGGGAGCGCCAGCCGCTGCGGCAACAGAACCGCGCCGCGGAAACTGATGAAGAGGCCAGCCCTGTCATGCACCAGAAGCCCGACCGGACTCGGGAAGGTTTGCCCGGTGCGCGTCGCCCACCGGATAAACGGAGCATAGGGAGGGCCGTCATAGGGGAACACCGCCTCACCGCCCCAGCTCTGTGCCAATCCGCCCACCACGCGTTTGGACCACCGATCCAGCGGGTTGGCGGTGCCGTCGCAATATTCGTCGCTTGCCTGGAAGAGGGGCCAGAATGCGGGCTCGTCCGGGCCCAGCATCAGGACGGTCTGCGCGGCCCCGGCATCGTCCTCGGCGACGGGGTGAAACGCGCCACGGATAGCAAGGCCGACAGCCCGCGCCGCATCATCCAGAGCGGACAGCGCCGTCATCGCGGCAGGCGATCCGCCGGTCGGATGAGTGAGCCGGATCCGTGCTCCGTGAACAGCTCCAACAGGCAGGCGTTCGGAACCCGCCCGTCGATGATGACGACGCCGCGCACGCCGTCACGAATGGCGCGCAAGGCCGTTTCCGTCTTGGGGATCATCCCGCCGGCGATCACGCCCTGATTGGTCATGCGTGTCACATCGTCCGGCGTCAGTTCGGTCACCACCTCGCCATCGGCATTCTTGACGCCCTGAACGTCGGTCAGCAGCAACAGGCGATCGGCCTTGAGCGCACCGGCCAGGGCGCCTGCGGCCGTATCGCCATTGACGTTGAAGGTCTCCCCCTGCCGCCCGGTTCCAAGCGGCGCGATGACCGGGATGATGTCCTTTTCAAATAGGTCATGCAGCACTTGCGGGTTCATCGCGACAGGCCGGCCGACAAAGCCAAGCTCGGGGTCATCGGCTTCGCAGACCATGAGTTGATCGTCTTTGCCCGACAGCCCCACCGCGCGCGCGCCCTGAAGGGTCAGTGCCTGCACGATGCGCTTGTTGACCAGCCCGGTCAGCACCATCTCCACCACCTCGACGGTGGCCTGATCCGTGACGCGCTTGCCACGGACAAAGCGGCTCTCGATGTTCAGGCGCTTAAGCATGTCATTGATCATCGGCCCGCCGCCATGCACGACAAGGGGGTTCACCCCGACCTGACGCATCAAGACGATGTCGCGTGCGAATTCGGCCATGGCCGCGTCATCGCCCATGGCATTGCCGCCGAACTTCACCACGACGATCGCGCCGGTGTAGCGTTGCAGATAGGGCAGCGCCTGGCTGAGCGTGCGTGCGCTGGCGATCCAGTCATCATTCATGTTGCGGGGTCTCATTGCAGTCTCGGGCCTGATTTCGGTTGCAGCACAATGCCTGTCCGCGCGGCGGGTTTCTAGACCAAGCTGGCCACGATCGCGCGCAAGGTGGGAATACCGTCGCCTGTTTCGGAACTGGTGGTCACGATTTCGGGGAAGGCCGCGGGGTGTTTTGAGAGCCTGTCGCGGACCTGAGAAAGCACGCGGTCCCGGTCCTTTGCCTTGACCTTGTCCGCCTTGGTCAAAACGGTCTGAAAGGTCACCGCCGAACTGTCGAGCAGGCCCATGATCTCCTCGTCGACGGGTTTGACCCCATGGCGGAAGTCAATGAGCACAAAGGCCCGACGCAGGCTCACGCGTCCTGCGAGGTAGCGTTTGAGCAAGCGCTGCCATTGCTCGACCTTGGCCAAGGGCGCGTTGGCAAAGCCATAGCCCGGAAGATCGACGATGTAATGGCTGTCGGCCAGTGTGAAAAAGTTGATTTCCTGCGTGCGGCCCGGCGTGTTGGAGGCGCGCGCCAGACCCTTGCGCCCGGTCAGCGCGTTGATCAGAGAAGATTTTCCGACATTCGACCGACCGGCAAAGCAGACCTCGATCCGATCGGCGTCGGGCAGGCCATCCATCGCCACAACACCTTTGAGAAATTCGACCTGGCCGGTGCAGAGAATGCGCGCACGCTCTTGCAAGGCCGGATCCGGATCTTCGGCTATGGGAAAGGGCAGGGCCATTACGCGCGCTCCACGCTATCGTTCAAGGCGACACGCCCGGATCGAACAACCTCCGCCCGCACGGAGAAATCCTGATGCCCCCAGCTTTCCAGCGCGCCCAGCGTGTCAGCGTCCCGGCGCCCGGTATCGGGGTTGGCCGTGGTGGCCATGCAGCGGTCCGTGCGTTCACGAACATGCAAAACCGCTTCGCCGATCCGGACCTCGCGATCGATCCAATCGAACTCTTCCCAGGGGGCGAGGCCGTCAATCCATATGTTGCCGCGCCAACGATGAACCGACAACGGAGTCCCGATCCGCTGTTCGACCGCACGATGCGAAGACATGTTGCACAGGGTGACGGAGGCGAAGTCGCTATCGGTCATGCCCCGGACCCGGGAGCGCACGACCCTGGTCGACGCTGCACGGTTTTCGGGCATCAGGGGGCGCACCCAGTCGAGGAATTGATCGGCTTCGCTATCCGGTGAAAACGTGATTTCCGGGCGATCCGGATGCATGAGCGTCACCCGTTCGGTACCCTCATCGAGGGTTGCAGTTATTGCCATGAGCGCCGGGACCTTGGACACGCGACTGAAGTTCACGCATGGCAGCCATTCTGTGCCATCGGCGCTGGATTTCTCGTGTGCCACCGCCCAGAGCCGGTCGAAGGGCAGAGTTTGACCGGCCGTGAGCGAGACCGCCCTGAGCGCTTCCCGTCCATGACTCTTGATCGGGTGGCGCCACAGGCCGGTCACGCGCGCGGTCACTTCTTAGACTTCCCTTTGCCTGACGGCTTGCCATCCGCATTGGCCGTTTTCGGCTTTTCCGGTTTGTTCTTGCCGACGATGTTGCCAAGGATGTCGGGTTTGAAACCCTGGCTGCGCATGATCGCGTATTGCTGCGCGAAAGTGATGGTGTTGTTGGCAATCCAGTAGACCACGAGGCCGCTTGCGAAACCGCCCAACATGAACATGAACACCCATGGCATCCAGGCAAAGATCATCTGCTGCGTTGGGTCCGTGGGCGCCGGGTTCAGCTTCTGCTGGAGCCACATCGAAATGCCCAGGAGCAACGGCAGGATGCCGATGAAGATAAGCGCCATGATCGAGTTCGGATCCGGCGCGGCCCAGGGAAATGCGCCGAACAAGTTCCAGATCGACGTTGGGTCAGGTGCGGAAAGGTCCTGAAACGGACCGAAGAACGGCGCGTGTCTCAGCTCGAGCGTGACAAAAATCACCTTGTAGAGAGAGAAAAAGATCGGGATCTGAAGCAGGATGGGCAGGCAACCGGATGCCGGATTGACCTTTTCCTTCTTGTAGAGCGCCATCATCTCCTGCTGGAGCTTCTGACGGTCGTCACCGGCACGCTCCTTGATTTTTTCCATCTCCGGCTGAAGTTCCTTCATCTTTGCCATGGAGACGTAGGATTTATACGCGAGGGGCAGCAAAATTGCCTTGATCAGCAGCGTCAGGCCGATGATCGCCCAGCCCATGTTGCCGATCCAGATATTGAGATAGTGCAGGACGGCAAAGATCGGCTTGGTCAGGAAGAAGAACCAACCCCAGTCAATGCTGTCCAGAAAGCCCTCGACACCATCGTTCTGATAGCCGCGGATCGTTTCCCACTCCTTGGCACCGGCGAAAAGCTGTGTCGTGACGGTTTCGCTCTGGCCTTCGGCAAGCTGGATCGTCGGCATGACCGCTTCGGTCTGGTAGATGTCGCGTCGCTCATCGTATTTGGCAACCTGCTTGAAAGCGGAGCCAGGCTCCGGAATGAGCGTGGTCATCCAGTAATGATCTGTGAAGCCGATCCATCCGTTTTCAGTCACCTGCGTGACTTCGGCGCGCGCGCCTTCCGCGGCGTTGAAGTCATAATCGACCATCTCGTCGTAGTCGATTTCCGCGAGGGTGCCATCCGCCATGCCGATGACGCCCTCATGCAAAATGAAGAAATTCTTGAGATCTTCTGGCACGCCGTGGCGTGCGACGATCCCGTATGGCGCCAGCGACACCGTGCCGGCATTTGTATTCTCCACGCTTTGCGTGATCGTGAAGAGGTAGTCCTCGTCGACGGATATGGAGCGGCGGAACCTCAGGCCAGCGGGGCTGTCCCATACCAGTGTGACGCTGTTGTCCGAGGACAGCGTATCGCCGGATTCCACGGTCCATGCGGTGTTGGCGCCGGGAACGTCCTCGATGGTCAAGCCGGCGCCGGGCGCCCAACCGTGCAGGGCATAGTAGGGGGTTGTGCTGTTGACCGGATCGAGCATCTGGACGATCGGCGCATCGGGTTCGATGGTCACGCGATAATCCTTGAGACGGAGGTCGTCGATCCGGCCCCCGATCAAAGAGATAGAGCCCTCGATGCGCGCAGTGTCGATCGGCAGGCGCGGCGCGTTCACCGCGGAGTCGGCGGCATCCGTCGTGCCCGCAGCCGTTTGGGCCGCGTCGGGTGCAGCACGCGGGCCCGCGGCAATCGCTTCGCCTGTAGCCCCGTCAACCGTTTCAACGACCGCGGGCGCATTCGGATCCTCGAGCGGTGCGTCGGGCGGCGGGAAAAGAAGAAACCAGACCAGGATAACGGCAAAGCTCAGCGCGGTTGCGAGAAGCAGGTTCTTGTTCTGATCGTCCATGAAGACAGCCATGCTTGGATAAGAAAAGGGTTCCGCCGGTTCAAACCTCCCTCGCCCCAAAGGTCAAGCGGATTATCCGGCCGCAGCTCTGTGGCGGTGTCGCGGTCTGGACCGGGTAGCGCCTTTGCTGACGGGTTGTCGCGTTCTCTTGCAAAGGTGATGCGGCAAGGGCTTTGCCAAGAAGGCGGGTCAATACCCTCGAGATCATATGCAAGTATCTGGAACTGGGGGCTTCGACCCTGTGCGGGCCAGACACTCTTGTGAGCGCGCCGGTCAGGCCCGGTTATCCGGTGCGGTTTGAGAAGCGATCGTAGATTTCCGTGTCGCCGCTCGTATGCACAGGTTTACCCAGCCGGTCCTCTTGCCATTTGAAGCTTGCCCGCGTCGACCTTCAAGTCAGGGATCGCAATGAGCGAACGCACGCAATTCAGGAATTTCCCGGAAACAGCCCGGTGCTCCTCTGCGAACGCCCTTATTGATTTGGCGTAAGAACTTGTGTCTGCATCGTTCAGTTAAGGTGCGGTGTTCAACCGATCACCCCGAGCTGCTGCGTCCGAGCGACTTTGCGGAGGCGATGCGTTCGGCGTGATTGTGTGCCCATTGTACGATCTGGTCCACGGCCATGGGCCTGGCAATACCGTAACCCTGGACATGTTCACAGCCGAGTTGTGACAGCAACGCGTGCTCTCCGACGCTCTCGACCCCCTCGGCAAGTGTTTCGAGACCCAATCTGTCCGCCATGCCGAGGATCGCGGTGAGCAGGCGGCGCTGTTCTTCGTCCCGATCAATGCGGGTCACGAAGCTGCGGTCGATTTTAAGGCGGTGGACCTTGAAGCGGCGCAGCGCGGTGATCGATGCGTGACCCGTTCCGAAGTCGTCCAGATCAATCTGGCAGCCGAGATCGCTGAGCGCCGTGATGTTGCGCGCGATGATTCCGTCCGGTGATTGCGCGATGACGGTTTCGAGGACTTCGATGCCGAGGCGAGACGGGGTCAGACCAAAGCGGTCCAGTTCCCATTGGATGCGTTCGACCAGCTTGGGGTTGCGCAGTTCCGCATCAGAAAAGTTGACGCTGATACGGGGGATATCGAGTCCCGCCTTGTCCCAACTGCGCAAGGCGGTGAGGCTGTGTTGGAGGATGACTTCGCTCAGGCGCCCCATCTGCCCGGATTCCTCTAGGCAACGAAGAAACTGCGCGGGTGGGACGATCCCGCGCTCGGGATGGATCCATCGCGCGAGGGCTTCGACACCGCTGATTTCTCCGGTGGAGGTGTCGACCTGCGGTTGGAACCATGGCTGGATCTGCCCATTTGCGAGTGCGCGCTCGACTTCTTGTAACAGCGTTTTCTGGGCCTGATGCGCGGCCCGCATATTTTCCGACCACGCCCGCACGGCAGACGGACCATTGGCGACCGCCTCTGCGAGCGCAATCTGGGCGGACTCGAGCATCTGTTGTCCGGACGCTGTATCGGGCAGGCGGGAGCTTCCGCAAAAACCAACGCATACAGAGAGGTAGCGCATCGTATTATGGACGGATGCAGGCTCTTCGAGACCGGCTTGGAGCCGCGCTGCCAACTGCAATAGCCGCTCGAGGTCGAGGCGAAGGGTAGGACCAAACACCACGACAAAGCGATTGTCGCCCATACGGGCAGCGTGATCGTCCTTGCGAAGCATGTTGCGCAAGCGCGTCAGCGTCAGATCCCGCAACGCATCGGCTGCCGATTCGCCCGCGCGTTGTGATACATCGGCAAACCCGTCGCATTCGATCACCATGCACGCGGTTGACAGAGAGGCGCTGCGCGCTTGCGCCAGATTGATATCGACCAACTCAACGGCCGCGGCTTGCGTCAACATGTCGGATTTGCCGCTTTGGGCGATAGGGCGGTCACTCTCCAGGCTGCCGCCGGCAAAGAGGAAGACGACTGGCAGACCGAGCGCCGTCACGATCAATGCAGGTTCGCCCCCCAGCCAAAACGCGGCAAGTGCCAGCGCAGGGAGGAATGCCAAAGCTTGCGGACCATGCAGACCACGGCGCAACGCCTTGCGGTACATGTCGACCTTGGCGGCAAATCCCGGCTTCATGTCAGAGCCCTCTCAGTTGCTACTGAGACAGAGGCTAAGACACGGAAGTAACCTCGTGCTTAACGCGCGCGATTAATTTCCTTCCGCTTGGTCGCGGCTCAGCCCAGCAAAGTCGAAAAGCTTCGGGTCCAGCATGTGAGACGGCCGGATATTCGTCAGGGCCTTGAAGATCACCTGTCTGCGCCCGGGGCTGTTGGCTTCCCAGCCATCGAGAATGGCCTTGACCTGTTGACGCTGGAGCCCGTCCTGACTGCCGCATAAGTCACAGGGAATAATCGGATAATTCATCGCCTTGGCAAATCTTTCGCAATCGGCCTCGGCTACATGCGCCAGCGGCCGGTAGACAAAGAGATCGCCCTCTTCGTTGACGAGTTTCGGCGGCATGGTTGCAAGCCGGCCGCCGTGAAACAAATTCATGAAAAACGTCTCTAAAATGTCGTCGCGATGATGGCCAAGCACAACCGCGGAACAGCCTTCCTCCCTGGCGATCCGGTAGAGATTCCCGCGGCGCAGCCTCGAGCACAGGGCGCAATATGTCCGCCCCTGTGGCACCTTGTCGACCACGATCGAATAGGTGTCCTGGTACTCGATCCGATGCGGCACCTCCATCTTTTCGAGAAACGCCGGAAGCACCGTCGCGGGAAAACCTGGCTGGCCCTGGTCAAGATTGCATGCAAGCAAGTCAACCGGCAACAGACCGCGCCATTGCAGTTCATGCAGCACCGCCAGAAGGGTATAGCTGTCCTTGCCGCCGGACAGGCACACGAGCCAACGCGGCTTCTGGCCGTTCGGGTCGGAGGTCTCGACCATGCCGTATTGCTCGATGGCCTCGCGGGTGTTCTGAACGATGCGCTTACGGAGCTTTTTGAACTCGGTGGTCTTTGGTGCTCCGTAGAACAACGGATGGATGTCGTCAGCGTTGTCGAACATGGTGCCTCGTTTGGGTCAGCCGCGTGGGTCGGAGAGGGTGGGGCCTGTCAGTCGGGAACGTTGTCAATGCCGGAACCGCCCCAGGGATTGCAGCGCGCGATCCGGCGCAGCATCAGCCATGTGCCTTTCACGCCGCCGTGTTTCTCCAGCGCTTCGAGCGCGTAGGACGAACAGGTGGGGTGGTATCGGCAGCCATGTCCCACCCATGGCGAGAAGACCAGCCGGTAAAACCGCACGGGGACCGCAACGACTCGCGCCAGCAGCGTCATGCGTGCACCTTCCGCAACGCGTTGCGCAAATCGTCCTGCATCATCCGGAAGTCCCGAAGCGCCGTCTTTTCGGCGCGACCGATAAGCACATAATCGTAGCCGTCCCGACCGAGCTCAGGCAGCACAAGCCGCGCGATCTCGCGCAGACGCCGCTTGGCCCGGTTCCGCGCGACCGCATTGCCGACCTTCTTCGAGCAGGTAAATCCGATGCGAATGCCTGACGCCTCGCCGGGATGCCGCTTGCGGGCCTGCAACAGGAAAGCCGGTGCATGCGCCCGGTCCGCGCGCGCGGCGCGCAGAAAATCGGAACGCTTGGTCAGGACAGTCAACGAAGAAAGGGCCGCCGCGGTATGATCCGAGGCGGCCTCTTCGGTCTTGATCGCTCGTTCCGCTGCGGGTGCAGCGGACACGCTCACGCGCTGAGCGACTTGCGGCCGCGGGCGCGGCGCGCGTTCAGGATCTTGCGGCCAGCCTTGGTCGCCATGCGCGCACGGAAACCGTGACGGCGCTTGCGGACAAGGTTCGACGGCTGAAAGGTGCGCTTCATCGTCCAAACTCCATAGATGAGGCCGGGCGAGACGGATTCTCCCCGGGCCGGGTATTCGAAGCCCGTGCTATAAGAGGGTGGACGCAGCCTGTCAAACGCTCCGGGCGGCCTTTTGCAACAAATCCGCGCTGAAAGGCCCGGATCGGGCCGCAAATGTTTCACTCTTGACGCGAGGGGCGTGGATTCTCACGCCAGCCCACACCGGCGATCAAGCGCCCGTGAGATGGCTGTTGCCCGGCAGCCTCAGCACGCATGTTCTATCCAACACCGCATCACCCCGCCGACGGAAAGGCCTGATAGAATGAGCGATATGACCGAAACACCTCCAAGCGGCCTGCGCCGGCACATCCCCCTGATCACCATTGTCCTCGTAGCCAGTGTGGGTGCTTTCACCCTCAAGGATTATCTCAGCTTCGAGACATTGCGCGAGAACCGCGAGGCGCTCCTTGCCTTTCGCGATGCCAATTACGCCCTGACAGTGGGTCTGTTCATCGCTGCCTACGTGGCCATCGTCGCCTTTTCCTTGCCGGGGGCAACGGTTGCGACCCTGACGGGCGGGTTTCTTTTTGCGACGTTTCCGGGCGCGTTGTTCAACATCGTGGGCGCAACACTCGGCGCATCGGCCATCTTCCTTGCCGCGCGCTGGGGGTTGGGGGAACGGCTGGCCGCCCGGATGGAAGCGTCCGACGGCGTGGTCAAACGCATCAAGGACGGGATCGACGAGAATCAGTGGTCCATGCTGTTCCTGATCCGGCTGGTTCCGGCGGTGCCGTTCTTTGTCGCCAATCTTGTGCCTGCTTTCGTTGGCGTGCCCCTTTGGCGCTTTGTGGTGACGACATTTCTGGGAATCATCCCCGGTGCGGTGGTTTACACCTCCGTTGGCGCGGGGCTGGGCGAGGTGTTCGAACGGGGGGAGACGCCGGATCTCGGCATTATCTTCGAGCCACATATCCTGCTGCCGATCCTGGGGCTCTGTGTGCTTGCGGCCCTTCCCATCCTTCTGAAGGCCGTGCGCGGCAAGAAAGGTCTCTGAGCCATGGAAACGATCAAAACCGATATTCTCGTGATCGGGGCAGGGTCCGGTGGCCTTTCGGTCGCGGCAGGGGCGGTTCAAATGGGGGCAAGCGTGGTCCTGCTCGAGGGGCACAAGATGGGGGGCGATTGCCTGAACTATGGCTGCGTGCCGTCCAAAGCGCTGATTGCCTCGGCCAAGACCGCCTACACGATGAGCCATGCTGCGCCTTATGGCATCGCCAGCGTCACCCCGCAGGTCGATTATGCAGCGGCAAAAGACCATGTGAACGACGTGATCGCAACAATCGAGCCCGTCGACAGTCAGGACCGCTTTGAAGGGCTTGGGGTTCGGGTCATCCGGGAATACGGGCGCTTCGTGGACGCCAATACCGTGCAAGCCGGTGAGCACCGCATCACCGCTCGGCGCATCGTGATCGCAACCGGGTCGTCACCATTCGTGCCGCCAATCCCGGGTCTGGACAAGACACCGTATTTGACAAATGAAACCCTGTGGGAATTGCGCGAGAAGCCCGCGCATCTGCTTGTTATCGGCGGCGGACCGATCGGGATGGAAATGGCCCAGGCGCATCTCCGCCTCGGCTCCGAGGTGACCGTGATCGAAGGCGACACGGCCCTTGGCAAGGACGATCCGGAAATGGCCGCTATCGTGCTCGAAAACCTCAAGAAAGAGGGGGTCGTGATCGAAGAGGGCGCCAAAGCCGCCAAGATCTCGGGCACCGAGGGGGATATCACTGTCGAGGCCGAGGATGGGCGCGTCTTCAAGGGATCGCATCTTCTGGTCGCCGTGGGACGCAAGGCCAACACCGACAGTCTCGATCTCGACAAGGCCGGGATCAAGACGACCCGCGCGGGCGTGAAGGTCGATGACAGCCTCAAAACCACCAACAAGCGGGTTTATGCCATTGGCGATGCCGCGGGTGGGCTCCAGTTCACCCATGTGGCCGGCTATCACGCCGGGATCGTCATTCGCTCGGCGCTGTTCGGTCTGCCTGCCAAGGCCAAGACCGCGCATATCCCCTGGGCGACCTACACCCAGCCGGAATTGGCGCAGGTCGGGCTGACAGAGGCGCAGGCAAAGAAAAAGCACGGACCCGCCCTGGAAGTGGCCCGGTTTCACTACAGCCATAACGACCGCGCGATTGCCGAGCGCAAGACCACAGGTCTCATCAAGGTCATGGTGGTAAAAGGCAAACCTGTCGGCGTGTCCATTGCCGGGCATCAGGCGGGGGAATTGATCAATCTGTGGTCACTTGTTATCGCCAACGGGCTCAAAATGAGTCATGTGTCCAACATGGTTTCCCCCTATCCCACCATTGGAGAGGTTAACAAACGCGCCGCCGGTGCCTATTTCACCCCAAGGCTGTTCGAAAGCGATACCGTCAAGAAGGTTGTCGGCTTCGTGCAGCGATGGCTACCCTGAGACAGCACCCGACATGATGAGTTCTCTCTCCGGCCGTTTCCTGATCCTGACAGTGATCTTCGTGATGCTGGCCGAGATCCTGATCTTTGTGCCTTCGATTGCGCGGTTTCGCGAAGACTACCTTCTCAATCGGCTTGAGAGGGCCCAGATCGCCTCTCTCGCGCTTCTTGCGGATGACATGATCAGCCCCGAACTGGAGGCGGAATTGCTGGACAATGCCGGGGTCTTCAACGTGGTTCTGCGCCGCGACGAAATCCGCCAGCTTGTTCTGAGCTCTCCGATGCCGGGTGAGGTGGATGAAACCCACGATCTGCGGGGGGCGACCGCGGCAACCCTGATCGTCGACGCGATGGCGCGGCTCGTCGAGCCGGAAAACGAGATGATCCGGGTGATCGGCAACCCGTTTCGCGATGCGGGGCTGCTCATCGAAGTGACCATGGAAACCAGCGATCTGCGCATGGCGATGATCGATTACGGGTTGCGGATCCTGGTATTGTCGGCGGTGATCTCGGTCATTACGGCGGGACTTCTGTTTCTGGCGGTCCGCGTGCTTCTGGTGCGGCCGATCAAGGGTGTGGTGAGCCACATGCAAGGTTATGCCAAGGCGCCGGAAGATGCCCGCAGCATCATTGAGCCCACAGCGACCGTGCGGGAATTGCGCGAAGCAGAAGAGGCGCTTCAATCCATGCAAACGCAGCTCACGCAGGCGCTCCGCCAACGCGAACGCCTCGCCCAGCTCGGTGGGGCGGTGGCCCGTGTGAGCCACGATCTGCGCAACATTCTGACCTCTGCACAGCTTTTTACAGACCGCATCGAAGGCAGCGAAGACCCTGTCGTACGGCGGTTGGTGCCCAAACTGGTCAACTCCATCACCCGCGCGGTGTCCTTGTGCGAGAGCACGCTCGCCTTTGGTCGCGCCGAAGAACCCGCACCCACGCTGACCTATTTCAACCTGTCCGAACTGGTGCATGAAGTGCTCGAAGCAGAGCGGCTTGCGATCGGGGAGCACAATCTGAGCCTTTCGGACGATGTGCCCACCGGAATGAAGCTGCGGGGCGATCCGGAGCAGATCTATCGCGCGGTCTCGAACCTCGTGCGCAATGCCCGTCAGGCGCTTGTTGCGTCGGGCGAGGGTGGTGAAATCTGTGTTTCCGCGCGCGAGGAGGGCGACAAGTGGTTCATTCGGGTCTCCGATACCGGGCCGGGCCTGCCACCGCGCGCGCAGGAAAACCTTTTCAAGCCATTTCAAGGCGGCGCCCGAAAGGGCGGGTCCGGGTTGGGGCTTGCCATCGTGGCCGAGCTTGTCCGCGGTCATGGAGGCACGCTCGAGCTCACATCCACTGGAGAAACCGGCACGGTTTTCGAAATCTGCCTGCCGATGGGCCGGGTTGCGTGAATTTTCTTTTCAACCCCTCTTGCATCGGTCCTGCGCCGGGGGTATCTCCCGGCTCGACGGACCGATAGCTCAGCTGGATAGAGTACTTGACTACGAATCAAGGGGTCGGGGGTTCGAATCCTCCTCGGTCCGCCAACCACCCTTGACCATGATTTCTGATGCAGTTGCCGCGAAAGTAAGCGCAACACGCGCTATGCGCGGTTTGATCAGGCTAGCGGTTGTCAATCCGGCGAAGGCCATTCCCGAGAGCGCAAGACCAAACCCCGATCCTTTGAAATACCGTGCTTCCGGCTTGCGTATGGAAGCGCCGATCCGTTGCTAGGTAAAGCACAGCTGGGCTGACCGGGCGCACGCGCCAATGCGGTGCGCCATCTCAGGCAGAACGATTTCCGCGCCACCGAAACAGACGGTGGCGGCACCAAGCGTTTGAGCCGGTGCGGCGTGCACTCCGCAGCAATTGCGCTGCGCAGTTCAATCGCCAGAGAAGCCAAGCCCTCGACGGCAGCGTCAGATGAAACTCACGTCATCCAAGAGAGTCTCGATGGGGCCGCCATTCTGGATGGTCAACGAGATGCCGGTCCCGAAATCCAAAAGCAAGGCGCCGTTGGCCGCAGTGCTGGCATAGCCAACCAGATCCGAAACGACCGGATCGCCCTCGGCCAGAAGATCAGCGGCGATTTCAATCGCATCGATACCGGTCTGGAAATCCGTCACCAGGTCTGCTCCGCCGGTGAACACGAAGGTATCGGCACCCAGACCGCCGCGCAGGCTGTCCTCTCCCAATCCGCCCATCAGCGTGTCATAGCCTGCGCCGCCTTGCAAAAGGTCGTCGCCCACGCCCCCCATCAGCAGGTCGAATCCGTTCGCGCCGCGCAACGTGTCATTGCCAAGACCACCGCCCAACGTGTCAAATCCCAACCCGCCTTCGAGGATGTCTTGGCCGGTGCCGCCTTCAAGGCTGTCATTGCCATTGTTGCCTTCAAGCGTGTCGTCGCCCGCCCCGCCAATCAGCGTATCGAACCCATCGCGCGCCTGCAGGGAATCGTCGCCGAACCCGCCCCGCAAGCTGTCGAAGCCAAGCCCGCCCTCAAGCGTGTCATTCCCTTGACCACCCTCAAGACTGTCATTGCCGAAATTGCCTTGCAGCAGATCATTGCCAGCTCCGCCGTCAAGCAAGTCGAACCCGTTCTGTCCGCTCAGCCGGTCATCACCCGCATCGCCGCGCAAGTCGTCGAAACCAATCCCCCCGATCAGGGAATCGTTGCCAAGACCGCCGACAAGCGTGTCATTGCCCGCTGCACCCGCCAGATCGTCATTGCCCGCGCTACCTTCGATCAGGTTGGCCAATCCCGTGCCGACCGCGCCGATCCCCGGCTCAGGCTGTGGCGGGCCTTCGGCACTGCCCTCTCCGCCCGAGGGCAGGCTCGGCGTCGGATCCAGCGCGATCTCATCGACGACGGTCCCGTCGGCAAAGGCGAAACCGATCGACTCGAAGCTGCGGATCTCGGCCGTCTCGTTCGGATCCGGCGTGCGTGTGCCGCTCTGGAAGTCGAGCCGGTTCGTCTGAATGATGTAGTGATCGCCCATATTGGTGAGGATCAGATCGTCCCGTTCGCCCTCGTAAACCAGCATATCGGTCCCGTCGCCGCCATCCAGCCGGTTGGCGCTGAACAGCGATCCCATCCGCACCACATCATTGCCCGCCTCGGCGTGGATATCGCTCCAGGCGGCGATCTCGTCGTTGAACATTGTGCCGATGGTTCGCTCCGTGAGCGCTTCGGGCACGTCGTTGGGAAACCTGTATCCGCTTTGTTGCAGCGTCAGATCCAGCGTATCGTAACCCGCACCGCCATTGATCTGCAGATCGCGCACGAAGCCGGTCAACACAAAACGGTCGTCACCGATCCCGCCAAACCATTGTGAACCGCGCCCGGGACCATCCTCGCTCTGGAAAAACACGTCGTCGCCGGCAAGCGCATAGATCGTGTCCACCCCCGCCGTGGCGATCAGGACGTCATCCTCGAGCGTGGCGCGGATCTGGTCGTCGCCCTCCGTGGCTTCGCTGCTGCCCACGCGCGGCAGATCGAACACCCCGCCCAACAGCGCCGGCGCGTCCGTGCCCTCGGCGATGCCCGTCCAGCCGATGAACAGCTGGCCGTCCTCGCCCGAACTCACAAAGGGCAGCGGCGCCGTCTGTCCGGAGACGGCGCTTGCCACGACCTGCACCCCGGACAGAGACAGCCCTTCGGTATCGAAAAGCTCGGCATAGACACTGAACTCCGGTGCGGCGGCGGTGCCGCCCGAAACCGCGCTCCAGATCGCCGCGACCCCGCCATCCGGCAGGGGGGCCAACGCCGTGGCCGCGCTCGACCCGGGATCGGGCGTGAAATCCGGCCCCGTCCCGTCCGGGGCGCGCAGGGTCTGACCGAAGAAGTCGAAATCTCTCGAGACCGCTCGCTCGCCATTGCGTTCCTGTAGCGAGGCCACCAGAAGGTTGGCCTCGGTCGCGCCCCGGGCCCGTATATAGGCAATACGCCCGTCCTCCAGCACGGCGACATCATCCAGCGGCCCCGAATAGAACGGATCCTCGAATCCGCGCAGCCCGCCAAAGCCCAGCTCCACAGGCACCACGCTGCCGAACTCATCCTCCTGCGTGTCGAGCCCGAAATAGCTGGCGCCGGCCATCAAGAAGAGCCCATCATTCAGCGGCACCAGCGCACGCTCTACCTCGGCGAACCCCGACCCGTTCGGGAAGGTATCGAATACGGGACCTTGCGCCATCCCGGTCGCGTCGAACCGTTGCGCCAGCCATGGTGCAAATGAATCCTCTGCGGCCCCATCGACCCAGCTCATGACAAAGCCGCCATCCGAAGTGGGCGCGATCTGCGGGAACCGCGCATTGCCGGATGGACCCGACAGGGCGATGGGCTCGGTCACCGGCACACCATCCGCGCCGATCAAACGCACCAGAACCACGCCGATTGTTCCCTGAACCGGGGTCTCTTGCCAGACCACGGCGACCGTTCCGCCCTCCAAAACAGCGAGATCGGGCGTGTCCTGCCGCCTCGGTCCGGTTTCCGCGCTGATGGCGAACGCCTCACTTGCAGGCTGGCCCTGCTCGTCAAAGATCCGACCAAGAATGGTCGTTTCTGACACGTCCGCCACGCCCGGAATGGGCGCCTGCGCCGAAACGGACTGCATCCAGACAACCATGAACGATCCGTTCGGCAGAGTGACAACTTCGCCCTTGGTGGCGCCCGTTGCGGATGGGGCAATCGACAAAACCATTGTGGTATTCCTTGTGCAAAACAGGGGCGGTTCAAGCGTCCGGAAACCAGCAAACCGGACAGCGGTTCAAAACAAGGCACGTTGCGTGTTCCGGGTATGGAGCCGTCCGGACAACCCAAGACACGCCCGAAGGTCTAAGGCGTGCGGGAAGCGTCGCTTGCGCCGGGGCCTATAGCAACTGTTTTCGGCCTTAAGGCTCTCTGCGCCCCCAGAAATGACGAATGTCGGGCAATTCAAGCCGCCAAATCCTGCCGGGCGGCCGTGTCGATGCGGGATCGCGGCGGTGCGTGGCTCGGGCTTCATGCCTGTCTCACACATCGTGATGCAGCGCGCCCATTCGCGCAGAACAGGGGTTTTCAGACCGCCCGCATCTGTTGCCAAGCGCTGAGGATTTGGTCATCTTGACCGGCATGGCCTTCCTGACAGTCAGTCACAGCAGCTTTCTGATCGCGATGTCGTGTATCGTCGCGCTTGTCGCGGGATTTACCGGCCTGTCCCTCACGCGCGATCTCTCTGCAAAACCGATGTTTCAGAAAAAGGCCTCCATCGCGCTTGCATCTGTCGCCTTGGGCGGTGGCATATGGGCCATGCATTTCGTCGCAATGCTGGGTCTGAAGCTACCGATCCTGTTCTACTACGATGCGGCCATCACGCTTGTGTCTGCGCTGTCTGCCATCCTGATTGTTGGCGCCGCTCTGATCTTGCTGCATTTCACCGAGCGCACGCGGATGACGATTGCGGTTGCGGGCGGGATTGTCGGCATTGGCATCTTGGTGATGCATTACATCGGGATGGCGGGCTTGGAACTCTGCCGGGCCGTGTACACTCCCTCCGGGGTTGTCCTGTCGTCCCTCGCCGCGATCGGGCTCTGTATCCTCGCCTTCGGGATCGCATACGGAAAGCGCACCAACCGCAACATCTTGCTCGGGACCGCCGGTTTCGCAGCGGCGGTCTGTTCGGTTCACTTTCTGGCCATTGCCGGCACCAACTTTGTATCCGAACCGAACATGTCCGATTTCGGTCCGACGATGAGTAATGAGACACTCGCGCTCGGCGTGATCTTTTTCAGCTTCGTGATCTTCGGTGCCTGTCTTTGGGTCAGTGTGACATATCTCGTTCCTGATGCCTCTCCCGTCACGGCGGGTGGCGCGCAAAGCGTGGATGCCCCGGCGCGGTCGGAGGATCCACCTGCACCGATCGGTGTTCAGGTTCCCTGCGAGCGCGACGGTGCGAAGGTGTTTGTTCGCGCCGAGGACGTGGCGTTTGTGCGGGCAGACGGGCATTACACGCAGGTCTACACGGATGACGAGCGGTTGTTCTGCGCGTGGCCCGTCACAGAGGCGTCGAAGCGCCTGGTGCCTGCCGGATTCCTCCAGACTCATCGGAGTTACCTGGTCAATCCGGCGCGGGTCTTGCGGTTTGAGCGGACCAAGGACAAGGGGCGCTGCATCTTTACCGCGCCCGATCTGCCGCCCGCGCCCGTGAGCCGTTCGAAGCTGAACGCGATCAAGCAAGCACTTGCCGGCGCAACGGGCGCAATTCGTGCGTGATCCGGCGCATTTCGTGCAAAACACCTGTATTTCATTGATTTTATAGTGCTGCGGCATGCGGCCGCATGCAGGCTCCCGGCAAGCCAGAACAGGCGCTTTAGGGAGGAGAAAGCGATGATTCCAGCGGCCTTTGAATATTATCGCCCCAAGGATATGGCAGGTGTCCTGTCGATCCTTGAGGAGCATGGCGACGATGCGCGCGTCATGGCGGGAGGGCACAGCCTGATCCCGATGATGAAGCTGCGCATGGCCGACGTGCCACATCTGATCGATCTTCAGGACGTGGGCGGCATGTCCGACATCGAGATCGGCAGCGACAGCATCAAGATCGGTGCCATGGTGACCCAGCATCAGATCATCGATCATGACGGCCTCGCGGAAGCCGCGCCCATTCTGCGCGAAGCCGCCTTGCAGATCGCCGATCCGCAGGTGCGCTACATGGGCACGGTCGGCGGCAATGTTGCCAATGGCGATCCCGGCAACGACATGCCCGGTCTGATGCAATGCCTTGATGCCACTTTCACGGTCGTCGGTCCGGACGGTGCGCGCGACATCGCGGCCCGCGCGTTTTACGAGGCGGCCTACATGACCGCGCGCGAGGATGACGAAGTGCTCACCGGTGTGAGCATTCCCAAGCCGAAAGGCGGCTACGCCTACGAGAAGCAAAAACGCAAGATCGGGGATTATGCGACCGCCGCCGCCGCGGTTCAGATCGTCAAGGAAGGCGACAAATGCGTCGCTGCGGCAATCGCCATGACCAATCTGAGTGACACGCCGATCTTTTCCGAAGCCGCGGGCGCAGCGCTGATCGGGACAAGCGTGGACGACACCGCCATCAAGGCCGCCATGTCCGCAATGCTCGGCGATATCGACCCTTCCGAGGACAACCGAGGGCCGGTCGCGTTCAAGAAACACGTCGCAGGCGTCATCCTGCGCCGCGCCATCGAGCGCGCCTGGTCGCGGTCATAAGGGAACCGGCCCGCAAGCAGCGCAAGGGGCAGGCGCAAAGCTCTCACAGATTGCAGCGCCACCGGCGCCACGCCCTCCTGTAGCGCATCGGCCGGGCAAACAAGGAAACACCATGTCGAAGAAACAGCATTACAAGATCACCGTGAATGGCAAGGAAGAGGAATTTCTCGCCGAACCGCGCGAGCTTCTGATCTACACCTTGCGGGAGCGCCTCAACATCACCGGGCCGCATATCGGGTGCGAGACCTCCCATTGCGGCGCGTGCACCGTGACGATCAACGGCAAGTCCGTGAAATCCTGCACGATGTTCGTGGCGCAAGCCGACGGGGCCGAGATCACGACGATCGAGGGCATCGGCGGTCCGGATAACCTGCACCCGCTCCAGGCGGCGTTCAAGGAGCACCACGGGCTTCAGTGCGGCTATTGCACGCCGGGCATGATCACCCGCGCAACCAAGCTGCTCGAGGAAAACCCCAACCCGACCGAAGAGGAAATCCGCTTTGGCATGGCCGGCAATATCTGCCGCTGCACCGGGTATCAGAACATCATCAAATCCATTCAGGCCGCTGCGGCGGAAATGAATGCGGCCAAGGAGGCGGCGGAATGAAGGACGAAATCACCCGCGAAGATCGCGTCGCCAACCTCAAGGGCATGGGGTGCTCGCGCAAGCGCGTCGAAGATGCCCGGTTCACGCAAGGCAAGGGCAACTACGTCGACGACATCAAGCTGGATGGCATGCTGTTTGGTGACTTTGTCCGCTCTCCCTATGCGCATGCGCGGATCGTCAGCATCAACACCGAGGAAGCGTTGAAGGTCCCGGGGGTTCTTGCAGTCTTGACCGCCAAGGATCTGGAGCCGCTGGGCCTGCACTGGATGCCGACGCTTGCCGGTGACAAGCAGATGGTGCTGGCGGATGGCAAGGTTCTGTTCCAAGGGCAGGAAGTGGCCTTTGTCGTGGCCGAGGATCGCTATGCGGCCGCCGATGGCATCGAACTGGTCGAAGTCGAGTACGAGGAGCTGCCGGTTATCGTCAATCCGTTCGAGGCGCTGAAATCCGATGTGGTGCTGCGCGAGGATCTTGTGGCCGAGGACGGCTCGCTTCCCGACGGGGCGCATGGACCGCGCAAGCACGCCAACCATATCTTCACATGGGATGCGGGCAACAAGGACGCGACGGAAGAGGTCATCGCAAACGCCGAAGTCGTGGCCGAAGAGACCATGTATTATCATCGCACGCACCCGTGCCCGCTCGAGACCTGCGGCTGTGTTGCGTCGATGGACAAGGTCAATGGCAAGCTCACGCTCTGGGGCACGTTCCAGGCGCCGCACGCCATCCGCACCGTGGTCAGCCTGATTTCCGGCATCGAGGAGCACAATATCCGCGTGATTTCTCCCGATATCGGTGGCGGGTTCGGCAACAAGGTGGGGGCCTATCCCGGGTATGTTTGTTCGGTGGTGGCCTCTATCGTGACCGGCAAGCCGGTCAAGTGGATCGAAGACCGGATGGACAACCTGATGACCACCGCCTTTGCCCGCGATTACCACATGACCGGCAAGATCTCCGCGACCAAGGACGGCAAGATCACCGGGCTGCATTGTCACGTGACGGCCGACCATGGCGGGTTTGACGCCTGTGCCGATCCGACCAAGTTCCCGGCGGGGTTCATGAATATCTGCACCGGGTCTTACGACATTCCGACCGCCTATCTCGAGGTGGACGGCGTATATACGAACAAGGCGCCCGGTGGCGTCAGCTATCGGTGCTCCTTCCGGGTGACCGAGGCCGTCTATTTCATCGAACGGATGGTCGAGGTTCTGGCGATCAAGTTGAACATGGATGCGGCAGAGCTGCGCCGGATCAACTTCATCAAGAAGGAGCAGTTCCCCTATACCGCGGCGCTTGGCTGGGAATATGACAGCGGCGATTATCACACCGCTTGGGACAAGGCTCTGAAGACCGTCGATTACGAAGGTTTGCGCGCAGAGCAGGCGCAGCGGGTCGAGGACTTCAAGGCTGGCAAGACGCGAAAGCTCATGGGTATTGGCCTGAGCTTCTTTACCGAGATCGTCGGTGCAGGACCGGTCAAGAATTGCGATATTCTGGGCCTTGGCATGTTTGACAGCTGTGAAATCCGCATTCATCCGACCGGCTCGGCCATTGCGAGGCTGGGGACGATCTCTCAGGGACAGGGCCATGCCACGACCTTTGCGCAGATCCTCGCCAGCGAGATCGGTCTGCCCGCAGACAGCATCACAATCGAGGAAGGTGACACCGACACCGCCCCCTATGGCCTGGGCACCTACGGGTCGCGCTCGACCCCGGTTGCGGGTGCGGCCACGGCGATGGCCGGACGCAAGATCCGCGCCAAGGCCCAGATGATCGCCGCGTACCTGCTCGAAGTGCATGACAACGATGTGGAATTCGACGTCGACCGGTTTGTGGTCAAGGGCGCGCCGGAGCGGTTCAAGACCATGAAGGAAATCGCCTTTGCCGCCTATAATCAGGCAATTCCGGGGATCGAGCCGGGGCTTGAGGCGGTCAGCTACTACGATCCGCCCAACATGACCTACCCGTTCGGGGCCTATGTCTGCGTGATGGATATCGATGTGGATACCGGCGTGCCGGAGATCCGCCGCTTCTATGCGCTGGACGATTGCGGCACGCGGATCAACCCGATGATCATCGAGGGTCAGGTGCATGGCGGTCTGACTGAAGCGCTCGCGGTCGCTCTGGGTCAGGAGATTGCCTATGACGATATGGGCAACGTCAAGACCGGCACGCTGATGGACTTCTTCCTGCCGACGGCTTGGGAGGTTCCGAACTACGAGACCGACTTCACCGTCACGCCCAGCCCGCATCATCCGATCGGGGCCAAGGGCGTGGGCGAGAGCCCGCATGTGGGCGGTGTGCCGTGTTTTTCGAATGCTGTTCAGGACGCGTTCCGACCATTTGGAAACACCCATACCAACATGCCCCACGATCACTGGCGGATCTGGAAGACCGCCAATGAACTGGGCCTGCATGGCTGACCCGACTTCGGGGGGCGCGGTGATCGCGCCCTCCACGACGGCAGAGCAGGGCGCGCGACACCGTGCGCGCGTCACTCGGGAGCACATGACCATGAGTTGGAAGGATCTGCAGACCGCGCTCAGCGGTCAGGGATACGTGGCATCGGACGACCTGTCCGTGGCACTGCAGCTTGCGTTGTCGCTTGGGCGGCCCTTGTTGCTTGAAGGGGCGGCTGGCGTTGGAAAGACCGAAATTGCGCGGGCGCTGTCGCAGGTGCGGGACACCCGCCTGATCCGGTTGCAGTGTTACGAAGGTCTGGACGCCGCGCAGGCGATCTATGAGTGGAACTACCAGCGTCAGCTTCTTGCGATCCGCGCGGCGGCGGAAGATGGCGAAACCGGAAAGGCGGTCGAGGATCGCATCTTTTCCAGGGACTTCCTGCTGGAGCGGCCCCTCTTGGCGGCAATTACCCAAGACAAGGCACCGGTTCTCCTGATCGACGAGATTGATCGCGCGGACGAGGAGTTTGAGGCATATCTTCTGGAAATCCTGTCCGATTTTCAGGTTTCCATCCCTGAGCTTGGCACCATCGTCGCCAAGACCCGACCGGTCGTCGTGCTGACCTCCAACGGAACGCGCGACCTGTCGGACGCCTTGCGCCGTCGGTGTTTGTATACCTATGTCGAATACCCCGACAGGGGCACAGAGCTGGCGATCCTCAACGCCCGTAGTCCCGCCATCGAAGCGCATCTGGCCAACCAGATCGTTGGATTTGTTCAGAAACTTCGTGAAGAAGAACTCGAGAAAACACCCGGTATCGCCGAAATGCTGGACTTCGCGGCGGCGTTGATGGGGCTGGGAATAGCCGATCTGACAGACGATCCGGCGATATTGCAGTCGACCCTGACGACCTTGCTGAAAACGCAAAGCGATCAGGCCCGTATCACGCCTGAAGTCGCAGGGCGGATCGCGGGACGGGCCGCATGAGCCGTGTCACAAAATTTGCCGCGAGGGATCCCGGTCCTGCGGCGCGGGTGGCGGGCTTTATCGCGCATCTGCGCGACAACGGGTTGCGCCTTGGCGTGGCGGAGGCGGAACTGGCCATGGCGGCCCTTGCCGAGGTTGACGCGATCCACCCAGACGAGAGCCGCCGTGCCTTGCGGGCGGTCTGCACCGGATGCAAAGAAGAAGCCGTCCGTTTTGATGCGCTGTTCGACAGTTTCTGGATGGATATGGGGCGCGTCCGCAAGAAGGTCGTGCCGACAACCAAGGCTCCGAGCACCGATGCGGTGAAATCCTCCCGCGATGCCACGGGCGCGGATCTTGGCGCGTCCGGCTCCGCCACGGCACCCGATACCGAAGGGGGCGAGGCCGAGAGCGACGGCACCGGCAAACTGATCGCCACAGAGCAGCGTAATCTCAGTCGCCGGGATCTGCGCGACCTTGTCCGACCGGAGGACATCGCAGAGGCAGAAGACGTTGCCCGACGCATCGGAGCGGCGCTGCGCGACAAACGCTCGCGGCGGCGCAAGGCAGCCCGCAAGGGTGATCGTCTGCATTTCCGCAAGACGATCCGGCAGAGCCTGTCGACAGGGGGTGAGCCGGTGCGCCTGTTGCTCAAAAACCGTCCTGACCGCGTACGCAAGATCGTGGCGCTGTGCGACGTGTCCGGTTCCATGTCCGTCTATGCGCAAGTGTTCCTTGCCTTCCTTGCCGGGCTGATGCGGGCGGATACATCTGCGGATGCCTACTTGTTTCACACGCGTCTTGTGCGGATCACCGAAGCGTTGCGCGACAAGGATGCGATGCGTGCTATCGGACGTATGTCGCTCATGGCGGACGGGTTTGGCGGTGGGTCCAAGATCGGGCCATCGCTGAAGCGGTTTTCCGACACTTACGCGAAGCGGTTCGTGGATGGGCGCAGTGTCGTGCTCATCCTCTCTGACGGCTATGACACCGAGGCGCCCGAGATGATCGGCGATGCCCTGGCCAAGCTGCGCAAGCGCGGGTGCAAGGTGATTTGGCTCAACCCGCTGAAAGGATGGGCGGATTACGCCCCCGTTGCCGCTGGTATGGCGGCCGCACTTCCGCATCTGGACGCGTTCAGAGCCGCCAACACGCTGCGCGATCTTGCAGCCCTGGAACCGGAGCTGACAGCGCTATGACACCGGCTGAAATCCTTTCAAGCGATCTGGCACAGGCGGCGCAGCAGCTTCGAGACAAGGAAGAGCCCTTCGCCTTCGCCACGATTGTGCGCACGGTTGGGGCAACCGCCGCAAAGCCGGGTGCCAAGGCGCTTCTGAGCGCGGATGGCACGATCCTTCAGGGATGGCTCGGTGGCGGCTGTACCCGCGGTGCGGTGAAGCGCGCGGCGTTGCAGGCATTGCAGGACGGCACGCCCCAGCTTGTCTCGGTGGCGCCGGAAGAACTCCTTGCCGAAAAAGGTGTCAGAGCCGGCGAGGAGGTGGACGGAACCCGCTTTGCCCGCAACGGATGCCCTTCGCGTGGCACGGTGGATATCTTCATAGAGCCGTGTTTGCCGACCCCGCAGCTTGTGGTCATCGGGGCCTCTCCCGTCGCACAGGCGCTCAGCGCGCTGGCACCGCAGTTCCATTGGTCGGTGACGGCACAATTGCCCGAAACCCGGCAAACGCGACAGAGATTTGTCGTGGTGGCAACACAGGGCCAAGGGGATCTGGACGCTCTGAATTCCGCCTTTTCTGCCGAGGCCGAGTTCATCGCCTTTGTCGGCAGCCGCAAGAAATACGCGAACCTGTCGGAAAAACTGATCGCGTCGGGCATCGCGCCATCCGTCGTCGAAAAGGTCAAGGCGCCGGCCGGGCTGGATTTGGGGGCTGTCACGCCCGAAGAAATCGCGCTGTCCATTCTCGCACAGCTTGTGCAAGTCCGGCGGGCTTCGGTGACACAGGCCCATGCGTAGGTCTTGCGCCATGATTGCATGCCGCGGGGCAGGGGGGCGGGGTGCTGGACGCAGCGCGCGTCGCAAGCGTGTCCATTTCCGTGCAAAGCGCTGGCCGCAGATCAGGTTCGACCGGCCCCCCGCGCCGGGTCGTCCAGCAGGAAAGCGCGTGCGGAGTATCGGGCCCATGGGCGCCGAACCTGCGGGTCGCGGCCTCCGGATCGCTTATGCACCGGCTCTGGCGGATCCAAACGCAGCGACGAGCCCCGTCGAAGCTTTCGGCGAGGTCAAATTCAAATGTATGGAGAAGAGCGCATGAAAGCCTTCATTTCTAACTTGTTCCGGCGCTGCCGCAGATGGGCGCCCACTGCCCAGCAAGCCGATCATCTGGCTACACTGAAATTCCCCTGTTGCTAAGGAGATGTTCCATGGAACTGAACGACGAAATCATCATCAACGCCCCAAAAGAGCGTGTGTACGCGGCTCTGAACGATCCGGAGGTTCTGCGCCGATGCATCCCGGGCTGCGAAGAGCTGATCAAGCATTCCGACACGGAACTGGAGGCCAAGGTGGTCCTGAAGGTAGGACCGGTAAAAGCAAAGTTCAGCGGGGATGTGCAACTCGACACCACGGGTGCGCCGGACGCGTTTTCGCTGACGGGGCAAGGCAATGGCGGGCCAGCCGGCCACGCGAAGGGTGGTGCTGACGTGACCTTGACCGCGGATGGTCCGGACAAGACGATCCTGCGCTACGAAGCGAAGGCCGAGATTGGGGGCAAACTCGCTCAGCTTGGGAGCCGGCTGATCCAGAGCACGGCCAAGAAGCTTGCCGCGAAATTCTTCAAGTCCTTCGCCGAAGTGGTCGACGAAGACATTCCGGCCTGAGCACGCCGGCGTTTTGCCCCTGGGACACCACCCAAGGGGCAATTCCGACGCTCAACCATGCGCGGATCGCTGGGACTGGACAAGCAGGCGTGGGTCGTGATGCGCGCCGCTGCCCGCGCTTGGGGAGTTGGTGCCCCTTTTGCCATCGTATTCGGCTGTCGGGATCGGATCCGGAAAGCGCCTGACCTGCCGGTTTTGCGGCCGGAGTATTTTAGGCAGGGCGCAACGCTGCCACACCGCGTGACCTATGCGAATAACAACACGGTGGCAGGCGTGTTCCTTATGCGGAAGAGCGCCTGAAACGGCCGTGCCGACGGTCGGGTCCTCGCCATCAATCCGGGCCACGCCGTCGCCCATTGAGCCGTTCGTGGTGCCAGCGCCGCGCGCGACCTTGCAGAGCAAACGCACCTTCCCCGAGGTTCCGGTGACGCTGTCCGCAACCGCCGCCGAGCCGTTCCGCGGCCTGAAAGGCCCCGCGCCCGATCATGCGCTGCAATCGCATTGCCCGCCGTCCTGGATTCCGGGTCAGATGGCGGCGTGAGTTCACAGAGCGTTCGGCGCGTCTGGTCGGTGTGTTTATTTGGCAGCTTGTCGGCGACGCAATCGACGGGCCCAGATGGGCTTCCGTTGAGCCGTTCTCGTTGTCGCAGAACGGGTTGGCCGCGCGACGATACGCGATGCGCGCTCGACAGCCGCGATACCGTGCTGGATGGCAAAACTGCCGACGGGCGTTTGAGCGGGACTGCTCTGGAGCGGGAACGCGTGCAGGTGATGAAGGATATCTTCAAGGCACGGCTTGGACAGGGCCCTCAGGTCAATGTCCTGCAATGTTGCGCCCTGCGCTGACCGGCCCCTAGCAAACCAATGGTCCCATGACCGTGGCAAACAGGGGGACGCCGGATTTTCCCTGTCCCGTCAGGCCCAAAGAGTGAAAATCGGAACAGACCGAGACGGGGGAGACCATCCACACGAAACCCGTTCGATAACGTGACGCGCGCCTCCAAGCTGAACAGCTTTCAAAAGGGCATCTGCGATCCTGCGCGCGCCTTCTGCGGATTAATCCACGGCATGATCTGTATGCGCCATGGCTATTTTTCTTTTAATGGCGGCCCACCTCGCTTAACCTCGACAATCCATTGATGATTGGAATTCAAAATGTCGGTCGAGTATGTCCTGGTGATTGACGGTGTGCCGGGTGATCCGGCCTTGGACGGCGCATTTGCCTTGGACGACTTCGGCTTCAGCGGAAGACCCAACTCGTTTTTCGAAGAAGCCATCCTCAGACTCTCACTCAACCTCGGCACAGCGCTTCCGACCCTTGTTCAAGCCCTCGAGACCGGGACCGCCCTTCCCTCGGTCCAGATCATCGGGAGGAACGATACGGGGCGCATTGTCTACGATCTGCGCGCCGAGGATGTCGAACTGCTCATTGCCAGTGGCGCGTTGAGCGGGCAGGTCGAGATCCGGGTGCAATACACCGATTTTCAGATCACCACCAACGAGGTCACTTCGGATCTCTATCATCTGCCCGCGCGCGGTTTTTCACGCAATGAAGGGCCGGGCAGCGGGGTGGATGCGCCCGATCCGACCGGGCCCACCCCCGCGGCGGACGTGGATGCAGACCAACACTGGATCCGGTTTGACGGGCTGTCTGCCGATGCGTCGGGGAATGCGGGCGGGTTTGAGATCATCAGCGAGCCGGGATTCGAGTTTACGGCCTCGGAAGTGAACAGCGGCACATATGTCGTTCGGTTTGACCCTCAGGCCGCATCGCCGGAGATTTTCGAAGCCCTGACAACGGGCCGGTTGTTTTCGTCAGTTCAGATCTTCGGCGGCCCGGATGGCGCAACGGCGACGCCGCCGTCACAGGCACAGGCCGATCTGCGGTTGGAAAACGTGCGGTTGTTGAGCGTCGCGTTGGACGCAGCCTCAGATGAGCCCGGGCTCACAGCCGTGTTGGTTTACGAAGAGTACGAGATAATCTCTACTTCGCCCGCCGATGGCGATACGCCCGAGACACAGACGCAGTTTTCGTGGAATGCTCTGTTCAATCTTGCGGGCGATGGCGTCGCGGCCCCCGATCCCGGACCTGTGCCCGACGCGACCTACACGCCCAGCGATGAAAGCATCCTGATCATCGACGGGCTGGGCGGGCCGGAAACGGCTGTCGGGATGGAAGGCGCATTCCGGGATATCTCTTTTGCGTTCAACGCGCAGACGATCTATGGCGATGCCTTTCCCGGCGGGATCATGCAAGACAACACACTGAGTGTGATGCAGATCGCGGGTGATTTTTCGCAGATCCTGCCCGATATTTACGAAGCGATGGTCACGGAAACGCCGCTTGCGTCGCTGCAAATCCGCGATGTCGTGGACCCGAGCACAGACGGCACACCACAAAGCCATGATCTGCGATTGGAGGGTCTTCGGATCCTTTCGCTCGCGGCTGCTGAAGACGGAATAACCCAACTCCTCGTGGAATATGACGCCATTGACTACGAGACGATTGCGCGCGCCCCCGATGGCACGCAAATCCGGTCTGAGTTTCAGTGGGATGTGGTCAACGATGTTGCGGGCACCGATATCGTGGCGCCAGTTGCCGGGGCCGCGATTGCCGCGCCGGACGCGGCAAGCACCTTTGGCATATTCATCGACGGCGTCGCGGTGCCGGATGCCGCGGGCATTCCGGGCATTCTTTTCCTTCAGGCCATTCCCCAAGACTTCATCCTGGGTGGTCTGACTTCCGTTCTTGTTCTGGATCTGGGGAGCCAGTTGGCCGGAGTGTTGGGTGACATCGCACCGGGCACTCGGATCGACTCGATCAGGATCGTTGAATACGGGGCCTTCGCAAACGGCCCGACCGTGCCGATTTCGGAAGTTGTGCTGGGCGACGTCGCCATTTCGGTGAACGAGGCGGCTGGCATCCAGACGGGGATCAGCGCGTTCCCTCAACAATTCGAAATGCGCAGCTTTGGCGTGGCTGCCAATGGGGATTCGCGTGTCGACAGCAGCTTTTCGTGGAACCTGAGCACCCAGACCGACGTGACGTCGATCGACGCGCCGGTCACGCCGGTCGAGGCGGGGATGAGCGCGCGCCCCGATACGCTCTATATGTTGATCGACGGAATTGCAGGCAATGTCCAGATCCCAGGGCTCGAAGGGGCGTTTGAACTGAACCTTGCGTCTTATGACGTCAATCCCGCTTCTTATGGGGAGGCGCGGTCTCAGATTGCAAATCTCAGCTTCGATCCGGGGCCTGCCCTGCTTGAAATCCTGGAGACCTTTGGCACAGGGGGCACGCAAACGGTTCAGGTCCTCGGCTTTGACACCGATGCTCCCGGAGCGCCGGAGCTGATCTATGACTTGCGGCTTGCAGGCTCCGAGATCCTCGCATTCTCGGAGGGCGCCAGTCCCAACGTCGAAATCGTGGTTGCCTACGACGCGTTTGAACTGATCACGACAAATCCGCTTGCTGATACATCCACATCAACGGCGTGGGATCTGATCACCAACCAGCCGCGTGCAAGCATAACGCCGCCGGTTGTGCCGATGGGGGAGGATACTTCGCTTGAAGTGGCGCAATACCTGTTGCTCCTCGATGGCGTGGACAGCGGCCAAACGGGTGCCGCCCGGCTGGGCGCATTTGAGCTCGATACGTTCAGTTTCGGTGGCGTGACTGCCTTTGGGAACGGCAGCGGCGCCGAGGTGAGTGGGCGTTTCATACTCGATTTTGGAGCGGCGACACCACAGATTGTGGAGCTGATCGCGGATCAATCGGTCATTCCCACGATGCAGATCGTGGGGCTCAATGCCAATGGCGACACCGTCTATGATCTGCGGGTGGCCGATACGAGCTTCGCCGCGGTCGCCGAAACGTCCAGTGCTGGCGACCTGTTTGACGTGCTGATGCGTGAGATCGACTTTACGATCGTCCCGCAAAACCCGGATGGATCGCTGGCCACGCCACGAACCTTCCAGTGGAATTTCAGCACCGGGACCGCAGGTGACGGGGTTGCGGCGGCGACCGTGCCCGCGCGGCCCGACAACACCGCGCCCGTAGCCCGCAACATCACGCTTGACGTTGATGAAGACAGCATCGACACCCTCGCGCGGCTCGACTTTTCCGACGCCGAAACCGGGCTTGGCGATCTGAGTGTCGAAATCGTCAGCGGGCCGACCTTGGGTGATGTGGTGCTGCTGGGTAATGATTGGTTTTCCTATACGCCCGATCCCGATGCCAACGGCGCGGACAGCTTCACCTACCGGGTCACCGATGCCGATCTGGTGTCGGAGATCGCAACCGCGACCATCACCGTGCGCCCGGTCAATGACCGCCCGGTGTTCGATATGCCCGTCTCCGCCCTGGCCATGGATGAGAACCAGACCGCTGTGCCCCTTGTCACCGCAAGCGATGTCGAGACGGCGGCGCTGGATTACACCATCATCGGTGGCGCAGACAGCGCGCTCTTCGGCATCGACGCCGCTTCCGGGGCGCTGCGGTTCCTCACTGCGCCGGATTTCGAAGCGCTGGGAGATGCCGACGGGGACAACGTCTATGTGGTCGAGATCGCGGCGAGCGATGGCGCTTTGAGCGGGACAACCGAGGTGCAGATCACGCTGGGTGACGTGAATGAGGCGCCCGTGGCCGTTTTGGATCCTGTGGCGACACCGTCCAGCCAACTCATTGCGATCGACGTGCTGACGAATGATTTCGACCCCGAAGGCACGTCTTTGACCCTCACCCAAATAAATGGTGTTTCGGTGCAGACCGGCGAGGCCTTCACCTTGCCGTCCAATGCACGGGTATGGCTCTTTGCCCAGGGTGTTCTGGTGTTCGATCCGACGGACGCATGGGACGTAGCGCCCAACACCACCGCTCTGGATACTTTCACCTACGGTATCGAGGACATAAGCGGCCTTGCGGATGTGGGGACGGTAACGGTCACATTGAGTGAAGCCGGGTCAGGCGTGGGGGTCATTCAAACCGGCACTGGTGCGTCCGAGATCCTGCTCGGGTCTGCGTTCAACGACATCCTCACCGGGCTGGCAGGCGCGGACACGCTGATCAGCAGCGGCGGCAATGACAGCATCAACGGCGGCGCTGGAAATGACACGATCAAGGCGGGCGCGGGTCACGATACAATCGAAGGCGGCGCGGAGGGTGACGCGATCGATGGCGGTGACGGACGTGACACGCTGTCCTATGCGTCCTCAGCGACCAGGGTCGCGATCAACCTTGGCGCTGGCTTTGCCGGTGGTGGCGATGCAGCCGGTGACAGCCTGACCAGCATCGAGAACCTGCGCGGCTCTGCGTTCAACGATATCCTGCGCGGTGATGGCGGTGCCAATGTCATCGAGGGCGGTGCCGGGCCGGATGTGGTCGACGGGCAGGGCGGCAGCGATACGGTATCTTATGAGCAGTCGGGCGCGCGCGTGGCGATCAACCTTGGGGTTGGCTTTGCTGGTGGCGGCGATGCAGCCGGTGACAGCCTGACCAGCATCGAGAACCTGCGCGGCTCTGCGTTCAACGACATCCTGCGCGGTGATGGCGGTGCCAATGTCATCGAGGGCGGTGCCGGGCCGGACGTGGTCGACGGGCAGGGCGGCAGCGACACGGCATCTTATGAGCAGTCGGGCGCGCGCGTGGCGATCAACCT
>NZ_JAFMPQ010000033.1 GCF_020667845.1 Cognatishimia sp. F0-27
CCCGCACCCCCCGGGATATTTCCGGCCCAAAGAAGGCCTGGAGCCCGGCACATCTTTCAAACGGAGGAAGACCTCATGGGACGAGTTGCTCTAGTGACCGGCGGCAGCCGCGGTATTGGTGAAGCCATTTCGAAAGCCTTGAAGGCAGAAGGCTACGATGTTGCCGCGACCTATGCTGGCAATGACGAGAAGGCCGCGGCCTTCACGGAGGCCACAGGCATCAAGACATACAAGTGGAACGTCGCCGATTACGAAGCCTCGGCCGCGGGTATCGCGCAGGTGGAGGCGGATCTCGGTCCGATCGATGTGGTGGTGGCCAATGCGGGCATCACACGCGATGCGCCCTTCCACAAGATGACCCCTGAACAGTGGAAAGAGGTGATCGACACGAACCTGACCGGCGTGTTCAACACGGTGCACCCGGTTTGGCCGGGCATGCGCGAGCGCAAGTTCGGGCGGATCATCGTGATCTCGTCGATCAATGGTCAGAAAGGCCAGTTCGCGCAGGTGAACTACGCTGCGACCAAGGCGGGCGATCTCGGGATCGTCAAGTCGCTTGCACAAGAAGGCGCGCGGGCAGGCATCACGGCCAATGCCATCTGCCCGGGGTATATCGCGACCGAAATGGTCATGGCGATCCCGGAAAAAGTGCGTGACAGCATTGTTGCGGGCATCCCGGCGGGCCGTCTTGGGGAACCTGAGGAGATTGCACGATGCGTGACGTTCCTCGCGTCTGACGATGCCGGGTTCATCAACGGGTCGACAATCTCGGCCAACGGTGCGCAGTTCTTCGTGTAAGTGCGGCGCGCCTCTTTGGCACGCACGACATGTGGTGATCAAAAAAGACCCCGGTGCTTGCACCGGGGTCTCTTGTTTTCCGGCACTATGCTCAAGAAGCGCGTTACCGGTCAGGTCACGCTGCCGGAGCGTCAGGCGTCCTGTGGGCACCATCCGTTCGGGAGCGTGGCCGCGTGCCGAGATCGTCGGGATCGGAGGAAGGTCAAGGCAACCTTAACCATATCACATCCTGCCGACCCTGCGGTCAGCGGGCGCGGGGGAAAACGTAGCGCCAGAATTCGGCGATCATGGCGCCGCGTGCGTCATGCGCCTTGCGAAATGCTTCACGATGGCGGGTATCTTGAGGGGCTTCAAACATGGTGCAATCCTTATCCGTGTGGGCTGGGTGCTTTCGATGTCTGAGATATGGCGGTTTCCGGGCCCTGCGACAAACGAGACTTTCCAAAGCGCCAGATTAGTTTTATTGAACTGACTATGGTTGATCGACTTCCACCGCTCAAGGCGCTGCGCGCGTTCGAGGCTGCCGCGCGGCACATGTCCTTTGCCAAGGCAGCCGAGGAGCTGTTCGTCACGCCTGCCGCGCTCTCCTTTCAGATCAAGAACCTTGAGGAGCACCTTGGTCAGCCGCTCTTCCGGCGTTTGAACCGCGCGGTGGAGCTGACCGAAGCGGGGCGTGCTCTTGCGCCGGGCGCATCGGACGGGTTCGAGACGCTTGCCGCGGCGTGGCGCGCGGTGCAGCGCTTGCAGGACAACCGCACGCTGGTTGTCACGGCCGGGCCGGCCTTCACGGCGAAGTGGCTGGCACCGCGCCTTTTCGGTTTTGCCGCGTCCCATCCCGAAATCGAACTGCGGTTCACGGCGACCTTGCGGCAACTCGATCTGGACCGCGATGAGGTGGATGTGGCGATCCGGTATGGCTATGGTCTGGACGAGGGGCTGCATTCTGAACACTTGATGGAGGAGGCCATCCTGCCGGTCATGCACCCGGAGCTTGTCGCGCGCTATCCGACGGTGGAGGCGCTTCTTGATGCGCCGCTGCTGCACGACGAGTCGGTGGATTTCCTCGATCCGCCCGCAGATTGGAGTGCATGGTTCAAAGCCAACGGGATCAAGCGCGCGCCGCAGAGCGCCGCCCATTTCAGCCAGGCGGACCACGCGCTCGATGCAGCCCTCGCGGGCGCCGGCGTGGTGCTGACGCGCACGTCGCTTGCGGCCCAGTATCTTGCCAGTGGTCAACTCGAGGCGCCGTTTGACGTGGGGCTGACAACCCGCGCCCGGTTTCGTTTCATCCGGAGCGCTTCGAGTGTTGTCCGTCCGCAAGTGGTTGCGTTTCACGACTGGCTGATGGCCGAGATCGGAAAGATCCCGGATGGGCTGGAAGGCCGGACCCTTGTTGATGTCGAAACGCTTCGAGACTGAGGTTTCAGCGGTGCACGATAGCAGGCCGAGAACTCGGGGTCTGGTGTTGCGGGGATGAGAACCGCCAAGCCGAACGCGCCTGAGGCAGCATTGGCACGGCGCTATGGCTGAAAAAGGCTCCGGTGACAGAAGGTCACCGTGAGCCGGGATACTCTAACGCTTGTATATCGGACCCATGACGCCTGGTGACCAGGCGGAGGCCAACAACCGTGCGATCCATGCGCACGGATGGGGGCGCAGAACCGGCGCCACCCTTTTTCGCATTGTGTCTTAGTGGACCGCCTGCGTTTCCAGACGCGCGATCTCTTCTTTCAGACGCAGCTTTTGTTTTTTCAGTTCTGCGACGCGCAGGTCGTCAATACCGGGTGACCGTTGGGCTTCCTCAACTTGACCGGAGAGCATGTGATGCTTCTTCTTCAGTTCCTGCAAGTGCGAACTCAAGCTCATAGTCGTCCTCCTTGTTGGGTATGGAGTTTCAGTCCAGCATATCGCCGCACACAAGTCACGCCGCAGGTGCACAATGGATGCGCAATTATTCGTAGAATTCGTCGTAATGCTGCAGACTCACTCTGACATGGGCAAGGACGCGCCGTCTCGCAGCACAGCGCGGATCGCGTCGGTATAGGCTTCGCGATCTCCGGCATGCGTGGTTCCCTTATGCAGCACGAGGGCAGGCCGGTAGCGAAACGGGCTGCGCCCACCCTTGCGGGCGCTCATCAAGACCAGCCTCGGGGCGCGGCCCTCGCGTGGGAGAAGCGGGAGGAGCGTGAGCGCGCCGAGATGATTGTCCATTGCCGTGATCAATTCCGGGAGCCGTTCCGCGCGCAGGATCACATGGCACGCGCCGCCGGGCTTGAGGCGTTTTGCGGCACAGCGCACCCAGTCTTCCAAGGGGGTCTCTCCGGCGCGGCCCGTCCCGCGTCCCGTGTCCTCGGCTTGCTTGCCGCGCGCCGCGTCGAAATAGGGCGGGTTGGCGATCACGTGATCCACGCTGATCTGGCGCAAGGCCTTTGGCGGATCGCTGACGGTTCCCTCATAGATGTCCCCCGACAGAGCATTGAGTGCAAGATTGCGGCGCGCGAGGGCCGCATAGGCCGGTTGCAGTTCGAGCCCGACAAGGGCGAGCCCCTCGACCCGGGTTGCCAGACAGCACAAGGCTGGAGCCGCGCCGCAGCCGAGATCCAGCACGCTCTGACCCGGGCGCGCAGAAACCGACGCGGCCAGCAGCACGGGATCCACCCCTGCCCGATAGCCAACACGGGGTTGCAAAAGCGTGACGCGCCCGCCGAGAAAGGAGTCGCGCGTCAGCGCGGCGTCGTCGAACGCGTCAGCCTTCAAAGCGCACGCCGTTGTCGTGCAATACCCGCCTCGCTGCGGCCAGCTCATCGGAGCGCACCATCAGGCGGCGCGGCAATATGCCGATCGACCCTTCAAGGACGCTCATATTTACGTCCAGCTCGAAGCTGTCTATACCCGCATCGTCCAGAAGGGTTCTGGCCAGTGGGATCAGGGTGATGTCATTGGTGCGCAAAAGCTCTTCCATGACGGGGATTTAAGGACAAGGCCGCGCGAATGTCGAGCCTTGCACGGGAGTGTGATGAGTTTGGACACAATGTGTGAAAAACCGCATGAACGTCTGGCGCGTCTTCTGGCGGATGAGCTGGTGGCCGTGAACGGGTTGATTCGGGAGCGTATGGCGTCCGAACATGCGCCGCGGATCCCCGAAGTGACCGCCCATCTTGTGGAAGCCGGGGGCAAACGGTTGCGCCCGCTGCTGACACTCGCATCCGCGCGGCTCTGTGGCTATGACGGGCCATATCATGTGCATTTGGCCGCGACGGTGGAGTTCATTCACACCGCGACGCTGCTGCATGACGATGTGGTCGACGAGAGCAGCAAGCGCCGCGGAAGACCAACCGCCAATCTTTTGTGGGACAACAAGTCGTCAGTGCTGGTGGGGGATTACCTCTTTGCACGGTCCTTTCAGCTGATGACCGAGACAGGCAATCTCCGGGTGTTGCGAATCCTCTCGGATGCCGCTGCGACCATCGCCGAGGGCGAAGTGCTCCAGATGACCGCCGCACAGGATCTGTCCACCACCGAGGCGACCTATCTCCAGGTGGTCCGCGGCAAGACCGCAGCGCTCTTCTCCGCAGCCACTGAGGTGGGCGGCGTGATCGCCGACAGGCCTGAGGCGGAGATCCGGGCTTTGTTTGACTATGGGGATGCGCTGGGCATCGCGTTTCAGATTGTTGACGACCTGCTTGACTATGGCGGCTCCGACGCCACGGGCAAGAATATCGGGGATGATTTCCGGGAGCGCAAACTGACCCTGCCGGTTATCAAGGCCGTGGCGGCGGCGGATGACGACGAGCGGACCTTCTGGGACCGGACGATTGCCAGAGGCAAGCAGCAGGAGGGCGATCTCGACCATGCCCTTACGCTGCTTCGGGCGCACGGGGCGCTGGAGCAAACGCGCGTGGAGGCACTGGAGTGGGTGTCGCGGGCCAAGGCCGCCATGGGCGCATTGCCGGAAAGCGAGATGCGGGACCTGTTGGTGGATCTGGCGGATTACGTGGTCGAGCGCGTCAACTGAGTCCGTTTGGCGGGTTTGGCGGCGTCGACCCGCCGGACGACGCATCTGCCAGCCGGTTTCACCGCTGCCATCAATGCAATATGCAGGCCGTCACCCACCAATCCGGGTGTGCATGACTGAGCGCGGAGGCGGCGGCATCTGCATCCCGCTTTGCATCACACAAGGCGACGCAAGTGGCCCCGGACCCCGACATGCGCACAAGCCGGGTCTGGGGCAGGGCGCGCAGGGCGTGCAGCACATCGGCAATCACGGGCGCGCCTGCGATCGCCGGGCGCTCAAGGTCGTTGCGCTGCACCTGCAACCAGTCGAGCCAATCCGCGCGGTCGGTCGTGCGCGGGAAGGGGTCCATGGCCGCATTGGTTTTCACGGCGAGGCGGCGAAACACCTCCGGGGTCGACACGGCCACGCAGGGATTCACCAGCACAGCAGGAAAGCTGGGCAGGGGAATGGGCGTCACCGCCTCGCCGATCCCGTGCATGTGGGCCCCGCGCGCCAGCATGCAAACCGGCACGTCTGCGCCGAGTTGCGCCGGGTCCATGGAGGGAGGCGCATCGCAAAGCTGCGCCATGGCCCGCAGCGTTGCCGCTGCATCCGACGATCCACCGCCGATCCCGGCCGAGGCAGGCAGGTGTTTGTCCAGCGTGATCGCCACGGGAGCGTCGAACGCGTCGGCAGCACGCCAGCACAGGTTGTCGGGCGTGGCCGGGATACCAGCCGCCATCGGGCCGGTGATCGCGAGGGTTGTCCGGGCCGCGCGCGCCACGGTGATCGTGTCGCCCACATCCGCGAAGGCGACAAGGCTGTCGAGCAGGTGATAGCCGTCTGCCCGTTGTCCGGTCACATGCAGCGCGAGATTGATCTTGGCCGGTGCAAAGGCCTCAGCCTTCATCATCCGCGCCGTCTTGTGCGACACCCGCGGCTCTCAGCGGTGGGGCGCCTTCTTCTGCGAGCACCTGGTCCAGCCCGACCTCGAGCTTGCGCCGGATGCGGTCCGGATCGGCTTCTTCGGCGGCGTTCTCCCAATCCACGAAGCTGAGGGCGCGTTTCCACTGGAATTCGGCCTCCAGCTTGCGGCCCACGGCCCAGTAAACATCGCCAAGATGGTCGTTGACGATCGGATCGATCGGCATCAGCTCGGCGGCGCGCTCCATGTGCCCCACCGCTTCGTCGTAGCGGCCGAGCCGGTAGAGCACCCAGCCAAGGCTGTCCACGATATAGCCGGAATTGGGCCGCGCCGCGACCGCGCGCTCGATCATCTCGAGCGCCTCGTCGAGCTTGATCTGTTTTTCGACCAGCGAATAGCCGAGATAGTTGAGCACCTGTGGCTGGTTCGGGTTCAGCGCAAGCGCGGCGCGGAAATCGGCCTCCGCTTCCGGCCACATGTCGCGCCGTTCATAGGTGATGCCGCGGGCATAGTGCAAAAACCATTCGCGCTCGGTGATTTCGTCGAACAGGCCCATGGCGGTGGTGTAGGCGTCGGTCGCCTGGGCGTAGCGTTCATCCTGACGCAGGAAATCGGCCAGTGTCGAATGCACGATCGGCAAATCGCCGTGGCTTTCGGTCAGCCCTTGCAACACCGCGATGGCTTCATCCATCTGGTCCTGCTGGCGAAAGGCTTCCGCGCGGCCAAGCTCGGCGGCGTGATAGGCTTCGGAATCTTCGGGCACCTCCGCATAGGTGGCGACAGCGAGCGCATATTGCTCCATCTCGTCGAGCAGTTCGGCGGTGAGCAAGAGCGCATCCACATGATCGGGGCGCAGGTATTGCGCGAGCCGCGCATGGATCAGGGTCAGGTCGTCATTGTCCTCGCTCGAAAGCGCGCCAGCCAGCGAATAGAACACCTCCGCGATGCCGTCGCGGGCCGAGCGGACGTGGCTGAACGGCACCGTCTCTCCGGCTTCAAGGGCGGTCTGGAGCTGTGTCAGACCTGGGTCGAGAGCCCCGCCAAAAGCCGTGTCGATCAGCACAAGCGCGTCCTGGTTGCGATCAAGCTGGCTCAGGATTTCAGCCTGCGCCATGATCCCGCGGCGGGTGCGGCTCATCCCGCCGGCGTCGCCTTCAAAGGTGCCGGCTGCGCTTTCGAAATCGCCAACGGATGCGAGGGCCATGGCCTTGTGATAGCGGGCAAAAGCGCCGAGCCCTTGCAGGCCTGCGACTTCGTCGAAACTCACAAGTGCGGAGGTCATGTCGCCCATTCCAAGCTGGGCCCAGGCTTTGATCAGCCCGTCGGCGAGCGGTCCTGCGCCGCGCTGCTCGTTGATCGCGCCGATGACGGCTTCGTAATTCTCGTTCCGCGTGTCACGGGCGATGAGGGCCATCTGGGCGAGCTGGCTGCGATAGCCTTCGGCGATAAGCTTGTCGGCAATGCCTGCCGCGCGGTCGAGATCGCCGAGCGAGACATTGGCGAGCACCGCACGTTCGAGGATTTGCGGGTTCTCGGGATCGTAGAGCACAGCCCGGCCATAATACTCTGCGGCGGCCTTGAAATCCCCCGCAAAGCTGGCCTGACGCGCGGCAAGGTAATCACCGGCGACGCCATTGGCATGAAGCGGGGCCGCTGCAAGGACGGTGCCGCAAAACAGGACGGCGGCGAGGGCATGGCGGGCAATCCCGCTGATCGACCCGATCCGCGCGCGATTGTTCTGTGCAAAGTGGTGCCCGTCCGCTTTCGCGTGGGCCGCGTTCTGCGCCTGTGTCACCTGAACCATCGCCATCGGTCTGCCTCAATTGTTGCGGCGCGGCCAAAATCGCCGCGACTGACCGAATCCTAGAGCGCGACCGCCAAAGTGACAATCACTCTTCGCGTCCCCGTGAAGCGCCGCGAGGGGGTCAGGTGGCGAGCCTGCGATACTGACGCAGCATGAAAAGCTCCCGATCCGTCAGCGGTTTCTCGAAAACCGCGCCACAGGCGCCATTCGGCGCTTGTCGCACCACCGTGCCGTGGACCCGCGTGGGGCCTGCATCAAAGCTGATTTCTGCACCAAGGGGCAGGGGCGGGGTCGAGAAAAAGCGCATACCGCTTTGGCTGATATTGACGATTTCGGCGATGACAACGGGCTCCGTCGGTGTTGTCACCTTGAGTTGCCAGGCGCTCGGAAACCGTTCTTTTCGATGTTGGAACAAAACCTTGCCTCATGTGCTCTCGCACCGCTTCCCGGTGGCGCTCTGATCGCGGACGAAAACCGGCAGAGCGATGCGCCGTTACGCCAAGCGTTGTCGCACGGCCCGGTTAAAAGCGTCTGAACGGCTTCGAGACGGCGCATGAGAAAAGGGCGCGGCCAAAGCCGCGCCCTTCACACCCGTGTCACGCGCTTTCAAGCGGCAGATGCGGATTACATGTTTGGATAGTTCGGGCCGTCGCCGCCCTGCGGCACTGTCCAGTTGATGTTCTGGCTCGGATCCTTGATGTCGCAGGTCTTGCAATGCACGCAATTCTGGAAATTGATCACGAAACGGGCGGCCTTGCCCTCTTCGCGCACAACTTCATAGACGCCCGCCGGGCAATAGCGCTGCGCGGGCTCGGCATAGTCGGGCAGGTTTGTCGCAATCGGGATCAGGTCGTTTTCCAGCTTGAGATGTGACGGCTGGCTTTCTTCGTGATTGGTGAAGCTGAAGCTCACATTCGTCAGACGGTCAAAGGACAGTTTGCCATCGGGCTTGGGGTAATCGATGGGCTGGAAGCGGGCGGCCTTGCCGGTGGCTTCCGCGTCTGACTTGCCGTGCGCCATGGTTCCGAAGAGCGATTTGCCGAACAGGCTGTTGGTCCACATGTCGACGCCGCCCGCCATGAGCGACGCGGTCAGACCCCATTTCGACCACATCGGTTTGACGTTTCGGACTTTGAACAGGTCCTGACCGATCGCGCCTTCACGCACCTCCGTTTCGTAGGCGTCAAGCTCATCGCCGGAACGGTCCGCCTTGATGGCGTCATAAGCGGCCTCCGCTGCGGCCTTGCCCGACAGCATCGCGTTGTGATTGCCCTTGATCCGCGGGACATTGACCATGCCAACGGAACACCCGAGCAGCGCAACACCGGGCGCGACCATCTTCGGCATCGACTGATACCCGCCCTCAGAGATGGCGCGGGCGCCATAAGCGATGCGCTTGCCACCCTCCAGAAGCTCCGCGATCATTGGATGGTGCTTGAAGCGCTGGAACTCCATATAAGGGAAGAGATGGGGGTTTTCGTAGTTCAGATGCACCACGAACCCTACGTAAACCTGATTGTTCTCAAGATGATAGATGAAGGAGCCGCCGCCTGCATTGCTGCCCAGCGGCCAGCCCATCGTGTGGGTGACGGAGCCTTCGCGATGCTTGGCCGGGTCGATTTCCCAGATTTCCTTCATCCCCAGACCGTATTTCTGCGGTTCGCTGTGCTTGGCGAGATCGTATTTCGCGATCACCTCCTTGGAGAGGCTGCCGCGCACGCCTTCGGAGAGGAACACGTATTTGCCGTGCAGCTCCATGCCGGGCTCGGTATTGGGGCCGTAGCTGCCATCTTCTTCGAGACCGAAGACACCTGCGACGACACCCTTGACCTCGCCGTTTTCCCCATAGACCAGCTCGGAGCAGGACATGCCGGGGAAAATCTCCACGCCAAGCGCTTCGGCCTGTTCGGCCATCCAGCGACACACATTGCCCATGGAGACGATATAGTTGCCGTGGTTGTTCATCAGCGGCGGCATCGGCGCATTGGGGATGCGGATCTGCCCGGCTTCGCCCAGCATGTAGAACTTGTCTTCGCGCACAGGCACGTTCAGCGGCGCGCCCTTTTCCTTCCAGTCGGGGATCAGCGCGTCAAGACCGACCGGGTCAAGCACCGCGCCCGACAGGATATGCGCGCCGACTTCCGACCCCTTTTCAAGGACAACCACATCGAGATCGGCGTCCAGCTGCTTCAGACGGATCGCTGCGGACAGCCCGGCCGGGCCGGCTCCGACGATCACCACGTCATATTCCATCGACTCGCGCTCGATGTCGCTCATGGCGCACTCCTCATGCCGCAAAATAAATCCGAGCCTGACTATCGTGCAGCTGCGGCAAAGGTCAATTGAGACGAAACGTTAAAGTGATGAGCGTATCGTCGCGCATCAGGGCGTTTGACGCCCGCCGGTGCCCCCCGTGCGCGCGGGTCAAGCCGGGATAGGGCCGGGGTTCGCGGCATTTTACGCCTCCCGGCTCCTTGCGCAAAACCGCGTATTCAGGTCGTCTTGGGCGCGTTTGCGCGGAACGTCCGGTCGAATTTTAGGGAAATCTTACCTTCTTTGACAAATTATCGATCAGGTGACGCGGTTCGGCTTGCAGGGCGGGCGGTTTCGCTGTCAGGCTTGCACAGCAAGCCGCTGCATGATTTGTAACGGCGAACACACGACCCCGCCGCAAACGACGCTTTTGCCGGAAAGACCCATGGAAAAGATACCGATGACCCGCGCGGGCAACACCGCGCTTCAGGCCGAATTGAAAAAGCTCAAATCCGAAGAGCGGCCCGCCATCATCCAGGCGATTGCCGAGGCGCGCGAACTGGGCGACCTCAAGGAAAATGCCGAATACCACTCGGCCCGCGAAAAGCAGGGCTTCATCGAGGGCCGTATCAAGGAACTCGAAGGCGTGCTCGGGCTTGCCGAAGTGATCGACCCCACCACGCTTTCCGGCGCGGTAAAGTTTGGCGCCACCGTGACCGTCGTCGACGAGGATACCGACGAGGAAAAGACATGGCAGATCGTCGGCGAGTATGAGGCCAATATCGACAAGGGCCTGCTCAACGTCCGGTCGCCCATCGCCCGCGCCCTGATTGGCAAGGAAGAGGGCGACAGCGTCGAAGTGCGCACGCCCGGTGGCGAAAAGAGCTACGAAATCCTGAGCATCGTCTACAAGTAACCCCCTGTCCGGACTGCGCATGGCTGAGTCAAAGACATCTCCACCCGGCTTTGCTGCGGGATCAGAGCGCGTCCAGACCACCGGCTTCGACATTGTCGCCGTTGCGCTGTCGGCGATCTGGGTGCTTTTGTCGGGATCTTATTTCCTGTTCGGCTCCGGTTTGTCCGCGCTGGCGGGGGAGCTGCGCTTTATCCTTGTTCTGATGATCGTCGTCTTTCCCGTAGCGCTGATCTGGGTGGCGAGCATGGCGGCGCGGTCGTCCGCGGCGATGCGCGAAGACAGCGCGCGGCTTCAGGCCGCCATTGACGCGCTGCGCCATGCCTATGTCGCGCAGGCGCAGCAGGGCTCGAAAGAGGCGCCCAACCCGATGCTGGTCAAGCGGCTCGATGAAATCGCGGCGGCTCAGCGCGGGCTGGAGAACGCGCTGGCGATGATCGCGTCGGGACGGATCGTGAGCGATGCAGCGTCGATGCAGGCGGCGCATCCCCCCGAAACGCAGGACGACAGCGACCAGCCCGCGCTGTCGCTTGGCACCCCTGCCGAGGCGCTGGAACCGCCCCTGCCAAACGCGGATTTCATCCGCGCGCTGCACTTCCCCGAAACCGCGGAGGATCGCGAGGGCTTTGCCGCGCTACGGCGCGCGTTGAAGGACCGCAACGCAGCCCAGCTTGTGCAGGCCTCGCAGGACGTGCTGACCCTTCTTTCGCAGGAAGGGATCTACATGGACGATCTCGCCCCGGACCTCGCCCGGCCCGAGCAATGGCGCGCCTTTGCCCAAGGGGCGCGGGGCCGCGAGATTGCGGCGCTTGGCGGTGTGCGTGACCGGGCATCGCTGGCGCTTGCGGCGGGCCGGATGAAACAGGATCCGATCTTCCGGGACGCCGCGCACCATTTCCTGCGCCGCTTCGACAGGAGCTTTGCCGCTTTCGAACAGGGGGCAAGCGACGCCGAGATCACGGAGTTTGCCGGCACCCGGACCGCGCGCGCGTTCATGCTCCTCGGGCGGGTCGCGGGCACGTTCGACTGAACGGGCCGCGTGGCGAGGGTTCACGCCGATCATGCAAGACGCGCGCCGCTAGAGCCCGAAACTCCCGAACGGGATAAACCGGACCGGATCGCCTTCCGCGATTGTCGCTGCGCCGTCAGGCAATTCGACCAGACCCTCGGCCCAACTCAGACCGGAGACCCGTCCGGACCCTTCGGATTTGAACACTTCCGCCCGGCCGTCCCGGATCCGCGCGCGCAGGTATTCGCGCCGCCCCGGTTTCTTGTTCTTGGAAAAGCCCGCAGGCACCGTGAACCCGACCGGATCGGACCAGCCCGCCCCGGCCAGCACGCCCATGGCAGGGCGGGCAAAGATCAACGTGCAGGTAAAGGCAGCCACCGGGTTGCCCGGCAGGCCAAAGACGGGCACGCCCTGCCATAGTCCCAACGCAAGCGGGCGTCCCGGCTTCAGCGCGATGCGCCACTCCTGCAAGGCGCCGGTCTCGCGCAGAAGGGCGGAGACGTGGTCTTCGTCACCGGCGGACGCGCCGCCCGAGGTGAGCACCACATCCGCGTCGCGCGCCGCGCGATCGAGCGTTGCGCGCAGAGCCGCACGGTCGTCGGGCACCCGGCCAAGATCCACCGGCTCGAAGCCCATGCGCGCCACCATCGACAGGAGCATTGGACGGTTCGCATCGAAAATCTGGCCCGTCTGCGCGGTGCCACCAGCCTCGACCAACTCGTCTCCGGTTGACAGAACCGCCACGCGCAAGCGCGTCCGGACGGCGATTGTGCCGACCCCGACCGCTGCGGCCAGCGCAAGGTCGGCCGGTGTCAGGATCCGCCCGGCGTGCAGCGCAACCGCTCCGGCCTCGACATCCTCGCCCGCGCGCCGGGTGTTGGCGCCGGGTTTGACCGGCCCGCGAAACGCCACCCGTCCGGGCTCAACGGCGCAATCCTCGTCAAGCACCACAGTGTCGACACCGTCCGGCAGAGCCGCGCCCGTCAGCACACGGCAGGCATGTCCCGGCGGGACGACACCGTCATACGGCACGCCTGCCGCCGCCCGGCCTGTCACAAGGGGCAGGCTCTGGTCACCGTCTCCGACGCAGGCGGCGGCAAATCCGTAACCATCCACGGCGGTGTTCGGCTCGGGCGGGTTGGACCGATGCGCGATCACGTCTTCGGCCAGCACCCGCGCCGTGGCGGCCATCACCGGCACCTGCTCGATGCCGGTCACCGCGTGCAGCCGGTCGCGCAGCATGGCGCGCGCATCCTCCACAGGCGTCCAATCCACGCCGGGGGGCAGCGCGAAACAGTCATTCTTGAGCGGGGGCGGTTTCAACACCGCAGCCAGTTCAGAGAGCCGCTCTGCCTGTCCCGCGCCAAGGATCCATGCCTCTTCCCGTGCCGCCTCCCGCGGCGGTGCGTCGAGCATATCCGCAAGCTCCGCGTCCGGCAGTGCCGCCAGCGCGCGGGCCAGAAGCCGCACTTGGGCGCGGTCGCGAATCTCGTCCGTGGTGCCCTTGACGGCGGCTTCGATCAGCCCCGGCCAGATCTCTGCCAAGACCACGGGCGCCGCGCTCCATGGCTCGAAGGGCCAGACCGACACGCCGTCCATGCGTCGCAAGCGGTTCAACATGGGCAATCCCATGAGAATCTGCCCGCCCACCGTCGGCGGAAAGGCGAGCTGAAAACACGAGGACGAGGCGCGCGCGGCCAGATCGCAGGCCCGTCGCTCCGGCACGGTGTCATAGCGGATTCCGGCCTTGCGATAGGGCAGGCCGGGCCAGCCGGTCTCGTTCGGCTTGCCCCAGAACGGGCCGGGACCGTCAAAGCGCGCGTTCATCGTCTCCGCGACCGCGTAGCGGTTGTTCTTGCCGTCAGGGCCGTCTTCGATCCGCGCTTCGATCCAGTCCCACAAGGCGAGGGGATCATCGGTGCCGGTAATCTGCCGGGCCACGCCTTGCGGATAGCCAAAAGGAAAATCGAACCCCGCCAGCACGCGCCGACCCGCGCTGCGCTCCTCGGCCAACACTTGACCGAGCCACCGTTCGGCGTCGGTCCGCGTGCGGTGATAGACCGGGTCTTCGTCGCGCCCGTCCCGCGTGATCCCGATCCAGATCGCGTCCTTGGAGGGGCGCGCCGGGGCCTTGCCGCTGGTGGCGGACCAGTCGACCATGAGGATCGTGTCAAAAAGCGGCATGAGTCCTCCCAGCCAGCGCGGCGGCAAACTCGGGCTTCACATCAGCCCCACTTCGCCAAGGATGAAATCGGCGACCGCCCGCGTGTCGTTCAGGTCAAAAACCGGACGGTCCAGGTCCATCGGCGTATCGCTCGCAACCGCCCGGATATGGGGATCACCCGGTGCAATCAGCGGGTTCCCTGTTTCCGCGCGCCACGCCTCGACCTTGGGGTGGGTGTCCCGCTTATAGCCTTCGATCAGCACCAGATCGACCGGCGCCAGCCGCGCCAGCAGGTCGGCAAGCGCGGGCTCCTCGGTGCCGCGCAGTTCCGTCATCTGGGCGACGCGCGTGCGCGAGGCGAGGATGACCTCCGATGCGCCGGCGACGCGGTGCCGGTGACTGTCCTTGCCCGGATGATCCACGTCAAAGCTGTGATGGGCGTGCTTGACGGTGGAAACGCTGAAACCGCGTGCGGTGATCTCCGCCACCAGCCGCTCCATCAGCCCTGTCTTGCCCGCGTTCTTCCACCCGGTCACCCCGTAAACACGCATGGTTTGCCCCTCGCTGTCTTGCTTCCTGACGGCTTTACCGCGCGGCGCCGGGAGGCGCCAGCATCCGCTCTGCTGCCCGGAGATCGTCGGGCGTGTTGACATTGAAGAACGGATCACCCGGCTCCTCGAACAACGCCTCGCGCCCGCCATGCCGGTCTGTCCAGAGCACGACCTTTTTCAACCCGTCCGCGAGCGCGGCGCGGAGGTCATTGCGCAGGGCGACGGGCCACAAACCAAAGGTGGGATGACGGATCGCTCCGGAGCGCGACATGCTCTTGGTGATCTGGTCTCCCCGTGGCGTGGCGGCCAGAACAAGCGGATGCACCTGCCCGGCGCTGACCGCTTCGAGCCGGTCCACAAGATCCGCCGGGAAAAACGGCGTGTCTCCCGCGACGGTCACGATCCTGTCCGCGCCCAGACCCGCGGCCCAGTCGAGCCCTGCCAGAACGCCGGCCAGCGGCCCGACAAAACCGTCGATACTGTCTCCAAGCACCGGCAATCCGTGCCTAGCGAAGCGCGACGGATCGCCATTGGCGTTGAGCGCCATGCCTGCAACCTGCGGCCCGAGCCGCGCCATCACATGCGCCAGCAAGGGCTTGCCGCCCAAAGCCAGCAGCGTCTTGTCGCCGCCACCCATCCGCGTGGCCAACCCACCGGCGAGGATCACCCCAAGCGGCCGCGTCATGGGCCGTGCTCCTGCAAGAGCCGTGCCCGCGCCGGGTCCAGCCATTTCGCCATCACCCGCACGCCGTCATCCGAAAACCCGAGACGGTCGTAGAAGTCGATCACCGGCGCATTGCTGTCGCGCACCATGAGCATCAGCTTCACCGCGCCCGCCGCGCGCAGCCAGTCCTCCGCCGCGTCCATCGCCGCGCGGCCCAGCCCAGTGCCCTGCCGGTCCGGCGCCACGGCCACGTAATAGACCCAGCCGCGATGCCCGTCATGGCCGACCGCGGCGGAAGCAATGACCCGAGCGCCCTCCATGGACACGAGAATCTCCGCTGCGGGATGGGCGCGAAAGGCGGCGATGTCCTGATCGGCGGGATTCCACGGGCGGCTGAGGTCGACCTCGGCCCAAAGGGCTGCAAGCGCCGTCTCGGCTCCATCGGGCAGAGGAACGAAGGGCATGGGCCTATCCTTTCGCGCTCTTGCGGCGATGCTTGCGGTCTTCTTCGGGCACGCTGCCCGGGTCCATGTCCCAGACCAGCCGCTCGGCCCCGCTCAGGCAGGTGAAGCGTTTGCCCCGCATCCTCCCGATACAGGTCAGCCCGACCTGGCGGGCAATCTCCACGCCCCACGCGGTGAAGCCCGAGCGGGAGGCGAGAACCGGAATGCCCATCAGCGCCGTCTTGATCACCATCTCGGACGTCAGGCGACCGGTGGTGTAGAGTATCTTGTCGCCCGCCGGCACTTTTTCGCGAAGCATCCAGCCGGCGATCTTGTCGACCGCGTTGTGGCGGCCGACATCTTCCATGTAGACCAGCGGGCGGTCCCGCTGGCACAGGACGGTGCCGTGTATTGCGCCGGCCTCAAGATAGAGCGACGGGGTCGTGTTGATCTCGGCGGCAAGGCTGTAGAGCCACGACGTTCGCACCTCTGCGACCGGAAGCGTCAGCCCTTCAAGCCCCTCCATCATGTCGCCAAACACCGTTCCAACCGCGCATCCGCTGGTGCGGGTCTTCTTCTTGACCTTCTCCTCATAGCTGGTCTGGCGATCGGTGCGCACCACAACCACGTCGAGATCCTCGTCGTAATCCACCGCCGTGATCGTGTCTCCATCCCTCAGCATCCCCTGATTGCGCAGGAAACCGATGGCCAGGTATTCCGGATAATCGCCGATGGTCATGGCGGTCACGATCTCCTGGCTGTTGAGAAAGATCGTGAGCGGGCGCTCCTCGACCACGCTCAGGGCAACCTCTGCACCGCTTTGGTCGATGCCGGTTACGGCGCGGGTCAGGCGGGCGAGGCTTGGGTCAGGCGCGATGAGAAAGCGGTGGTCTGTCGATTGCATCCGGAGCGGGCCTTGTCTAAGGGCAGGTGCGTGGTGTTTGGTCAGTGATGGCTCTGCAGGGGGGGATGTCAAGCGCCCGGCAGACCATGGCACCGGACAGCCCGCAATGCATCACGGCCCATGTCCCGCCCCGCGGCGCCGGGCGCGCAAAACGCGGTCTTGCGCCGCGCGCGGCCAGGAATGGGCAGCCGCCGGGTGCTCTGGGCAGGGCAAGACGCGGTCTGGCGCCGCGCGCGGCCCGGAGAGGCGCTGGACGGAACGGGAAAGGCAGGCGGTGGATGCGCGATCCGAAGGTGAAAGAAAGCTTCTGGCGGGGCCTGCGCGACGGGTTGCCGTTCCTGTTGATCGTGGGCCCCTTCGCGATGCTGTTCGGCGTGCTGGCGACCGAGGCGGGCCTCAGCGTGCTTGAGACCATGAGCTTTTCCGTTGTCGTGATCGCGGGCGCCGCGCAATTCACCGCGCTTCAACTCTTGCAGGACAACGCGCCCGCGGTGGTTGCGCTGGCCTCTGCGCTGGCTGTCAACCTGCGCATGGCGATGTATTCGGCCTCGATCACGCCGCATCTTGGCGCCTTGCCCTTCTGGAAACGGGCCTTTGTGGCCTATTTCCTCGTCGACCAGACCTATGCGTCATCGGTGCTGGATTACGAAAAACACCCGGACCAATCATTGGCGGAAAAATTCGCCTATTTTGTGGGTGTGATGCTGCCGATCTGCCCGCCATGGTATCTGGCCACGCTGGCCGGTGCCCTGGCGGGGGAGGCAATCCCGTCTGATGGCGGGCTGGATTTTGCCCTGCCGATTGCGTTTATCGCGATGATCGCCCCGGCATTGCGCACCCCGGCCCACCGCGCCGCGGCGCTGTCGGCGTCGATATTGGCGGTGGGTTTTGTCTGGCTTCCATTCAACCTCGGTCTCATGGTTGCCGGGATCGGCGGGATGATCGTCGGGGCAGAGGTGGAACGGCGGATCGAGGCGCGCAAGGCGCAGGACACCGCGCAGGCCGCGCGGACAGATGTGGCGGGAGGCACCACAGAAGGCCACACCCGACAGGACAGCACCCATTCGGAGACCCGGCCATGATCGACAAGGCAGACCTCTGGTTCGTGATCCTCGCGCTGGGCGTGGGCTCTTTCGGTTTCCGGTTCCTCTTTCTCGGGGTCGTGGGCGACCGCGCCTTGCCGGAATGGCTCCTGCGGCACCTGCGCTATACCGCCGTCGCCGTGTTGCCCGCGCTGGTTGTTCCCCTTGTGATCTGGCCACAGGCCACCGGCGGCGAACCCGATCCGATCCGTCTTGCTGCCGCCGCGGCCACCTTTGCGGTGGGATACGGGTTCAAGAGCGTGCTGGGCGCGATGGGGGCAGGGGCGGGTGTCCTCGTGTTGGGCGCTTTGCTGGGCTGACAGTCCCATGGCCGCGGCACATCCTCGCCGTAGTATCGCGCCGTATACGTCAGGCATCATGCCGCGTCTTGTCGCGCGTTCCACGCGCCACCGAACCGGTTCTGGCAACGCGGGCAGGGCTCGTGACCAGTGCAGCGACCCGTCAGACATGCGGCCTGCCATAGAAGTTCAATGCTGGCGGGACGTCAGGACACTTGGCGGGAGGTCATCATACGCGGCGGGACGTAAGGACGTTGCGGGACGTCAACATACGCGGAGGGACGTCAGGCCACGCGGCGGGACGTCAACACATGCAGCGGTGCGTCAGGACGTGTGGCGGGACGTCAACAGAGGCGTCCAGGCGGCAGGACGTGTCTTGGCTGTCGGCTCAATACCGCCCTGGCATGGGTCAGCCGCCTTGCGCGGCTGCCGCATCAAAGGCTTCGATGGCGAGCGTCTTGTCGTCGGCGTCGTTCTCGAAGAGCCTGCGCGTTTTCACACCCGGCAACGCCCCGAACTGCTCCATGAGGTTCTTGGGGAACCATGTGCTGGAAATCGTCTGGAAGCCGGGAAGCTGGCGCAAGAGCGCGGAGGTGGACGCAGCGCATTGCGCCGAGGGCACCGTGCCGTTGCGGATCGCGAGTTGCAGGGCACGCTCGGCAACCTCCCGCGACACTTCTACCTCCTGGATCACCACATGATAGGTTTCCCGGGCATGGGCGCGCGCGTAGCTGTCGGCCACCCGGGGCGTGACGCCATAGAGCACATCGCCAATCTCCGGCACCGTATCGTAGCGCACCGAGCCCGCCGGGTCGAAGATCACCCGCTGGGATGCGTTGATCATGAGGCTTGTATGCGCGCCCGCACCGGACCGGTTGTTGATCATCGTGTAAAGCGTCAGCTTCGGGGGGCCGTCATGGCGATAGACCGCCGCCCGCACCTCTTCGATGCTTGCATCGCCGCCATGGGTTGTGACGGCCGCACAGCCCGAAAGTGTGAGCGCCGCCAAAAGGCCCAAGGCCCAAGCCCGTAAAGTCATATCATCCGATCCCGTTCATAGGGGAAGCCCCATGCGAGGCATGGTGCGGTGCGCCTGTCAGAGACCATCGCGGCCGCAAACCTGACCGGCCACGCGGCTATGCTCAGGCGTTGAACATCGCCAGAAGCACCACCGCCACGAGAATCACGATGACCGTGCGGATGGTGAAGGTGATGAACCCGTTGAACGTCTTTTCCTGTTCGGTGATGTCCATGCTGCCGTGCTTGTGTTCTGCCATGAGCTTGTCTTTCCGTTTCACGCGCCTGTCAAAGTTGCGTCCCGGACTACCCTATTCTTTCGTGCCTGTCACGCCACCGAAAAGCGCAGAAATGTCGCGGCTGCCCCTGCCGGCGTTGACCTGTGCGCGAGGGGCGGGCGGGCCGTTCGGCGGTGGCGTCCCACATCCACGCACCGCCTCATTCTGTGGCGGTTTCTGCGGTGGCGTCCGCAGCCTTGGACTCATCCGGGCTGAGGGCGCGGGCCAGTTCAAAACCGATCCGGCGCGGGCGTTCTTGCGGGCCAATCTTTGGCAGCGCGCGCAACACGACGCTCAACTGCGAGATATGCTGAATCAGTTGCATCCGCGCGCCGTGCTGATCCGTGCCGTAAAAGGTGATCATGTCCGGGTCGAAAAAGCCGATGCCCTCGATCCGCAGCACCCCGGCCTCGCCGCCCGCAAACCCCATGGCGATTTCATGGTCCGAATCGAGCTGCGCTTCGAAATTCTGGATATACAGAACCAGCCGTTCATAGCCCCACTCCGCCGGGCTCTTGTGCGCCTGCGGCTTGGGACTGAGCGCCTGTTCACACTCGGGCTGTGTGCCGTCCGTATGGACATCGATCCGCCGTGGCAGGGCCGCACCCTCGGCAGCCTCTGCGGCGGTGGCGATCTTGTCATCCATGGCGGGCATCCTTGCTGTCTTCAGGGTTCAGAGTTCAGGACTCACGGTTCAGGTTTAAGGGGCCGGCAGGCACTCCCGTTCAGTCCCGGAAAGCAGCCTCCACGCTCCTTCGCAGGGATACAAGCCCGGACGGCGTACTTCTCAAAGTGGCAGCGCCGTGGTTTCCTTGATCTCCTCCATCACGAAGCTGGCGGAGATATCCGAAAGCGGCATGCGCTGGATCAGCCGTTTGTAGAACGCATCATAAGCCGGCATATCCGCCACGCGCACCCGCAGCATGTAATCAAGATCGCCGGTCATGCGATACGCGCCGACAATTTCCGGCATCGCCCGGGTCAGGGTATGGAAGCGTGCCATCCAGTCGGGTTCGTGGCTCGACGTGCGCAACAACACGATCACCTCCAGCGGACAGCCCACGCGGGCCGGATCAAGCAGTGCCACGCGCCCGACGATCACGCCGGCATCCTCCAGCGCCCTGATCCGTCGCCAGCACGCGTTGCGCGACCGGCCCACCTGCTCGGCAATGGCGTCAACGCTTTGCGTGCTGTCCCGTTGCAGAATACCGAGGATAGCGCGGTCTGTTTCGTCGAAAGTCTGTTTCATTATTGGGATCATATCCCAAACATTCCGCAAACAACAGAGTAGTTTGGGACGCACGCACTCGGCGCTGTTGGTATCTTCACCTCAACCGCCACTCACGGGACACACCACCACTCACGGAGCACATGCATGGCACAGATCGACACCAACACCCCGCCAAAGGCCAAATCGCGTTTTGCGCGGGTCTTTCTCGACCATCCCGGATCGGTGGACGAGACCTATTTCCAGCATATGCGGTTTGCCGCCGGGTTCGGTTTCTGGCTTGCCGTGGCGGCGCTTGCCGCGTTTGTCCACGCGTTCGTGCCGGCGCTGTGCGAACGCACGGCCAGCCAGATCCTCCGGCGGCTTTACGCTCGGATCGAAAACCGGGGGTGAGCTCCGCGGGCCCGGGGGCGCATCAATTGCAGGTCCTTCCCGGATTTTCGCTCTTCGAGCGTGCTGCCACCGAACCGCCGCCGAGCCGGGCCGCCTCGCGTGCCCGGAGAAACCGGCGCGTATCGGTGCGGCTGCGACCGGGCCGCCTTGTGTTCCCGGAGAATGCAGCGCGTATCGGTGCGGCTCAAACCGTCTGCCAAAGCCACGCGCCATCGTCGCGCAGGCTGCGCCGTGCACGTCCCTCGTGCCAAAGATGCAGGCAATGGGCCATCGCTTCGACCAGCGCCAGCCCGTATTCGCCACCGCTGATCTGACGTCTGAAAAGCGGCTGGAAGCACTCGCCCGCCGGGCGCGGTTCCGACAGATGCTCGGCCAGCCGGTCAAGCGCATGATGATGATTGTCGATCAATTGCCGCATCCGTGCCGGAAGCCCCGTAAACGGCAGCTTGTGTCCGCCAAGCACGAGGTGCCGATCCTCTGCCATGGCCGCGAACCGTTCGCAGGCCTCCAGCCAATCGGCGACCGGATCGGCCTCCGGTTCGGTGGCATAGACCCCGATATTGGAACTGATGGATGGCAGGATCTGATCCCCGGCAAGCACAAGATCATCGTCGCGGGACCACAATGTGGCATGCTCCGGCGCGTGCCCGTTCCCGATATGCACATCCCACGCCCGGCCGCCCGCATGGATCACATCACCTTGCTTGATGCGCTTGAAGCCGAGCGGCATCGGCCAGACGCAATCGGCGAAGTTGAACGGCCGCTCTTCCATCCGTTCCGCAAGAATCGCGCGCTCCATACCGCAGCGTTTCCAGAACGCGACGGTTTCCTCGGTGGGTCTGTCCTGCGCGTCGAGCCGGAGCATCCGCGAAAAGAGCCACGCCGTGCGCGTGGTGACAAGCTCTGCACCGTGTTCGGATTGGAACCAGCCCGCAAGCCCCACGTGATCGGGATGGTGGTGCGTGACAATCACCCTCCCGACCGGCTTGCCCGCCAGCGGTCCGGACAGGATCTCCCCCCAGATCCGCCGCGAGGTTCTGGAGGAAAAGCCCGTATCGACAATGGTGTAGCTGTCGCCGTCATCGAGCGCATAGACGTTGACATGGTCCAGCTTCATCGGCAGCGGCAGCCGGATCCACTTCACCCCTTCGGCCACGTCAATGGCGGTGCCGGGGGCGGGCGGGGTCTCCCATGGCGTGCGAATTGGCTGGTAGCGGGTGTCCATCACGCGGCCAGATCGTCGACCGAGAGCCCCATCACCGTGTCCGATGCCACCAGCGACTGGGCCAGAAGCCCGGCATGTTCCGGCAGCACCGCGTCGATGTAGAACCGGGCCAGCCGCGCATGGGCACCGCCCGGCTCCGCCAGCGCGGCCTTGAGATGATAGTATCCGCCCAACACGCGGGCGAACCCGCGCAGATAGGGCATCGCGCCGACAAAGCGATCCGCCAGATCACGCTTGAGCAGCGCTTCGGTCGCTTCGCGCAGCGTCTCCGACGCCTGCCAGACCTTTTCCGCCAGGTCCGACTCGGTGCCGCGCGCATGCTCGGCAAAGCTCTCGATCTCGTCAAAGATGCGGAACGCGGCCTCGCCCCCGTCCATCAGCTTGCGGCCCACGAGGTCCATCGCCTGGATGCCGTTGGTGCCCTCGTAGATCGCAGTCACCCGCACGTCGCGCAGATACTGCGCGGCGCCGGTCTCCTCGATATAGCCCATGCCGCCATGCACCTGCACGCCGATATCGGCCACCTTGATCCCGGTCTCGGTGCCGAACGCCTTGGAAATCGGTGTCAGCAGCGCGGCCCGCGCCTTCCAGTCCGGATCGCCGGTGGCGTTGGCCATGTCGATGGCCACGGCATTGTCCATCGCAATCGCCCGCGCGGCAAAGGTTTCGGCCTTCATGGTCGCCAGCTTGCGGCGGACATTGGCATGCCCGATGATGGTGCCTTCGGGGTTCTTGCCCTGCTTGCGATCCTGCGCATAGGCCAGCGCGTGCTGATAGGCGCCTTCGGCAACGCCGATCCCCTGGCCGCCGACGCCGAGCCGGGCGTTGTTCATCATCGTGAACATGGCGCGCATCCCGTCATGCTCATGCCCGATAAGCCATCCCGTGGCGCCGTCATACTGCATCACGCAGGTCGGTGAGCCATGCAGCCCCATCTTGTGCTCGAGGCTGACGACCTTGAGGCTGTTGGCGACACCGGGCGCGCCGGTCTCGTCGGGGATGCGTTTGGGCACGAGAAACAGAGAGATGCCCTTGGTGCCCGGCACCCCGTCGGGCAGCCGCGCCAGAACGAGGTGGCAGACATTCTGCGTGAAGTCGTTGTCACCCCAGGAGATATAGATCTTCTGACCGGTGATCGCATAGGTGCCATCGCCGTTCGGTTCCGCCTTTGTGGTCAAGGCGCCCACATCCGACCCCGCCTGCGGTTCGGTCAGGTTCATCGTGCCGGACCATTCGCCGGTGATGAGCTTGGGCAGGTAGATATCCTTGATCGTATCGGAGGCGTGATGCTCCAGCGCCTCGATCTGGCCCTGTGTCATCAGCGGGTTGAGCTGCAGCGACAGGCAGGCGGCAGACATCATCTCGTTGACCGCCGTGGTCACCGTCATCGGCAGACCCATGCCACCGTGGGCCGGGTCGGCTGCGATGGCCACCCAGCCGCCCTCCGCGATGGCCTTGTAGCCTTCGGCAAACCCTTCAGAGGTGCGCACCACGCCGTTTTCAAGACGCGCCGGGTCGGTGTCGCCCTTGCGGTTGAGCGGCGCCAGAACCTCTTCGCACATCTTGCCCGCTTCGCTGAGGATTGCGTCGACGACATCTGGCGTCGCCTCCGAAAAGCGTTCCGTCTGTGTCACCTGGGCAAAGCCGGTGACGTGGTTCAGCAAAAGAGAATAATCGTTAAGCGGCGCGCGGTATGACATGGAGCCTCCTGATTTGCGACGGCATGAGCCGACCTGGGCGCGGTCATCCGCGCATGGTGGGCCAAGCGAACGGACGGGCCTTGCCGCCAAGTCCTTGCAATGGCAAACCTACGCGCGGCTGCGCGGGCTTCAACCGAAACGCGGCGTCACAAAGCTGACGCAAGGGCATGGGCGCGCGGAATTCACGAACCGAGGGCGGGTCTCTCACGGACCCGGAACAGACCGAGATGAGCGGACAGATCACCGAAATCCTGCAGCCGGACGCGGCCGGGCTCGACCGGGCGGCGGCCTTGCTTCGAGAGGGCGCGCTTGTCGCCTTTCCCACCGAAACGGTCTACGGGCTTGGCGCGGATGCGGCCAACGAAGACGCGGTGGCACGGATCTTCGAAGCCAAAGGGCGTCCAAGCCGCAATCCGCTGATCCTGCATTTTGCCGATGTTTCCGCCGTGCGGGCGCTGACCGAATGGAATGACGCGGCCGAAGCGCTGGCGGAGGCGTTCTGGCCCGGCCCGCTGACGATGGTGCTGCCGCTGCGCACCGGAGCGCCGGTGTCGCCGCGCGTGACCGCCGGTCAGGCGACCGTGGCCGTGCGGCTGCCTGCGGCCCCGATTGCGCGTGGTCTGCTGGACCGGGTCGGACGCCCTGTGGCGGCGCCGTCAGCCAACCGGTCGGGCCAGGTCAGCCCGGTCCGCGCCAAGCACGTGGTGGACGGGCTTGGGGGACGGATCGACGCGGTGGTGGATGGCGGGCGCTGTGACATGGGGCTCGAATCGACCATTGTGGGTCTGGCCGGCCATCCGGTCCTTCTGCGGCCTGGGGGCGTCACTCAGGACAGCCTTGAAACCGTGCTTGGCCGGGCGTTGGGGCAGCGTCGCGACACTGATGCCATCTCGGCGCCGGGACAGCTGCGCTCGCATTATGCGCCGCGCGCGCGGGTGCGGCTCAACGCGGCGGAGTGGGAGCCAAACGAAGCGCGTTTGGGTTTTGGCAATGTGGCCGCGGATCTCAACCTGTCTCCGACCGGCAATCTCGACGAGGCCGCTGCCAACCTGTTCGAATACCTGATCCGGCTCGATTCCGGCGATCATCCCGTGATCGCGGTTTCGCCCGTGCCACACCGGGGGGTCGGGGTCGCGATCAATGACCGGCTCAGCCGCGCGGCGGCGGAGCGGTAGTCCCGCAGGGAGCGGATGACCGAAACGACATCCGGGGGGGCGGGGTCGCGATCAATGACCAGTTCAGCCGCGCGGCGGCGGAACGGTGGTCCCGAAGGGAGCGGGTGACCGAAACGACACCCGGGGCCAAATCCGCATTCGCACATCGCGCCGTCACGCGCGTATCGCAATACGCGCGCAACCGGATGCGATGCCGACCGAGGGACGCGACGCCCGGAAAACGAGACGCAGCCCGGAGCACCGACCACGTCGGAAGCGGGGCACAGTCCCACCGGCCCACTGGATTAGCTCCACCAACCTGGATGCGACCCCGCCAACAGGGTGCTGCACATTGATCAGGATGCGCCCCGTCCAACAGACTATGCCTTTAGATCAGGATGCGCCCCGTCCAACAGATGTGCCCTGAGATCAGAAGGCGCATCACCAAACAGAAGCCGCCCGGTTCAAAAGAAACCATGCCGACCGGCACGGTGCGGCCCTGAGATCAGGGCGCGACCCGGCCAACAGATGTGCCCTGAGATCAGAAGGCGCATCACCAAACAGGAGCCGCCCCGTTCAAAAGAAACCATGCCGACCGGCACGGTGCTGCCCTGAGGTCAGGATGCGGCCAGTCCAACAGACTATGCCCTGAGATCAGGATGCGCCCCGGCCAACAGATGTGTCCTGAGATCAGAAGGCGCATCACCAAACAAGAGCCGCCCGGTTCAAACGAAACCATGCCGACCGGCACGGTGCGGCCCGAGATGGGGGTGACCCCGAGATCAGGATCTGGACGGAGCCATTCTTGCCAATCGTGGCCGTGCCCCGCGGGTTCGCAGTGGCCCATAAGCGGCACGGTGCGGCATCCTGAGCGTCCTTGGTTCAGACCATCTCGATCACGCCCTTGTCGATGGCCAGCAGGTAGCCGCGCTTGGTGATGTTCTTCACCAGCAATTCCGATACGATCTGGTTGCCCAGCCCGTCCCGCAAACGTTTGACACGCACCGCACCCGCCGCTTCTTCGCAGTCATCCTCCGAGCGGCCCGAGATCATTGCCTCGATCTGCGCCCCCGTGAGCATCTCGTCATCCAGCCGCGCTTCGGCAAGGATCGACAGGGTTTCCATCATCGCGTCGGTAAGCTTGAAGCCCATTGTGTTGAGATAGACCGTGTTTTCCTCGCGGGAGATGATCAGGCTGTCGACCCGGATGCCGGCGCGTTCGATCTGCGCCATGCGGCGGTTGAGCACGACCAGCATCACCAGAAAGAGCAGCGCGGCGATCAGCAACGCCGCGGAAAACACCAGCAGCACGAAAATGACGGTCCGGTAGCTCGCCAGCACTTCGGCGAAGGAGGTGCCGGACTGCGCGAGGATCTCCAGCAGCTTGACCTCGGCCTGACCTGTCAGGTCGTCATTCTCCACAAAGATCCGCTCGACCTTGCGGTTGAACGCGTCCGCATCGGGCAGCGTCAGCATCAACAGCGCGCCCGCTGCCGCGAGAATCGCCACGATGGCCGCGATGCCGATGGCCACGATCCGCGTGCTGGAGCGGCGGGTGTCAGTAACGGAGGTAATAGGCACCGGCATTCGCCTTTTTGTTGTCCTCGGGCACGGTTTCGGACCGTCCCACGATGTTGAGAAGGGTCCAACCGCCGCGTTGCAGGCGGTCTGCCGTGATGGCCCTGGTCTGACCTCCGCCGGGGCAGGCGCCATCGATTTGCAGAATGCCGTAATGCAGCCGCAGCGGGCTGTCCTGCTTGGCTTTGTATTCGACGAAACACGCGGCCTGCGCAAGCGCGGGCAGGGCGGCGGTTACACAGAGAGTGAGGATGAAGGTTCGCATGGTTGCACACTGCGCTTCACGCGGCTGTTTATCAATAACCCGCCGGGACCGGGCCGCGTGTTATCGCATAGCCGCCCGGTGTTATTGAGCCGTTTTGCCAAGTGGGACGAGGGTGCATGCAGGCGGTCCGTCTCCGGCGCGCCGCATCACGTTCAATGCAAGACGCTGCAAGAAGGAAAATCCCATGTCCAGACGTTTCATAACCGGCATCCTCACCCTCGCTGCCACGATCACCGCCTTTTCGGCCGCGGGCCCGGCGCGGGCCGACTCTGCGGACGACCTGCGCCGCCTGCTTGGCACCGCCGCGGGGATCTATGTGACCGGGCGCATCCTGAACGAGCTGGCCAACGGCGCGGGCGGCGCCGATGTGCTGGTGCATGACGAACGCCGTCAGGGCGGCGGTTGGGGGCGCCGCGACGGCACCCGTCAGGCGGACAGATGGATCGAGAACACCAATCGCTATGACCAATCGGGCAACCGGCCTCGTCAAAACGGCAATCGCCAGGCCCGCAAAGCGCCGCTTCCGGCCGTCTGCATGGTGCGGGTCGATCGCCAGCGCACGACCTTTGCCCTGCCGCGCCGTTGTCTGCGCCGCAATTACGTGGGTTTCAACCGGCTGCCGGACCGTTGCCTGATGCGGATCGCACCGCGCCACAACCGCTTCGGCTATGGCCAGGGCAAACCGCGCGCGGCCTATGCGCTGCGCTGTCTGCGCCAGAAAGGCTATCGGGTTGCGCGCGGCTGGTGACGGATTGCAGGACCGGCTTTGCGCAATCCGAACGGGCAGGCACAATGATCAATGCGCGGGAACGGGGTTCTTACGGGAGCCCCGCATTCCGCGTTGTCCGTTCCCGAGACGGAGCGTCAGCGGGCGCATGGCACCGGCTGCGCGGCTTCAACGGTGTATCGCCAACCTCCAGGGCAGCGGGCGAGGGGCCAGCCCCTCGCGCTCCCCGGGATATTTGAGGCCCAAAGAAACAGCGGCTGCGCCGATGACGGTCGACAGGCACAAGGCGTGGCAGGACCGTTCCGGCATGGCGGTCTGGACAGCGGCGCGCCGATTGCGGCGCGGGAGGATTCCGCCGGCTTGCCCTTTTCACCGGTCGGCGCAGCGACTATCTCTGGCACCCATGGCACAGAAATCCACAGATCCGAATTACAAGGTGATCGCCGAGAACCGGCGGGCGCGATTTGATTACGCCATCGAGGATGATCTCGAGGTCGGCATCGTGCTGCAAGGCTCGGAGGTCAAATCCCTGCGCGAGAATTCCGCCAATATCGCCGAGAGCTATGCCGCGGTCGAAGAGGGAGAGCTGTGGTTGGTGAATTCCTACATCGCGCCTTACGACCGGGCGATGTTTGGCCATGAGGAGCGCAAACGCCGCAAGCTGCTCGTGTCCAGAAAGGAGCTTTCGCGCCTGTGGAACGAGACCCAGCGCAAGGGAATGACGCTGGTGCCGCTTGTGATGTACTTCAATCACAAGGGGATGGTGAAGATGAAGATCGGAATCGCCAAGGGTAAGAAGAACCACGACAAGCGCGAAACCCAGGCCAAACGCGACTGGAGCCGTCAGAAGCAGCGGCTTCTGAAGCAAAACGGTTGAGGCCGGAGCCGGTCAGCGGCTTGCATGGCGCGGCCTGCGGGACTAAGGCTTCTGAGGTGTCTGCATCGGAGGGTTCAATGCTTCAAGATGATCCGAAAACGCTGGTTTCGACCGAGTGGTTGGCACGGCATATCGCGGATCCGGATCTGCGCATCCTCGATGGCAGTCTGCACATGGCGGCCACCGGGCGCGATGCGAGGGCGGAATATGATGCCAATCACATTCCCGGCGCGCGCTTCTTTGATATTGACGACGTGTCCGACGCGCGCTCGGAATTGCCCCACATGGCCCCGCCAATCGAGAAGTTCATGTCCCGCCTGCGCGCCATGGGCGTGGGCGACGGGCACCAGGTTGTGGTCTATGACCAGACGGGGTTGTTCTCGGCGGCCCGCGTCTGGTGGCTTTTCCGGCTGATGGGGCAGGACAACATCGCCGTTCTTGATGGCGGCCTGCCCAAGTGGATGGCCGAGGGGCGCGAGACCGAGGACATGCCGCCCATGGTGCGCGACCGGCACATGACCGTGCGGCGGCAAGCGCATCTGGTGCGCGATGTCACGCAGGTCTCGTCGGCGTCGAAGCTGCGGGATGCGGAGATCGTCGATGCGCGGTCGCCGGGGCGGTTTGCCGGCGACGAGGTCGAGCCGCGCGAAGGGTTGCGCTCCGGGCATATCCCGAATTCGAAAAACGTCCATTACGCCTCGTTGCTGTCCGAAGACGGAACCATGAAGGATCTCGATGCCTTGCGTGCCACGTTCAACGCGGCGGGCGTGGACCTGAGCAAACCCATCATCACAACCTGCGGGTCGGGCGTGACCGCCGCCGTCCTCAGCCTCGCGCTGGAACGGTTGGGCGTGCGCGACCACGCGCTCTATGACGGGTCCTGGACCGAGTGGGGCCAGTTCGACACGCTGCCCGTCGAGACAGGGCCGGCCCGCACCGGCGACTGATCGCGAGGCAGATGATGACCCCCGAAACCCGAAACCCAGGGGCCGATACACCCACGGTCCCATGCGGCGCAGCGGAGAAACGCGATGTTTGAGAACCTCAAGGAACAACCGGCGGACAAGATTCTCGCCCTGATGCAGGCGTTTCGCGACGACCCGCGCGATACAAAGATCGACCTCGGCGTCGGCGTCTACAAGGATGCGACCGGCAAGACGCCCATTTTCCGGGCGATCAAGGAGGCCGAAAAGCGGTGGTGGGGTGAAGAACAGACCAAGGCCTATACCGGGCTGGGTGGGGATCCGGCCTATGCCGACGCGCTGGCAGGGCTTGTCCTCGGTGATGCGGTTCCGCGGGCCAATATCGCCGCGGTGGCAACCCCGGGCGGCACCGGGGCGTGCCGTCAGGGCTTTGACATGATCCGCATGGCCTCGCCGGACGGGCGTGTCTTTGTCTCCAACCCGACCTGGCCCAACCACCTGTCGATCCTCAAGCATATGGCTATGGAGATGGTGCCCTACCGCTATTTCGACGACGACACGCGTGGCGTCGATTTCGGGGGCATGATGGAGGATCTCAAGGCTGCGAAGGCCGGGGACGTGATCCTGTTGCATGGCTGCTGTCACAACCCGACCGGCGCCAATCTCAACATCACGCAGTGGCAGGCGGTGATCGACCTGCTGATCGAGACGGGCGCCACCCCGATGATCGACATCGCCTATCAGGGCTTTGGCGACGGTCTCGACGCAGATGCCGCCGCGACACGGCTGGTTGCGTCGTCCGTGCCCGAATGCCTGATCGCGGCGTCCTGCTCCAAGAATTTCGGCATCTATCGTGACCGCGCGGGCCTGCTTATGGCCGTGTCCAACGATCCGGCCAAGCACAAGGTGACACAGGGCACCCTGGCCTACCTGAACCGACAGAACTATTCCTTCCCGCCGGATCACGGGGCACGGCTCGTGACGCTAGTGCTCAACGATGACGCATTGCGGGCCGACTGGCAGGCCGAGCTTGAAGAGATCCGGCTGTCGATGCTGGGCCTGCGCGACCAACTGGCCAACGAGCTGCGGCGCCTGTCCGGGTCCGACCGGTTCGGGTTCATCGCGCAGCATCGGGGCATGTTCTCGCGCTTTGGCGCTACGCCGGAGCAGGTGGAAAGCCTGCGCCGCGATCACGGCATCTACATGGTTGGCGACAGCCGCGTGAACATCGCCGGTCTGAACAAGGACAGCGTGCCGATCCTTGCCGATGCGGTGATCAAGGTCGGCGTCTGAGCGCCCCGGCTTTTGCGAAAACGCACCATCAAGACGACACAGGCCGGGTGACGCTCACTCGGCCTTTTTGTCCCGGCTGTCCCGGCCGACATTGGCCTCGGTGCCGGCGCGCAGCCGCGCGATGTTCTCCTTGTGGCGCCACCAGATCAGCACCGCCAGAAGCGCGCAGAGCAGGGCCGTATCGCCATTGCCCGTCACCAGCGCCCAGAGCGGCGACAGCGCCGAGGCCGCCAGCGCGCCAACGGAGGAGATCCGAACCAGTGCCACCGCCGCGAGCCAGGTCAGGCAGGCCAGCAGCCCGACAGGCCATGCGAGCACCAGCAACAGCCCGAGGAACGTGGCAACCCCCTTGCCGCCCCTGAAGCCAAGCCAGACGGGGAAACAATGCCCGGCAAAGGCCGCCAGCCCGGCGAGCTGTGCCGCGTCTTCACCTGCAAAGGCGCGCGCGATCAGCACCGCAGCCGCCCCCTTGCCACCATCCAGCACAAGCGTGCCAAAAGCCGCCGCCTTGTTGCCGGTGCGCAGAACATTGGTCGCGCCGATATTCCCCGATCCGATTGCCCGCAGATCGCCCAGCCCCATCAGCTTCGAGATCACGACGCCAAACGGGATCGAGCCAAGCAGATAGCCGAGCACGGCCCAGAGCAGCAAAACGGATAGGGGGGAGAGGATTTCGGGCATCGGGCACTCCGGGTTGGTCTCATCCGGCTCTAGCGCAGGCGCGACGCCGGGCCAAGCCTTGAGTGGTAATGCACCGCGATCCCCGGATTCCCGTTCAGCGGTAGGAATAGACCTCGCGACCGGTCACGAAGGTCTTGAGCACCCGCCCCTGAAGCCGCGCCCCGTCGAAAGGCGTGTTCTTGGATTTCGACGCCAACTTGAACCGGTCAAGGATGAAAGGCGCATCCGGGTCAAACATCACCAGATCGGCCGGCGCGCCTTCGGCCATCCGGCCGGAGTCCAGCCCGAGACGCCGCGACGGGTTCAGCGACAAGGCCCGGAACAGGGTGGGCAGGTCGAGATCCTCGGCATGGTAAAGCCGGAGCAGCACCGGGAGCATCGTCTCAAGCCCGACTGCCCCCGATGCGGCCTCTTCGAAGGGCAGGCGCTTGCTTTCTTCGTCCTGCGGCGTGTGGAACGAGCCAATGATGTCTATCAGACCTTCGCGGACGGCCTCGATCAGCGCCATCCGGTCCTCTTCGGCCCGCAAGGGCGGCTTGACCTTGAAGAACGTCCGGTAATCCGCCACGTCCATTTCGTTGAGCGTGAGATGGTGCATCGAGGTGCCCGCCGTCACATCGAAGCCGTTTTTCTTGGCGCGGCGCAACGCAGGCAGCGCACGCGCGGCGGTGATCTGATCGGCATGGTAACGCGCGCCGGTCATCTCCACGAGCGCGATATCCCTGTCGAGCCCCATGCGCTCGGCCATGGGCGATACCGCCGGGATGCCGCGCAGCGAGGCAAACTTGCCGGCGCTGGCCGCCGCACCGCGTGACAGGCCGGGATCCTGCGGGTGCCCCATGACCAGCGCACCCAGCGAGCGGGCATAGGTCATGGCCCGGGACAGAACCTTTGTGTCGGTGACCACGTGATCGCAATCGGTAAAGGCCACGGCCCCGGCATCCATCATCAGCCCGATCTCGGTCATCTCGCGGCCCGCGCGGCCCTTGGTCAGCGCGCCCATCGGCAGCACGTTGACGGGCGCGGCCTCATTGGCACGGCGGCGCACGAATTCCAGCGCCTCGGGCGTGTCAATGGCCGGGCTGGTGTCGGGCCGCGTGACAATCGTGGTCACCCCGCCGGCGGCCGCGGCGAGACCGGCACTGCCATAGCTTTCCTTGTGCCGTTCCCCCGGCTCGCCGATCTTGACCCCGATATCCACGATCCCCGGGGCGACAAAGGCGCCATCGGCATCCACCACCGCGGCATCGTCCACCACCGGCGCCGGTTCGCCGAAAATCTGCGCAATCGCACCCTTGGCGATCAACAGCGCACCGGGTGTGACGCGACCCGCCTCGGGGTCGACCAGCTGGGCGTTGACGATCAGCGTCCGTTTCATGGCATGCGCCCTCCGGCTGCGGTGATCCGTGCAATTGTCGCCTGTGGATCGGGTTGGAACTTGATCAGGTGCTTGTCGCCGGACCGGGTGACGATCTGGACCGCAGACCCGAGGCGGCGCAGCCGCTCGACCTGATCGAGCGGGACGAGCCGCCCTGCCGGCCCGTGAAGCGTGCCATCCTTGAGCTGCCAGACATGGCCCATCTCTTCGTCAAGCAGATACCAGCCGCGCACGATCACCGCTGCCAGTCCGCCGATCGCCCCGGTCCAGACATAGGGGTTGCCGGCCAGCCAGAGGATCAGCATCCCGCCGGCCATGGCGATGGCCGCCATGGTGGCATGGGACCGGATATAGGTCGTCCTGTCCGGTCTGAACTCCAACGTGCCCGTCGCGCTCACCGGGTCACCACGTAGAGCACAGGCAGCAACAGAACCGCGAGGAACAGGACGGCAAATGGCAGCCAACGCACAGGCGCAAGCCCGCCATCATGGGGCGGCGCGGCGGCATTGCCGCTTGCGCTCTCCGCACGAAGCGCCGCGCCGCGCGCCGCGGCCTTGATCTCGCCAAAGGTGCCGATCCAGCGCAGGGGTGTCGCAATGGTGAGCGTCTGCGAGGTCTGTGCAAAGGCCTGGCTGGGTGTCACCACCACATGGCCCTTGAGCGCGTCGATCCGGCCGCGCATGTCCTTGAGTTCGGCCGACCGCACCCCGTATGCCTCCCCGAGATATTGCGACAGCGTCATCGGTTCGAGGTCGCGCAGGTCGATCACCTCGACGAAGCCCGCGCGCAGGGTCTGCGCGCCAAGCGCGTATTTCAGCGGCCATTCCCCGGTGCCCGCCTGGGTCGTGAACCGTTCCACCGCTTCGCGGGGCAGGTCGATGTGAAACAGCCTGACAACGTCGCGCTCGGATCCGTTTATCTTGATTTCTGTCATGTGATGATCTCACTTGGCCGGGACCGCAGGTTGCGGGCGAGAAGGTCCATGGCTGCCATCCGGACGGCCACGCCCATTTCTACCTGATCTTGTATGACTGAACGATTGATGTCATCGGCCAGCGTGCCGTCGATCTCGACACCGCGATTCATCGGACCGGGATGCATCACGATGGCGTCATCCATCGCGTAGCCGAGCTTTTCCGAATCCAGCCCGTAACGGTGGTAATACTCGCGCTCGGACGGGATGAAACCGCCGTCCATCCGCTCGCGTTGCAGCCGCAGCATCATCACGACGTCGGCGCCCTTGAGCCCTTCGCGCATGTCGTCAAAGACCTCGACCCCGAAGGCATCGATTCCCGAGGGCATCAGGGTCGGTGGCCCGATCAGGCGGATGCGGTTCTCCATCTTGTGCAGCAGCAACAGGTTCGACCGCGCCACGCGGCTATGCGCGATATCGCCGCAGATCGCGATGGTCAGGCGGTGCAGCCGCCCCTTGGCCCGGCGAATCGTCAGCGCATCAAGCAGCGCCTGCGTGGGGTGTTCATGGCGTCCGTCGCCGGCGTTGAGCACGGCGCAATTCACCTTCTGCGCCAGCAGGTTCACGGCGCCGGAATGCGGATGCCGCACCACCAGAAGATCGGGATGCATCGCGTTGAGCGTCATCGCCGTGTCGATCAGCGTCTCGCCCTTTTTGATCGAGCTTGCCTGCATCGCCATGTTCATCACGTCCGCCCCGAGCCGCTTTCCGGCGATTTCAAAGCTCGCCTGCGTGCGGGTGGAATTCTCGAAAAACATGTTGATCTGGGTCAGCCCGGACAGCGCGCGCGCGTGTCTGTCGGGCCGCCGGTTGAAATCGACATAGCGGTCGGCAAGGTCCAGGAGGGTGGTGATTTCATCGGGGCGCAACGGCTCGATGCCCAGAAGATGACGGTGATCGAAACGCATGTTGACCCCACGATAAGACCGGTCTTCTTCTATGGATGCTGCGCCGGAGGAGCAAGGGGTCCGACGGTCGTGTTTCCCCTTTCGTCCTGCACGGGCTAAAACCTGTTCCATGGATTCGGCACTGGACTGGCATAGCGCGAAAGCGATGCTCGAATGGCAAATCGAAATCGGCGTGGACGAGGCCATCTCGGACCGCCCGGTGGACCGGTTTGCCCATGAGCAAGCGCTGCGCGAAGCGGCGCGCGAACGAGCCGAGCGCCAAAAGCCCGGCGCCGCATCACCCGGTGCCGCGCCGCGCGCCCCCCGGGTCGAGGTCGATCCCGTGGCCGTGGCCCGCGCCGCCGCCACCGCCGCCACCGATCTCGACGCGCTGCGCGCTGCCATGGGGGCCTTCGAGCATTGCGAGCTGAAACGGGGCGCGCGCAACCTCGTGTTCTGCGATGGCCAGCCGGGCGCCCGCGTGATGATCGTCGGCGAAGCGCCGGGCCGTGACGAGGACCGCATCGGCCGACCCTTTGTCGGCAAGGCCGGTCAGCTGCTCGACAAGATGCTGGCGGCGATCGATCTGAGCCGCGAAGAGTCCGTCTACATCACCAACGTCCTGCCCTGGCGGCCGCCGCAGAACCGCGACCCGCGCCCCGAGGAAATCGCGATGATGAAGCCGTTCCTCGAACGCCACATCGCCCTCGCTGACCCGGCTCTGCTGGTGATTGTCGGCAATATCTCGGCCCAGACCCTGCTTGGCAAACGCGGGATCACGCGGCTGCGCGGCACCTGGACCGAAGCGCTCGGGCGGCCCGCCTTGCCGATCCTGCACCCGGCCTATCTCCTGCGCCAGAACGAGGCCAAGCGCGACACGTGGGCGGACCTTCTGTCGCTCAAGGCGCGGCTCAAGACCCTGTAATCCCAAACGTGATGCCCCTTTTCTGACCGGAGCCCCATCCCATGTCCCGTATCGACGATTCGCGCGATTTCATCCCTGTCCGGATTGCCATCCTGACCGTCTCCGACACCCGCGAGATGGCCGATGACCGCTCCGGCGACACGCTGGTGGGGCGACTCGAAGCGGCGGGTCATCATCTGGCGGACCGGGCCATCGTGCGCGACGACCGTCTGGCGATTGCCGCCCAGCTTCGCAACTGGATCGCCGATCCGGAAATCGACGTGATCATATCGACCGGCGGCACCGGCCTGACTGGCCGGGACGTGACAGTCGAGGCGCACAGGGATGTGTACGAAAAGGAGATCGAAGCCTTTTCGACCGTCTTTACCCTTGTTTCCATGAAGAAAATCGGCACGTCCGCGGTCCAGAGCCGGGCCACCGGCGGCGTTGCGGGCGGCACCTATCTCTTTGCCCTGCCGGGCAGTCCGGGCGGCTGCAAGGATGCCTGGGACGAGATCCTTGCGCTGCAACTCGATTATCGCCACCGGCCCTGCAATTTTGTCGAGATCTTTCCGCGGCTCGACGAACACCGCCGCCGCAAGTGAGCCCCGCGCCGGTCTGCCGGTGCGGGCATTTCGGATCGTGTCGGCAGTCCGGTTCGGGGTCGCGGGTATCGCATGATCTTTGACCAATCTGCGACGGAACCCGGCTGATCAGCCGTATCATCCGGGCGGCGATGCGTTTTCTGCCGCCGGTTATTTGGTTTCACGCGCCGCCTTGCTACATTCCATAGGACGGGCGCGGCCCGGTTTCGGAGAAGACAACGATGCGATTTTTGCGCAAGAGCCTCATCGGGCTTTTCCTCATGTCCATGACATTGGGGCTTCTGGTCTATGCGGGCTCCATGGTGCGGGACGCGGTGCAGGCCCGCATGGCCGAAGAACCCCGGGTGCCACGGGCCCGCGAGCGGGTGTTTGCGGTTAACGTCGTCCCCGTCACGTTCGAGACCGTGACCCCCGTTCTCTCGGCCTTTGGCGAGGTCCAGAGCCGCCGCACGCTCGAATTGCGCAGCGCGGCCGGTGGTGCGGTCGTCGATCTTGCACCGGAATTCGTCGAGGGCGGTCAGGTGGCCGCGGGGCAATTGCTGGCGCAGATCGACCCGGCTGATGCGCAATCCGCGCTTGACCGCTCCGAGAGCGACCTGCTCGATGCGTCCGCAGAGGTGCGCGAGGCCGATAATGCGCTGCTTCTGGCCCGCGACGAGCTGACCGCAGCACAGGAACAGGTGGCCTTGCGCGCACAGGCGCTGCGGCGGCAGCGTGACCTGGTGGATCGCAATGTCGGCACGGCAGCGGCGGTGGAGACCGCCGAGCTTGCCCTGTCGGCGGCCAACCAGGCGGTGCTCACACGGCGTCAGGCGCTTGCCTCCGCGCAGGCCCGCATCGATCAGGCCGCAACCCGGCTCAAACGCGCCGAAATCGCCCGCGCCGAAGCGCAGCGCCGCTTTGACGAGACCGAGATCCGCGCAAAGTTTTCCGGCACGCTCAGCGACGTGACCGTCGTGGCCGGGCGGCTTGTGTCGCCGGGCGAAAAACTCGCCAACCTCGTGGACCGCGAGGCGCTCGAAGTGGCCTTCCGTGTCTCGACACAGCAATACACCCGGCTCATCGACGAGGCCGGGCGCCTGCGCGAGGCGCCCGTGACCGTGTCGCTTGAAGTGTTCGGGACCAACATCACCGCCACGGGGCGCGTGTCGCGTGAAGGCGCGTCCGTTGGCGAGGGTCAGACAGGGCGGCTGCTCTTTGCCAGCCTCGATGCGCCGCGCGGCTTCAAGCCGGGCGATTTCGTGACCGTTACGATCGAGGAAACCCCGCTGCCGCGCGTCGCACGGCTTCCGGCGACGGCGGTGAATGCGGGCGGTGAGGTGCTCGTTCTCGGCGAGGAAGAGCGTCTCGACGTGGCGCAGGTGGATGTGCTGCGGCGTCAGGGCGACGATGTGCTGATCCGCGCGCGCGGTCTTGAAGGGCGCGAGGTCGTGGCCGAACGCACCCCGCTTCTTGGCGCGGGCATCCGGGTCAACCCCTTGCGCCCGAACGGTGCTGAGGAAATCGAACAGCCCGAGATGCTCGAACTGACAGAGGAACGGCGGGCGCGGCTTGTGGCGTTTATCGAGGGCAACACGCGCATGCCTGCGGAGGCAAAGACACGCATTCTGTCCCAGCTTGGCCAAACCCGTGTGCCCGCCCGCGTTGTCGAGCGGATCGAAAGCCGGATGGGGGGCTGAACCATGCGCGCAGGGCTGGCTCCGCTTCTCCGGTTCGGATCTGTGTCCGGGCACCCGGTCGTGCTCTCCGACGGGCACCTGTTCCGGCAACCGCGCGGACTTCTGAACGGGCGTGCTGACCAGCCCGGTGGCGCGTCCGCGTGCCTGACGGTCCGTCACCCGCCGCTCTGCACGTCGGCCGGCCATCCGCCGCTCGCCCTGTCGCCCGCCCGGCCACCGCTCGACCCGTCGCTGATCGGACAGCCCGTCTCGCGGGCAGCGGCGCGCGTTCTGGTGTCATCCGCTGCGCCCGGGAGCGGACCGCGCTGCGGCGGTTCGGTCTCGGTGACAGCCAGCCGCCCGTCGCTCACTGTGCCCCCGGCTTCCGCTGCGGTCCGACTGTCAGCGCGCCGCTCCAGAGGCGCGACGCGCCCGCGCGTCGGAGCACAGGGAGTCCCGGTCGCGCTTCCCTCGGACCGAAAACCGTCTCCTCTGGCCCCTCTGTTTGACAGGCCACACCGTTTCCCTGCGTGCCGCCCGGCCGGGCCAGATCCCCGGCCGGGCCTCCAGCGCGCCGCCCACCCGACGCGCTCAAACCCCATTCCGGCAGAAGGCTGACCCCATGGCACTGACCTCGAAATCTGCGGCCGGAGGCATCCTGAGCCATTTCGCGCGCCATCCCACGCTCGCCAACCTGCTCCTCGTGATCCTGCTGGCGGCGGGGGTGTTCGCGATCCCCAACATGCGCGCGCAGTTCTTCCCGGATGTGATCATCGACGAGGTCTCGGTATCCGTGCGCTGGGACGGGGCAGGGGCGGAGGACGTGGATACCGCCATCATTCAGGTGCTTGAACCGGCTTTGCTTGCGGTCGAAGGGGTCGAGTCCAGTGCGGCCACCTCGCGCGAGGGATCGGGGTCCGTCCAACTCGAATTCGAGCCCAACTGGGACATGGCGCGCGCTGCTGCGGATGTGCAATCGGCCGTGGATGGGGTCACAACCCTGCCGGATAACGCCGAAGAGCCGGAGGTGCAGCGGCGCTACTGGCGGGACCGCGTAACCGATCTGGTGATCACCGGGCCCGTGGGTGTCGACCAACTGGCGCGCTTTGCCGATGAATTCACCACCCGGCTTTTTGCCGAAGGCGTCACCCGCAGCACGATCCGTGGCATCGCCGCGCCGCGCACGATCATCGAGGTGCCAACCCTCAACCTCATTGCCTATGACATCACCATGGCCGAAATCGCCGCCGCCATCGCAGCGGAGGTCGATGCCGATCCCGCCGGTGACGTGGGCAGCGCGGGCGCGCGTGTCCGCACCGGCGTCGAAAAGCGCGCCGCGGACGATCTGGCGGCGATCACCCTGCGCTCCAACCCGGATGGCTCGACGCTCACGGTCGGCGATGTCGCAACGCTGCGGGTTGAGGGCATCGACCGCGAGCGCAGTTATTTCGTTGGCGAGAACCCCGCCATCTCGATCCGTATCGACCGCTCCGACCGCGGCGATGCCATCGGCATTCAGGCCACCGTCGAGGAACTGGCCGAGGCGTTTCAAGCGTCCTTGCCCAGCGGGGTCAGCGTCGATCTCATCCGCACCCGCGCCGAGGCGATCTCCGGACGTCTCGACATCCTGCTCGACAATGCGCTGACCGGCTTGGCTCTGGTGGTCACGCTGCTGTTCCTGTTCCTGAACGCGCGCACCGCGTTCTGGGTTGCGGCGGGCATCCCCACCGCTCTGATGGCGGCGATTGCGCTGATGTATGCCTTCGGGCTGACGATCAACATGATCTCGCTGTTTGCGCTGATCATCACGCTGGGCATTGTGGTCGATGACGCCATCGTTGTGGGCGAACATGCCGACCAGCTTTCGCGCCGGGGCCTTGGCCCCTATGAGGCCGCCGAGGGGGCGGCACGGCGGATGGCGCTGCCGGTGTTTTCCGCGACCCTCACCACGGTGATCGCCTTCTTTGGCCTCGTGGCGATTGGAGGGCGCTTTGGCGACCTGATCCGCGATATTCCCTTTACGGTGATCGTGGTGCTGATTGCATCCTTGGTGGAATGCTTCCTGATCCTGCCCAACCACATGGCCCATTCGCTCAAGCACGCGGACAAGCGGCATTGGTATGACGCGCCGTCCCGCGTGGTGAACCGTGGCTTCAACTGGATGCGCGACACGCTGTTCCGCCCGTTCATGGCCGGGGTCATCGCGGCGCGTTACGTGGTGCTCGCCGGAGCCGTTGTCGCCCTCGCCAGTCAGGCGGCGCTGTTCATTCAGGGCGATGTGCAATGGCGCTTCTTCAACGCGCCCGAACGCCCGTCCGTGACCGGCAATTTCGCCATGGCGCCGGGTGCGACGCGCGAAGACACGCTGGCCCAGATGAAGCTGTTCCAGGACACGACGGAAGCCCTGGGCCGCGAATATGAAGAACGCCACGGCACCAACCCGCTGGTCTATGTCATGGCCGAAATCGGCGGCAATGCCGGACGCGGGCTGGCCGGGACCGATACCAAGGACGCCGATCAGCTGGGCGGCATTTCCATCGAGCTGATCGAGGCCGACGCGCGCCCCTATTCTTCCTTTGCCTTTGTCGGCGAGCTTCAGGACCGCGTGCCCCGGCACCCGATGGTCGAGACGATTTCCTTCCGCGGCTGGCGCTCCGGCCCGGGCGGCGACGCGCTCGACGTGAAATTCTACGGCGCCTCCGCCGAAACGCTCAAAGCCGCCTCGCTGGCGCTGCAAACCGCGCTGGCGCAATTCCCGGAAGTGACCGCCGTCGAAGACACGCTGAGCTATGACAAGGAGGAACTGATCCTCGAACTGACGGCACAGGGGCAGGCGCTCGGGTTCGATATCGACGGTCTGGGGCGCGTTCTGCGCAACCGGCTCGGCGGGATCGAGGCCGCGACCTACCCGGTGGGGCCGCGCTCGGCGCAGATCCGGGTCGAGCTGCCGGAAAGCGAGCTGACGGCGGATTTCCTCGAACGGACCCAGCTGCGCACGCCCTCCGGCGAATACGTCCAGCTGGCCGATATCGTGTCGGTCGAGCGGCGCACCGGCTTTTCCACCGTCCGTCGGGAAAACGGCATCCGCCTGATCTCCGTCACCGGCGACATCGCCGAAGACGACGCCGCCCGCGCGACCGAGATCATGACCGCGCTCGAAGAGGAGATCCTGCCGCGCATCGCCTCCGAACAGCAGGTGGACTACCTGCTTTCAGGGCTGAGCGAACAGGAGGGCGATTTTCTCAACGATGCCCGCAATGGCCTGATCATGGTGCTGCTGGGGATCTTCCTCGTGCTCGCCTGGGTCTTTGGAAGCTGGACGCGGCCGCTTGTGGTCATGTCGATCATCCCCTTCGGCCTTGTGGGCACGATCTACGGCCACGCGGTCTGGGACGTGCCGCTGTCGATGTTCACCGTTGTGGGCCTGTTGGGCATGACCGGGATCATCATCAACGATTCCATCGTGCTGATCACCCAGATCGACGAATATGCCGCCGAACGCGGGCTGATCCCCTCCATTATTGACGGCGCGGCAGACCGGTTGCGCCCCGTGTTCCTGACAACGGCGACCACCGTTCTTGGCCTGATGCCACTGCTCTACGAGCGCTCGGCGGATGCGCAATTCCTCAAGCCTACGGTGATCACGCTGGTCTATGGGCTCGGGTTCGGCATGGTGCTTGTGCTGCTTGTGGTGCCTGCACTTGTTGCGGTGCAGCATGACGTGTCCAAATACGTCGCCTCGGCCAAGCGCAGCCTGCGCTTCCGCCGTGGCGGCTGGCGCGCGTTTCTCGGGCTTGCTGCGGCGTCGGTGGTCGCCTGGTGCGCGGCGACCATGGGCTCCGTGGCCGTGACCGGGGCTCTGCCGGTGGCGCTGCAACAATCGCCGGTGGCAAACCTGTCACCCATGCTTGGCGCCTTTGCGCTGTTCCTCTCGGGGGTCGTGGCGCTGTTGTTGGGGGTCTATGCGCTGGGCGGTCTGGTGCATCTGCTGAACCGCCTGCGCGGGCGTCGCGCAACGGTCTGAGCGGGGCCTTGGCCCCCGCGATCCCGGCGCGGCGCGCCGGAGAGCCGGAACGGCCCGCAGCGCGTCCGGACCACAGGGATGGCCTTGGCACGGGCGGCGGGTTTGGCGCATCTGCAGAGCCGCCAGCGGGGGCGTCGCACCACGGTCTGGGCGGGACCTTGGCCCATGCGATCCCGGCGCAACGCGCCGGAGAGCCAGCACGGCTTTGGTGCAGGTGGCGGATCTGGAGTAGCAGAGCGTTGGTGGAGGCGGCGGGTCTGGTGTATCGGAGCCTTGGCGGAGGGCTGGCCTGTCTCTGATCTGGCCCAATGCATCGCCCCCGCGCTAGCGTCACCCGCCGGTCGTGCCGTTTCAGCCCGAGGCCGTTGCACCCCGCCATCTGCGCGTCAACGCGGCCGTGGTCTGAACCATTAAGCCCGGTGCGCCACGCCCAGCCGCGCCGCCGGCTTCCGGCTCAGCCGGAACAGCCGCGAATGTCGATGGCCGTGCTGCCGGTCAGCACCGTGATCCGCACGCCCGACCGATCGAGGGCAAAAGGGCTGCCGGACATGTGGCGCAGCTCCGTGCGCGCAGAGATCGTTGACCCGCGGCGCTGCGTGTCCGGCTCGGCAACCCAAACCTGAGGATCGGCGGTTTCAATCACCGTGTCGACCGGTCCGGCCCGCCCGCGCAACTGGATTTCCGCGGTCAGGGTCAGCCCGTCCGCGCTGGGCGCCACGGCACAGCGCACGCTGCGGACACCGGCCTCGCTTGCGCTCAGGGGCTGATCGGCGAGGGCCGCCGCGATGCGCGGATCGGGTCGTGAGGTCTCCGGCGGCAGCATCGCGTCAAAGCGCACGCGGTGGGGCAGGCAGACATCGTAGCAAATCCCGATATCCACCACGCCTTTGAGCCGCGCAGCTTGCGCCGGATCGCGCAGTGTCACCCGGAGCGGAAGCACAACTTCGTTTTCATAGCCAACCGAGCGCATCCCCGATTGCCAGAACACCTCGGGCACGGGCCAGTGCACCGCGACGCTGCGCAGGTTTTGCGCGCCGCTCCAGCCGAACAGGGGCGGGATCCCCGCATCCCCCGGCGCGCGCCAATAGGTTTTCCAGCCGGGCGCGAGCTTGAGATGCAGCGCTGCCATATGTGTGCCATCGGCAAGCCGCCATCCCGGGCGGAGCTCGCTCTCGACAACATCCGCGTAGGGGTTGGCAAAAGCCCAACCCGGCAGCGCGATCCACAGCAACAGGCACAAAAGTCGTTTCATCCCTCAGTCATGCGGGCATTTCGGCAAAAAGGGAAGTCACGACTGGATAACCGTCCTGCGCATCTGCGTGACTGGCGGCACGTCCGGACGTTCTCTTGCAATGGGAGCGCCGGTTCGCGCGCCAATGCCATGCAAAGGCGCGAGGCTTTTGTCTCTGGCCCTTGCATCACGCGGCAAGCGCACCCATGCTCTTGTCATGACCGCATCATCGTCCCGCGCGCAATGACGCCGCAGCCCCACTCCACCGTTGAGCATCTCACAGGGCGCATGCTGATCGCCATGCCCGGCATGGGCGACCCGCGATTCGACCACAGCGTCGTGTTCCTGTGTGACCACTCCGAACAGGGGGCCATGGGCGTGATCGTGAACAAACCCAGCGACGAGGTCACCCTGCCAAACCTGCTGGAACAGCTCGATATTCCCGCCGCACCGGGGCTTGCCGACCGGCCCGTGCATTTTGGCGGCCCGGTCGAGATGGGCCGGGGTTTCGTGCTGCACGCGGCAGAGGATCCGCCCCGCGACAGCGCCATGCAGGTGAGCGACAGCCTGCACATGACTGGCACGCTTGATTTGCTGGAGGACGTGGCGCGCGGCCGGGGCCCGGCCAAATGGCTCATGGCGCTGGGCTATGCGGGCTGGGGCGCGTCGCAGCTGGAGAACGAACTTGCGATGAATGCCTGGTTGGTATGCGATGCCGCGCCGCGCATCATCTTTGACCTGCCGGATGCGGAGAAATGGGAAGCCGCGCTCGAATCGCTCGGGGTCTCCGCGCTGATGCTGTCCGCAGAAGGCGGCACCGCCTGAGCGCATCGGGGCACCGCCTGAGCGCAACCGGGCACCATGTGAGCGCAACGGGGCAGCATGTGAGCGCCACGGGGCATCATGTGCGCGGATAGAGGCACCATGTGAGCGCAACGGGGCACCGCCTGAGCGGATAGAGGCACCGCGTGAGCGCATAGGGGAGGGTTCTGCTCATCGCGCCGCAAGGCCCGGCGCGCCTCGCGCCGATCCGCCGCACCCGATCCGCGCACCGCACTCAGCCCGCGCGCCGCACCCGATCCGCCCGCCGCGCCTGGCCCGTCCACCGCACCCGGTCCGTCCGCTCCGGCAGCCCTAGCCCTCCGGCAGGAGCAACTTCTCCAGCGCGCGCCCCATGACCTGCGCCGAGGACACCATCGCCGCGACGCTGATCCATTCGTCGGGCTTGTGCGCCAGCTCAAGCTCGCCCGGACCATAGGCGATGCAGTTCTTCAGCCGCCCGATCCGATCGATATGCTTCTGGTCATACGAACCGGGCGAGGCCACGTAGTCCGGGTCCTGCCCCAGGATATCGCGGATCGCCCCGCTCACCGTCGTCACCACGGGCGCGTCACGCTCCGTCATGGACGGGGTGATGCGGTTGATATCGCGCAGCGCGTAGTCAAATTTCGGGCGCTCCGCCTTGAGCCGCTCCAGGATCGCGATGACCTCGCCCTGCACCGCCTCAAACGGCTCTTCGACAAGATAGCGGCGGTCGATCATGATCCGGCAGCTGTCCGGCACGCAGCAGGCGGGCAAACCGGTGTAGTCGCTGGCCTGTTCGGGCTCACCACCATGGATCGCGTTGATGTTCATCGTGGCATGGCGCGCGCCATCCGGCACCACCGGCAGCGCCGTGCGCCGCGCCGCCATGGCGGGGAACAGATCGCGTTCGAACGCGTCGAGCACCGCACCCATATGCCTTATGGCGCAATCACCGAGAAACGGCATCGATCCGTGCGCGATCTCGCCCCTTGTCTCGATTTCCGCCCACCAGCCACCGCGATGGCCAAGGCAGATCCGGTCATGCCCAAGCGGCTCCGGAATGATCACGTGCTGCACCCGCTCGGGGGAGAAATACCCCTGCTCTGCGAGATAGGCGACACCGCCATACCCTCCCGATTCCTCATCCGCCGTGCCGCTGATCTCGATGGCACCGGCGTGATCGGGATGGGCCTCGGCAAACGCCTCTGCCGCGATGATCGAGGCGGCCAGCCCGCCCTTCATGTCGCAGGCCCCGCGCCCGTAGATCCGGTCGCCTTCCAGCGCGCCACCAAACGGATCGCGGGTCCAGCCCTGTCCGACCTCGACCACATCCGTGTGGGCGTTGAAATGCACACAATCGCCGGGCCGCGACCCCTCCCGGCGCGCCACGATGTTCCACCTCGGATAGCGGTCGCTGTCTCCCGGCGCCCCCGTGGCCCGCACCATTTCACAGGAAAAGCCTTCCAGGCTCAGACGTTTGCGCAGATATTCGCAGATGTCGCGGTAATGGGCCCCCGGCGGATTCAGGGTCGGGATGCGGACCAGATCCTGGGTCAGCGCGATCAGCTCGTCCTGCTTGGCGGCGATTCGCGCCGCGAGATCCTCGGCCATGGCGTCTCTCCCCCTCGGATTGCTTGTGACACGCAGTGTCACGGCCCCGCCCTCAAGACGCAAGGGCGGCGTGTCGCGTCGGGGACCCGTGCGGGACGGGTCCGCGACGTCCTAGGGAATGGTCAGGCGCGGCGCGTCGCCCAGCGGGATGATCCCGATCGCGGTTTTCCCCTCCCGCAGCGTGATGGTCAGGTCGAGCGTATCGGGATTGCCGGAAAGCTGGGCCAGAAGGCCAAGCCCGTCTTCGATCGCCGCAATCACCTCCGCAGGCAGCGCGTCTGCCAGTCCGCCGCCCTCAAGGGCTGTGCGCCAGTTCGCCGCGCGCACCGCAAGACTGCCCGTGGCGCGCCCCTGCGCGTCGATGGTGACATCGCTGGCAAGCGCAAGCTCTAGATCGTCGACCCTATAGGTGGCCTGCCGCAGGTCGATGCGGGTGGGCTGCGGGCGCGGTGGTTCAAGCCCTGTGCCCTCCCATGCCCGGTCAAACACCACTTCCGCCTGCGCAACAAGCGCGTCGATCCGGTCCGAACCGGCCAGAGGCCGCTGCCCGTCCCCTGCTATGGCATCCACCGCCAGCGCAAGCCGATAGCGAGGTTCCTCCGCAGGCACGCGCGCGACACCGGCGTTGAGCCCGGCCAGTGCCACCGCAAGGGAGTCGCCCGACAGGTTCACGAGCGTCGCTTCAAGGTTGAAGCGGTCCAGAGCCGCGCCTTCGAACACGGCGCTGGCGCGCAGGCCCTCGCTCTCGATCTCCACGCCGTCGCGCCCCTGCGACAGCACCTGCCGTGGCGGGAAGACAAGGATCACATGGCCGGGATTGTAGACCAGTTCGAGGATCTGGACGAACGGCGCCTCCCAGGTCATCCCGCTTTGCGGATCGCTGATGCGCAGCGTGTCGAGCGTCGTGTCGAGCCGGTTCGGAAAGCCCCTGACAGACGCCGCGCCGATCTCGATGTCCCAGCCATCCAACCGCCGCTCCTCAACCCAGTCCGCCACAGCCGCATGGCGTGCCTGTTGCGACCAGAGCCAGAACCCCGACCATGCCAGCGCAGCCGCAACCACAAGCAGCGTCAGTTGTTTCATGCCAATCCCTCGTCTCACGCGCCGGCCAGTCGCCATCCGCTCTCCGTCATCCGTTGTGCCGCGCCCGTGACCCTTTCGCCCGGAGCCATCCCGCCATCCCCCAACGCGCAGGACAGCCCGAACAGCCCATCCCGATGGGGCAGCAGGGGCGTGCTTCGCGCCGTGGCCTGCCCGGATCTCAGGCGACCCGATCTTAGGCGACCCGATCACCGCCGGCCCGATCCGGGCCCCGGTCCGATGCGGGGTCTCTTACATCCCCGGCGGCTTCGGTCTATAGGCAGGGCCGCACAGCCAAACCATCCCGCATCGTGATACGCGCTGCAACCTGTGATCGGGGCGTATACGGGGCAGGGCGCGGGGCATCGGCTGAAGCGGATCTGTCCCGGTTCGGTGCCGGGACGACGGCGAAGCGGTTTCGGGGCGGCTTGCGGAGCGCCACCGGCAAAGGACGAATGGATATGACGCTTTGGGTTTTCGGTTACGGGTCCTTGCTCTGGAACCCCGGTTTCGAGGTGGCAGAAACCGCCCATGCCACCCTGCATGGTTATGCGCGCAGCTTTTGCATGCGGTCGATCCATCACCGCGGCACCGAAACGGAACCGGGCCTTGTCCTCGCGCTGGACGCGCATCCCGGAGCCAGCTGTGACGGGCTGGCCTTGCGCGCGATGCCGGGCACCGAAGACGCGACCCTGACCTATCTGCGCGAGCGGGAACTGGTCTCCTCGGCCTATCTCGAAAAGGTGCTCCCGGTGGCTCTGGCAGATGGCCGCCGCATCGAGACAGTGACCTATGTGATCGACGCGGACCACGGGCAATATTGCGGGTCGCTGCCGCTCGAAGAGCAAGCCCATATCATCGCGCGGGCCCATGGCGGGCGTGGCCCGAACAGCGAATATCTCTACAACACAGCCGCCCATCTCGACGAACTCGGCATCCCTGACGCGGATCTGCATTGGCTGACCGAACGGGTGCGCGCGCTGTTGTCGGGCGGCTGAGGCCGGCCCGAGGCGCACCGTCGGAGCCAACCGGTCCAGCCCGCGCCGCCCTGCGCGGGCAGCCGGAGACCGCTCGGGCGCTGAACGGCTGGGGTCCCCGGCGCCCTCTGCGGACGGCCCGATGACCTGCCGGATCCGAAGGGTCATGTCCGCTCCATCCGGCGCGGGCGATCGTCAATGACTCGCCGAACTCGCATGGCCATCCCCACAGGCCCTTCTGCGGGTCTCCGAGACTGCGCTGCTAACCCCTCCGGCAAAGCCTGCGCGGCGCTCTGCGGGCGGTCCATGACCGGCCGGATCCGCATGGTCATGTGCGCTCAGCCCGGCGCGGGTGATCCACCGAACTGGCATGGCCACACCCACAGGGCCCTCTGCGGGTCTCCGGGAATACACTGCTGACGCCTCCGGCTAAACCTGCGGGGCGCTCTGCGGGCGCTCCGTGACCTGTCGGATCCGCATGGTCATGTTCGCTCAGCCCGGCGCAGGCGACCGTGAATGAATCGCCGAACTGGCATGGCCACACCCACAGGGCCCTATGCAAGTCTCCGGGGCTACGTCGCTGACCCCTCCGGCCAAACCTGTGCGGCCCTCTGCGGATAGTCTGCACGCTCCCGGGCGCGGGCAGGGACGCCGCGTGCATCGCCTTCGCCCCGCCCGAGCCACGACCGACGGGCGCGGCCTGTGGCTAAGCCGCCAAATGCGCCGCCGCTGGCACCTGTCGCGTCATTTTTGCGCGCCGCGCGCGACCCTGTGATCGTCGGTTGTGCCTTTCGTGCCGATCTGCATGCGCAAACGGGACAAGCCCTTGGCTTGAGGCGCGAAATTCCCTACGGTCTTCCCGTCAGAACAAGAACCCCCGTCAGGTGTCCCGATGGACCAGCCGGACCGCGAGGCCGAGCCGCATTTTTCTCAACCGATCCGCCAGGTCATCTCGATGCTGGTGGTTCTCGGCCTGTCCGCGGGCGGCGCGTTTCTCGCGTTGCCGCGGGTTTTGCCGGTCTTTGAATCCAACCCCTACCTGAACGGCTTCATCCTCATCGTGTTCGTGGTCGGCGTGCTGGCCTGTTTCTGGCAGGTGGCGCAGCTGATGTATTCCGTGCGCTGGATCGAGCGCTTCACGGCCGCGGGCGACCAGGGCGTGCGCGCGCAGGCACCACAGCTTCTCGCGCCGCTCGCCGCGCTTCTGGGCCGGCGCGACAAGCGGATGCAGATCACCACCACCTCGACGCGCTCCATCCTCGACAGCGTCGCGACCCGGATCGACGAAGCGCGCGAGATCACCCGCTATATCGTCAGCCTGCTGATTTTCCTCGGGCTGCTCGGCACGTTTTACGGGCTGGCCACCACCGTGCCCGCGCTTGTGGACACGATCCGTGGCCTCAATCCGCAAGACGGGGAATCGGGCACCGATGTCTTCGGCCGCCTGATGACCGGTCTCGACGCCCAGCTTGGCGGCATGGGCGTGGCCTTTGCCTCCTCGCTGCTCGGGCTGGCCTGTTCGCTGATCGTGGGGCTGCTGGAATTGTTCGCAGGTCATGGCCAGAACCGCTTTTACCGCGAGCTGGAGGAATGGCTCAGCTCGATCACCCGGATCGGGTTCTCTGCCGATACCGAGGGCCCCGACCTGGGCGCGGCGGGCATCGTGCTCGACCGTATGGCCGAACAGATGGAGCGCCTGCAATTCCTCTTTGCCGAAAGCGAGCATTCCCGCGCCGAGGTCGATACCCGTCTCGGCCAGCTTGCCGACAGCGTCGAGCGCCTGACCGAACGGATCGAGGCGACCGCGCCCTCCGCCACCGCGCTCAGCCGCATCGCGGACGGGCAGGACCGTCTGGCCGACGCGATCCGTGAAAAGGAAACCGCCGAGGGGCTGGACGCTGAAAGCCGCATGCGCCTGCGCTCCATCGACGTGCAGATGCTGCGCATTCTCGAAGAGCTCTCCGCGGGCCGTCAGGAAACCATGGCCGAGCTGCGCACCGATCTCGCAGCCCTCAGCCGCAACCTTGGCAAGATCACCCGCTCTGCGCCGCCCCCGCGCACCGGCGGCCCCGGTCAGGAGCGCTAGACCATGGGCCTGTCACGGCGCAGCGGCGCGCGGCTTCAGGCCAATATCTGGCCGGGCTTTGTTGACGCGATGACCGGTCTGTTGCTGGTGCTGACCTTCGTGCTGTCGATCTTCATGATCGTGCAATACGTGCTGCGCGAAACCATCACCGGCCAGGAATCCGAACTCAACACGCTCTCTGCCGAAATCGCCGCGCTGGCCGCGGCGCTGGGGGTCGAGGAGCGCCGCAATGCCGACCTCACCTCCGAGCTGGGAGAGCTAGAAGCGACCCTGTCCGACAACGCCGCGCGCCTGGCCGAGCAAACCCGGATCATCGACAGCCTGAGCGCCCAGCGTGACCGACAGGCCGCCCAGATCGCCGACGCCGAAAGCCGGATCACCGCCTTCGAGGACCAGGTCGCGGCCCTGCTTGCCGAACGCGACGACGCGCGCGCCACCGTGGCCGATCTGCGCGCCACGCAGGAGCAGCTCGAAGCGGCCCGCGCCGCGATCCTCTCGGAGCGGGACGCGCTGGACCTGGCGCTGGCCAATGCCCGGAGCGAGATCGACGCCCAAACCGAAGCGGCCCGTCTTGCCGCCGCACAGCGCGAGGCGCTTGAGGCGCTTGTGGCTGACCTGCGCAGCCAGACTGCCGATGCCGAAGAGCGCATCGGTGGCCTTTCCGGTGATCTAGCGGCGCTCGAACAGGCGCTCTCCGAGGAAGAGGCCGCCCGGCTGGCCGAGGCCGAAGCCGCCGCCGCCTTGCGTGCCCGGCTGGAAGCCGCCGATGCGGAATTGACGGCCATGACGCTGGCGCTGGAACAGCAACGCGCCGAGGCGGAGGAAACCCTGACGCTGCTGGCTGCGGCGCGCGAGGCCGAGGCCGATCTGAACGCGCGGCTGGCCGCGGCGCTGGTGGCCAACGACACAACCGCGCGCGATTTGGAATCGCGTATCGCTGCGCTGAACACGCGGCTTGCGCGGGTCGAAGCCGAGCTGGCCGCCGCGCAACAGGCCGAGGCGTCTCTGACCGACCAGCTCGCCGCCGCGCAATCGGCGCAGACTGCGACCGAGACGGCCATGACCGACCGCCTTGAGGCTCAGGCCAACCGAATCGCCGCGCTCGAAGCCGAGCTCTTTGCCGCGCGCGAAGCCGAGGCCGCGCTCAACGCGCGCTTTGCCGAGGCCCTGACCAGTGGCGAACAGGAGGCCAGCGCCTTGCAGGCCACCATCGACGACCAGAGCGACCGAATCGCGCGCCTCGAAGCCACGCTTGCCGATCTGCGGGCCGCCGGGTCCGAAAGTGATGACCGGCTCGACGCGCTGCGGGCCGATCTGGCGCGCGAACAGGATGCCCGGCGTCAGACCGAGCAGGCCCTGCGCGACGCGATGACCGCCCGCGCCGAAGCCGAACGGGCGCTCGAGACGGCCCGGGGGATTGCGCAGGCGGACCAGACCCGGCTGTCCGATCTTTCGGCCCAGCTTGCCGCCGCGTTGGCCCGCGTCAGCGTGGCCGAGAGCCTGCAAACGGAGATCGACGCGTTGCGCAGCCGCAATCAGGCGCTGGTCTCCGATCTGGCCGCGGCCCGCAGCGATGCCAGCGCAGGCGCCGACGCCCGCGACACGCTGGCCGCGCGCAATGCCGAACTCGGTGCCCAGCTTGAAGCCGCCCGCGAGGCGGAGGCCCGGCGCGACGCGACAATCGCCCGGCTTCAGGCCGCGCTTGCGGAGGCCGAAGCCCGCGCCACCGAGCGCAGCGACGATGCGCGGTCGCTCGAAGAGCGGCTCGCGGCGGCCCTCGCGGCGCAGTTCGACGCGCAAAGCACCGTGGAGGAAACGCGCGAACGGCTGGCCGCGGCGCTGGCGGCGCAACAGGCCGCCGAGGCCCGCGCCGAAGACCGCGCCGCCACCGCACAGGAGCGGCAGGATCTTCTGGCCACAGCCCGCGAAGAGCTTGCGCAAAGCCGGGAGCGGGCCAGCGCCTCCGAGATGCAGGCCGAGTTGCTCAACCAGCAGGTCGCCGCTTTGCGCGCCCAGCTTGACGAGTTGCAGACCCTGCTGGGTGAGGCCAAGGCCGCCGACAGCGAAGCGCAGGTCGAACTGCAGAACCTTGGCTCGGAACTCAATCAGGCGCTGGCGCAGCTGGCTGCCGAAGAGCGCAAGCGCCGCCAGCTTGAAGAAGCCGAACGCAAGCGCCTCGAAGAGCAGGCCCGCAATCTCGAACGCTACCGCTCGGAGTTTTTCGGGCGGCTGCGTGACCTGCTTGGCAATACCGAAGGGGTCCGCGTTGTGGGCGACCGCTTCGTGTTCAGCTCCGAAGTGCTCTTCGAGCTGGGCTCCGCCGATCTCAGCGCCGAAGGCCGTGCCGAGATCGCCAAGATCGCGGGCATCCTGCGCTCGGTTGCCACCGAAATCCCGTCTGAACTGGACTGGATCATCCGCGTCGACGGGCATACCGACGACATCCCCGTGAGGCCGGGGGCGGAATTTGCCGATAACTGGGAGCTGAGCCAGGCCCGCGCGCTTTCTGTCGTGCGCTACATGACCGATTTCCTCGGGATCGCGCCGGATCGTCTCGCGGCCAACGGGTTCGGCCAGCATCAGCCGATCAACCCCGCCGACACGGCCGAAGCGCGGGCACAAAACCGCCGGATCGAGTTGAAGCTGACCGAGCGCTAGGACCGTTTCGCGGCCCGAGCGCCTGTGTCTGGCAGGGTCTTTTGGGGCCACCTCGGTCAAGAACCGATGCCAATCTGTGCGCTGTGTCGCAGTCCGGTTCGACCGGATGCGGCCGGTGTGACCGGCGCGCGCGCTTCCGGTGCAAAGGCGCGCAAATCAGGTGGTATCGATGCGACCCGGCATGACTCGAGGCAACCTCCTGTGACCGGGGGTGATCCGCAGGGCAATCCGCTGCGTGCTCGCGCGTCCCAACGCGGGCGCCCCGCGGTCCGATGCCAATCGCGGCGATCCGGGGGCGATCCGGGGCGTGCCGGGGTGTTCCGCCATTGCGCTGCCAGCATCGCACCGATCCGGCATCGCCATTTCAACAGCCCGCTCCGTCAGGGGCGCCGATCACGCGCGGTTTTCGATGCATCCGTCATGCGCATGGAATGTGCATCGAATGTGCATCGAATGTGCATGGATTGTGCATCGCCGGAAACGCGCTGCGGCGGCCTTTCGGGATCAGGTAAAGCGGTTGTTTCTCGGGAAGCCGCGCGGGGCCATGCGCCCTGCCGTGGCGCGCTTTGCTTTCCATTCGTCGAGCGCCGTTTCGGTGCGTGTGCGTCCCGCCGGATCATGCCATGACAGCCCGTCTGCCAGCGTGAAGGTGCGCGCATCCGACAGCCCGCCATCCTTGTATTTCTGCAGCCGAACGCCCTTGCCCCGCCCCATTTCTGGTAGCTCATCGAGCGCAAACACCAATACCTTGCGGTTTTCGCCCACAACGGCCACGTGGTCCCCGTCCACCGCCGTGCAGATCTTGGCCTTCACGTCGCCGCGCACGTTCAAGACCTGCTTGCCGGCGCGGGTCTGCGCGACCACGTCCTTTTCCGGCACCACGAAGCCGTCGCCGGCAGAGGAGGCCACCAGCAATTTGCCCTCCGGACGGTGAATCAACAGGTCGATGATCTCTGCCTCATTGGGCAGGTCGACCATCAGCCGCACCGGCTCGCCCATGCCTCGACCACCGGGTAACTGACTGGCCTGCAAGGTATAAAATCGGCCGTTCGATCCAAAGACGAGGAGCCTGTCCGTGGTCTCGGCATGGAAGATGAACCGCGGGCCGTCGCCATCCTTGAACTTCAATTCCCGGTCCAGAGCGATATGGCCGGTCATCGCGCGGATCCAGCCCATCTGGCTGCACACGACGGTGATCGGTTCGCGCTCGATCATCGCTTCGAGCGGCACCTCCTCGGCTTCCGTCGCCTCGGCAAAAACCGTCCGACGCGCACCGGTTTCGGTGCTCTTGCCAAATTTCTTGCGCGTCTCCCGCAGCTCTTCGGCGATCCGGCGCCACTGCACATCCGTGCTCTCCAGAAGGTCCGCAAGGGTGGCGCGCTCGGCCATGAGCTTGTCCTGCTCGGCCTTCAGTTCCAGCTCTTCAAGCCGCCGCAACGAGCGCAGCCGCATGTTGAGGATGGCTTCCGCCTGCACGTCCGACAGACCATCCTCGCGCCCGTCATACCGTCTCGGGATCGCGGTGCCGGCCCCGTCATCGCCCTCGGCCAGCACACCCTCCAGCCGCGCTCCGGGATCTTCGACCAAGATCAGAGATTTGAGGTCAATCCCTTGCAAAGGCGAGATATAATCGCTGTCATCGGTGGCGCGTCTGATGCCGGCTTGATGATCGCGCGACCAGTTTTCATACATCAGCGCCGCCTTGGGGTCGTCGTCGTAGCGGATGATGTCGATCACGCGATCGAGGTTGAGGAACGCGATCATCAAGCCTTCGAGCACTTCGAGACGGGCGTCGATCTTGGCCATGCGGTGCCGCGAGCGGCGCAGCAACACGTCGCGCCGGAAATCGAGAAACGCCCGCAGCACTTCCTTCAGCGAACAGACCTGCGGCGTGACCCCGTCGATCAGCACGTTCATGTTGAGCGAGAACCGCGTCTCCAGATCGGAGTTGCGGAACAGCATGTTCATCAGAACATCCGGATCCACGTTTTTCGAACGCGGCTCCAGGATCATCCGGATATCTTCGGCGCTTTCGTCGCGCACATCCGCGAGGATCGGCACCTTCTTGGTCTGGATCAGCTCGGCGATGCGCTCGACCAGCTTGGATTTCTGGACCTGGTAGGGGATCTCCGTCACCACGACCTGCCATTGGCCACGGCCCAGGTCCTCAACCTCCCATGTGCACCGCAAGCGGATTGATCCGCGCCCGGTCTTGTATGCGGCGGCGATGTTCTCCGGCGGCTCGACAATCACGCCACCGGTGGGAAAGTCCGGACCGGGCACGTATTGCAACAGCGTCTCGTCGCGGGCTTCGGGTGATTTGATCAGGTGCAGGCAGGCGTCGATCAACTCGCCGATATTATGCGGCGGAATATTGGTCGCCATGCCGACAGCGATCCCGGAGGACCCGTTGGCCAACAGGTTGGGATAAGACGCCGGCAGCACAACCGGCTCTTGGAGCCGCCCGTCGTAATTGTCGCGGTAATCGACGGCGTTCTCGTCCAGACCGTCCAGCAGGGCTTCGGACATGATCGTCATGCGCGCTTCGGTGTAGCGCGAGGCGGCCGGGTTATCACCGTCGATATTGCCGAAATTGCCCTGACCGTCGACCAGGGGATACCGGATGGTGAAATCCTGTGCGAGCCGCGCCATGGCGTCGTAGATCGCGGCGTCGCCGTGCGGATGGAAGTCGCCCATCGTGTCGCCCGAAATTTTTGCCGATTTCAGGAAGCCGCCCGTGGAACTTAGGCGCAGTCTGCGCATTGCATAAAGGATACGACGGTGCACCGGCTTCAACCCGTCTCGGGCGTCCGGAAGAGCGCGGTGCATGATTGTGGATAACGCGTAGGTCAGATAGCGGTCGCCGATTGCGCGCGACAGCGGCTCGCGCACGTCGCGAGGGCTCATCTTGGGGTCGTCGTCATCATTATCCATAGGTTTCGTGTTAACCGCCTGTCCGCGACGCGGCAAGCGCGGTGCGGGAAAAATTCCCGAGAATTCCCTTAGTGCATCTGGGGAATCGGTTTAAACATGAATGGCGCAAGAGGATTTCTGCCAATCCTTGGTGTACGTTGCGCAATGTAGGAGTGGTTTGATGACCCGGCTGATGATACTGACCTTCGGGGTTTTGGGGTGGTGCTGGTATGAGTTGTCTGGTGGTGATGAATTCGCCGCGGGCGACCATGGCGTGACCTTGGTTGCAGCAGTCGATGCGGTGGAAGAAACCGCGTTGAAGGGCACGGATCGCAAGGCGCTCGAAGATGCATCCTCCATTGAACTGGCGCGCGCCTCTGTGGGCTCTCCTGAACTGCTGGACGTGAGCAAGGCGACCGCCGTGACCGGCGCGACGAACCGGGTGGTGATCCAGCAGGCGTCTCTCGATACGCGCAAGCAGCCGGAATCGCTCGCGACCCTGCAACTCGTGACGGCCATCGCGCCCGTCGAGAAGCCTCTCATCCAGACAGGCGAGACAGACGGCCAGCCTGTGTCCCTCGTGCTGGAGGGCGCGTCGGGCGCGTTGTTCGAGCCTCAAAACACCAAAGATTTCCGCGTTGTGACGGGAAGCGTGGTGAACATGCGCGCCGGCCCCGGGACGAGCTACGCCGTCGTCGATCAGCTGCGCCGCGGTAACGAGGTTGAGGTTCTGGACGAGGCAGAAAATGGCTGGGTGGAGCTTCGCGCGCTCGATGGCTCGGAGACCGGATGGATGGCGGCGCGCTTCCTGCGCGACTCCTGACGCACAACAAATATTCGGGGAATTGCGCCAGCGTCCCGGTTTTGCAACAAGGCACGCGGTCGCGTGCCTTTTTTGCGGCCGGTCTCAAAGGGTGGTGACCGTTGAAACAACGCCACGGCGCACATGTCTGAAAAATCGATCCTGATCACAGGCTGCTCATCGGGCATCGGGCGTGATGCCGCGTTGACCCTGCACGCCCGAGGCTGGCGGGTGTTTGCGACCGCGCGCCGCCCGGCGGATATTGCCGCTCTCGAACAGGCGGGCATGACCGCGCTCTTTCTCGATTATGCAGATCCGGGCAGCAGCACCAAGGCGCTTGAAACCGTGCTGGGCGCGACGGGTGGGACGCTCGACGCGCTGTTCAACAACGGCGCATTCGCCATTCCCGGCGCCGTCGAAGATCTGCCGACCGACGCGTTGCGTAGCGTTTTCGAGGCCAACTTCTTTGGGTGGCACGATCTGACCCGGAAGGTGATTCCGGTGATGCGGGCCCAGGGCCACGGGCGGATCGTGAACCATTCCTCGGTGCTCGGCTACGTCACCATGCCCTGGCGTGGAGCGTATAACGCTTCGAAATTCGCGCTTGAGGGGCTGACCGACACGTTGCGTATCGAAATGCGCGATACCCCGATCCATGTCGTGACGCTCAACACCGGGCCGGTCACGTCTCGCATCCGGCAGAATTCGATCCCGCATTTCGAGCGGTGGATTGACTGGGAGGCCTCACCGCGCCGAACGCAATACGAAACCCGGCTGCTGAAGCGGCTTTACGAGACGCGCGGTCCCGATCCTTTCGAGCTGCCACCGGCAGCGGTGACGCGTGCCTTGATCCGGGCACTCGAGGCGCGGCGGCCCCGCGCGCGGTATCGCATCACCACGCCAAGCAGCCTGATGGAAGCTGCGCGCCGGATTCTGAGCACCCGGGCACGTGACTGGCTTTTGGCAAAAGGCGGCTGACCGGGTTCGCTTTTCTGCACGGCTCCGCTATGTGACGCCCAAACCGTGGGAGTTTACATGTTACAAGACCCGCTTTTCATTATTGTCGCGATTGCCTGTCTGGCGGTTGTGGCCGTGCTGCTGTTTGGCATCGGGAGTTTTGCCAAGGGCGGCGAGTTCAATCGCAAATACGCGAACAAGGCGATGCGGTGGCGCATCATTGCACAGCTGATCGCGGTCGTGCTGATCCTTCTGTTCGTTCTGATCCGGGGCAAGGGCTGATACGATGGTTGTGCTGAACAAGATCTACACCAAGACCGGTGATCATGGGGAAACGGCGCTTGGCAATGGCGCGCGGGTGGCAAAATTCGCAACCAGGGTCGAGGCTTACGGCACATCGGACGAGCTTAACTCGGTGGTCGGCGTGGCGCGGCTGCACGCGGAGGGCGACCTCGATGCCGCGCTCAACCGGATCCAGAACGACCTGTTCGATCTGGGTGCGGACCTGTGTCTCCCGGATATGGACAAGGACGGCGAGCGCGAATATCCGCCGCTGCGCATGTCGGGGGCGCAGACGGCGCGCCTCGAAAGCGAAATCGACGCGATGAATGCGCGGCTGGAAGCGCTGCGGAGCTTTATTCTTCCCGGTGGTTCGGCCCTGTCCGCGCATCTGCATCATTGTCGCACGGTCGCGCGGCGCGCCGAACGGCTGACGGTTGAACTGGCGACGGTGGAGTCGATCAACTCTGACGCGGTGCGCTACCTCAACCGTCTGTCGGACTGGTTCTTCGTCGCAGCGCGCATTGCCAATGACGAAGGCCGCGCAGATGTCTTGTGGGTTCCGGGGGCGAACCGCTGAGACCAGCGGCGGGGCGTCCGGTGGACGGCCCGGTCCCCGGAAGGGCGAACCGCCGAGCCAGCGGCGGGGCGTCTGATGGACGGCCCGATCCCCGGAAGGGCGGACCGCTGAGATCAGCGGCGGGGCGTCCAGTGGACGGCCCGGTCCCCGGAAGGGCGAACCGCCGAGCCAGCGGCGGGGCGTCTGATGGACGGTTCGATCCCCCGAAGGGCGGACCGCTGAGATCAGCGGCGGGGCGTCCAGTGGACGGCCCGGTCGCCGGAAGGGCGAACCGCTGAGCCAGCGGCGGGGCGTCTGATGGAGGGCCCGGCCGTCACGTCTCCGTTGCTTCCAGCCAAACACCGCCTTCGGGGCGCAGCGTGATCACCATCACCGGCGCAGGCGCTTTGCCCTTCACGGCGCTGAACCGGAAGTGTCGGAGCAGCGTCGCGAGAATGATCACCGCTTCCTGCACAGCAAAAGACGCGCCGATGCAGATACGCGGCCCATCGCCAAATGGCAGGTAGGCATAACGCGCCGGTTTCTCACCAGCCCAACGATCCGGCAGGAAGCTGTCGGGCGCCTCCCAGAGGCGGCGATGCCGATGCAGCGCATAAATCGGGATGATGACCGTGTCTCCGGCCCTGATCTGTCTGCCACAGAGCCTGTCGGAGGCCTGCGCCGTGCGTGAGATCATCCCGGCTGGCGGATAGAGGCGCAGGGCCTCGTCGATCACGTGTCGCGTGAATGGTAAACGTGCCACGTCCGGCCCGGTGGCGGCAGCACCCGCCACCACAGAGCGCACTTCCTTTCGCACCCGGTCTTGCACGTCCTCGTCATGCGCCAGGAGATAAAGCGACCAGGCCAGCGTGAGCGCGGTTGTCTCATGTCCCGCGACGATGAAAGTCAGAAGATTGTCGCGCAGTTCCGCGCGTGTCATCTTGCGCCCGGATTTCGGATCTTCGCCGTCTTGCAACAGATCGAGCAGATCCGGGATCTCTGACGTCCCGCGGGCCAGACGGGCGGCGATGGCCTCATCGGCCACTATGCGCATGTCCCGCACGCCGCCAGCGGCAAAACTGCGCCCGGGCCGGGGCACCCAATCGGGAAAGCCCAGCACGTCGAACAGGGACAGTTTGCCCGCCTCTGCGATATAGGCGTCGATCGCGCGGTGCACCGCATTGCGGTCAAACGCATCACCGCTGGAAAACGTGACATCGGCGATCACATCGAAGGTTGCGGTGATCATTTCATCGAGACAATTGACCGCGCGGGGTCCGGCGGCACGGATCCGGTCCACGCTGCGCAGCGCGGCCGCCGACATGATCGGCGCTAGGCTGGTCACAGTGCGATGGGAAAAAGCCGGGGCGGCGGTGCGGCGCTGCCAGCGCCAAGTTGCGCCTTCCGCAATGAAGAGCGATTCGCCGATTGCCGGCCGAAGAAGGTTTTTCGTGACATCGGATTTCGGGTAATTGTCTATATTCTCGAGCAAGATATGCCGGATCGCATCGGGATCCGTCACCATGTGCCAACGCTTGCCGGTCTTGCCGGATACAATCGGCTGATGGGTCGCGATTTCCGGAATGATCGACAGGATATTGTCGCGCGACGCCTGCAGGGATTCCCAGATCCCCAAGGGGCGGGTGACCAAAGGCACACGCACGGGCAAGGGGGCGATGTCGGGTTTCAGCCTGTCTACGGATGTCATGGGCGATCCTCCATCCGGCTTAGGTAGGCGTGGTTCGCCGCGCATCAATCGCGAGACGGGCGGGCAATTGCGCTTGGGAGGGCAGCGCTGTAGGAGTGGGAAAACGTCATGAGGGCGACATGTCCATTGCTTTGCGTCTATCTGCTTTTGTCCTGCTGTTGAGTGCTGCGGCCTGCACCGATGCCACGCAGGACCTTTCCGGCCCGGTTGAACCGCTTGGCGATTTCAAGCTCGGTTTTTCCGAAGTCGTGGCGCCAAATATCCAGCAGCTTCTGGTCTCGCGCGATGCCAGCGCAGAGGAATGGACCACGTTGCTCGATTCCGCTCTCGAGACGCGGTTCAATCGCTTTACCGGCTCAAAATTCTATCACCTCGGGGTCAGTGTCGAAGGGTATTCCCTGCCGCCGCCGATCGTGCCGGGTAAGTCCTACCTCGCCGTGCGTGTCACGGTCTGGGACGATCAGGCACAGGCCAAGCTAAACGAAGAGCCGGAGCTGATCCTGAACGCACAGGTGTTCGAATCGCGCATTACCACGAGCCGCGAGGAGACCATGCAACGCCTCGTGGAGGGCACCGCGAAACTGATCGAGGAGTGGCTGCGTGAACAGCAGGCAGAAGCCGGTTGGTTCATGACCCCGGTGGCGGGCACGGGCGCAGCAGAGGCAGCCGAAGACAGCTGATTGATCTGTAACGGTCCGATGCGGATCAGCGCTTGATTTTCCCGTGGCAACCTCATATTTGGCGCGCCATGTTGAACCGGGTCGGGTGTACCCCCAAAAGCATGAGGCGTCTTGAGAGATGGCAAAGGAAAAGTTTGAGCGCGGCAAGCCGCATTGCAACATCGGCACGATTGGTCACGTTGACCACGGCAAGACGACGCTGACGGCGGCGAT
>NZ_JAFMPQ010000034.1 GCF_020667845.1 Cognatishimia sp. F0-27
TCCCGAAAACCGGTTCCCACTTTTCGGAATGCGCTCTGCCCACACCTCGCGCATTTCATCCCGAAAACCGGTTCCCACTTTTCGGAATGCGCTCTAGGATACGCCCATGTTCAGCATCGAGCACGAATTTGACGCCACCGTGGTCACCCTTGTGGACGAGGGCAACGCCCCCCTTCAGGAGGACGTGATCGTATCCACCTTCGAGGAATGCATCACGGTCGAGCAATACGACCCGCGCACCGACAGCACCCAGAAGATCACGCTCTCCATCACCCAGATGCGTGACCTTGCCGCGGCGATCAGCTTGCCCGAGGGGGTCTATACCCGCGACAAGGACGGAGCCTGATCTGACCCTGCCTTTCCCGGCCCACATCCGGTTTCACGCCAGACATGGCTTGAAAGCCCCCGTGCAAAGGCAGACATAAGGCAGGAAACGACCCGAGGACTCCCGATGCCGCAGCCCAATCCCGCCGCGATGGACTTTCTTTTGACGCGCCGGTCGCGTCCGGCCAAGACGCTACAGGCGCCTGCGCCCGACCGGGCCGCCCTGCGCACGCTCCTGACCGCCGCAGCCCGAACACCCGACCACGGCAAGCTCGAACCGTGGCGATTTATCGTGCTCCGTGGTGCCGCGCTGGACCGGGTGGCTTCCGAGGCGGTTGCCTGCGGCACGCGGCTCGGCAAATCCGACGAGGATATCGAAAAGGCCCGCGCCGCCTTTGCCAACAGTCCGCTCTGCGTGGCCGTCATCGAGGTGCACAAGGACAGCCCGAAGATCCCCGCCATCGAACAGACCTATTCCGCGGGGGCGGTCTGCCTCGCGCTGCTCAACGCGGCGCTGGCATCGGGCTGGGGTGCGAACTGGCTGTCGGGGTGGGCCAGCCATGACCGCGCCTTCTGCGCCTCCGCTCTGGGGCTTTCGCCGCAGGAACGCGTCGCGGGCTTTATCCATATCGGCACCGAGCGCAGCGTGCCGCCCGAGCGTCCGCGCCCTTCGCTCGACGCTTTGACCGAATGGGTGGACACATGATCCTGACGGCGTTCTTCAAGGCGCTTGCCCAGCTCGGCGACCGGCGTTTTCGCGCCGTCCTGGGCCGCGGGGTCGGCCTGACCGTGCTGTTGCTGGTGGCGTTCTATGCGCTCTTCGTGTGGACGGTGGGATGGCTTCTGGGTGATGCCGTGACCCTGCCCTGGATCGGAACGGTATCCTGGGTGGATGAGGTGGTGTCCTGGGCTGCGATCCCGCTGATGATCGTGCTCTCCGCCTTCCTGATGGTGCCCGTGGCTTCCGCCATCACCGGGCTCTTTCTCGACGAGGTTGCCGACGCGGTGGAGCATCGCCACTACCCGCATCTGAGCAAGGCCCGCACCCAGACCGTTTCCGATGCGATTCGCGATTCGTTTGGCTTTCTCGGCGTTCTGATCGCGGCCAACATCGTGGCGCTGATCATCTACCTGACGGTGGCCTCGCTTGCGCCTTTTGTCTTCTGGGGGTTGAACGGCTTCCTGCTCGGGCGGGAATACTTCACCCTCGCGGCCTCTCGCCGGATGCCGCGCGCGGATGCCCGCGCCATGTGGCGGAGCAACCTTCCGACGATCTGGGCGGCGGGTGTGCTGATGGTGGTGCCGCTGACGATCCCGCTGGTGAACCTGCTGGTGCCGGTTCTGGGCGCGGCGACCTTCACCCACATCGTCTACCGCCTTACGACGGCATCCGGCGCGCGCTAGGAACGGGTCGGATCAAACGACAACAGGCCCCGCCATCGCGGAGCCTGTCCATATACCACCCGTCGGCCGACCGCGCTTACTGCAGCGGCTCCATGCGGTTGAACATCCAGCCATCGATATCGCGCACCGTGATCGTGCCCGTCAGGATGATCGTCGCGATGATGATCCAGAGCACCACCGACACGCCCGTCGTGATCCACGCCTTGCGCTTGAGATTGTGAACCTCAGGACTTCCGGCATGGGTGCCGGGCACGATCTCACCCAGGTCTCCTTGGGTCTTGATCCGGATCGGGATCACCACGAGCCACGTCATGAACCAGATTACCGCAAACAGAACGATTCCGGACGTGATCCCCATCAGACCTGCTCCAGCTCGACAAGGCAGCCATTGAAGTCCTTGGGATGCAGAAAGAGCACCGGCTTGCCATGCGCGCCGATCTTGGGCTCGCCGCTGCCAAGCACCCGCGCGCCGGTTTCCTGCAAATGGTCGCGCGCGGCGAGGATGTCATCAACCTCGTAGCAGACGTGATGAATGCCGCCAGACGGATTCTTGTCGAGGAAACCCTGGATCGGCGAGCTTTCTCCCAAGGGATAGAGCAGCTCGATCTTGGTATTCGGCAGCTCGATGAAGACAACCGTCACACCATGATCGGGTTCGTCCTGTGGAGCGCCCACCTTGGCGCCCAGCGCATCCCGGTATTGCGCGGACGCGGCTTCAAGGTCGGGCACGGCTATGGCCACGTGGTTCAAACGTCCGATCATGCTTCTGTCTCCTGCGTCGCGGTCTTTCGATCTTGAACTTGCGCAGCATATGGACCGCGCATGGGGGATGCCGCAAGGGTCTGCGTCCTTTAACCGCTTGTTAGCCAAGCTGCGCCAAAGTGAGTCGCACGACCCCGAACCGCCGATCCCGGCACCGTTCCAAAGGAGAGGACCATGGACCCGCTAGACCAGCTTGCAACCCATCTTCGCCCCACCGCATCGCGGCCGCTTCTGGGCCTCACCGTGCTCGTGGTCGAGGATAGCCGTTTTGCCTGCGACGCCATGCGCCTGCTCTGCCTGCGGTCCGGCGCGCGGATCCGGCGTGCCGATTGCCTCAAATCCGCGCGGCGCCACCTTCAGGTCTATCGCCCTTCCGTGGTGATCGTTGATCTCGGTCTGCCGGATGGCTCCGGCGCCGACCTGATTTCCGAACTGGCCCACACATCGCCACGGGTGGACGTGATCCTTGGCACAAGCGGCGACAGTTTCGCCGAGGACGTGGCGCTCGCCGCCGGGGCGGACGGGTTCCTCGCAAAACCGATCTCCTCGGTGCCCGCCTTCCAGACGGCGATCCTCTCCGTCCTGCCCGCAGAGCGTCAACCGCCCAGTCCGCGGCTCGTGAGCAATGATCCGATCCGCCCCGACATGGTCGCCTTCCGCGATGACATGGCCCATGTCGCCGACGTGCTCGACGACCGCTCGGACGGCCAGACGCTTCAGTATGTGGCGCAGTTTCTCGCCGGGGTCGCCCGCTCCGCCAATGACGCCGCCCTTGCCAGCGCCGCCGAAGATCTCACGGCCGCGCAAAGGGACGGCCAGCCGCTGCAATCACCGCTCGCACGTGTGGCCGCATTGGTGCAGGACCGGCTCGCCGAACCCATGGCCATGTAACGCCGCTCCGCGTGCCGCGGTCGCGCGGGCACGCGCGCGTCCCGGCGCCATGGATCCCTGACCGGCGCCCGTTCGTCGCGACGAAGTTCGCGGCGTCTTCCTGACGGGTGGCGCGCCGGCACGCGGCGCAAGTATGCGGCGCGTAGGACCGTTGGCGCGGTCGTCGGGCCAACGGGCGCTAAGGCCAAACGGCCCTCAAAGCCAATGGCATTCACGCCAACGGAGCCAGACATCCAAGGGCGCGCATAAAGCGGCGCTCACATCCAAAGGCGTTGAGACCGAGCGGCCTTGAAAGCCAATGGCATACACGCCAACCGGCCCAGACATCCAAGAGCGCACACTAAGCGGCGCTTGCATCTAAAGCCGTTCAGACCAAACGGCCCTCAAAGCCAATGGCATTCACGCCAACGGGGCCAGACATCCAAGGGCGCACACTAAGCGGCGCTCGCATCCAAAGCCGTTGAGACCGAGCTGCCTTGAAAGCCACTGGCATTCCCGAAAAGGCATCCTCCCGCCCAGGACCATTCACATCAAAGCCGCCCTCTCGCAATGCCGTCCACTCGCCAAAGCGCGCAAACCAGTCCGCCCTGAGATCCTCGCGAGGTCATACCGAAGCCGTCCTTGCCGCCAACAAGATCCAAACCAACCCGCCCTCGCGCCCGGGGCGCGTTCACGCCAAGCGGCGATGGCGCCAAGGGGCGGTCACACCAGCGGGCCCGCATTCCATACGGGCACGCATACCGAGAGCGGCCCTCGGCGCAAAACCAGGCAGGCTGTGTTCGCCAGAATCGCATTCAGCATGCATTTCGGGTGGTGATGGCGCTTTTGGCGCTCACGGGAGGAAATTGTCTTACAAGCGGTGCTCGCGGCTGGACGCGCCGATGCCAAGTTGCGCTCGCCGCCGATGCCACGTCTTCGAGGTCGCGCAGAAGGAAAGGCGCGCAACGTCCATACAGCACTTGAGCCAAGGCGCACAACGTCCACACAGCACTTGAGCCAAGGCGGGCAACATATACACAGCGCTTCAGCCAAGGTCGGCAAATCGCAAGGCACACTCACCCGAGGTGACGCGGGTCTGCGCCCAGATCGACCCCGGGGAACACCCCGGTCTCCACGTCGGACCGGGACAGGCCAAACAGCCCGTGAACGAGCCAGCCCGCATGCGCCCGCAAATCCCGGGTCGGCATCAGATCACGCCGCTCGAACAGATCGGCTTCCGAAAGCCCCGGCCAATCGGCCACGACCCGCCCACCATTCAGCGCGCCACCGGCCAGGATCATCGCCCCACCCGTGCCGTGATCCGTGCCCTTGCCACCATTGAATCGTGCCGTCCGACCAAACTCCGTCATTGCAACAACGGTGGTCTGATCCCAGACCGCGGGGCCGGTCTCCTCCCTGAGCGTCAGGATCGTCTCCGACAGCCGGGTCAGCGCCCGGCCAAGCCCCGCGGCCTGGTTGCGATGCGTATCCCACCCATTGAGCGAGAAGGACGCCACCCGCGCATCCGCCCGCAGACGGTCCGCGACAAAGCCCGCCAGCCGCCGATGTTGCGCGCTGGGGCGCGTATCCACCGCCTCGCCTTGCATCATGCTGTCAAAACCCATTGCCGGCTGGTCGAGCATGACCCCGTCCCCATCGCTCCCCGCCAGCCGCAACGCTTCGTCCAGCGCGCGCGCCATCGCCGGGTCGTCCTCCATGACCATCCGCGCCAGCCGCACGGCCTGCGGGCTGAGCAAGAGATCCGCATCCGGCGACCAACGCTCCACCGGCGCGTCCCCACGCAGGATCTTGAGCGCGTCATGACCGACCGCATAGGCGGTCTGCGTTTGCCCGCCCTGCGCCATCAGGCCCAGCATCCGGTTGAGCCAGCCATCCCGCGTCAAACCCGCGCCGAGATCCGAAATGCCCGCCTCGAGCATGTCCTGCCCGTCGAAATGACTGCGCTTGTTGCGGTAGGGCGTCGAAACCGCGTGGACGACCGAAAGCTGCCCGGCCTGCCAGAGCGGCATCAGCGGGGCCAGCTCCGGCGCCAGCGCGTAGAACCCGTCAAGATCGCGATACCCGTCCCCCCCGATGGGAAGGGCACCGCGCAGACTGGCGAAATCGCGATCGCCATAGGGCGCCACCGCCGCCAACCCGTCCATCGCACCGCGCAGGATGATCACCACCAATCGCGCCTCCCCCGGCGTCGCGGCAAAGGTGATCGGCGTCACAAGCGGGCTTGCCGCCAGCGAGCAACCAAGGGCAAGCGACCCGCCCAGAAATCCACGTCTGTCCATCCGCTTACATCCTCTGAAACGCAGGCGCGGCGAGCACCAGCCCGACGCCATCCGCCCGGCTTTCCGCCGCGCGCGCGGCAAACAGCGTCGCTTCGCTGGTGAAGGGCCCAAGGGCCGTGCGCACAAAGGCCCGTGGATCCGGCAACACCGGCAAAAGCAGTTCCGGCACCCCGATCGCCCATTGCAGCCGCGCCGCAAGCCCCGCCGGCGTCAACCAGGCACCATCGGCTTCCTCAAGACCATCAGGCCCGACCGGCGCTTGCCAGCGCTGTCCCATGGCAACCATCGGGTCATGGATCCGGCGGCGATACTCCGTCTCCGGCATATCGACCAACACCGCGCCGGGCACAGCCAGCGCACGACAGGCCGACGCGATGAAATCGAACGGTTGCTTCATGTTGCTCAAGCGGGGCGACCAGCTGGCCGGATGCGACAGGAGCGCTTCGTATACCGCCATCAGATCGCCGCCCGTATCGCGCCACGCGCGTTCCAGCGCCACGATCAACGCAGGCTCCGGCTGATCGCCGACAAAATGCACGGCCAGCTTTGCCGCCATGTGCCAGCCCGTCGCCGGGTGACGCGCCAGATCGCGCAGCACCGCATCAATATCATCGAGCGTCGCATCGCCTGCACCGCCATACGACACCCCAAGCACGGTTTCCGCGCCGGGCTCCGCCAACTCTGGACGGAAACGCCGCGTCAGGCCCGGACGATAGGTCAGCCCGGTCAGAAGCTCCGCAAGCTGCCGCACATCGGCCTGTGTATAGGGGCCATCGACGCCCAGCGTGTGCAATTCCAGGATCTCGCGCGCAAGGTTCTCGTTAAGACCGAGCGATCCCGCACCGCCTTGCACGATCTCCGAGTTCGGACCCGCGCTTGTCGTTTGATCGAGATAGATCAGCATCATCGGATGGGTGACCGCCGCGATCAACAGATCCTCGAACCGGCCGGTCATATTGGGCCGGATGGCACTTTCCCGGAAGGCTGAAACCCCGTGCTTGAGCAGCCCGCCCTTGCCTGCGGTGGTGAAATGATCGGCCCAGAACGCTTCCAGCCGTTCGCGGAACGGGTCAACCGTCGTGATCCGGCGCGCAATATGCGCCGCCATCCATTTCAGCGAATCCTTGCGCGCAAAAACCCGCAGCCGTTCGGATTCCTTGCGCAGCTCGAACGCCGCCGCCTCGTCGGTCTCCGCGCGAAGACGTTTGCGCAGGTTGGCGCGATAATCGACATGGTCCGAAAAGGCCGGCCATGGCTGGATCGGCCAGTCCCGCGCCGCCCGGTCCTGCTGGCGCAGCCGGTCCAGCATGGCGCGCACGCTGTCCGGCGGCGCAACAACGGGACTGAGCCCACAGCCGAATCGAATATCCGCAAGAGCGGGATCAAAAGGCACGCGCAAACCCTCCCGGCCTGGCGACGGAACCCAGAGTGCCCCGCCAAAGCCAGTCTGACACGGGACGCGAGCCGCTCCAATCCCGATGCGCGCCCTCTTGCCGAAACGTGATCAGTCCTGAGGGATCACGCGCAGACCGAGTTCCATGAGCTGATCCGACGTCGGATCGGAAGGCGCATTCATCATCAGGTCTTCGGCGCGCTGGTTCATCGGGAACATGATGACCTCGCGGATGTTCGCCGTATCGGCCAGCAGCATCACGATCCGATCGATCCCCGCGGCACACCCGCCATGCGGCGGCGCTCCAAAGCGGAAGGCGTTGACCATGCCGCCAAAACGCTTGCGCACCTCGTCCTCGCCATAGCCCGCAAGGCCAAACGCCTTGAACATGATCTCCGGACGGTGGTTCCGGATCGCGCCGGACACCAGTTCGTAGCCGTTGCACGCAAGGTCATACTGGTAGCCAAGCACGTCCAGCGGATCGCCGTCCAGCGCCGCTTCGCCACCTTGCGGCATGGAAAACGGGTTGTGGCTGAAGTCGATCTTGCCGCTTTCCTCGTCGGCCTCGTACATCGGGAAATCCACGATCCACGCAAAGGCAAAGCGGTTCTTGTCCGTCAGCCCCTTTTCCTCGCCGATCACGTCGCGCGCTTTCGCCGCCACGCGCTCGAAGGCATGCGGCTTGCCACCGAGGAAGAAGGCCGCGTCTCCGACGCCCAGCCCGAGTTGCTGGCGGATCGCCTCGGTGCGCTCGGGGCCGATGTTCTTGGCAAGCGGCCCTGCGGCCTCCATCGCGCCATCAGCCTCACGCCAGAAGATATAACCCATGCCCGGCAGGCCCTCTTTCTGGGCAAAGGCATTCATCCGGTCACAGAATTTGCGGCTGCCGCCCGTGGGCGCGGGGATCGCGCGGATCTGCGTGCCTTCCTGCTCCAGAAGCTTGGCAAAGATCGCAAAGCCCGAGCCCCGGAAATGCTCCGAGACGTCCTGCATCTCGATCGGGTTGCGAAGATCGGGCTTGTCGGTGCCGTATTTCAGCAGCGCCTCGGCATAGGGGATCTGCGGCCAGTCCTGCGGTGCGTCCACCGTCTTGCCACCGCCGAACTCCTCGAACACGCCCGCAATCACCGGTGCCACCGTGTCGAACACGTCCTGCTGCTCGACAAAGCTCATCTCCATGTCGAGCTGGTAGAAATCCGTGGGCGACCGGTCGGCGCGCGGATCCTCGTCGCGGAAACAGGGCGCGATCTGGAAATACTTGTCGAAACCCGACACCATGATGAGCTGTTTGAACTGCTGCGGCGCCTGCGGCAGCGCATAGAACTTGCCCGGATGCAGACGCGACGGCACAAGGAAGTCGCGCGCCCCCTCGGGGCTCGACGCGGTGATCACGGGCGTCTGATACTCGCGGAAATTCTGGTCCCACATCCGCTTGCGGATCGAGGCCACCACATCCGAGCGCAGCGTCATGTTGCGCTGCATCGCCTCGCGGCGCAGATCGAGATAGCGGTAACGCAGCCGCGTCTCCTCCGGATATTCCTGATCGCCGAACACCATGAGCGGCAGCTCGTCCGCCGCGCCCAGCACCTCCATGTCACGCACGAAAACCTCGACCTCGCCGGTCGGGATCTTGGGGTTCACAAGGCTCTCGTCGCGCGCCTTCACGGTGCCGTCGATGCGGATACACCATTCCGAGCGCACCTTTTCCACCTCGGCAAAGACCGGGCTGTCGGGGTCACAAAGCACCTGCGTGATGCCGAAATGGTCGCGCAGATCGACAAACAGAACGCCCCCGTGGTCACGGATGCGGTGTACCCAACCGGCAAGGCGAACGGTCTCGCCGACATTGGCTTTGGTCAGATCGGCACAGGTGTGGCTGCGATAGGCATGCATAACGAACGGCCCTTTTGGGGAAGCGGAACTTTGTGGGCCGATACATCGCTCTGCGCGCGGGAAGTCAAGGGAAGCCCGCGCGATTCGCCATAAATCGCGCAGTCACAGGGCCGATTGCAGCGCCATGGCGGCCGATTGCAGGACGCACGCCCCGCGCCCGCCCCTCGGCCCGCCCGGCCATTCAGCGGCGCCGCGCCCGGAAACCCGCACCCGCCGCCCCCGAGATGCGGGCTCAGGCTGCGCGCCCGGCGCGGCCATCAAGGAGCCCGGGATCGAGCGCATCCACCACCGCCTCGACACCGGGAGAATCGCGCCCCTGCGCCTCCAGACCGGGACAGGCGATCGTCGGGATGCCCGCGGCCACAGCTGCCTGCGCGCTTTCCGGTGTATCTTCGATGGCCAGGACGCTCTTGGGGTCGAGGCCGAGCGCCGCAAGCGCATGCACATAGATCGCCGGGTCGGGCTTGCCCGCGGGCACCAGCCCGCCATGGGTCACAAGCGCGAACCGGTCGCGTGCAACACAGCCCTCCAACCCCCGAAGGATAAGATCAACCGTGTCCTCGCCCGTCGCGGTCACAAACCCCACCTTGATTCCCCGCTCTCTGGCTGTCTCGATCAAGGCAACGACACCGGGGCGCGCCGCGATCCCTTCCTCTTCGACCAGCGCCCGGAAATGCGCAACCTTGCGGGCATGCAGCGCGTCGGCATCGACGCTCTCGCCGCGCTCCTTGGCAAACCGCGCAATCCGTGCCCGGCCGCCGGGCGCGCGCAGCATGTCGCGGTAGGCGCCCGGGTCCCACCGCCAGCCGAGACCGGCTTCCTCGAAGGCGGCATTGAAGGCGCGGCGTTGCATGTCAGAGGTCTCGGCAAGCGTGCCGATCGCTCCGAAGAAGACGGCTGAGGGGGTCATCTGTGGCTCTCCTGGAATGACGTCGGTTCCGGGATAACGCGGGCCCGGCAAAATGGTTCAGCCGCCGGCGCGATTTCCGGCCTTCCCGTGGACCCCGCCCACCGGATGCACAAAGCGACAATCGCCGTGCGAAGCCCCTTGAACGTCAGTCGCGCATGTCTATAACCCGCAACAATTTGCGGCTGGGGCGTGTCCCGCTGTAATCGCTGCTTTGCCGAGGTAAAGGATACCCCCATGCCCAAGCGTACCGATCTCAAATCCATCATGATCATCGGCGCAGGGCCGATTGTGATCGGGCAGGCCTGCGAATTCGACTATTCCGGCGCCCAGGCCTGCAAGGCGCTGCGCGAGGAAGGGTATCGGGTTATCCTCGTCAACTCCAACCCGGCGACGATCATGACGGACCCGGGGCTGGCGGACGCCACCTATATCGAACCCATCACCCCCGAGGTTGTCGCCAAGATCATCGAGAAGGAACGTCCCGACGCGCTCCTGCCCACGATGGGCGGCCAGACCGGGCTCAACACCTCGCTTGCGCTTGAGGAAATGGGTGTGCTGGAGAAATTCGGCGTCGAGATGATCGGGGCCAAGCGCGAGGCCATCGAGATGGCCGAAGACCGCAAGCTCTTCCGCGAGGCGATGGAACGGATCGGTCTGGAAAACCCCAAGGCCACCATCGTCACCGCGCCCAAGGATGCCAAGGGCAAGTTCGACCTTGAGGCCGGCGTCGCCATCGCGCTGGAAACGCTGGATTATGTGGGGCTTCCGGCGATCATCCGCCCGGCCTTTACCCTTGGCGGCACCGGAGGCGGCGTGGCCTATAACCGCGAAGACTACATCCATTTCTGCCGCTCCGGCATGGATGCCTCACCGGTCGGGCAAATCCTCGTCGACGAGTCGCTGCTGGGTTGGAAAGAATATGAAATGGAGGTTGTCCGCGACAAGGCCGACAACGCGATTATCGTCTGCTCCATCGAAAACGTCGATCCGATGGGCGTGCATACCGGCGACAGCATCACCGTCGCACCCGCGCTCACGCTGACCGACAAGGAATACCAGATGATGCGAGGCGCCTCGATTGCGGTGCTGCGCGAGATCGGCGTCGAAACCGGCGGCTCCAACGTGCAATGGGCGGTGAACCCCGACAATGGCCGCATGGTTGTGATCGAGATGAACCCGCGCGTGTCGCGCTCCTCTGCGCTGGCCTCCAAGGCCACCGGTTTTCCGATCGCCAAGATCGCCGCGAAGCTCGCGGTGGGCTTCACGCTCGACGAGCTCGACAACGACATCACCGGCGTGACCCCGGCGAGCTTCGAGCCCTCCATCGACTATGTCGTGACCAAGATCCCGCGCTTTGCCTTCGAGAAATTCCCCGGCTCCGAACCGTATCTGACCACCGCGATGAAATCCGTGGGCGAGGCCATGGCCATCGGGCGGACGATTCACGAATCGATGCAGAAGGCGCTGGCCTCGATGGAAACCGGCCTGACCGGCTTTGACGATGTCGAAATCCCTGGCGCGCCGGAGAAATCCGCCATCATCAAGGCCATCGGTCAACAGACACCGGACCGTCTGCGCACCATCGCGCAGGCGATGCGCCACGGTCTCAGCGATGACGAGATCCATGGCGTCACGATGTTCGACCCGTGGTTCCTCGCCCGCATCCGCGAGATTGTGGATGTCGAGGCGCGGATCAAGGCCGACGGTTTGCCCGGCGATGCCGCCGGATTGCGCGATCTCAAGATGATGGGCTTTACCGATGCGCGGCTGGCGACCCTGACCGGCCAGACCGAGAAAGCCGTGCGCGACGCACGCCTCGGGCAGGGCGTGGCCGCCGTGTTCAAGCGCATCGACACCTGCGCGGCCGAGTTCGAGGCGCAGACACCTTACATGTATTCCACCTATGAGGCCCCGATGATGGGCGAGGTCGAATGCGAAGCGCGGCCCTCAAAGCGCGACAAGATCGTCATTCTGGGCGGCGGCCCGAACCGGATCGGCCAGGGGATCGAGTTCGACTATTGCTGCTGTCACGCCTGTTTCGCGCTGACCGCGGCGGGCTACGAAACGATCATGGTCAATTGCAACCCCGAGACGGTTTCCACCGATTACGACACGTCCGACCGGCTCTATTTCGAGCCGCTCACCTTCGAGCATGTGATGGAGATCCTGCGTGTCGAACAGCAGAACGGCACCCTGAAGGGCGTGATTGTGCAGTTTGGTGGCCAGACGCCGCTCAAGCTCGCCAATGCGCTCGAAGAAGAGGGAATCCCGATTCTCGGCACCTCGCCCGATGCGATCGACCTTGCCGAGGACCGCGAACGGTTTCAGGCGCTGGTCGAAAAGCTCGGTCTCAAACAACCGAAAAACGGAATCGCCTCGACCGACGAACAGGCGCTCGCCATCGCCGAAGAGATCGGCTTCCCGCTGGTGATCCGCCCGTCCTACGTGCTGGGCGGACGCGCGATGGAAATCGTGCGCGACATGGATCAGCTGCGCCGCTACATCTCGCAGGCCGTGGTGGTGTCCGGCGACAGCCCGGTGCTGCTCGACAGCTATCTTTCCGGCGCGGTGGAGCTTGACGTGGACGCGCTGTGCGATGGCGAGGCGGTGCATGTGGCGGGCATCATGCAGCATATCGAGGAGGCCGGCGTGCATTCGGGCGACAGCGCCTGCTCGCTCCCGCCCTACTCGCTCTCGAAAGAGGTGCTGGCCGAAATCGAGCGGCAGGCCCATGCGCTGGCGCGCGCGCTCGGCGTGGTCGGGTTGATGAATGTCCAATTCGCGATCAAGGATGGCGAGATCTACCTCATCGAGGTGAACCCGCGTGCATCCCGCACCGTGCCCTTCGTTGCCAAGGCCACCGACAGCGCCATCGCCTCCATCGCCGCGCGGATCATGGCGGGCGAGCCGCTTTCCAACTTCCCGCTGCGCGATCCCTACCCGTCCGATGCCGGGTATGACACCACGCTGCCGCTTGCCGATCCGATGACGCTGGCGGACCCGAACATGCCGTGGTTCTCCGTGAAGGAGGCCGTGTTGCCCTTCGCACGCTTCCCCGGCGTGGACACGTTGCTTGGCCCGGAAATGCGATCCACCGGCGAAGTCATGGGCTGGGATCGGTCTTTCCCGCGTGCTTTCCTCAAGGCGCAGATGGGGGCCGGCACGGTGCTGCCCACCGAAGGGGCCGTGTTCTTCTCGATCAAGGATGACGACAAAACCCCCCAGCTTGTCGAAACGGCACGCACATTGACCGATCTGGGCTTTTCCATTGTTGCCACGGGCGGAACAGCCGCGTTCCTGTCCGATCACGGGCTGGAAACCACCGTGGTCAAGAAGGTCTATGAGGGCCGCCCCAACGTGGTCGACCTGATGAAGGACGGCGGCATCGCACTGGTGATGAACACCACCGAGGGCGCCGCCGCGGTGACCGACAGCCAGGAGATCCGCTCCGTCGCGCTCTATGACAAGATCCCCTACTTCACGACTGCCGCCGGAGCGCATGCCGCCGCTCTTGCCATGAAAGAACGCGAAGATGGCGATCTGGTGGTCAAGTCGCTGCAAGGCTGATGGTCGCAGGCCGCTGACCCTCGCGCGAAACCCGGCCACTGGCCGGGATTTCTGCATCCCCGGTGCGGCTCGGATCGGAACCCGCGCCCGCGCGTGCCGCCGCGTGTTTCCCGGCGTCGCAATCCCGGCCGCCCTCTGGGCCATACGGTCACACCCCGACAAATGCTGTGCCGCCGAACCGATGCTTTTCCCGATCTGGAATGCCCCAGGCTCGGGTCCGTCGCGGCTTGGCATTGACCGTGGCCGGCCAAGACCTTGCGCATCGCGCTACCCCGGTCATCGGTCACCGCATGGATCGAACGTGCAGAAGCCATGCCTTGGGCCAACCGTCGGATCCTCATATCCGGCAGCGCAGGGTGAACAGCCTGAGCGCCGCACCGGCACGATCAGCACATGAAGCAAGTGATCTCGTTCACACGGCCCCGACCACCACCGATCCGATCGAGCCCCCATGAAACGCCGGATCATGCGTTCGAATACCGTTCGAAGCGGCAAGGCCATGACCTCCGCAACACCCCCAAACCACGCAGAACAGGTCCCCGATCAAACAAGCCTTAGCCCGCAACTGCGCCGCAATCAGAGTTGAAGCGACTCGCATAAGCACCAGCGTCAGATGCGCCACGACCCACACCGGCTTTCCAATCCGACCAACCAGCGCTCCAACCGGCCCCGCCATCGGATCAGCGAGGGTCCGATGCGGCTCTTTCGTCAGATGCGCCACGACCCACACCGGTTTTCCAATCCGACCAACCGACGCTCCAACCGGCCTCGCCATCAGATCAGCGAGGGCCCGATACGGTCCTGTCGTCAGATGCGCCACGACCCAGACCGGTTTTCCAATCTAGCCAACCAGCGCTCCAACCGGCTCCGCAATCGGATCAGCGCGGTCCGATACGGCCCGGTCGTCCGATGCGCCACGACCCACATCGGTTTTCCAATCCGACCAACCAGCGCTCCAACCGGCCCCGCCATCGGATCAGCGAGGGTCCGAAGCGGCCCCTCTATCGGTTCACCCGACGCCAGAAAACGGCCCTGCCATCAAATCAGCCAAGCCCGGCAACGGTCCCCTGATCGCCCCTGGACCCCATCGGCCGGACCGCACACACCGAGACGTTCCGTCAGCCCACAGAGAAAATTCACACCGCAAAAAGAGACACGGGCGACACTGGCGACACGTCCGCAAACAAGACCCAGTGTTCCAGTTCAGAAGCGCAGGTTAAACGTCCGGATTATCTGGATGCCCACGCTGCCCTGGTCGCGGCTGCCGGCATCTACGATGGGGGAGTCCGCTGCCGATCCGGTCAGCCGGTCGTATCCCAAAGTGCCTTCCACCGCCCAGACGTCTGACATGTCATAGCGCATGGACATCTCAAGCCCATAGGACCGCAAACCGCCTTCGGCGTCGTACTGGCGCAGCGTCGCGCCCGCAGGCACGGAAAAATACGTGTCCATATAAGCATCGTCGGCCCAGGACATGCGCGGACCAAACCGCAGCTCGGTCCGGGTGCCCGGTGTCATGATGACATCCGCCCCAAAATCCATCACCAGCCCGTCATGGCCCGTCACGCCCTTGCGCAGGGCCGCAAAAGCCTCCGCCCCGTCCCAGCGATAGGAGACTTTGGCACCCAGTTCAAACGCCAGATCCACATCGTCGATTCCCGTCAGGGCCTTATCATCGTCGGCGGTCCGTTCGGAAAGCACCCGAAAGGAGGGTGCAAAACCGAAGCCCAGATCGTCACCCGGTTCGATACTGATCGCGCCAAGCGACAAGGCCTCGAGCCCCCCGCCAAACGACGGGCTCGTCTGATAGGTGTCGGACCCCTCATAGGTCGGGGCAACCCGCGCACCAAGGCCCAGTTCGAAAGACAGGCTGCGCTCCTCGGCGCTCGCGGATCCCCCAAGCGTGACCGAAATCATCGTGGCAAGCACAAGAAGTGCCACAAACCTGTGCAGAATGCTGTGCCCGGAGGTGCTCATCTCGATCCGTTCGCCTTGGCTATGACCTGTGCTACAGGCCTTGACTGAAGAAACCATGAATCATGGTCTGCATGGAAATAAATAGAGCGATTCCCGACTGTGCACACGGCAAATCTGCGTGAACGTCGGAAACCGCGCCGATCTGCAACACTCCCGGGTTCCGGGCGCCCTTCCGCGCGGCACGTCACGCCGCAAACGCGCTGTGAAGACCCCTCCACATCCCGCCGATGCCCTGTTACACCGCTCGCAACCGCAGGAGGCCAAACCGATGTCCAAACCCGTGATCCTGACCATTCTTGACGGCTGGGGGCTGCGCGATGACCCCACGGCAAACGCACCCAAGCTCGCCCGCACCCCGACGATGGACAGGCTCTTTGCCACCTGCCCGCACGCGACGCTGATCACCCATGGCCCCGATGTCGGCCTGCCCAGCGGCCAGATGGGCAATTCCGAAGTCGGACACACCAATATCGGCGCCGGTCGCGTGGTGGCGATGGATCTCGGTCAGATCGACCTCTCCATCGAAGATGCGAGCTTCTTCGAAAACGACGCCATTCTCGGCTTTGCAAAGACCCTTCGTGAAACCGGTGGCACCGCGCATCTCATGGGTGTCGTCTCCGATGGCGGCGTGCATGGCCACACCAGCCACATCAAGGCCGCCGCCTCGATGATCGCAGATCAGGGCGTGCCGGTGCGGCTGCATGCGGTGACCGATGGGCGCGATGTCGCCCCGAAATCCGCGGATCGGTTCATGGCCGATCTTCAGGCGTGGATCGATGCACGCGAGGGCATCGAGATCGCGACCGTGACAGGGCGCTATTTTGCCATGGATCGGGACAACCGCTGGGACCGCGTGGAGAAGGCCTACCGGGCCATGATCGACGGTCAGGGAGCGAGTGCGACCTCCGCCGCAGAGGCCATCGACGCAAGCTATGCCGCTGACAAAACGGATGAATTCCTACCCGCAACCGTCATCGGATCGTATTCCGGCATTGCGGAGGGCGACGGCTTCTTCTGCCTGAATTTCCGTGCGGATCGCGCCCGCGAGATCCTCGCCGCCATCGGGTCGGACGATTTCGACGGTTTCACCCGCGACAAGCCGCCCTTCGCTGCGCTGCTCGGGATGGTGTCCTACTCCGATGCGCATGACGGCTTCATGCAGACAGCCTTCCCCAAGCGCGACATTCGCAACACGCTCGGCGAATGGGTGTCCAAGCAGGGGCTGCGCCAGTTTCGCCTCGCCGAAACGGAGAAATACCCGCATGTGACCTTCTTCCTGAATGGCGGTGTCGAAATCCCCGCGAACGGCGAAGACCGCTTCATGCCCAAATCGCCCAACGTGGCGACCTATGACGCACAGCCCGAGATGTCCGCGCCGGAAGTGACAGAGCACTTCGTTGCCGCGATCCGCGAAGGCTATGACCTGATCGTGGTGAATTATGCCAACCCGGACATGGTCGGGCATACGGGCGATCTGGATGCCGCCATTGCGGCCTGCGAAGCGGTGGATGCCGGTCTCGCCAAGGTTCTCGAAGCGCTCGAAGGCACGGATGGCGCCATGCTTGTCATCGCCGATCATGGCAATTGCGAAACCATGGTCGATCCCGAAACCGGCGGGCCGCATACCGCCCATACGACCAATCTCGTGCCGGTGATCCTCTGGGGCGGGCCGGAGGGCGGCACGCTGCGCGACGGTCGGCTGGCGGATGTGGCGCCGACGCTGCTCGACGTGATGGGGCTCGACCAGCCCGAGGAAATGACCGGACGGAGCCTGCTGGCGTGAAACGCCTTGCGCTGACACTTGCGCTTTGTGCCGCGCCCGTGTTGGCCGGGGCGCAAAACGCCGGCGCCGATGCCCGTGCCGCGCTTGCCGCGCTCGAAGCCGCCGCGGTTCAACTTGACGCCGCCGAAGGCGCCCGCGACCGCGTTGCCGCCCTGACGAGCACGGTCAGCGCCTTCGAAGACGGGCTCGCGGCCATGCGGGACGGCCTGCGCCGCGCCGCGATCCGGGAAACCGAGCTGACGCGCCGCCTGGCCGCACAGGATGCGGAGATCGCGCAGCTGCTCGGGGTGCTTTCCGCGCTCGGCCCCGAGGTCCGGCCACAAAGCTTCCTGCATCCCGACGGGCCGCTTGGCGCGGCGCGCTCCGGCATGCTGGTCGCCGCCCTGACACCCGCGCTCAACGCCGCGGCCGACGCGCTCCGGGCCGACCTTGAGGAGGTCACCGCGCTGCGCCGCCTGCAACAGAGTGCCGCCGATACGCTTGTTGCCGGTCTCGCCGATCTTCAGGCCGCGCGGACCGCGCTGAGCCAGGCCGTAGCGGACCGTGTGCCACTGCCGCGCCGCTTTACCGAAGACCCGGTGCGCACCGCGATCCTGATCACCGCCGCCGAAACCCTCGACGCTTTCGCCTCCGGTCTCAGCCAGATCGCGGAAGATGAGCGCCCCCAGGGCCTGCCCCGCATCGCGGACCGCAAGGGCGCGCTGCCGCTGCCGGTCCGAGGCACGATCCTGCGCCGCCCCGGCGAGGCCGACGCCGCCGGCGTCACCCGGCCGGGCCTTGTTCTGGCCACCCAGCCACAGGCGCTCGTGACCACGCCCACCGCCGCCACCGTGCGCTATACCGGGCCGCTTCTGGATTACGGTCTGGTGATGATCCTCGAGCCGCAAGCCGATCTGTTGTTCGTGCTCGCCGGTCTCGACCAGACCTTCGCACGCACCGGCGAAGTGGTCGGCGCGGGCGATCCGGTCGGTCTCATGGGCGGCACCGTGCTCTCCGCGGCTGATATCCCTTCACCTTCCGGTGAAAACACTGGCGCGCAACGGTCGGAAACGCTCTATATAGAGGTCAGGGAAGACAACAGGCCGGTGAGCCCGCTGACATGGTTTGACCTCGGCCGCTGAACCCGGCACCGTGCCCCGCAACGGCCACGCAAAGCTGGCCCGCGCCGCAGCAGACACACCCCGCCGGGAAGGCGGCCCGAAAGACAACAGGCAGCCGGGCGCAGATCGCCCGGTTCAGGACGACGACAAAGGACGACAATGATGAAGAAACTCGTGATGGCCGCGGTCGGTGGCACACTCGCTTCCGTGGTCGCGACCACGCAATTCGTCGGCCCGCTTCTGGCGCAGGAAAACAATCGCCCATCGAGCGTCTACGAGCAGTTGGACCTGTTCGGCGACATCTTCGAGCGGATCCGCCAGCAATATGTCGAGGAGGTTGACGAAAGCGACCTTATCGAAGCGGCGATCAACGGCATGCTCACCTCGCTCGATCCGCATTCGAGCTACCTGCCCCCCGATGACGCCGAAGACATGCGTGTGCAGACCCGGGGCGAGTTCGGTGGCCTCGGCATCGAGGTCAGCCAGGAAGACGGGTTCGTGAAGGTGGTCTCGCCGATCGACGGCACCCCCGCCGACGAAGCCGGCATCGAAGCGGGCGACTTCATCACCCATGTGGATGGCGAAAGCGTGCTCGGTCTGACCCTCACCGACGCGGTGGACCTCATGCGCGGCCCGGTCGGCTCCGAGATCATCATCACCGTGGTGCGCGAAGGCGAAGAAGAGCCGTTCGACGTCTCGATCATCCGCGACACCATCAAGCTCACCGCCGTGCGCACACGGACCGAGGGCGACAGCGTCGTGCTCCGTGTGACAACCTTCAACGACCAGACTTACCCCAACCTCGCCGAAGGCATTGCCGAACAGATCGAAGCCCTTGGCGGCATCGAAAACGTCAACGGGTTCGTGCTCGATCTGCGCAACAACCCCGGCGGTCTGCTGACACAGGCGATCCGGGTGTCGGACGCGTTCCTCGAAAAAGGCGAGATCGTGTCGACACGGGGCCGCGATCCGGCCGATGGCGACCGCTACAACGCCACGCCCGGCGATCTGGCGAGCGGCAAGCCCGTGGTGGTGCTGATCAATGGCGGCTCGGCCTCGGCCTCCGAAATCGTCGCCGGCGCGCTTCAGGATCACCGCCGCGCGGTGGTGGTCGGCACCAAGAGCTTCGGCAAGGGCTCGGTCCAGACGGTCATGCCGCTGCGTGGCGATGGCGCGATGCGCCTGACCACCGCGCGTTACTACACGCCGTCGGGCCGCTCGATCCAGTCGCTCGGTGTCTCGCCCGATATCGTGGTCGAACAGCCCCGCCGCCGCGACGAGGAGGAGGACGAGGATGAAACCAACATCTTCAACCGCTCCGAAGCCGACCTGCGCGGCTCTCTCGACAACGATTCGCTGACCGAAGACGAGATCCGCCAGATCGAGGCAGACCGCGAAAAAGCCGAAGCCGCCGCCGCCCTGCGCGACGAGGACTATCAGCTGGCCTATGCCATCGACATCCTCAAGGGCCTGTCGGCGCTTGGTCCCAACGCGGACTGATCCGCCGCACGGCGCATCCTGACAAGACCCGCCGGCGGCCCGATCTCGGGGCCGCCGGCTTCGTTTCGGCAATTGCGCTTTGCCTGCGCTTTCCCCTCGGGGACAGCCTCTACCCGCGCCGCGGCCTCTCCTCTCGGGCACGGGTGCTCCCCGCAACGCAGACCCTGCAGACCCTTCCCCCGATACGGCGCGCCCCGCATAACAGAGCCTCCCCGCGCAGCGGCCCCTCGGCTCGGGCACGGCTTTCACGCGGCGCGGCCCCCCTGCATGCGCACAGCGCGCCCCGCGCATCAGCGCCGCGCAACAGGCACAGTCTTTCCCCGCGGCACAGACCTTCGCCTCTCCACACAATCTCCCCCACCGCCGCAGTCCCTCCCCCACCGCCGCAGTCCCTCCCCCACCAGCACAGTCCCTCCCCCACCCATGCAGTCCCTCCCAGACCGGCGCAGCGCCGCCCCTTGCCGCGCCGCGCCGCGCGCGCTACCCATCCGCGCATGACCGATACGCCCCTCACACCCGATGCCATCGCCCAATTGCCCTATCGCCGGAATGTGGGCGTGATGCTGATCAACGCCCAGGGCCACGCCTGGGTCGGCCAACGTCTCGACAGCCCGGTGGACACCCCCGCCTGGCAGATGCCGCAAGGCGGGATAGACAAGGGGGAAACCCCGCGCGACGCCGCCCTGCGCGAGCTGGAAGAAGAGACCGGCGTCTCGCCCGCAATGGTGACGCTAGAGGCCGAAACCGAAGGCTGGGTCCGGTATGACCTGCCCGCCGACATCATCCCGCGGATCTGGAAAGGCCGGTATCGCGGGCAGGAGCAGAAATGGTTCCTGTTGCGCTTTCACGGAACCGATGACGCCATCCGCATCGACACCGACCACCCGGAATTCTCCGCCTGGAAATGGCTGCCCGCCGACGAGGTGGTGGCGCAGATCGTGCCGTTCAAACGCGGCGTCTACGAAGCGGTGATGGCCGAATTCAGAGCGCACCTGGCATGAGGATCGGCGCCGCGGCACGGCTCGCGGGCATCGCCCTTCTGCTGGCCCTCGCCGCCCGCCCTGCCGCCGCGCTGAGCTGTCGCACGCCGGACCCGGTGCGCGACTTCCTCGCCGCCGCCGCAGCAGAGGAAATCTGGATGGTGGTTACCGGCACGCTGCGCTTCAACACAAGCGCGCTGCCCCGAAGCCACAGCGGCGCGGCCGCCGCCCGCCAGACCGATATCCCCGCCACCCTCCGGGGGCTCGGCCTTGGCCCGAAGGGGTTTGACCGCCCCTTCGCGCGCGCCGTGACGCTGCGCGTGCTCTGTTTCGGACCGTGGTGCGGCGCGCCGGAGGATGGCGGGCGTTACCTGGCCTTCGTCAAACGCGAGGCCGGTGCCGACATTGTCTTTGCAAGCCCCTGCGGCGCCAACCTGCACGCCACCCCGTCACGGGCCACGCTGGCCGCCATCACCGCCTGCTTCACCGGCGATGCCTGCGCCCCTGCCCGCTGACACCCGCCGCCACCCGCTGGCCTCCAACACAACCGTGGTTTCTTCTGTCCCGAAATACTCCGGGGAGTCGCAGCTTGCTGCGACGGGGCAGCGCCCCTCTTTTCGACCACCGCAAAGATCGCATGTCGGGGATCTGAAAAGCACCGCGCATCCCCCGCCCGGTCGCCAGAGAGGCGCATCCCATGCGCATGGGATGTGCATGGCTTGTGCATGGTTTGTGCATCGCCCCATTCCGCAGTCCCGGGCGTTTCCGCAACGCGCCCTCGCCCGCGCGCATCCGAACCGCGTTTGCGCGCCGGCGCGGGGGATCCAAACCGGCACACCGTTTCCCATGCGCATTCCGAGACCGGTGATCGGAGGGCATCCACCCCAATCGACCACGGGGCCGCGCTGTGCCCAAACACGCATGGAGACGCAGCGCGCGCCTGCGGGACAGAGCCGCCAAGCCCTGGGTCCGCCCATCGCTCGCACGGGCGATCAGGGCGGCCCCCGGGCTGCGCGCACCCGGCCTTCGCTCACCCGGCCGCGCGTACCCGCTGCAACAGCCCCGGAGAGGCATAGCCATCGGGCACAAGCCCTTGAGATTGCTGAAAACGCCGGACGGCATTGATGGTTAACGGACCGACCTTCGCGTCGATCCCGCGCGTATCGAATCCGAGCGCCGTCAGACGTTCCTGCAACTCGATCCGCTCCTCAAATGTCAGCGCCCGGTCCGCTTCCGGCCAGCCCCCCCTGATTGGCGGGCCGCCGGCAATCCGGTCCGCCAGATGCCCCACGCCAATCACGTAGGCATCGGCGGTGTTGTAGCTCTCCAACACGGCGAAATTGCGGAACACGAGGAACGCGGCCCCCTGGTGCCCTGCGGGCAGCAAGAGCGACGCAACCCCGGCATCGGGGATCGGGCCGCCATGGGCCGGCACCACGCCGCGCCGCGCCCAAGCCGAGGGCAGCCGCTCGATCTCGCGATTGGCCTGGAGATAGTCAAACCCTTCAGGAACAACAACTTCCACGCCCCATGGCACGCCGGTCCGCCACCCGTTCGACTTGAGGTAATGCGCTGTGGAGGCCAGCGCGTCGGCCGGATCTTCGCCCCAGATATCGCGCTTCCCATCGCCGGTCCAATCCACCGCCAGCGACTGGAACGAGGTCGGCATGAACTGGGTATGGCCCATCGCACCGGCCCAGCTCCCCTTCATGTTTTCCGGCACGGTATGGCCCTGTTGCAGGATCTTCAGCGCGGCCAGCAGCTGGGCCTCGAAGAAACGCTGCCGCCGCCCGTCATAGGCCAGCGTCGCCATGGACCCGATAACGGGCTTGGAGCCCTTGAAGGTGCCATAGGCCGATTCCAGCCCCCAGATCGCGACGACGATTTCCTTGCGCACGCCGTATTCGGCCTCGATCCGCTCCAACAGCGCCCGATGCCGCGCAAGCGCCGCGCGCCCGTTGCGAATGCGGGCCTCGGACACGGCGGTTTCGAGATAAACCCAAATCGTCTTGGTGAATTCCGACTGGTTTCGGTCGCGCCGGACAACCTCCGGATCGTAGCGCACATCGGCAAAGGCCGCATCAAAGACCGATGCGGTGATGCCCCGAGACAGCGCGCGGGCGCGAAACCCGGCAATCCAGGCGTCAAATTCCGCGCCGCCCCTGCCCGCGCCGGCGCCATCTTGGTCGACCCCCGCCGGACGCGCCTGCGGCCGCACGGTCTGCGCAAGGACAACCGGCACCGGCCTCGCCGCATCCAGCACGGCGGGCCGTGCAACCGGGCGCAGCGGCTCCGCCACCGCCATTGCTGGCAGCACTGCCGCCAGCGCGCATGCCAGATAGTCTGCAATCCGCATCGTCGCCCTCCTGATCCTGCTCCAGCCTAGGACGCGCGGCCCCTCCGCCGCAAGCGGACCCTGCGCGGCGGATCGGCAAAGCCTTGCGAAGCCACGCGCGATTTACCGTTGGCGCGTCTGGCGCGTCACCTTGCGTTTCACCTTCGCCGCCTTCTTCGCCGCCCGGACCGATTTGCGCTTTGGTGCGCCACCGGGGCGCCCGCCCCGCCCGCGCCCCTTGCCACGCGGCCCGCCGCCGCGCCCGCGCGCGCTGCTGGCGATGCCCTCATCCTCGATCTCCAGCATTTCAAACGCGATGCCCCCGGTCACCGGCGCCGCCTCCACGAGCCGCACCCGCGCGCGCATGCCCAGCGCGATGAGCCGCCCGGTATCCGCGCCCATGAGGGTCCCGGCATCGCGGTCAAAGTGAAAATACTCGCGCCCCAGCGTGGAGATCGGCACAAGCCCGTCCGCGCCGGTCTCATCGAGCTTCACAAATACCCCGAACTTGGCAATTCCGCTGATCCGACCGGTGAATTCCGCGCCGATCCGGTCCGACAGAAAGGCCGCCAGATAGCGGTCCGTGGTGTCACGCTCGGCCATCATCGAACGCCGCTCGGTATCCGAGATATGCTGCGCCGTCTGTTCCAGCCTGTCGATTTCCTCCGCGCTCAGCCCGTCATCGCCCCAGCCATGCGCGGCAATGAGCGCACGATGCACGACGAGATCGGAATAGCGCCGGATCGGCGACGTGAAATGCGCGTAATTGTCGAGCGCCAAGCCGAAATGACCAAAATTCTTCGGACTGTAATAGGCCTGCGTCATGGAGCGCAGCGTCGCGATGTTGATCAACTCCGCCTCATCCGTGCCCGCTGCCTGCGCCAGCAACCGGTTGAGATGGCTGGTCTTGAGCACTTGCCCCTTGGCCAGCACCAGCCCCGATGCCTCCGCCGTATCCCGGAGCGAGTCCAGCTTGTCTTGCGGCGGCTCTTCATGCACCCGGAACAGCAGCGGCGATTTCTTGGCAATGAGCACCTCGGCCGCGGCGACGTTCGCCAAGACCATGAATTCCTCGATCAGCTTGTGCGCATCGAGCCGTTCGCTGAAATCCACCGACTGCACCGTTCCGGTCTCGTCCAGCACCACCTTGCGCTCCGGCAGTTCCAGCTCCAGCGGCTGGCGGCGCTCGCGCGCCTGTCGCAACGCGGCATAGGCCTGGTAGAGCGGCCGGATTACGGCGCTGACCAGGGGTTCGGCCTGTGCATCGGGCGCGCCATCCATGGCCGCCTGCACCTGTTGGTAATTCAGCGATGCCGGCGAGCGCATCAACCCGCGCATGAAGCGTTTGGACCGCAACGTCCCATCCGCCGCGATCACCATCTCGACCGCGATACAGGCCCGCGGCACCCCCTCATGCAGCGAACACAGATCACCGGACAGCCGGTCAGGCAACATCGGCACAACCCGGTCGGGGAAATAGCTCGAATTGCCCCGCTTCTTGGCCTCGCGGTCCAGCGCGGAACCGGGGCGCACGTAATGGGCCACATCCGCAATCGCCACCCAGATGCGATGCCCGCCGGGGTTCTTGGGGTCGTCATCGGCCTCGGCAAAAACCGCGTCGTCGTGGTCCCGGGCATCAGCCGGGTCGATGGTCACAAGGAGCATGTCACGCAAATCGACCCGCCCGTTCAGCCCCGCGGGCTTCATCCTGTCGGCCTCGGCAAGCACATCCTCGGGAAAGCTGTCGGGAATGCCGTGCTGATGAATGGCGATCAGCGACACCGCGCGCGGCTCTGTCGGGTCGCCAAGCCGCTCGACCACCCGGGCCCGCGGCAATCCCATGCGGCCTTTTGGCCCGACCTGCTCGGCCTCGATCAGCTCGCCATCCTGCGCGCCCCCGGTGGCGTCCGCCGCCACGCTCCACTCGCGGTCCGAGCCCTTGTCGATGGGCAGAACCCGGCCGCCCTCCGCGCCTTTGCGGAAAATCCCGACGATGCGGGTGGGCGCATGGCCAATCCGCCGGATCAGCCGCGCCTCGTAATTGTGATCCTCTTCATGCACCACCGTGAGCCGGGCCAGGATCCTGTCGCCGGGCCCGAGCGCCGGGTCCGACTCGCGCGGGACCAGAAGCACGATCGGTTCGACCCCTTCGCCATGCCATTCCAGCGGCTGGGCGAACAGATCTCCGTTCGAATCCGGCTCCCGCACCATCAGCACGCTGACCGGCGGCAGCCGATCAGGATCGCGGTAGGTTTTCTTGCGCTTCTCGAGATGCCCCTCGGCTTCGAGTTGCTTCAACACGCGCTTGAGGTCGATCCGCGCGGCGCCCTTGATGCCAAAGGCCTTGGAAATGTCGCGCTTCGAGGTCAGCGTCGGATTGTCGGAGATCCACTGCAGGATCGCGTCTTTCGTGGGGATCTGTGTCATGCCCTGTCAGCTAGCACGCGCGCCCTCCGCCGTCACGCGGATCATCACCAGACGCTGTCACGCGGCGCTCCGCCTTGCGCGAGTCGGGCGCGTTCTCCTGTCATTCAGCCGTGCCGGGCGGCCCGTATCGACCCGCAGGACCACGGCCACGCGCATCCTTCGACCGGTCTCAGAGGTCGGCGGCCCGATCAACATCGCGAAGCCGGTCGACAAGAGCCACGCGCCTCTTCCCGAGCGAGGCGACGCTGTCGGCCAGAGCATGCCGGCTCGACCAGCGCACGCCCTCAAAAAGCCCCGGCGGAAATGCGCGCGCATTGCGGACGCCCACGAGCCAATAGCCCCCGTCTTCCGCCGGTCCGAACACCGTTTCCGCATCGCCAAGCGCGCGGAACGCGCGGGCCACATGCGCAGGCGTGATGCCGGGCACGTCGGCTCCAATGACACAGACCGGCCCCGGCGGCATCTGCCGCATGGCCCGCGCCATACGCGCGCCAAGATCGCCCCGGCCCTGTGCCACGCGCGGCAAGGCGGCGTCAAAGACCCGGCTTGTAACCGCCTTGTCCGGCGCCACGGCCAGAACGGTCTGCCACCGGGGATCGCGGATGGACCGTGTCAGGCGGTCCACCTGATGCCGAAACCACCAAGTGGCCGGAACCGACCCGATATCGCGCGCAAGCCGCGTTTTCACGCGGCCCGGACGCGGCTCCTTGACCATCACCACAAGACTGCGGCGCCCCGGCATCAGCGCGATCCGAAATAATCGCCGAGGATGCGCGTGTAGACCGCCTTGAGCCGGCCAATCTCCGACACGGAAACCCGTTCGTCCACCGCGTGCATCCGGTGCCCGACAAGACCGAACTCCACCACCGGGCAATGCGCCTTCACGAATCGCGCATCCGATGTGCCGCCGGTGGTCGACAGCTCCGGCGTCACACCGCTCTCCGCGGCCACGGCGCGGGCCACGAGATCCGACAACGGCCCCGGCGGTGTCACAAAGCTCTCGCCGGAGATCTTCACGCGCAACGCGGTGCGTGTGCCGAATTCCGCGTCCAGCTTTGCCGCCTCCTCGTGCAACCATTCGGAAAGCGCCGCCCCGGTATGGGTATCGTTGAAGCGGATGTTGAGCGTGGCTTCGACCTTGGCCGGGATCACATTGGTCGCCGGGTTGCCCGTATCGACCGTAACCACGGAAAGCGTGGAAGGGTCGAAATGATCCGTGCCCGCGTCCAGCGGTGTGGATGACAGCCGGTCCAGAAGCCGCACCATCGCAGGCATCGGGTTCAGCGCTCGATCCAGATAGGCCGAGTGCCCCTGCTTGCCGGTCACCGTGATCCAGGCATTCATCGAGCCGCGCCGTCCGATCTTGATCGTGTCGCCAAATTGTTGCGGACAGGTCGGCTCGCCCACAAGGCAGACATCCATGCGCTCTCCCTGCGCATCCATCCAGTCCAGAAGCGCGGTCGTGCCGTCCAGCGCATCGCCCTCCTCATCGCCGGTCACGGTCAGGATGACGGCCCCGTCCGGCGGCGTGTCGGTGACAAAATCAATGGCTGCCGCCACGAAGGCCGCAACACCGGATTTCATGTCCGTGGTCCCGCGCCCATACATCCAGTCGCCGTCGATCTCCGCGCCGAACGGGTCGTATGTCCAGTCCTCCCGGCGTCCGATCGGCACGACGTCGGTATGCCCGTTGAATCCAAAGGTCCGGGCTGCGCCCTTTGCGCCCCAGCGTGCAAATAGGTTGCTCACCCCGCCCCGGTCAACGCGCGTGCAGTCGAACCCGGCGGCTTCGAGATGCTCCTGAAGCAGCACCAGCGCGCCGCCCTCGTCCGGCGTGACGGAGGGGCAACGCACCAGACGCGCGGTCAGTGCAACGGGATCAGTGGTCATGACGGGCTCCTGCCGGGGTTGATGTCGTGGGGATGGCTACCGCGTGGCAGGGCGCTTGGCAACAAACCGGCTTTGGCAAAGCCTCCCATTACCCCCATGGCATGCCAGACGCCGGAGCGCCGCCGGCGAGGTGCGCCGATCCGTGCGTGTTGTCTGGTGACGGCTCACGATCAGCGGCTCTGCAAGGCGCGCGCGCCGCAGCGCGGCTGCTGCGGCGCATGGCGCGTCGACACAGGAGCGCGCGTGATCACATGGGCCAGGGCGTTGGAGTGGGCACAAAGACCAAGGAGTCAGTCGAAGAACGGCTCGACACTGGCCACGATCACCGCGTTTTCGGCAAGCGCGCGGTCCATCAATCCGCGCTCCTCCGCGTCGATCTCGTGGCCCTGCTGTTCACGCTCTTCCGGCGTGCCGTAGCCGGTGACGTCAAGCGGTGCCATATCCGCCTGCTTGAGAATGGCCACGGTTTCACGCACGGCTTCGGCTTCGTCCACGCCGGAGGCATAGCACATGAGCGCGCCGCCGGTGGCCGCTTTCGGAAGCCCGTCACCCGCCTTGCGCCCGACTTCGACAAGCAGGGTATAGACCTGTTGGCGTTTGCGGGGCTTTGCGGGTTTTTCGGATGTGTCGGTCTTGGCCACGCCTATCCCCCGCACCTGTCATATTCGCCGGTATAGCCATTGCGGATGACCGCGATCCCGCGCGCCGTCTGCATCAACATCACGCGGTAGCCATAGGTTTCGCCCTCGCCCATACATTCCGCGTCAAACAACGTGGCGTCCATCGCGCGCACCGCGACAGGATTGGTCAGCGCACACCGGCTTTCGACCCCGCCCAACATACCGTCCCGCACCTCGATGACGCCATCATCGGCCCCGGTATAGGTGCAGGTGCCGGTGCCGAGCCCTTCGATACGATACAGCCCGTCATACTCTTGTGCATCAGCGGGCAACCCAGAAAGGGCCACCGAAAGGGCAATGGCAATAACAGGCAGGATCATGCGCGGATTCATAGGCGGGCCACTCTCATTCTTGATCGCATTGTGTGATGGTCACCCTATCACGAGCCCGCCCGATCATCGACAGCGATTACCGCCATGAGAGGCGCATCAGCTCTTGATGCGGCGCCACACGAAAATGAGCAGGGAGGCACCGGCCGCGCCCACGATCAGCTGCGGCAGCCAGCTCCGGTCGGCATAGATGCCAACGATGGAGAGAATGGTGTTGAGCACCACCGCACCGACGATCCCGAGGATGATATTCACCAACAGACCTGTCTGTGCCTTCATCAAGCCGCTTGCAATCCATCCTGCAAGCCCGCCGACGATGATTGATGCCAAAATACCAAGTCCCATGTTCGCTCCTGAGCCGTTTTTGCAAATAGGTCTGCATCGGGAACCCGGCAGCTTGCCAATGGTTCCCGATGATCTCGCAATCAATCGCGCAGCAGCTCGTTGATCCCGGTCTTGGAGCGCGTGCGTTCATCCACACGCTTGACGATCACGGCGCAGTAAAGGTTAACCCCGTTCTTCGATGGCATCGAGCCTGCAACGACCACCGAATAGGGTGGCACCTCGCCATACATGACCTCACCGGTTTCGCGATCCACGATCTTCGTCGACTGACCGATGAACACGCCCATGCCCAGCACGGAACCTTCGCGCACGATGCAGCCCTCGACCACCTCGGAGCGTGCCCCGATGAAGCAGTTGTCCTCGATGATGGTCGGACCGGCCTGCATCGGTTCCAGAACGCCACCAATCCCGACACCGCCGGACAGGTGCACATTCTTGCCGATCTGCGCACAGGAGCCGACCGTGGCCCAGGTATCGACCATGGTGCCTTCGTCCACATAGGCGCCGAGATTCACGAAGGACGGCATGAGCACGACACCCGGCGCGATGAAGGCCGATTTGCGCACCACGCAGTTCGGCACCGCGCGGAAGCCGGCGTCCCGCCATTGCCCGGCATCCCAGCCCTTGAACTTGCTGTCGACCTTGTCCCACCAGCCGCCGCCCTGGGGGCCGCCGTCCTGGATTTCCATGTCCTTGATCCGAAAGCCCAGAAGAACGGCCTTCTTCGCCCACTGGTTGACATGCCAATCGCCATTTTCGCGACGCTCCGCAACCCTGAGCCCCCCACCATCGAGCGCGTTCAGCGTCTCTTCGATGGCCTCGCGGGTGGCGCCTGTGGTCGCCGGCGTGATCTCGGCCCGGTTTTCCCAAGCGGCTTCGATGGCAACTTCCAACTCGGCATTCGACATGTGCAACTCCCCTGTTCGCGTCGCACACCCCCTTAATGCCCTCCTGCCTGCCGCGCAATGCACCACTCGGCCGGCCGCTTGCCTTTTGGCGCGGCGGTTGGGGACTGTCGGCGTGCCGCGCCCGTATCAGCCGAGCGGATCGGGTGCTACATTGCCGCCACATACAAGCACCGCCACCCGCTCCCCCGGTTCGGGCACATAGGCCCCCCATTGCAGCGCGGCGAGGGCGCAGGCCCCTGCGGGCTCCACAAGCAGGCGATGCGCCTGCCAGAGCGTTTTCTGCGCCTCCAGGATCGCACCATCGGGGACCGTGACACAGGAAATTCCCTGCGCCGCGGCCAGATCATAGGCGATCTGACCAATCCGGCGCGCGCCCAGCGCATTGGCGGCAACTCCCGACACCGGGACATCGACCGGCGCACCGGCGTCAAGCGCCGCAGCCAGCGCGTTACAGCTGCCCGGCTCAACCGCAACAACCTTGCGCGCGCCCTGCAGCCACGCCAGCGCCCCGGCGATCAATCCGCCCCCGCCCACGGCAATCAGCACCGTATCCGCCGCGAGCCCCTGCGCCTCCCATTCGCGCATCAGCGTGCCCTGCCCGGCGACCGTCAGATCGGCATCATAGGCATGGACCTGCATCGCGCCCTGCTCTTCTTCGAACCGGCGCGCCATGTCCGCCGCATCGGCATACTCACCCGGCACAACGGTCAGATCCGCCCCGGTGCGCTCGATCAGGCCAATCTTGGCCGGTCCGGCGATTTCCGGAACAAAGATCCGCGCCCTGTGGCCGAGCATCCGCGCCGCATAGGCCACCGCCGCCCCGTGATTGCCGCCCGACGCCGCCACGATCCCGGCCTCCGGCACATCCACCGCAGCCAGCGTGTTGAACGCGCCGCGCGCCTTGAAACTGCCCATGTGCTGCAGATGTTCGAGCTTGAGATCCACCGGGCGCTCCCAGAGGGACGCGCTCTGCATCACCGGCGTCACCTGTGCGTGGCCCGCGATGCGCTCGGCCGCTGCATTGATCTGCGCTTTCCAATCCATTGCCCGGCTCCTGTCCTGCGTGACGCGCAGTTGGCACGTATCGCTCTGGTGTGTGTTTGCGCTGACGCTATAGTCGGAGCAAGCACCATACAAGGACGCCCCGATGAAAGATGACCGCCGCAGCAGCCTGCGCGATGCTGGGACCGATTGCGAGACCGCTCGCGCGGTTCCCGAAACACCGCAAACCCTCTCGCCGAGCTACCGGCTCGCCTTTGCGGATGACAGTTTCCTGTGCCGCGACGAACTCCGGCCTGTCCGGTTGCAACTGGAATTGCTGAAATTCGAGATGCTGCTCGACGAGCACCAGATCGACAGCACCGTTGTTCTGTTCGGCGGCGCGCGGATCCCGTCGCCCGCGGACAAGGCCAGCGCGGGCACGCAAACGCTTGCGGACCTGTCACAGTTCTACGAGGAGGCGCGCCGTTTTGCGAAGCTGGTCACGGAGAAATCCGTGGCGTCCGGAAACCGCGACTGGGTGATCTGCACCGGCGGCGGACCGGGCGTCATGGAGGCGGGCAACCGGGGTGCCGAAGAGGCCGGAGGCGTTTCGATCGGCTTGAACATCGTGTTGCCGCATGAACAGGCCCCGAACCCCTATGTGACGCCGGACCTGGCCTTCAATTTCCATTATTTTGCGATCCGCAAGATGCATTTCCTGATGCGCGCCGCCGCGATCTGCGTGTTTCCCGGCGGGTTTGGCACGCTGGACGAGCTGTTCGAGTCGCTGACGCTGATCCAGACCGGGCGCATGAAACGGGTGCCCTTCCTGCTCTTCGGACGCGATTTCTGGGAACGGATCATCAACTGGGATGCCCTTGCGGAGGCCGGAACGATCTCGCAGGACGACCTGTCACTGTTCCGATTTGTCGAAACCGGCGAAGAGGCGCTTGCCGCGATCGAAAACTGGGAGGCGCACGGCGTTCGGGACATCATCCCCGGCCGCTGACAAGCACAGGCCGGCCCGGGTCCGATCCACGTCGGAAGGCCGGTCAGCCCTGCCCGGCCGCCGGCCCTCGGCGTGATGTCTGCCAAAAACGCGCGGACCGCGGTGGAGAGCCCGCAGGGCGCCCTCGTGCGAGGACGCCGTCACCATGAACTGGGGAAGGGCAAGCGGGGGAGCAGCGTTGCGCCAGCACCGCGTCAGACGGTGCCCAGCTGTTCCTCGATCACCTCGTGCTCGACCCAGCGCGCAATCACCGCGCGGGCGGCATCGGCGTCGCGGGTTTCCAGCGCAAGGCGCAGATCCTTGATCGCGGTCGCCATCTCGAACTCGGAGAGGTAGCTCTCCTGCGCGCGCAGGATCTTGGGATGCGGTGTCGTCAGCATGTCGGGCTCGATCAGCAGCTCTTCATGCAGCTTTTCGCCGGGTCGCAGCCCGACGATCTTGATCTCGATATCGCCTTCCGGCGTTTCCGCATCCTTCACCTGGAACCCGGCGCCCTCGATCATCTTGCGTGCGAGTTCCTTGATCGGAACCGGGTCTCCCATGTCCAGAACGAACACTTCGCCCCCCTGGGCAAAGGACCCGGCCAGAAGCACAAGCCGGGCGGCTTCGGAAATCGTCATGAAGTAGCGGGTCACGTCGCCGTGGGTCAGCGTCACCGGACCACCGCGTTCGATCTGTTCCTTGAACAGCGGGATGACAGAGCCGGACGACCCGAGGACGTTGCCAAAGCGCACCATGGAAAAGCGTGTGCCCGCCGAGCGCGTAGCAAGATCCTGCACGAGAAGCTCCGCGAGGCGCTTGGATGCGCCCATCACATTGGTTGGCCGCACCGCCTTGTCGGAGGACACGAGGATAAAGCGCTCGACCCCGGTGACGCGCGCCGCGTCGGCCATCACCTTGGTGCCGATGACATTGTTGCGCAGACCGCTGATCGGGTTGCATTCGACCATGGGCAGGTGCTTGTAAGCCGCCGCGTGCAGCACCACCTCGATGCGGTGTTGCTCCAGCAGTTGTGTCATCAGCGGCTGATCGAGCACCGACGCCAGCACAGGCACAATTGTCATGCCTTCGGCGAGGGATTTGAGCTCTTTCTCGATGTTGTAAAGACCCAGCTCCGAGTGATCGACGAGCACCACGCATTCGGGCTTGCACGCCACCAGCTGACGGCAGAGCTCCGAGCCGATCGACCCGCCCGCGCCGGTGATGAGGATGCGGCGGTTCGTATAGGCATGGCTGACCGCGGGTAGCTCCTTTTCAAGCTGATTGCGCCCGAGAAGATCGTCGAGCGAGACCGGCGATACCGAGCGGTTCATCGCTTCGCGCCCGATCAACGCGGCAAAGGACGGAACGGTGTGCACCTCGCATCCCATGCGACGCAGCCGTTGCGCGATGCCTGCGACGGTCGGCTGGCTGATCGAGGGCATGGCCAGAACGATACGCTGGATGTCCATCTCCGCGACCATCTGCTTGATGCGGCTGGCGCCATAGACGCGAATGCCCTGAATCGAGGTGCTTTGCAGCGTCGGGTCGTCATCGATGAAGGCGACCACATCGACCGCGTGGTCATGGCGCAGCGCGGACGCCAGCTGCTGGCCCGTCTGACCGGCGCCGTAGATCATCACCCGCATCCGGTTCTGGCCGCGGCGGTAGATCATCATCGTCAGATGCCGCAGACCGATCCGCCAGGCCGCGCCGAACACCATCAGCAGAAGCGTGAAATTGAAAAAGACTGCAAAAGACAAGCTTGAGCCAAAGGCGGAGCCAAGAATGACCCCCGTCAGACCCAGCCCCGTGGCAAAGGTCGCGGTGCGCAGGATGCCCCGCATTTCGTATGCGTTGAGCTTCATATGCGGCAGACCGAGCCACCAGCCGAGACCAGCCCCTCCCACCATGAGCCCTGCGAACAGCGGTGCCGCGGACAGCAGTGTTGCTGGGTCAGCGGAGGTCGAGGCACTCAGCACCAGCGCCAAGTACAGCGCCACTGCGATCATCACCACGTCGGCAAGCATGAAAATGGCCTGTTTACAGCCAGGCGAGAGCGTCCTGATAATACTATAAAGCATGTCCCGTTCCCTGACTCTCGTGCGGTGCTCTGCGCCGAGGCCTTTTTTATTGTCATGCCCGCACAGCGCCTGTTGGCGCAATCCCGGCCCTTGGAGACCACCCGGCACTGTCACATAATTGCGCCGCTCGGGAAGATCGCCGTCTTAGCTAATGAGATACCTTCTGCAGATACACCACCGGTGCGCCCAAAAAAATGGCGGATTTCCGCCATTTGGGCACTTCAAGGGGAATATCGGCGGGTATTCGCCGGTTTTTCGGGCACGTGCCCTCAATTTCGGCGGTTTCAGGCTGGCCAAAAGCGCCCGGCTGCGGCAGGCCGCCACACCCTTTGGCGCCTGCCCCTGTTGCGACCGGGGCAAAACTCCACCGTGCCGCAGCAAAGAGGTCTTTCAAGCCGTGTCGCTCTGGGGTAACGACGCCTCGGACAACGGGCCGGAACATCGTGTTCCGCCATCAGACCTAAACGGAGGACCGACATGGGTTACAGGGTCGTCGTCGCCGGTGCCACGGGCAACGTGGGCCGCGAAATGCTGAACATCCTCGCCGAACGGGAATTCCCCGTCGACGAGCTGGCGGTGCTGGCGTCACGCCGCTCGCTTGGCACGGAGGTGAGCTTTGGCGACAAGACGCTCAAAACCCAGGACCTCGCCACGTTTGACTTCACCGGCTGGGACATCGCGCTTTTTGCGATCGGCTCCGATGCGACCAAGGAATTCGCGCCCAAGGCCGCCAAGGCGGGCTGTGTGGTGATCGATAACTCGTCGCTCTATCGCTATGATCCCGACGTGCCGCTGATCGTTCCGGAAGTGAACGCCGATGCCGTGATGGGCTACAGCAAGCGTAACATTATCGCCAACCCGAACTGTTCCACCGCGCAGATGGTCGTTGCGCTCAAGCCCTTGCATGACCGCGCGCGCATCAAGCGGGTGGTCGTGTCGACCTATCAATCCGTCTCCGGTTCGGGCAAGGAGGCGATGGATGAACTCTGGGACCAGACGAAGGCTGTCTACAACCCGGTCTCCGATGTGCCGCCCAAGGTTTATCCCAAGCAGATCGCTTTCAACGTGATCCCGCATATCGACGTGTTTCTGGAGGACGGCTCCACCAAGGAAGAGTGGAAAATGGTCGCCGAAACCAAGAAGATCATCGACCCGAGCATCAAGGTCACGGCGACCTGCGTGCGCGTGCCGGTCTTTGTCGGTCATTCCGAGGCGATCAATATCGAGTTCGAAGACTTCCTCGATGAAGACGAGGCGCGCGAGATCCTGCGCGAAGCACCGGGGATCATGGTGATCGACAAGCGCGAGGATGGCGGATACGTGACTCCCGTCGAATGCGTGGGCGATTTTGCGACCTTCATCTCAAGGATTCGGCAGGATTCGACCATCGACAACGGTCTGAACCTGTGGTGCGTTTCGGACAATCTGCGCAAGGGAGCCGCGCTCAACGCGGTCCAGATTGCCGAGGTTCTTGGCCAGCGCGCGTTGAAAAAGGGCTGACGCCGCCGCTGTGACATCACCGCGGTGCATATACCGCAGTAGCGGCACCTTAGTCGTACCATTGCGGTGAGAAAACCGCACGGACAGCGGCGCGGGAACCCTGTCGCAGAGAACGTTCCTCGGCGGCACCAGCGCGGCGACCCTACCGAAGTCGCCGCGCCACAATACCACTTTCCCTGCGAAAGAGCCGCTTGGATAGCGGCGCGGCTGACCGGGCACACCAACCACGCCGCGGTGGCGCTACCTCGGTGACACTACCGCAGCGACCGAACCACAGTGGCGGCGCCACAATAATGCCATCCCGGCGAAAGAGCCTCCCGGATAGCAGCGCGGCAAACCGGGCGTAGCGACCGCATCGCAGCGACACTACCGCAGCGACGGCACCGCTGTGGCGGTGCCGGAATGACACAATCCGTGCGAATGAGCCGCAAGGATACCCGCGCGGCAACCCGGGCGCAGCAACCGCGCCGCAGTGACACCAACAAGCGGGGCACCTTTGGCGTCCCGCTTTTTTTGTGCCCGCAAAATTGGGGAGCGAGCCTGTCGGATAAGCCTGGCAAGGGTGTCGCGACCTTGATCGCTCCTTTTTGGGAACCGCTGCGTCAAGCCGCTGGGATCTGCATTCCGATGGCCAGACAGAGGGTCGATTGCGTCACTGCGGCAGGTCTTCGTGCCTCGCCGCGGGTCTTCGTGCCTCGCCGCTGGTCTTCGCGCTTCGCAGTTGGTCTTCCCGCCCCGCGGCTGGTCTTCCCGCCCCGCGGCTGGTCTTCCCGCCCCGTGGTTGGTCTTCGCGCCCTGCCACTGGTCTCTCCTCCCCGCGGCTGCTCTACGCACTCGGCGGCTGGCCTTCGAGCCCCGATTTTGCCATGCGCTTTCGCGAAATGGTCCCGATACCGGCCATGACGTGTCCTGTTTCTGCCCAGATTGCACGCGATGGTTGTTATGTCATCGTCGAACGCGGTGGCCCCACCAGGACTGTCGATGGAAGGAACAGGTCCATGACTGACACGCTGATCTGCATTGCCCGCGCGCGCCGCCTGCGCGCCCTGAACGCCCTCGACGGCCAGCGCCGCCGTCGCCGTCCCGTGCGGTCGTGGCTGTTCCGCTCACCCGCCGCACGCGCCATCGCTGTCTGATAAAGACAGTGCCATCCTGAGCGGCCCCGACTTGCCCGGCTGCGCCCAATCATGAACCAAAACCGCATTTCCCGCATGGGTGTCGGTGGAACAGGTCAGCCCGCTACGTGGCGCCGAGGGCTCGAAAAAAGCGGTGGGCCCGCGTCTCCTGCCTCCTTTTGCTGGAAAATGGCCGTTTCGCTGCCCCCGCCCGTTGCATCCGCTTCCAGCGCCTTCGCACTTGCACTCGCCCTCGCTGAGAAAGTCAGCCGAGGGCTCTCGTCGCGCCGACCGTCAGCCCCCGCATCCGTTTGCACCATCCTCTTGGCGGGTGCAGGGTCACCCAGAACGCGTGGCGCTTCATCACCTGCATGCACCCCGCCATCGCCCGAAGGCATCCCGCCTTTGTCCGCCTCGCGTGCTGCCACCCGTGCAAGCGCGCCTCTGGCCGTGGCGCCGGCGTCCCGCATGAAGCACATCTTCGCCCCAGCATCTTCGACCATGTCCTCGACCGGCCCCCGTTGCACCGACAATGCGCTCAACCGGTGCCCCGGCCGTGCAATCGGCGCGACCCGCGCACCCTGCCCCCGCAGACGCGCCCAGTCGATACCGCTGCTGTCAGGGAAACGCGCACCGATCCTCCGCTCGAGCGCCGCGCGGGACAGGCCAAGGCTGTCGAGGCTCCAGAGCCGGTCCTCACCGGGATGCTGGACCACCTCCAGACCCGTTGAACCGCTGCGCAGCGCGCATCCGCGCAACATCAAGCGCCCCTGAAGCTCCGGCCAGGACTGCGCCGATTCCAGATCGCGCCGCACCTGCTCCCGCAGGCCCTCATCCGCGAGGCGACGCGCGTCGGGCGGACCGCCGCCCTCGACGCCCGTGGCCTCGTCTGCCGCCGCGCCGGGGGCTTGCGTTGCCGCCCATGCGTCGTCCAACGACCGCTCGACCAGTTGTGAAAGATATTCGCGCAACACGTCCTCCAAGTCCTGGCCCTTGCGGTCCGCCACGGTCTGCAACGCACGACAGAGCGGATCGTCTTCGTTGATGCGGATCTCGATCCTCGTCATGGGGACACCTTGCGCACGCCAGGTTAAGGAAGCGTTTCCCAAACCACGATAATACGTCCGCTCCGGCCCTAGTTTTGCCGTTTTCGACGCGCAGACTGGCGGTGTTCAGAGTATTGGAGTTCCGCCATGAGGCACCAACCAGACAGTTCAGCCGGATGGCAAAGCGCCGGAAACCCGGCCGCCACCATCCTTCCGGCCCCGCTCGATTGCGAAACGCAAATGCTGCTGCGCCGCTTCCTGAGCCCGATCCTGGAAACCGCGCCGGACTGGCCCGCGCTGGCCCGCGCCTTGCAGGCCAAGGGCTACGGGCTGGGGTTTCGCGCCGGACATCTCGTCATTCTGCGCGAACAGGGGGAGCCGCTTTGCACCGGGCGCAGCCTTGGCGTTCCGCTGCGCAGCATCGCGGCCCGCATCGGCCGTCCCGCGCTCCGCGGCAGCGCCGATGGCCTGACAGCCGAGCTTGACCCGCGCTGACGCGGGCCAACGCCCACGCGATGACGACCCAGGATCAGACGAGCTGAAACCGCTCGCTTGCCGGGTCCCACCATTCGAGATTGCCTTGACCGATATCGGTCCAGACCCCGTGCAGCGTCAGCTCGCCGTCATCAACCGCACTGCGCACAAACGGAAATGTCATGAGGTTTTCGAGCGAGACGACGACCGCCTCCTTCTCGAGCGCGCGCGCCATATCGCCTTCCCCGCGCTCGCGCACCTTCTCATAGCCGGGACGCAACAGGTCCATCCAGCGTCCGACAAAGGATTCGCTGTCCTCAAGCTGCGGCGCACGGCCCTCGCACATGTCGATGCAGCCCTGAACACCGCCGCATTGCGAATGACCCAGCACGATGACATGCGCCACGTGCAGCCCCGTCACCGCATATTCCACCGCTGCCGAGGTGCCGTGCTGCTTTCCGCCGGTCTCGAAGGGCGGCACAAGGTTCGCGATATTGCGATGAATAAAGAATTCGCCCTGATCGGCACCAAAGATCGAGGTGACGTGCACGCGGCTGTCGCAACAGGAAATCACCATGGCGCGCGGGCGCTGGCCTTCTTCGGCAAGACGCCGATACCACGCGCGGTTCTCGTGATACCCGGTGGCTTTCCATCCGTGGTAACGCTGAACGAGATAGGCGGGCAAGGGACGGACACGGTGCATGGGATCGGCCTCCGGAACAGATCTGCGTCCCTTGCAATAGGCTGAATTGTCGGAAGATTCGAGGGATAATACGTCGCGGAGATAACCTTTTGCTAGGGCAGCGGTGCAAAGATGGGTCAGCCGTGGGGGCTCTGAACGATGGGGTGAAATATGACTGAGGTCAGTTTTCTCGCGCCCGGCGAGCGGCCGGAGATGGATGCGCGTCAAATCGAAATCTTGTGCGCGGACCTGGGATCACGCGCCGCCGAAGATGTGATTTGCCGGACGATGGAAGATCTGGGCATGCGTTTGTGCCGGATCCAGAAACACGATCCCCGCCGCCCGAGCGAGGAACGCCACAAGGACCTCCGGGCCCTGGCGGCGGTTGCCGGGCAAATCGGCCTGACCGGGCTGGCCTGTGTGGCGCGCGACGTGATGAACTGTATCGAATATGGCGATACGGTCGCCGAAGCCGCGACAACCGCGCGACTCGGCCGCGTCGGCGAACAGGCGTTGAGCACATTGTGGGATTTGCAGGATCTCTCCGTCTGACCCCGTGAAGGCACCATGGTCCCGGGCCCCCAGCCCTTCCGCCAACGCGCCGCAGCGCGCATTCCGCCTGCGCCTCGTCCCCTGCCTCGCAGCGCGTGCACCCCCGTGATCCCCTGCCCCGCGTTGGAAATCGTGGCGCAGGCACGGCCACAATACCGGTTTCATCGGCCCGGAGAGAGGCATAAGGTGTACCCTCAGGAAGCGAGAGGTCCATTTTATGTCAATGCAGTTTGCGCCTGCCTCGGATGCGGCGTGCCCGCTTTACGTGCTTGAACCGGATGACGTCGCATGCTGGGCCGCAGAGGCCAGCGATTTTGCGCGCCACTGGGTCGAGGCGACGCATTTCACCGGCGCCATAGGCACCTGCCTGATGATCCCGGGTCCGGACGGTCACCCGATGGCGGCGCTTGCAGGCTATGGCACGGCCCGTGACCGCGCCCGCCAGCGGTTTCCGCTCGCCGCCTGCCTGCCGGGTCTCGCGCCCGGAACCTATCATCTGGCGCAAACGCCCGATCATTTCGATGCCACGACGGAATCGCTGGGCTGGCTCCTGACCGCCTACCGCTTCGACCGCTATCGCAACAGCAACGCCGAAAGCCCGGGGCTCGTCGCGCCGGCCACGATCGATGCGCCCTGTGTGGAATCCTTCGCCGCCGCAGAGGCCCTGACCCGCGATCTCGTCAACACGCCGGCCTCCGACATGGGCCCCGACGCGCTAGAAACCGCGGCCCGCGCGCTGGCCGACCGACACGGCGCGGAGATCACCGTCACCGTGGGGGACGCGCTTCTCGACAAGAACTTCCCCATGATCCATGCGGTGGGCCGTGCCTCCGCCACCGCGCCGCGGCTGATTGACATGCGCTGGGGGCATCGGGGGCCGATGCTTACGCTGGTCGGCAAGGGGGTGTGCTTCGACACCGGCGGGCTCAACCTCAAACCCGGAAGCTCCATGGGTCTGATGAAAAAGGACATGGGCGGCGCGGCCAACGTGATGGGTCTGGCCGAGATGATCATGACGAACCGCTTGCCCCTGCGGTTGCGCATGCTGATCCCTGCGGTCGAAAACAGCGTCTCGGCCAATGCCTTCCGCCCGCAGGACATCCTGACCTCGCGCAAGGGGCTGACCGTCGAGATCAACAACACCGATGCCGAGGGCCGTCTGGTGCTCGCCGATGCGCTCGCCTTTGCCGATGAGGAAGACACCGATCTCACCATTTCCATGGCCACCCTGACCGGTGCGGCGCGCGTGGCTGTCGGGGCGGATCTTGCGCCCTACTACACCGATGACGAGACCCTCGCCATCGAGTTGGAACAAGCCGGCCGGCGCCTTGCAGACCCGATTTGGCGCATGCCCTTCTGGGCGCCTTACGAAGACATGATCGAACCGGGCATTGCCGATCTCGACAATGCCCCCGCCGGCGGCATGGCCGGATCGATCACCGCGGCGCTGTTCCTGCGCCGCTTCGTCGAAAACGCACCGCGCTACGCGCATTTCGACATCTATGCCTGGCAACCACGCGCCGCCGCCGGGCGCAGCAAAGGCGGCCTCGGTCAGGGAACGCGGGCGATCTTCGGCGCGTTGCCGCAGGCGCTCAACCTCTGATCCATGACTGACCGCCGCCTGACCCCGGCCAATGCGCGCGTCGCCGCCCGGACCCTGCAACCCGACCCGCCCCGGCCGGGAGACCGGCGCCGCTACACCGATGGCACGCCGGCCTGCGTGACGGATCCGGTGACCGACCTGTGCGCCGCACCGGATGGGCCGCGGGACCGTCAGCTGCTGTTTGGCGCGCCGGTTACGGTCTTCGAGCACCACGCCGGCTGGGCCTTCGTGCAGGCCACCGACGACAGCTATGTGGGGTATGTGGCGCAGGCCGCCATCGGCCCGGAAAGGACCGCCACGCACAGGGTCAAGACCCGCGCGACCCATGCCTATACCGCCCCGGATATGAAATCGCCCGACAGATGCCTCCTCCCGCTTGGCGCCCGGGTCACCGTCGACGCGGTCGTCGGCCGGTTTGCCTCAACCTCTCTGGGATTCGTGCCCCGAAACCATCTCGCCCCCACCGACAGCCCCGAGGACGATCCCGTCTCGGTGGCGGAACGGCTGCTTGGCGCGCCCTATCTCTGGGGCGGCAACAGCAGCCTGGGCATCGACTGCTCCGGCCTCGTGCAGATCGCCTGCCACGCCTGCGCGATGGCCTGCCCCGGCGATAGCGACATGCAGGAACGCGCGCTCGGCATAACCTTGCCCCCCGGCACCGCGCCCGACCGGGGAGATCTGTTGTTCTGGAAGGGCCATGTGGCTTGGGTCTCGGATCCGGACAGCCTGCTCCATGCCAATGCCCATCACATGGCGGTTGCACATGAGCCGCTCGACCGCGCCCTGGCGCGCATCGCCGACCAGGGCGACGGCCCGGTCACACGCCACGCCCGGCTCCATCGCGCCCGGTAAGGCTGCGCCTCTGCGGTTTCTTCTGTCCGCAAATACTCCGGGGGAGTCGCGGCTTGCCGCGGCGGGGCAGCGCCCCCCTCTCGCACGGCAACACGCCACGCCCGGCTCCCCGCACCCGGTAAGGCTGCCCCCCAGCAGTTTCTTCTGTCCGCAAATACTCCGGGGGAGTCGCGGCTTGCCGCGGCGGGGGCAGCGCCCCCTCCAAAGCGCCCCCTCGAAAGCTCCCGCTTCCGCCCGCCTTCGCCACCATGCAAGCCGCCCCGCCATCGCAACCGGCCCTCCTGCAGCGCCGGTCCAGCAGACGCCCGAACACCCGCGCCCGTCCCGCTTGCGTCGCCGCCCGCACTGGGCCACCATGCGCGGGACATCCGTTCGACGGCCCTCCAACCGCTTGAAAAGGCTCCCATGATGCCAAACGCTACGCCACGCTCCGACCCGTTCTTCCATCCGGTTTCGGGCTTCGAGTTGCCGCGCTTCGCGGGCGTGCCGACCTTCATGCGCCTGCCCTACCTGCCGCCGGAGCATGACCGCCGCGCCGAGGTCGAAATCGGTCTGATCGGTGTGCCCTGGGACAGCGGCACCACCAACCGGCCCGGTCCCCGCCATGGCCCGCGCCAGCTGCGTGACGCCTCGACGATGATCCGCGCCCAGCATCCCACCACCGGCCAGCGCCCGTTCGAAACCGCCGCCTGCGCCGATCTGGGCGACGTCGGCCCCAACCCGGCGGATATCCCGGACAGCATGGCGCGCATCACGGCGTTTTACGACGCGGTGCACGCGCAGGGCATTCGCCCGCTCACCGCGGGCGGCGACCATCTGACCTCGCTGCCGATCCTGCGCGCGCTGGCCAAGGACGGTCCGCTGGGCATGGTGCATTTCGACAGCCATACCGACCTGTTCCACAGCTATTTCAACGGCCAGATGTATACCCATGGCACCCCGTTCCGCCGCGCCGTGGAAGAAGGGCTGCTCGACCCCAGGCGCATCATCCAGATCGGACTGCGCGGGACCATGTATGACACCGAAGACCGCGATTTTGCCGCCGCAAACGGCATCCGGCTTGTGCTGATCGAGGAGTTCTTTGCGCGCGGATTGGCGGATGTGATGGCAGAAGCCCGTGAGATCGTTGGCACAAGGCCGACCTATGTCAGCTACGACATCGATTTTGTCGACCCGACATTTGCGCCCGGCACCGGCACGCCGGAAGTGGGTGGACCCAACAGTTTGCAGGCGCTGCAGGTCTGCCGCGAACTCCACGGTCTCGATATTGTGGGGGCCGATCTGGTGGAGGTCTCACCGCCCTTCGACCAATCGGGGGGAACAGCTTTTCTCGGCGTCTCGATCATGTTCGAACTGCTCTGCGCGATGCTGGCTGACGCGGACGGCTGATCAACCGGGCGCGATGCATCCCGCCCGCCCCGTTCCCCGCCTTGCGACACGCACGGCGCCGGAACGCGCGACTCAAAGGCCCAGCTTACTCCACCGCGCGGATCAGCTTGCGCTCCAGGACCCGCAGCACCGCGCGCAGGTCCGCGCCGCGCTTGAGCACCTGCCCATCGGCCCCGATCACCGCGTATTGCCCTTGCCTGTTGCGCAATTTCGGGCGTTTCTCGATCCGGTAAAGCGGATGCTCCGCCGTGCGGCGAAACACGGAAAACACCGCCATGTCGCGCAGGGACGAGATGCCGTAATCGCGCCACTCGCCGGCTGCAACCATCCGCCCGTAAAGCGACAGGATCACCGAAAGCTCGGTGCGGTGAAAGGCAACGACCTCATGGGATGCGCCCGCCCCAGCGCCCCCCGGAAACGGAGTGAAATTGTTCATATCACCAGACTTGCGCCTGACCCTTTGTAAATCAAGGGGTTTCGCGGTGATTGGTTGATCCGCCCGGCGCGTGATGTTTCCGATCCGCGCCAAGGACCGCTCCGGAACGCTCAAACCGACGGCTCACATGCATTTTGCGACTTGCGCCTCGCTGCGCGGTTCTTTAGCGGGGTCTGTGGGACACCCTTCCCCAACGAAGGGCGACTATCTGGAAGGTTAGCCATGACTGGTATCACACACACGGCGTCGCATGACGCCGCCAACAAACCCGCCGTTTTGCCTGCAAATCCGCGGTTCTCCTCTGGCCCTTGCGCCAAGCCCCCCACATTTTCCGTCGACAAGCTGGCCGACGCCGCTCTGGGCCGGTCGCACCGTGCCAAGATCGGCAAGGACAAGCTCAAGGCTGCCATCGAAGGCACCCGCGAGATCCTCGGCGTGCCCGCCGATTACCGCATCGGGATCGTGCCGGCCTCCGATACCGGCGCCGTCGAAATGGCGATGTGGTCGCTGCTCGGCGCACGCAAGGCCACCATGGTCGCGTGGGAAAGCTTCGGCGCGGGCTGGGTCACGGATGTGGTCAAACAGCTCAAGATCGACGCCGATGTCGTCACCGCCGAATATGGCGAGATCGTCGACATGGCCGCGATCGACTATGATACCGACGTGGTCTTTACGTGGAACGGGACAACGTCCGGCGTGCGTTTGCCCTCCGGCGACGTGATCCCTGCGGATCGGGACGGGCTGACCATCTGCGATGCGACCTCTGCGGCCTTTGCCATGGACCTGCCCTGGGACAAGCTCGACGTGACCACCTTCTCCTGGCAGAAGGTGCTGGGCGGCGAGGCGGCGCATGGCGTCATCATCCTCAGCCCGCGCGCGGTCGCGCGGCTCGAAAGCTACACCCCCGCATGGCCCCTGCCCAAGATCTTCCGCCTGACCAAGGGCGGCAAGCTGATCGAGGGCATCTTCGAGGGCGCAACGATCAACACGCCCTCCATGCTCGCGGTCGAGGATTACCTGCTGGCGCTCGACTGGGCGCGCGGCGAAGGCGGCCTTGCCGGGCTGATCGCGCGCGCGGATCGCAACGCGCAGGCGGTTTGGGAGTTCTGCGCCGCGCGCGACTGGATCGAGAACCTCGCGGTCGATCCCGCCACCCGCTCCACCACCTCGGTCTGCCTGAAATTCACCGATCCGCGCATCACCGATGGCGCCACCTTCGCCAAGGCCGTGCAGAAGCGGCTCGAAGCGGAAGGAGCAGCACTCGATGTCGGCGCCTATCGCGACGCGCCTGCCGGGTTGCGGATCTGGTGCGGCTCGACGGTGGAAACCGCCGATCTCGAAGCGATGTTTCCTTGGCTCGACTGGGCCTTCGCGACCGAGATCGCCGCATTGTCCGAGGCCGCCTGACCGCTGCGCCTCTTCCCGTCTTCATGCGTGCGGGCCCCTCATGGGGGTGCGCACGCAAACGCCAGATCGTGCAAATTTGCACCTAAACACCAAATAACAGCCCCTAAGCGCGCACATCGCGTATGTATGGTTTGTGCATCCTCTGTGCATGCCTTGTGCGTCCGCTCTACACAGCGTGAAAGGACCAATCATGGCTCCCAAAGTTCTCATCTCCGACAAGCTGTCCGAGGCCGCCGTTCAGATCTTCCGCGACCGGGGGATCGAGGTCGATTTCCGCCCCGAACTCGGCAAGGACAAGGAGGCGCTCGCCGCCGTGATCGGCGACTATGACGGCCTCGCGATCCGCTCCGCGACCAAGGTGACACCGACGATCCTCGCGGCCGCCGACAAGCTCAAGGTCATCGGCCGCGCCGGGATCGGCACCGACAATATCGACAAGGACGCCGCCTCCCAGAAAGGCGTGATCGTGATGAACACGCCCTTCGGCAATATGATCACAACGGCGGAGCATGCCATCGCGATGATGTTCGCCGTGGCGCGCCAGATCCCCGAAGCGTCCGCATCGACCCATGCGGGCAAATGGGAAAAGTCGAAATTCATGGGTGTGGAGTTGACCGGCAAGACCCTCGGGGTGATCGGGGCAGGCAATATCGGCGGCATCGTCTGCGACCGCGCGCGCGGTCTCAAGATGAAGGTCATCGCCTATGACCCGTTCCTGTCCGAAGAGAAAGCCCAGAAGATGCAGGTCGAGAAAGTCACGCTCGACACGCTTCTGGAGCGGGCCGATTTCATCACCCTGCACGTGCCGCTGACGGACCAGACCCGCAACATCCTGAGCCGCGAGAACCTTGAAAAGACAAAGAAAGGCGTGCGTATCGTCAACTGCGCCCGCGGCGGTCTGGTTGATGAAGAGGCGCTTGCCGAGCTGCTTCAGTCCGGCCATGTTGCCGGCGCCGCTTTCGACGTGTTCTCTGTCGAGCCGGCCACGGAAAACCCGCTTTTCAACCTGCCCAACGTCGTCGTCACGCCGCATCTTGGCGCGGCCACAACCGAAGCCCAGGAGAACGTCGCGCTCCAAGTCGCAGAGCAGATGTCGAGCTATCTTCTGACCGGCGCCGTGGAAAACGCGCTCAACATGCCCTCCGTCACAGCGGAAGAGGCCAAGGTCATGGGCCCCTGGATCAAGCTGGCGGATCATCTCGGCAGCTTCATCGGCCAGATGACGGATGAGCCGGTCAAGGCGATCAACATCCTCTATGACGGCGCGGCCTCCGAGATGAACCTCGAAGCGCTAAACTGCGCACTCATCGCAGGGATCATGAAATCCGTGAACCCGGATGTGAACATGGTATCCGCCCCGGTGATCGCGCGCGAGCGTGGGGTGAAGATTTCGACGACCAATCAGGCCAAGTCAGGCGCGTTCGAGGGCTACATCAAGGTGACCGTCGTCACGCCGGAACGCGAACGCTCCATCGCTGGCACGGTGTTCTCCGATGGCAAGCCGCGGTTCATCCAGATCAAGGGCATCAATATCGACGCCGAAGTCGGAAAGCACATGGTCTATACCACCAACAAGGACGTGCCTGGCATCATCGGCACGCTCGGCACCACCCTGGGTGCCAATGGTGTGAACATCGCAAACTTCACGCTGGGCCGGAAGGAGTCGCAGGGCGAGGCCATCGCCCTTCTCTACATCGACGATCCTCTTCCCGAGGCCGCGTCAAACGCCCTGCGCAAGACCGGCATGTTCCAGCAGATCCGCCCACTTTCCTTCGACGTTGCCTGATCGGGCCTCGATATCGGGGGCGGCGGTGATCGGGTCACCGCCCCCGGCACGACAGTAATAAAGCGGCGGCCCGCGGGGGTCGCCGCTTTGCAATTGTCCGCTCTGACAGCCGGCCTGTCAGTCGTAGGTCAGATCTCGTGCCTTGCCGCGGAAGATCGTGTAGGCGAGGATCGAATAGCCGACGATCATCGGCAGCACGAAGCAGGTGCCGACCAGGATGATGAACAGGCTCTCGGGCGCGCTGGCCGCCTCGTAGATGGTGAGCTGGTCCGGCACCACGAACGGGTAGAAGCTATATGCCATCCCGAAAAAGCCCAAGACAAACAGTGCAATGGTGATCACGAACGGGAACCAGGCAAAGCTGTCATTGCGCGCGGGCAGATGGCGCAGCGCATACCACAACAGCGCCACGAGACCGAGTGCAATCAGCGGCAGAGGCGCCAGAAGAAAGATCTCCGGAATGGAAAACCATTTCTCGAAGATCCGCTGGCTCACGAACGGCGACGCCACAGACACGGCACCCAATCCGAGCACAACGCCCCAGATGCCCCCCTTGGCCCAGTTCACAGCCTTGCGCTGAAGCTGGCTCTCGGTCTTCATGATCAGCCATGTGGCTCCTATGAAGCTGTAGGCGACCGTCAGGGCAATCGCCGTCATCGCGCTGAAGGCCGTGGTAAACACGGTGATCTCCAGCCCCATGATGTAGATCCCGAGCATGTAGCCTTGGCTCAGTGACGTCATCAGAGAGCCGCCGAAGAAGGCTCGATCCCAGAACAGCTTCCAGCGATGCGGCGCCTTGACCCGGAACTCGAAGGCGACGCCCCGGAGAATGAGACCAATCAGCATGACGGCGACCGGCAGGTAAAGCGCGGTCAGGATTGCACCATGCGCCGACGGGAAGGCGACAAGCAGAATGCCAATCGCCAGAACCAGCCAGGTTTCGTTTGCGTCCCAGAACGGTCCGATCGAGGCGACCATCCGGTCGCGCTCGGCCTCATCCGCAAACGGGAACAGCACGCCGACCCCGAGGTCGAACCCGTCGAGCACGACGTAGACGAGGATCGAGACCCCCATCAAGGCCGCAAAAACGAGCGGCAACCAGACGGTCGGATCACCAAACAAGGTCATGACCGTTACTCCGCCGCCACTGCGGCCGCGGCAGCCGTGGTGGCTTCGCCGGATCCCGGGCGAAGCGCCACCCGCTCACCCTTGGCGGTCTTGGTCGCGAGGTAGAACAGCACGCTGACATACGCGCCGAGCAGGACCACATAGACCGCGAGATACGCCACCAGAGAGGTTGCAACGAAGGGCGCCGGAACGTCGGCAACAGCATCCGCGGTCGTCATGATACCTTGGACCAGCCACGGCTGGCGGCCAATCTCGGTGGTGTACCAGCCCGCAAGCGTTGCCACCCAGCCCGAGAAGGCCATCGGAACCAACGCCCACAAGAGCGGCTTGGGCAGACCTTCGACACCGCGCCGATGGCGCGTGCCGCCACGGCTCACGTCGCGCCGCGCCATGAAGAACACCGACGCCCAGCTCAACAGCAACATCGCCACACCCGTCCCGATCATCACCCGGAAGCTGAAGAACACCGGCGCGACAGGCGGATGCAAGGCGCTCCCGTCCTCCGCCACAAAATCGTTCAGACCCGGCACGACGCCGTCTGCGTCATGTTTGAGGATGATGGAGGCGAGATTCGGGATCCCGATTTCATAGCGGTTTTCCCGGGCCTCTTCGTCCGGCAGCGCGAAAAGCACGAGCGGCACATTGCTGCGGGTCTCCCAGTTGCCCTCCATTGCGGCAACCTTCTGCGGCTGATGTTCCAGCGTATTCAAGCCATGCATGTCGCCGGCGAGGACCTGGATCGGGATCAGCAAGGCCCCCATGACGAGCCCGGTCTTGAGCGTCGCCCGCACAGAGGCGGACCGATCGCCAATCAACCACCGGAAGGCGGAAAAACCAGCCACGAGGAACGCAACCGTCAAACCGGAAGCAAGCAGCATATGCACCAGGCGATAAGGCATAGACGGGTTGAAGATGATGGCGAACCAGTCGGTTGCATGCGCAACCCCTTCCCGCATTTCGAACCCTGCCGGCGTGTGCATCCAGCTGTTCAAAACAAGGATCCAGAAAGCCGACATTGTCGTGCCGAACGCCACGAGGAAGGTCGCCAGCGTGTGTAACCATCCCGGAACGCGCCGGAAGCCGAACAGCATGATGCCAAGGAATACCGCTTCGAGGAAGAAGGCGGTCATGACCTCATAGGCCAAGAGCGGCCCGGCAATATTGCCGACCGTTTCCATAAAGCCCGGCCAGTTCGTGCCGAACTGAAATGACATGGTGATGCCAGACACCACGCCCATCGCGAAACTCAAGGCAAAGACCTTGACCCAGAAGCGATAGGCATCGAACCATTTTTCGTCGCCCGTCGCGTTGAAGCGCAGTTTGAAAAACAGCAGCACCCACCCGAGCGCGATGGTGATCGTCGGGAACAGGATGTGAAAACTGATATTGGCCGCAAACTGGATCCTCGACAGGATTAGAGCGTCCATCATGGCGGAACTCCATTGTTGTGTTGGACCAAAGATAGGCTGAATTCGCATCTTTGCCGCCGTCTGCGACAATCCGCACAGCGACATTGCTGCACGTGCAAAAAGAATCGACGACGTGTCTTAACACTCTGAAATATCGGTTTTTCGAGTGGCTTCAGAGCCGTGCTCCCGCGCTGCGCGCGCGCCTGTGCACCAGCCGCGCCGTTCTGCGCCGATCACTTCGCAGCCGCGCGTCCGGCATCGATGTCGCGCGCTCAAGGCGGGGCTTTTGCGGAGAAAAGACCAAGCCCGATGGCGCCATGGCTCGGCCTGATGGGGGTCGTCCCCGTTGCTGCCGATCCGATGCTCGGGTTGTTTTGTCCACCGCTCTCCGGCGTGATCCGCACCTGGGCAAGCACCGAGCCTGCGCCGTAGCCGCTCAACCCATCAAGACGGGCGATCCAGAGATCCTCCGGTGCGGCGTTGCGGGACATCGGACCGGGGTGAATGAGCGGCACCTCTTCCGGTGCGGCAGCAAAGCCCAGATCCATCATCTCCGAGGCGCGCGCCGTGCGCGCCACCGAGTTCGGCGCGCCGAACAGGACCGCAATCAGGTGCCGGTCGCCGCGCCGCGCCGAAGCCGCAAGATTGAAACCGGCGGCCCGGGTATAGCCCGTCTTGAGACCGTCCGCACCGCCATAGCCCGCCAGAAAGCGGCTGTTTGTATGCACCACGTCCTGCGAGCCGATGCGGGCGGACCGGCGCGAGAACACGGCATAGTCCTCGGGTTGATCGAAAAACAAGTAGCGACCGAGCCGCGCCATGTCTCTTGCGGTGCTCAGATGGTCCTCCTCGGTCAGGCCATGCGGATTGCGGAAATATGTGCCCGTTAACCCCATCGCTTGCGCGGTGCTGTTCATGCGGGCCACAAATGCGTCCTCTGAGCCGGCAATTGCCTCGGCAAGAGCGGTGGCCGCATCATTGGCCGAGCGGAGGGCGGTCGCCAGAACAAGCGAGTTTACCGTGATGCGGTCACCTTCCGCGAGGCCGAGAGTCGATCCCGGCTGCGCGGCGGCATGCGCCGATACCGTCACCTCCCGATCTGCGGCGATCTCCCCTGAACGCAGGGCCTGAAACGCGATGTAAAGCGTCATCATCTTGGTCAGGGACGCGGGATGCAGCCGCTTGTCCGCATCCATCTCGTGATACACCGCGCCATTGCGTGTATCGATCACGATCTCCGCCTGCTTGGCCGATGCGGATGCTGCACCCGCATGCAGCGCGCTCAGGCACAGAGCCATCACACCCGTCAGGGCAAAAACCCAAGGGCGGCATGCGCGATCGGATCGGCCAGCTTTGGACCGCAAGAGCCAGTAGGACAAGAGCATAAGGGACATGGCAACCTTTCTGCGCCACCCATTCTGGGTCTCGCCCCCCTGCCTTTAGCCCTCCTGCCTTTCCATTCGGTGAAGACCGCTCCAGAAACGCAAAACGCCGCCCCGAAGGACGGCGTTTGTGATTTCCGAAAGGTCAGGGCGCTTAGAAGCCGAGGCCTTCGTATTTCTTCTTGAACTTCGACACGCGGCCGCCCTGGTCGAGCAGGCGCGACGTGCCGCCGGTCCAGGCCGGGTGCACGGTCGGGTCGATGTCGAGGGACAGCGTATCGCCTTCCTTGCCCCAGGTGGTGCGGACCTGAAAGATCGTGCCATCGGTCATCTTGACGTCGACGATGTGGTAATCGGGATGCAGGTTCTTTTTCATCGGAGCGCTCCTTATGCCTCGGCGCCTTTGCCCTTGAGGGGCTTGTAGCGGGTGTCTTCGGCGATCCGGGCGGACTTGCCGCGACGCGAACGCAGATAGTAGAGCTTTGCCCGGCGGACGCGACCGCGACGGACAACCTCGATGGAGTCGATATTGGTCGAATAGAGCGGGAACACGCGCTCCACGCCTTCACCGAAGGAAATCTTGCGAACGGTGAACGAACCGGCGATGCCGTCGCCATTCTTGCGGCTGATGCAGACACCCTCGTAGTTCTGAACGCGGGTCCGCGTGCCTTCGGTCACCTTGTAGCCAACGCGGATCGTATCGCCCGCCTTGAAATCGGGAATCTTTTTCCCGAGCGAGGCGATCTGTTCCGCCTCAATCTGTGCGATCAGGTCCATCTGATCATCTCCTGAATTGCTGCACGGTTGTCCCGTGACGGGTTTTCTCGTCCGAGAACTCCGGGTTATCGCTCGGGTCCGTTGCCAACGCGTGGATTGCTGGCCAACGCCCGCCGGAGGGGCAGACAGGTTTATCGTCGTCTTTGTCGTCGTCTGGTTCCCGCACCGGATAGATGACCAGATACATGATCATCCTGGAAAACGGGAATCGGCCCGCGCGGGAGACGCCCGCCGGACCGGGCCGCTATAGGCAAGGATGGGCCCCGGATCAACCCGCTATCGCCCGTCTCAGCTGTCTTTCTCGTCGGTCCGGGCCTGCATAGCCTGATACGCCTCCCAAAGATCGGGGCGGCGAGCCTGTGTCAGGGCTTCGGCCTGCGCACGGCGCCATTCGGCGATTGCGCCATGATTGCCCGATGTCAGCACCGGGGGGATTGGATGACCACGCCATTCCGCCGGTCGCGTGTATTGCGGATGCTCCAGCAAGCCCGTGGAGAAGCTTTCCTCTTCCGCGGAGGCCGCATTGCCAAGAACCCCCGGCAACAGCCGCACGGTCGCATCAAGGAGCGCCTGAGCCGCGATTTCGCCACCGGTCAGCACAAAGTCTCCAAGCGATACTTCCTTGATGCGGAAATGATCGATCACGCGTTGGTCGAGCCCTTCAAATCGGCCACAGATCAGTGTCACCCCGGGGCCAGAGGCGAGGCTCTGCGCCATCGCCTGCGTAAACGGACGGCCACGCGGCGAGAGGTAGAGCAAAGGCGCTGCGGCTGGCATGGCGCGACGGGCGGTTTCGATTGCCTTGGCCATGATATCGGCCCGCAGGACCATCCCGGCGCCACCACCGGCAGGGGTGTCGTCGACATTGCGATGCTTGCCCTCGCCGAACTGGCGCAGCGGAACGGACGACAATTGCCAGATCCCGTCTTTCAGCGCCTTGCCCGTCAGCGAAGCACCCAGAACCCCGGGGAAAAGCTCGGGCATGAGCGTGATCACCTGCGCCTGCCACGCACGGGCCAGCTCGGCCTCCGGGTCCATCAGCGCACGGGGCTTCAACGTCGGTCTTATGGCTTTGCGTCCATGCGAGCGACTGGGTTCGGATTTGGCCTTGGCGGGATCGGGCGGTGTATCGGACATGGATCGTTCCTTACTGGGTGATCCGCCGATGTGCCAGACCACGACGCCCGGCATCGCAGTCACGAATTACGATTTCTTGCGCCGCAACCGGCTTTCGCTGGCCGGGTTCTGCCCGGACATCCGACGAGACAAGCAAACACCCCGCTCCGGCGCAGGCGTACCGCCAGCCGCGACACCGATACCGATACCGGATGTCAGGATGCCTTGATCGAGCCCACCGAACCGATGAAAGCCTTGCGGGTGGGGGCCTTGAGCAGGCGGCCTGACGCAAGACACCAGAAACTGCGATCCCGGGCCAAACGGCCCCGGTAGTCTGAGAACAATCCCTTGGGTTCTGCCAAGGGCGGAAGATCGAGCATCTGTGCCGCTTTGGACAGGGCGTTGAGCGCCCTCGGCCCCATCGGGCGCAGCCGGTCCGGCGGGTCCAACCCCAACTCTGCGGTGCGGTATGAGCCATTGTTCCAGCGCTCGATTACCATGCGCAACGCATCGATGAATTCCGGGCCGTCTCTGCGCACACGACGGGCAAATCCCCCATGACACGCGGTCAGCACAAGCCAGGCCGCAACCGTCGCCCTGTCACACGCTTTCTGGCGCACACACCAAAGCGCGGCGGCGCGCTGTGCGGGATCGTCCGGATCGTGATTGAGCACGATGTGGTGCCACAAATCGAGATCGGGCACCGTCATCGCTTCCAGCGCGTCGACCATCCCCGTGTCCTGATCGAAGCTCTTGGCCTGCCACAAGGCCTGCGTCTCGTTCAGAGATGCAAAGGCGCGGTCGTATGACGCGCGTTCCCGGGCAAGCCTATGCACCTCCGTGCGCATCTTGAGCAAAACATCAGGCCGCCGGAAGGATTGCGCCAGACGGGCCGCCGTGTCCGGTTCTGCCCGGCACAGCGCGTCTATCAGACACAGGATGGCCGCTTCCCCGTCAGGCAGTTCTTCGACCCTATGGCGACGCCAACGCGCCATCATCCGCGAAAAAACCTGTCCGATCGCCTCATCAAGATCAGGCGGCGCGTCCTGGGGGCGACGGTCGACCGGCAACAGCCGCGCGGTAATCTGCGCCTGCATGGCGTCGCGCGACGGCATTTCCGCCAAAACCCGTGGCATGGCGGAGGCGCGCAACATCATCTCGCCGCCGCGGTCGCCGAACTCCGACGCGGTCGGCATCAAGGATCGTTGCAACGCAAACAGACTGGCCAGCACACAAAACCCCATAAAAAACGGCCATCCCGTCATCGGAACGAGCCAAAAATGGGCAAACAACGGAGGCGCAAGAGCCACTCCCGCCAGCACCCCTCTCTGGGAACCACCAAATCCAACCATCACCGCACACACTCGCTGCTACAGGGCCGGAGAGTGGCGCATCAATACGGCAGAAGGATGATCGGGTCCCGCGTGAGAGACACTACATTTGTTCAATTTCGAAACGATTACCGGGCCTGAGACTCTTTGTTCGCAATTTGAAGCAAATTGCGCTTGGCTTGGCGCAGGGCCGCATCGCTCAAGCCACTTCGGTTCAACGCCAGAAACACCTCCGCCAACCCGTTGCCGGGTTGCCGGTTTGCGACCGGGACGGGGCACAAGTTCTGACGCTGAGCCCCCGTCACATCGAGAAAGTCCAGAAGCGGGGTCACCGGGCCCAAGGACATGGCGCGCGCATCTTCGAGGCTGAAGGCCCGGACCTGTGCCGGGAACACAGCCTGTGTGATCTCGCGCAGAGTGGCCGCGTGATCCGCCGCTGCGGGCAGCCCGGCCGCGTAAGTCTCAAAATCCTTTGTCAATCGGGTGCTGCGCAGGGTCTGCCACCACGTGGACCGCAGCCAGGGATCCGGAGCACGCGTCGACAGGACAAATATCACCTGTGCGACGTTCCCGAACCGGGCGCCAATGGCGCGCTGCACACTGCGCAGGCAAACGGGCGCCGCATCATATTGCGTGACCCCGCGCCGCCCCGGCATGTGACCCGAAAGATCTTCCGACGCAAGAAGGATGGCGCGCCGGTCGTGCCGGTCGAGCGCCTCGAAGGTCTGCGTTGCGGCCTGTTCGAGTGCGGCCTGTCTTTGCGCCGTGCGCTTGATGGAATACCGGCGCGCGGCCTCTGTCAGATCGACCATGTCGGCTTTGAGCAAGATCTGCACGTGCTCTGAAAGGGCGGCGCGGTTCTCCCGCAGAAAGTTCTGTGTGCTGGTGGTGCCGGTCTTGTGAAATCCCGCATGCACCACGATCCGGGTCACTCGAACACGCCCTCCGGCGGGTCTGCCACGACACGGCCCGCGGCGAGGTCCACCGTCGGCACACAGGCCTGCGTGAACGGCAAAAGGGCGGTGCGGCTCTCGCCGGGCACAATCACCTCAAGAAGGTCGGCGGAGCCATGATTGTGAACGGCCTTGATCGTGCCAAGCGGTGCGCCGCCTGTGTCGACCACGGCGAGACCGATCAGATCGGCATGATAGAATTCGTCATCGGGCAGTTGCGGCAACCGGTCACGCGGCGAAAACAGCCGCGTGCCGCGCAGCGCATCGGCCTCTTCCTTGGTGCGCACACCAGACAGGCGTGCCGCGAAGCCGGACTTGATGGCACGGGTGATCTCCACGTCGAAGCTGCGCGCGCCATCCTCGGTGCAAAGCGGGGCATAGTCGGCGATGGCAGCCGGGTCAGCGGTAAAGCTTTTCAAGCGCACCTCGCCCTGCACCCCGAAAGCGCCGGACACCGCGCCGACACAGATCAAATCAGTCATTGGCTAACACCCATGCACAGCCCGTCCCGCATGTCTCCGCCGCGGGCTTCGCAGCGCTCGGACCGCGTGGCGTCGTTGTAGAGAAAACCCGCAACAAAGGCCGCGATCAACAGAAAAACAAGACGGACAAGGCGCAGCATCGAAGGATCCGGAAGGAGGAACCGGCACGCGACGCGTCTTCCGGATCGGGGTTTGGATCAGGGGCGCCCCGCAAGTCAGGCGGGGCGCCTCATTATTGCATCTCGCGTGAAAACATCCTGTTTCCAGAGACATGCATGATTTTTAGGCGCAGGTTATTCCGCGTTTTCCTCTGCGGGTGCGGCCGCCTTGGCCGCCTTCTCCTCGGCGCGCTCCTTGGCTTTCTTGCCCGGCTCACCCTTCTTGAGGTTGGAGCGCTCCTTCTTTTCCACGATGCCGGCGGCTTCGAGGAAACGGGAGACACGGTCGGTGGTCTGGGCGCCCTGGCCAAGCCAGTACTGGATGCGCTCAACATCCATCTTCACGCGCTCTTCGCTGTCCTTGGGCAAGAGCGGGTTGTAGGTGCCGAGCTTTTCGATGAAGCGGCCGTCGCGCGGCATGCGGCTGTCGGCTGCCACGATGCGGTAGAAGGGACGCTTTTTCGAACCGCCACGGGCGAGTCTGATCTTGATGGCCATTGTTTCACTCCTTGGAATGGCTGGAAGAAGACGGGGACCGGCCCCGCTTCAGGATTGATGTTTCTTATGGTGCTGGATGACTTCCTGAATCACGAAGTTCAGGAATTTCTTGGCGAATTCCGGGTCGAGATCGGCCTGGGTCGCAAGATCCTGGAGCCGCGCGATCTGCTTTTCTTCACGCGCGGGGTCGGATGGCGGGAGGTCGTGTTGCGCCTTGAGGACGCCCACGGCCTGGGTGTGTTTGAAGCGCTCGGCGAGGGTGAACACCAGGATGGCGTCAAGCCGGTCGATGCTCTCGCGATGTTCGCCGAGCAGGGCGGCGGCGCGGGTGGCGGCGTCGGTCATGAGAGGACTCCCTTGGGGTCGAAAACGGGCATGCACATTCCATGCACATTGCATGCACAAACCATGCGCATGCGCTGTGTGTCCGGTGAAGGGCCAG
>NZ_JAFMPQ010000035.1 GCF_020667845.1 Cognatishimia sp. F0-27
GACAGGTCGCCATCATGCAGCGCACCAACAGCTTCCGAGACAAGTTCGAGCGTTACATCGCCAAAGATCGGCAAAACACCCATTTACGCCGAAAGCCGTATACCGCAATCGCCGCAAAGATGGCCCGCACCGTGCACGGGATCATCAAAAGCGGTGAACCTTATCGTCCCTTCTTTGAGGGATGATCGACAGCCGAAGGACCTTTCTCTGTAAGGGCCGTAGAGGCGAGCATCGACCTCGTAGATAATGTTCAGGCCTTCTGCTCAACGACCCGAAGATCTCGTCTTCAGGACGGTGAGAGCCGCAAAAGCGTACTCTGTGTTTGTTATGAGAGAGACATGTTGTTGACCAAAATGCCGAACTGACACACATTCAAACATGCTGGGACGCTTCAGCACGACAATGACCTGATGCCAAATCAGCCAATCATTCCGCGCATAGGACGTTGTCGACCCTGATCGTCCTTGGGTATCCGATCCGTCCACAGACCCGTTCGAGCGTCTGCACGCCGTCTTCACCACGATAGCGGAACCGCGGATCAGCCGCCGGACAAAGGCGCGAGTGCGTATCAACAACCGTCAGGGTTCGGAGCTTCTTACCAAGCGAGAGCTCATCGTGAACAAAGCCCATCGCCCAGATATCGTTTGGCCCGACCGCTTCCTGACGGTCTTCGCGCAGCTTTGCCTTCACCCGCCGTTTCGGATGCTTGTTGCAAAGCTGAAGATCCAACTCGTTATAGATCCTGCGCGTCTTCTTCATGTTGATCATCCAGCCCTCGCATCTCAGCAGCACGTGGACGTTCCGGTAGCCATAGCGCACACGGGTCTCAGCGATCTCTTTGATCCGTCGTTCGACAGCAGCCTGGCCCGTCCACCGGGACTTGAAGTGGTAGGTGGACATGTCGAAGCAGATGGCGACACAGCCCTTCCGGATCGACACGCCCCAAACGACGCAAGTCTCGGTAACGATCTCGCGCAAAAGGCCAGGCTTCAGAGCTTTCGCCGAATGACGTCCTGAAGTATTTATGATTCAGCGTCACGTCCGCCACCATCTTCTTCAGTCGGGTGTTCTCATCCTCGAGCGCCTTCAAACGACACATCTCATCTGGCAGCATACCAACATACTGCTTCTTCCTGTTGAAATACGTCACCTGGCTGATCCCCGCCTTGCGACAGAACTCCGCGAGCAGCGTGCCTTGCCCGCCTTGCTTCAGGGAGAACGCCTTCTGCACCTCCGTGAACTTCGGTGCTTTCTTGCGACTCCGCTCCTCTGCCAGCCAGGGAAACCAAGCGAAATACTCCAGCTTCAAACGACACAGTTTCAGGGTATAGAGCGACGTCTTTGATAGTCGCCCTTTGTCTTCATCGCCCAGCTCACAAATTCCTCCTCAAACTGGGCTTCAGAAGTTTTTCCAAGCATCGCTTTTAGCTTGGCCTCGTCTATCATCTGCTCCGCCAGCATCTTCTCCAGCTTGGCGTTCTCGGCTTCCAGCGTCCTCAATCACCGGGCATCCGACACTTCCATGCGGCCAGCCTGCCGAATGCCGATAGGTTGCTCTGAGATCGCGGATACGATGCCGTTTGGTTTCGAGAAGCTCCGAACAACAAGGGGCTACGCGCCTACATCCCTTGACGGAGACAGCGCAAGAAACCCCTGAAAACCACAAGCCTCGCCATAACCGACGCAATTAGATCTGGCTAACATCCGGCAGATTGAAAGATTGGCGGTGCAAGCCCCCCCACGACCGCTGCCCCAAGGCCTTTCTCTCCACCATCACCTCTGCCGCAGTCATTATCTGCTGGCCATGCGTCCCGGCTTAAGCGACTTAATAAAAAGCAACTCTATTACGGCCGAATTTTCGCAACTGCCTATTTGCAACCTCTAAAGAAATAGAGCGCTGAATATTCGAATAAAGGCACAAACACTCTTCCAAAATTTCCCTAACCTCAATGAGCTCGGAACATTCCGCAGCGGACAGTGGGACAGAGGCCACCATCACACCAAGATCCATTTGCGACTGTTGAAGTCCCCTCATGTCCCCAGACAGCAGAAGCAATCGAATCTCTTCAAGAACGCCTTTTAAGTCATAAGCACTCACTTACTCCACTCCAGATGAACGTAATAATTCAATAAATTCAGACTGCAAACCAATAGACTTAGATTCAACAATCAATTCCGCATATTCCCGCCTCATCAAATAATCAAATTCAGTGCCGAATGATCCGAATTTTTCACCACCTTCATCAAAGCTGGGCCAGGACGCCTTTAATAGCTCCTCAACCAACACAACCTCCAAGTCATGCGCCTTTTTAAGTTCATCTCTCGTATCACGAAATTGCGGGGCTACCAAACTCACACGAAGATCAGTCATCTCACCTCCTAGACTAGTCACTCTGAGGTCAAGAAAGCACTGTACGGTAAAGATTTCGTAACGAAAACACAGTAGCATTGACAAAATTTTGTAGCAGGTATGCAAATGAACCTATTAAACCATGTACACACAATCCCACCGCCTCAAAATCAAAAACGAACAGAGACAAATCAATTGGATTTCTCGCCGCGTAAAGAAGGCGAAAATGAACAAGCATTTGAGAATAGCTTTAATCACGAGGCTGATGGCGTAGAATCTCAAACCCTTGAGGAGACTATGATCGTTACGAATGACGTTACGATATCAAATGATAAAAATTTCCCCCTTGACGACCCAAACAGACTCATTGGGAGCCAGCTTCAAGATGCATTATCTCAAATCGAAAATCTCTCTACAATCCTCGACGATCACCAATATTCCTTTAGTGGCGAATCGGCCAGACTCCAACATGTCCATACACCTAATCTACAGGGCCCATCACTTGACATCACACAGGAAACCCTTGACACCGCCCAGATTGCCTTTCGCCTTCAAAATACCCAAAGCGATCATTTTTTAGAATATCATTTTTCAGAATATATTGAAATCCCAAAGCTAAAGAATCAGCAACCGACTCATATATCACAGGCACTTACTTTACCCCAAACCACTATCATTGGAGAAGTAAACCCTGCACATACTGATCATAAAATGGTCGGAACCACAGATTCTATAGCGGGGACTCGCGCACGAGACGTTCCCCAGTCAAAGTCTGTAATGCAAGCTCAACACTTTGCAGTCGATACCCTGCCTCGCATTAACGAAGATATCCTCAGTAAGCTCAATTATAGTGAGCATTCTAAAAATTCAATAATTCGCTACTCTCGAACTATGGATCCAAAAACACAACATGAGAGACTACCCATCCAAGAATATACAGAAAATTCTCATTTTATTAAAGATGTGGAGTACCCACGCAATTTTCCTGATATCCCAGAATATGATCTAAAAACGGACAGAAACCCACGAAATACGCCCACTGCGAACAGTCTAAGACCCACCAGCAGTACTCAGGATAATGCGCCTTTCAAATTAACGAATACGCATAGCAATGTAGCAGATTTAGAAGTAGAGACTATTACACCCCCCAACTCTCAGAACGCTGACCTAAGCTCCAGAAATATCGAGGTAAATCAAGCTGCTACATCAAAGATAAGAATTTCTCCATTAAAAAATAGCAATACCTCAAATACAGAGCATACAACGAATAAATCCGTAATTGCGCGCCCCATCCAAATCAACAACACAGAAAATTTGAGTGCCTCCATAAAAGCAAGCATAATCCACGACACGGAAGCTAAAAAATCGCAAATTGAGCGTGTCAACTCACCTCAACAGCCGCAAAAGTCATTTGCAGAAAGAATTTTTAATAATAATTCCTCAAAAGACTATTTCGCCGAAATCTCCCCGAATATGTCCAAAAATAGAGGCCATACATACCTTGAGCGCTACGATCAAGAAATATTTGTTGCCATTCCATCCAAGTCGAATAGCAACACAGAAAATGAGCCACCACACAACGAACACAATACTTTCGACTATCGCCTTGCCAATTCAAAGAAAGGGCTTGCCGAACGCAAATCCACTAGCGAGAAGATAATTAAAGAGCATGACCCTTTGTCGTTCAGAAATAAATCTCATCATTACTATAGAAGTGGCCCTACAACCCACTACCAAATCGAAATTGAAGCACAAGATGACACTAGATCCAATACTGTAGAAAAAAATAAAAACCCGACCATTCCTGTGAGCGTCACCGAACTAAAGTTACCAGCGACCAAACCAAGCTCTAGCTTCAAGTCTACAGCATTCAACAAACGCGATGACGCCTTGACAAGTCATGGCGAAAGTTTGCCCAAAAACGCAGACTACCAAACACCTCGAATTCTGACCAAAGAGCTGGCCGCTACTGTATTTGAGGCGCCACAAAGCGTCACGGATAGCCCTCCAGATCAACGGATTACTACACTACCCGATAGCAAAGATCATAACTCCAGTATCTTCAAGGGAGGCTCAGAGCGCGTCCTTGGCGGCAGCACCGCACGCAACATCGATAATGCTAGCTTTCATTTTTCAATAGCCGCAAAGTTCGCGAATGTCGCGGAGAGAAGTTTCCCAGACAATCTTACGATTGCACAAGTACCGCCAAATGAAAACAAAATTGATCAAACTATAAAATCCAAAGAGGAGGCTTCAATTCCAAATAGCCTTAATAGACCACAAACCCTAGTCGACAGCGGCCCCATAACGCTTAGTGAAATAAATACCCCTACAACGAAGTTCGCATTAGCTAAAAGCTTAGCGCACATTGAATCGATACACCCGGAAAAGCCGGGTATCGTCCAAGGCAATAATGCGACTGCTGACCAAAAGCTTTCTCCAAATTTTATCGAGCCATCACAAAAATCTGATCCGCTCAATACCTCTATAGACAAACAGCAATATTCGGACGCCCCCCAAAATAAAGATAATCCTTCGCTCAAATACTATCCTCCTAGAAACCATCAATCGCATCTAGATGGACAAGTTGCACCGCCTCACAATCACAAAATCAACGTTGCCCCGGACACCTACAAGCAAGTGGACAGGAAGGTAGCCTATGCGCTTGATGAGGTACACCGGGAACCATCCAGGTCTTTCGATCAGAACGCGCGTGACGCAAAGCAGATATTAGTCGATCCGCTTAAATCACAAGTACCTCCAAGATCACGTGACAGACAAACGAAAGAAAACCTTGATCAAACAACTCGAGAACCACGACTTGGTAGTACAAAAGTACAACAGCCATCGAAACCAGTAACTGGCCTTATCCAATCTAAGGCCATGCCTGTGTTAGAAAGCGATATCGGACATCATCCGCCATCGCCGCTCAATGCCAGCGAGGCTCAACCGACAGAGGCCAATCTTCCCCCTGAACGACTAGAAAACCGAACCGCATCACTACGTGTAGACAATATGGCCCAAGTGCATCAAAACCAGCTTGTCAAAAATTCCAATACTCCAATTCCTGCGCAAATAGTTGAAGCCATTAAGACGTCTTCCTACAAGAATGTCGAAGTTAAACTTTCTCCAGAAGAACTTGGCGTGGTTCGGCTACAGTTCCATCAAGGAGAAGCAGGCATTCAGGTTCATGTTTTCGCAGAGAAGCCGGAAACGCTAGAGCTGCTGAGGCGAAATATCGATGTATTGTCCCAGAATTTGGCGGACCTAGGCGAAAACCTGACGGGGTTTTCTTTTGGAGACCAAAGAGAGTCGCCAAGAACCAAAACTGATGTCGCGCCTAATATACTGGAAGCTGAGGCAAACACATTGGAAACAGTCTCTCGACCTGGTCAAGCTCGTCACAGTGGCAAAATAGACATCCGCATATAGGAGCAGATATGATAGAGCAAATTTCTACACCATCATCAAGCGTCGCGAACCGTTTGTCTGAATCGCAAGTTGGCAACGATCAGGCTTTAAGCTCCGATTTTGATACATTTATTCGAATGCTAACAGTTCAAGTAGAGAACCAAGACCCCCTCAATCCAATTGACTCGACGGATTATGCCACACAACTAGCGACTTTTTCGTCTGTTGAGCAACAAGTCCTTACAAACGATCTCCTCAAGGACTTGGGCGTCGCTCTTGGCGGTACCGCCCTTCAGCAGGCAGGATCATGGATTGGCCTTGAGGGATTGGTCCGTGCTCCGGCGCAGTTCGATCGGTCTTCGCCAGTGTCTGTTTATCCGGATGTGGTGCAAGACGCCGATACAAGCGTATTGGTGGTCAGAAACAGCGCAGGCGATGTCGTTGAACGAGCCATACTGGAGCCCGATACGGACTTCGTCACATGGGACGGTGTTGATGAGTCAGGGGGTAAACATCCAGCGGACAACTATCGCTTCGAAGTCGAGAGCTATCGTGACGGGGAGTTACTGGATACGACCGTCGCGAAGGTATTCAGCCGTATCGAGGAAGTTCGCAGCGTGAATGGAGAAGTGCTTGTCCGTTTTGCCGATGGCACAGAACGTCCGTCCTCGCTGATTACGGGCCTACGCTCTCCTTCATGATCAGACTTGATGGGCTTCTCAAAATGTCCAGCGAAGTTGCTGCAGGGTCAGTCTAAACAAGCATTGAGAGATCGCGTCAGGCTGTTTCATGGAATGCGCTTGCGGCAAGTATCCTTACGCATTCGATCACCGCTTATCAATAAAGCGGTGATCGATTTATCAAGCAACTTGGCGCTTATCAGCCGATGATCGCGTTCAGCGTTGGTGAGGGACGCATCACATCGGCGGTTTTCTTCGCGTCGGTGTGATAGTATCCGCCAAGATCCGCAGGCTGGCCCTGCACTGCAGCCAACTCCGACAAGATCTCTGCTTCCCGCTCGGTCAAGGCTGTGGCGATTGCCGCAAAATGCTTCGCGAGTTCCACATCCTCGGATTGCTGGCTAAGAGCTTCGGCCCAATAACGCGCAAACCAGTAGTGGCTATCGCGGTTGTCGGGTTCGCCGACCTTGCGCGAAGGCGAACGGCCGTTGTCAAGAATACCCTGGGTCGCCGTATCGACCGCCTCTCCGAGTATCCGGGCGCGGGCGTTTCCGCGCGCATCAGCGAGAAACTTCAAGCTTTCTCCCAATGCACAGAATTCACCGAGGCTGTCCCAACGCAAGTGGTTTTCTTGAACCAATTGCTGCACATGTTTTGGAGCCGACCCACCAGCGCCGGTTTCAAACAACCCGCCCCCCTGCATCAACTTCACGATTGAGAGCATTTTGGCAGATGTGGCCAGTTCGAGAATTGGGAAAAGGTCGGTCAGGTAATCACGCAGAACATTACCCGTGATAGCGATAGAATTCTCTCCCTTTCTGATGGTCTCGAGCGACCGCCGGGTTGCTTCGCGCGGCGCCAGAATCTCAAACTTTTCCGCGACACCCTGCGCTTCGAGGATGGGCTTCACATAAGCGATCAGCTGCGCGTCATGTGCACGGGTTTCATCCAGCCAAAAGATTGCCTCGCACCCTTCCGCGCGCTGACGGTCTATCGCAAGCGCGACCCAGTCTTCGATCGGCGCACGCCGCGTCGAAGCGGAGCGCCAGATATCGCCCTGTTCAACCTTGTGCTGGTGAATGATCGTCCCATCCGCCAGTTCCATGCGCACAACACCGTCCACGGGAACCTCGAATGTGGTCGGATGTGAACCATATTCCTCGGCCTTTTGCGCCATGAGACCAATATTCTGCACCGTTCCAGCTGTGGACGGGTCGAGTTTTCCCGTTTCCTTGAAATAGGAAATCGTCTCGTCATAGATCGGCGCATAGGAATTGTCCGGGATCACACAGGTGGTGTCATGCTCCGCGCCATCTGGCCCCCAGCCCTTGCCGCCAGCACGGATCAGAGCCGGCATGGACGCATCGATGATGACATCGGACGGCACGTGCAGGTTGGTGATGCCCTTATCAGAATTGACCATGTACATCGGCGGTCGCTCTGCCGTAACGGCCTCGATATCGGCAAGGATCTCCGGGTTGCCTTTGACTTGTTCAAGGAGATCGCCAAGGCCGGAGTTCGGATTCACACCCAGCGCTTCCATCGCCGGCCCATGCTTCTCAAAAACAGGGGCCAGCCACGCTTTGACCGCGTGACCAAAGATGATCGGGTCAGAGACCTTCATCATCGTCGCCTTCAGATGCAGCGAGAAGAGCGTGCCGTCGGCCTTGATTGTTTCGATTTCGCGCGCGAGGAACTGGTTCAAGGCCTTGACGGACATGAACGTGGCATCCACAACGGTGCCCGCCGGGAATTCCAATCCATCCTTGAGGACATGCTCAACACCATCGGCTCCGGTCAGCACGATCCGAACCGTCGCCTCGTTCTCCAGCGTCACAGACGTCTCATTCGACCGAAAATCGCCGCTCTCCATTGACGCAACACGGGTCTTGCTGTCCGCGCTCCAATCACCCATGCGATGCGGGTTGGCTTGTGCGAATTTCTTGACCGCGACCGCGGCACGGCGATCCGAGTTGCCTTCGCGCAAGACGGGGTTCACGGCCGAGCCCTTGATGGCATCGTAGCGCGCGCGCACGCTTTTTTCCTCGTCAGACTGCGGGTCTTCGGGATAATCCGGCAGCGCATAGCCCTGCGATTGCAGTTCCTTGATGGCACCGACAAGCTGCGGCACGGAGGCCGATATGTTCGGCAGCTTGATGACGTTTGCTTCGGGAGTCTTGACCAGGGCTCCCAACTCGGCGAGGTCATCGGGCTGGCGTTGATCGGCGCTCAGCCATTCCGGAAACGCCGCGACGATACGGCCCGCGAGCGAAATATCCTTTGTGCCGATCTTCACATCGGCTGCGGCAGCAAAGCTGCTGATCACGGGAAGCAAGGACGCCGACGCCAACTCCGGCGCTTCGTCGACCTTGGTGTAGATGATGTCTGGGGTTTGGCTGTCGGACATGTCGAAGACCCTTTCTTGCGTTTGGCACTCCCTTAGGCCAAATGCGGGCGCGCGTCTATGGCATACATCGGTATACCGTTCGTCATAGTGTCGCGCATGAAGGTTTTTTGAAGCTGAATGACATGATGCCCCCGGCACCGTCGCACCAAGCGCCCGAAAGAATCACGCGTCCCGTCCGTATCGTGTCAGTTACCAAGACGTTCCGCACGGCACGGGTTGCGCGCCGCCCTTCGGGCATGAACGCCTGTGCTCTGCGCCCTCTCAACAAGAGCAAAGCGCGGCCCGCAGGGTCTGCGGGCTTTCGCCTGTTTCCAGACTGATAGCAGATTGAAAGCGTGATCTTCATTAGAACGCCTCTCAAGATTGCGCCCGTTTTTCCTTGCACCGCGTGGACGCGCGTCCCCGGTCAGTTTCGACAGCACCTGACCCCGGTTCCGTGCCGATCCTCTCGCTCACGCCTGCGAACGGCCTTCCGACCGGCATACATCCTTAACACAGGCAGCCGTAATCCCCGTCCCCGACCAGATCCATTGGCGACATTGATCGATCGCGGAACAGATGGCCTATGCCATGCGCCAAGGGCAGCCTGATTGTTCTGCGGCGAGCCGCCGAGCATGAGGACCGCCTTCATGGGATGGCCGCGACACAGGGGCTTTCAGAGCCGCTATTCGTGCGCCGGGCGGCCATGGACCGCCTGGAACACAGGAAAGCCCAGAAGCCCCCGGAACACAGGAAAACGCCCCGACCAGTTGACCGGGGCGCAATCACTCTTGCAAGCGCGGAACAAGCCGCCGGTTCGCCGATCACTCGGCCGGTGTCGAGACCGCTTCAGGGGGGTGCGTGGTGGCAATCCCGACTTTCTCCCGGCGCCCGTCATTGTAGATTGCCTTGATCAGCGCGAGCCCCATCAGAACCATGACCAGCGAAAACGGCAACGCGCCGATCACCATTGCTGTCTGGATCGCACCAAGGCCGCCCGCCACAATCAGACCGCCCACGACAAACGCAAGCGCGGCGCCCCAGAACAAGATATGAGGCCGTGCCTTCGGGCCCTCATCCCCGGCAGCATTGATCGTGTTGATGATGAGAACTGCCGAGTCCGCGGATGTCACGAGATAAGTCAGCAAAAGCACCACGACGATCACAGACATGATCCAGGCGAGGTTTTCACTCAGGATCACGGCCAGCATCGCAAAGAGCTGATCCGATTGTCCTGCGCCGGAAATCGCGCCCGCGGCTTCACCCGAAAGCTCAAGATCGATGGCCGTGCCGCCAACAATCGCGAACCAGATGAAGCACATCAACGATGGCACGATCATCGCGCCCAGCACATATTCCCGAACCGTGCGACCCTTGGAAATCCGCGCAAGGAATACGCCGACAAAGGGCGCAAACGCGATCCACCACGCCCAATAGAAAATCGTCCATCCACCTTGCCAGCCGGCAAGCTGCGTGGCGACTGATCCCTCTTCGCCGTCGGCCCTCCAGACGGTGAGGAAGTTACCGGGGATCGAGATCAGGTAATCGAAGATCCCGATCACGAGCGCCTGCAGGCCGAAGAAGGTCGATCCGAAGATGAGGAAGAAGATCAACACGAAGAAGCTCAGGCCCATGTTCAGGTTTGAGAGCCACTTGATGCCCTTGCCAACGCCTGAAAGGGCAGACAGCGTGGACGCGCCCATGATCACAAGAAGCGCAACGATGATCCCCATGGTTGACGCGCTGACAGAGCCATCCTCTGCCGTGGTCTGTATCCAGTCCCCCACGCCTATCCGGGCGAGGCCGGACACGAACTGCTCCACACCAAAACCCAGCGTCTGAGACACGCCGAGCACTGTGGCCACAACCGCGACCACATCGACGACATGGCCAAGCGTGCCTTCCATGGACCGTCCGAAGATCGGCACCAGCGCCGAACGGATGGTCAGCGGCAGGTTGCGTCGATAGGCATAATACCCAAGCGACAGGCCCACGATTGCGTAGGACGCCCATGCGGCGAGGCCCCAATGCGTGAACGACCAGATATAGGCGTCACGCACATTTCCGGCCGTCGACCCTTCCGTGATCCCCTGAATGGTCGCGGGGTTCGCGGCCCAGTGATACATCGGTTCCGCCGTGGCAAAGGTCAGCATCCCGATCCCGATCCCGGCGCCGAACATCATGGAAAACCATGAGAAGTTCGAAAACTCCGGCGTATCGTCATCAAGCCCCATCTTGAGCCGCCCCGCCGCGGGCCACAGTGCCAGAGCGAGACACAGCAGAACGAAAAACGCCATGACGTAGACATACCAGAAGTTGAACGTGGCGAGGATCGCCGAGTTCAGGCTAGACAGCACCGCGGCCGCCTGATCCGGGAATGCCACAGCCCAGATGATCAGCGCACCGACGATCAACTTGCCGGAAACAGCGACGATCTTGGTGAACCCCTTGTAAAAGCCGCTATCGGCCGTGGGTATGTCGAGATCGGTAATTGGTGGTTTTATTGGCATCGTGGACCTCCCTACTCAATCACCAGCGTGCAACGCGGTGATCGCAGTTTCTGCGTTATGCTTGAGTTTACATTCGTCCTTACCCAGCGACGCTACCTGTCAGCCCGCATCGAGTCTACCGTTTACCAAGATTGAATGGCCCGCCACACGACGGGGCGGACCGCAACACCCGATCATTCTGCAATCCATGGCGGCAACGCGCCTGTCGCGTTGGCCCCCGCCATTCCCGCTGTGACCGCATGACATCGTGGGACCCGTGATCTGACCAAATCCGCACGCCACGCCGAGCAAAGGCGGGGAGCGGCATTGCAGCAGCGTTCATGCGAGCGGAGGATGGCTTTTCAAAATCAAAGACGCGCCGAGAGAGCAACTCCCCCGACGCGCAGAAAATGATATACTCGATGGCCGGCGCCGGACAGACTGACGCGGACTTCGGTCACCGGGAGACTTCGACAGTCACTCAGGCGAGATAGGCCTGGATCGTGGCCCTCGTGCCCTCGGACCAGACCCGTGTCAGAGCATCGGAGAAGGCCTCGCGGAAAACGGCATCCGCGGCAAAATCACCATATGCTTCGAGCCAGGTCTCTGGCGTGTCCTTGGCGGCCAGCGCACGGATCTGCAGCGTTGTCCAATCCGGGTCGTTCGGCTCGATGACCGATCCGTCCTCCCGGTGCCCCGCACACATACGCGCCCAGAGCGCCTCTGCAAGCGCGAGGCCGTTTACGGACTGACCCGCCGCCAGGGCATCCTTGATCGTCGGGTGCAGGAAACCCGCATGCCGTGACAATCCGTCAAACGCGACCCGGCGGGTGGTATCGTGAATCTCGGGATTGGCAAACCGTCCGGAGATCAGGCTGACGTAGTCCAGCGGATCCGTTCCCGGCACCGCGGCGACCTGTGGCGCAATTTCCTCGCGCTGGACACGGTCAAAGAACGCCGAGACATCCGGGTCGGACATGCATTCTGCAATGGTGGTCAGGGAGAGCAGCTCACCGGCATTTGCAAGCAACTGATGACCGGCATTCAGCATGCGGATCTTCATCGCTTCATAGCTATGCACGTCATTGGTAAACGTCGCGCCGATGCGATCCCACTCGGGCCGCCCTGCGCAGAAATCGTCCTCGATCACCCATTGACGATAGTTTTCATGCGTCACCGGAGCGGTGTCCTCAATACCGAGGCTGCGCGCCAGGCTGAGTTCCTGCGGTCCCGTGGCGGGCACGATGCAATCCACCATCGAATTCGGGAACGCCCCTTCTTCGGAAATCCAGCGCGCAAGCTCGGGATCCTGACGCTCAGCGAGGGTCACAACCGCCAGACGCGTGATCGCGCCGTTGCCTTGAAGATTGTCACAGCTTTGCACGGTGAACGGGAGATGCCCTGCCGCGCGACGCGCCCGCAACCCGGCAACAATCGCGCCAAAAGCTGTGCAGGGTGTCTGCGGATTGGCGATATCATGTTGAATATCGGGATGGTTCAAATCGAGGCCCCCATTGGCGGGATCGATGAAATAGCCGCCCTCGGTCACCGTCAGCGACACGATGCGAATGGTCGGGTCGGAGATGCAGGCAATCAACGCCGCATTGTCCGGCTCCACCGGCAAGAAGTCGATCATCGCGCCGGCAACCTCGACGGACATGCCCTTCGGGTCCAGCTCGATCAGGGTCGTCAGGCAATCCTGCGCAAGCAGACGGTCGCGCATCATCGCGTCACCCGCGCGAACGCCCGCACCGATGATGGCCCAGTCATGCGCAAGTCCCTGCTGCATCAGGCGATGCAGGTACCACGCCTGGTGCGCGCGATGGAAGTTGCCCAGACCGATATGAACGATCCCGGGTTTCAGCGCGGCGCGATCGTAGGTCGGACGCAAAACCGTTTCCGGCAGGTCGCCGAGTGTCGCGTTCGACAATGATATGATCGGTTGTGTCTGTGTCATTGGGTTCATCAACTCATCCAGTTCCCGCCATCGACATTGTATGTCTGGGCGACAATGTAATCTGCATCATCGGAGGCCAGAAAAACGGCCATACCCGTTAAATCACGCGCAGTTCCCATGCGTCCGAACGGCACCGCCGCGCCGACTTCGGCTTTCTTCTGGCCCGGTGCCTTGCCTTCGTATTTGGCAAAGAAAGCGTCGACTCCGTCCCAGTGTTCGCCATCGACCACACCGGGTGCGATCGCGTTCACGTTGATCCCGTGCTTGATCAGGTTGAGACCTGCGGATTGAGTCAACGATATCACGGCCGCCTTGGAGGCACAGTAGACCGCCACCAGAGGTTCGCCGCGGCGCCCTGCCTGACTGGCCATATTGATGATCCGCCCCTTGATGCCGCGTTCAATCATATGTCGAGCCACGGCTTGAAGCGTGAAAAGGCAGCCAGCCACGTTTATGTCGAACACGCGCGCATAGTCTGCGCGCGTGATCTCTGTGATCGGAGCCGCGGTAAAGATCGCAGCGTTATTGACCAGGATATCGATCTGTCCGAAAGCGTCGGCGGTGGCACTGACTGCTGTGTCGATGCTCGCCTGGTCCGTAACGTTCATCTCAACGGCCATGGCATCCGGTCCGAGCCGCTCGGCGGCGGCGTGCGCGCGGTCGATATCGATATCGCCAATCGCCACACGCGCGCCCTCCGCCAGATAGGCCTCCGCAAAGGCCAATCCGATCCCCCGGGCTGCGCCCGTGATCAGAGCGGTCTTTCCGGACAACCGTGTCATCCGATGCGCAGCCCGTCAGCGCCGAACTTGTGCATCTCCTCAAGACGTGGCGAGAGGTGGATCGTATCACCGTGGTTGAGCTTCACGTCACCAATGGCCCGCACCGTGAGCGTTTCTGCCAATCCGGTATTGTGGATATGGAAGAACGTGTCCGAGCCAAGATGTTCGGCCACACCAACCGTGCCGTGCCACTCGCCACCGCTTTCGACAACGTCGATATGCTCAGGGCGGACACCGATGGTGTGCGCGCCGTGCTTGGCCGCTTCCGGCCCCTCGACGAAGTTCATTTTCGGCGAGCCGATGAAACCGGCCACGAACTTGTTGCGCGGGGTCCGGTAAAGCTCCAGAGGGCTGCCGACCTGTTCGATCACGCCGGCCTGAAGCACGACGATCTTGTCGGCCATGGTCATCGCCTCGACCTGATCGTGCGTCACATAGATCATCGTTGTATCGAGCTTCTTGTGCAGCTCGGAGATCTCCATGCGCATGCCGACCCGCAGGGCGGCGTCGAGGTTCGACAACGGCTCGTCGAAGAGGAAGGCCGCAGGCTCCCGCACAATGGCCCGCCCGATGGCAACCCGCTGGCGCTGACCACCGGAAAGCTGGCCCGGGCGCCGATCGAGATAGTCGGTCAGGTTAAGAGCCTTTGCGGCCGCCTCGATGCGCCGGTCCTGCTCTGCCTGATCCATGCCCGCCATCTTCATCGGGAAGGCGATGTTCTTGCGCACGGTCATATGCGGATAAAGAGCATAGGACTGGAAAACCATCGCCAGACCACGCTTTGACGGTGGCAAGGCCGTGGCATCGGCATCATCGATCTCGATAAGCCCATCGCTGGTGTCTTCCAGGCCGGCAATCAGTCGAAGCAGCGTGGATTTTCCGCAGCCCGAAGGGCCTACGAAGACCGTGAACTCGCCATCTTCAATCGTCAGATCCAGTGGCGGGATGACCTCTACATCGCCGAAGCGCTTGGTCACTTTTTTGAGTTGGATACGTCCCATTGGTCGAATTCCTTATTTCACAGGATCACTTGACGGCGCCGAAGGTGAGGCCGCGGACGAGTTGTTTCTGGCTGAACCAGCCAAGGATGAGGATCGGCGCGATGGCCATGGTCGAAGCCGCGCTGAGCTTGGCAAAGAAGAGACCTTCCGGGCTGGAGTAGCTGGCGATGAACGCTGTCAGAGGCGCGGCATCCACCGCGGTCAGGTTCAGCGTCCAGAAGGCTTCGTTCCAGGCAAGGATGAAGTTGAGCAAAAGCGTCGACGCAATGCCGGGAACAGCCATCGGTGTCAGGATATAGAGCAGCTCTTCTTTCAGCGATGCGCCATCCATTCTTGCCGCTTCGAGGATATCGACAGGGATTTCCCGGAAGTATGTGTAGAGCATCCAGACGATGATCGGCAGGTTGATGAGCATCAGGATCACCACCAGAGCCGCCCGGTTGTCCAGCACACCCAACTGAATGCACAGCAGATAGATCGGGTAGAGCACGCCCACGGCCGGAAGCATCTTTGTGGAGAGCATCCAGAGCAGGATATCCTTGGTCCGCTTGGATGGCACAAAGGCCATGGACCAGGCGGCCGGAACCGCGATGATGATCCCAAGGACGGTGGACCCGCCAGCGATGATCACCGAGTTCCAGAGAAAGCGCATGTAGTCAGAGCGTTCCTGAACGATGGCATAGTTTTCCAGCGTCCAGTCGAAGTTGAGGAAGATCGGCGGGCTTGCGATAGCTTGTGCTTCGGTCTTGAAGCTCGTCAGGATCGTCCAGAGGATCGGGAAGAAGATCAGGAAACCGATTGCCCAGGCAATGGCGGTGTTCGCGATCTTGCGTTGAGGTGTAACGGCACGGGCCATGGTTGTTTACTCCCTTACCGGTCAAGGTTTTTGCCGACGATGCGCATCAGGAAGATGGCAACGATATTGGCAAGGATGATGGCGTAGACACCGCCCGCAGACCCAAGGCCCACATTCTGGCTTTCCAGCACCCGCTGGAAGATCAGGTATGTGAGGGTCCGTGTGCCGAATGCGCCGCCGGTGGTCACAAAGATTTCGGCGAAGATCGACAACAGGAAGATTGTCTGGATGAGGACCACGATGGTGATCGCGCGGCTCAGATGCGGCAGTGTGATGAACCAGAAGCGCTTGAGTGGCGGGGCTCCGTCCATTTCAGCGGCTTCAAGCTGCTCACCATCGAGCGATTGGATCGCGGTCAGCAAGATAAGCGTTGCGAAGGGCAGCCACTGCCAGGAGACGATCATCACGATCGATTGCAGAGACGCCTCGGACAACCAGGAGACCGGCTCAGCGCCGAAGAAGCGCCAGAGATGAGCGAACAAGCCATTGACCGGGTCCATGAACATGTTCTTCCAGACCAGCGCGGACACGGTCGGCATCACGAAAAACGGTGCGATCACGAGGATACGGACAACGCCTTGGCCCCACATCGGCTGGTCCAGAAGGATCGCCAACAAGATGCCGAAAACGACGGTGATGAGCAGGACGCCGCCGACGATGACAAGTGTCGTGATGACCGAGGGCCAGAAGGCGCTGGAGCTCAGGAAACGCGCGTAGTTATCGAAACCGACCCATTCGAGGCTCGGGAAGAAGGTAAACCAATCCCAGCCACTGTCGATTGAGTCACCGCGAAGAGGCAAGAATTTTTTGAACGAGAAGATCAGCGTCAGCGTGAGAGGCACCAGCATCCAGCCCAAGAGCAGGATTACCGCGGGGGCCATCATCAAACGGGCAGCGCTGCGCGAAGCTTTGGTAGCCATTGCATGCACCTTTCCTGTGGACAGCAGTGCGGATTGGGCACGCTATCGGCGACGGGGAGCGAAGATTTTGCGGGGAGATATCGTAGGGGGGAAGGCGACCCTAAGGGCCGCCTTCCAGATGGGTGCGCTTAGCGGTAGCCAGCGCCTTCCATCACTTCGTTGGTGATTGCCTGGGCTTTCTCAAGTGCTTCCTCGACGGACTGCTGACCGGCGTAGGCTGCGGAGAATTCCTGGCTCACTTCGGTCGCCATGCCGGCGAACTCGGGGATCGCCACGAACTGGATACCGACATAAGGAACCGGATCAACGGTCGGATCGTTAGGATCAGCCGCGTTGATGGAGTCCAGCGTCATCTTGGCGAACGGCACTTCCTGGTATTCCGCCGTCTCGTAGAGCGACGTCCGTGCACCCGGAGGAACGTTTGCCCAACCTTCGTTGGCAGCAACCAGCTCGATGTAGTCCTTGGACGTGGCCCACTCGATGAACTGCTTGGCTTCGGCTTCCTGCTGTGTGCCGGCGGGGATCGCCAGAGCCCATGCCCAGAGCCAGTTGGCGCGCTTCTCGACACCTTCGGAGTTCGGTGCAAGAGCAAAGCCGACCTTGTCGGCAACCGTCGAGTCGTTGGGGTTGGTCACGAAGGATGCCGCAACCGTTGCGTCGATCCACATGCCACACTTGCCCTGCTGGAACAGGTTGAGGTTCTCGTTGAACCCGTTGGTCGCGTAACCTTCGGGGCCGTAGTCGTTCATCAGGTTGACGTAGAAGTTCAGCGCTTCGGCCCACTCGGGCTGATCGAACTGAGCATTCCAGTCTTCGTCGAACCAACGTGCGCCGAAGGAGTTGGCGGTCACGGTGATGAATGCGCCGCCTTCGCCCCAGCCAGCCTTGCCGCGCAGGCAGATGCCGTTGATCTCGTTTTCCGGATCATCCATCGCCGCCGCGGCTTCGCGGATGAACTGCCACGTGGGAGCATCGGGCATTTCCAGGCCGGCAGCTTCCATGAGGTCGGTGCGATACATGATCATCGAGCTTTCGCCGTAGAACGGTGCCGCGTAGAGCGTGCCGTCGTGGCTCAGGCCGTTGCGCATCGCAGGAAGAATGTCGTCCACGTCATATTCTGCGGACAGATCATTCAGCGGGACGAGCCAACCATTGGCGCCCCAGATCGGCGTTTCGTACATGCCGATTGTCATGATGTCGAACTGACCACCTTTGGTCGTCACGTCCGTCGTCACACGCTGGCGAAGCACGTTCTCTTCGAGCGTAACCCACTCGACATTGATGCCCGTTTGCTCGGTGAAGGTGTCCGTGTAGCCCTGCATACGGATCATGTCGCCGTTGTTCACGGTCGCGATGGTGATCGTCTTTGCGTGGCTTTCGGCAAATGCAGCTGTGCCTGCGAGCATTGCGAGTGCGCTCGCCGCACCCAGTGCGGTTCTCATAAACATCCCGGTCCTCCCTGAATTAGATGTCTGTGAAGGACACTAGTGAAGAGTCGGCACGTACGTCAACAAATTTTTTACGCGCGAAAACTTTTTTCTTTACGCGGAATCTCGAAGAACGAGGCGCGCGGGAAAAAGCGTCTCGGACCTGGAGGCCAATTTGCCCCCACTTTCAATCACTTCCAAGAGAGTCGCGACGCTTCGGTCGGCAACGGAGGCGTAGTCATGTGCCGCAGTCGTCAACGACGGACATGTGAACCGCGCGAAAGGATGATCGTCGTTGGATGCAACGCGCAGCTGGCAATCCTCGGTCCGACCTACCCGGATTCCCATCTCGTAGCACGCAGAAAGGACTCCAATCGCAAGGCGATCGTTGCTGCAGAGAATCGCATTGCTTGCCGGCAGGCCGTCGGACAACAGCTTGAGTGCACCTGCGCGTCCGATTTCCTCGAACGACCAGCCCTCACCCTCGATCTTGTGGACGTGCGGCTCAAAGCCAAGTCGCTCCATCATCTGGATATACGCCAGTCTGCGTTTGTTGGCGTTCGGGTTCGCCGGTGTGCGCATCTCGAAAAAGATCGGCGGCTCACCGGTCCGGACCAGGTACTCGACGGTTTGAGAGACAAAACTGAAATTGTCAGAGCCGATAAAGGCCTCGCCGATACCACCGAGATTGCTGTCGAACAATACAGTCGGAACATCGCGGCAAAACTTCTCGATTTCCAGCTTGTCCGAGGAACGCCCAAGCGGCGCGAGCAGAACCCCGGCAGGTTTGAGGGACCGAAGACTGTCCAATACCTCGAGTTCAACATCACTGTTACCATGGGATCCGAAGAGGTTCGGACGATACCCCGCAGCGATGACGTTCTGCTCAAGCGTCCGGGCGATTTCGGCAAAGAACGGGTCAGCCAGGAAGGGAACCACGATACCAATATTCTTGGTCAGCTTCCGGTTCTGGTTGATTGCGTAAATATTTGGCCGATACTCATATTTTCCCAACGCCTCCTCGATCCGGGCGCGCGTTGTTGCCCGGACACTGTCAGGATTGTTGAAGTATTTCGAGACGGTGGGACGAGAAATGCCGCTGAGCGCCGCAAACTCCTCCATATTGCGAATTTTGACCATAGTGCCCCCATGATGCCGACTGAGGGGTCACCGCACAAGTGTTTCCGGCGATAAAATTATACGCGCGATAATTTTTGTAATTTTACAAAAGTTTACACGTGAAAAAGCCTGATTTTTCATCACCTGAGCGGGTGTCAGCCCCGGCGCCGGGGTGCTCGGGGCGTTTGATACGTACCGTTTTCAAGCTCATCGGCGGCCATGGCTGCAGCGGCGAGTGCATTCCGTTGCCCGCCAAAACGTGCAGGTCGCGCTCACCCGCCCGCCGCCCACATCCCGCATGTATCCTAACGCGAGCCTCTCGCCCCTCTCAGCGACGCGATTATCAAGATTTCTCGCAAACTCTCTTCTCCTCTTTTCCTCTGGCCGGTGGAATTGCGACAGAGCATAGTCGCCACGCACACATGCAACCTTGAGCGGGGAGCCTTTTATGCCGAACACGTACTTCGCGCCGAAAGGCGGTCATCCAGGACAAGAACAGCTTCTCACGGACAGGGCCGTCTTCACCGATGCCTATGCCGTGATCCCGAAGGGAACGATGCGCGACATCGTGACCAGCTTTCTGCCATTCTGGGAGAAAACACGCCTTTGGGTCATTGCCCGTCCGATGACGGGCTTCGCCGAGACATTTTCGCAATACATCATGGAAGTGCTGCCCGGCGGGGGCTCCGACCGGCCAGAAACAGATCCGAATGCGCAAGGCGTGCTCTTTGTCGTGGAGGGCGCTGCTACGCTCGAGATTGACGGAGCCCGGCATGACATGACGCCCGGGGGCTATGCCTATCTTCCGCCCGCAAGCCAATGGCGCCTTCATAACACGGGGCAGGAAACGCTGCGATTTCACTGGATCCGCAAAGCCTACCAGGCTGTTGAGGGGCTCGATACGCCGGAGCCCCTCGTGCTGAACGAAAACGACATCGCGCCAACGGAAATGCCCGGGACCGAGGGCAAATGGGCCACCACGCGCTTTGTCGATCCGACCGATCTTCGGCACGACATGCACGTGACCGTCGTCACCTTCGAACCGGGCGCCGTAATCCCGTTCCTCGAAACCCATGTGATGGAACACGGCCTCTACGTGCTGGAAGGCAAAGCAGCCTATCGGCTGAATACCGATTGGGTTGAGGTCGAGGCGGGCGACTTCATGTGGCTGCGCGCTTTCTGCCCACAAGCCTGTTACGCCGGAGGACCTGGGCGGTTCCGTTACCTGCTCTACAAGGACGTGAACCGGCACATGCCGCTCAAGCTCTGAGCCACCCAACCCAGATCATCCGCGCCGAAACCTGGTCAGAGGGAGGGCGCAAGGCCCCCTGTGCCCGCCCCTCAGATGCGGGCATCACGCCGCTGTCCTGACCGTTTGACGCCACGTCCGCGCGAGTTGCCCCACCACCCTCCGGCAAGTCTGCCCTTGCCTGCGCCATGCAAAAAGCCCCGGCTTCGGCAGCCGGGGCTTTCGGTCAGGTTCAGGGCTGTCCGCTCAGAAACGTCCCTTGCCATCCCCGGCCATACCGCCGGAGACCTCTTCGGTGGCTTCATCCGACAGTTCTTCGGGCAGGATAAGGTTGAGAACAATCGCGATGACCGCTGCGGGCAGGATCCCGGAGGTGGCCAGAACCTTGAGCGTTCCGGGCAGGTATTGCAGCGCGTTCGGCTCCAGTTGCAGTCCAAGGCCAAGGCTCAAGGCAATCGCAAAAATCACCATGTTGCGCCGGTTCCATGTCACGTCGGACAGCATCGAGATGCCCGCCGCGACAACCATGCCGAACATTACGATCACACCGCCGCCCAGCACCTCGATCGGAATTGACGAGATCACCGCACCGATCTTCGGCACAAGCCCGCACAGGATCAAAAAGAGCGCGCCGATGGTCACGACCATGCGACTCATCACACCGGTCATGGCAATGAGCCCGACATTCTGGCTGAACGACGTGTTCGGCAGCGCACCAAACAGGCCGGAGATTGCTGTGCCAATACCATCGGCGAAGGTCGCACCCTGAATCTCTTTGTCGGTGGCTTCCCGGCCGGCGCCGCCCTTTGTAATGCCGGACACGTCCCCGACGGTCTCCACCGCCGAGACAAAAGACATCGCACAAAACCCGATGATCGCGGCGACAGAGAATTCAATGCCGAAATGCAGCGGGTTGGGCAGGGCAAAAGACGCAGCGCGCCCGACATTGCCGAGATTGACCTGGCCCAGGACAAAGGCAAGCGCATAACCCACCAAGAGACCGATCAGCACGGCGGAAACGGACAGCATGCCTCGGGCAAAGAATTTCAGCCCCAGCGTGACGATGATTACCGTGCCAGCCATCAACCAGTTCAGACCCGAGCCATATTCCGGCGTCCCGATCGCGGGGACGCCACCAGCGGCATATTGCACGCCCACCTTGACCAGAGCGAGGCCGATCATCGTGACCACCAACCCTGTGACAAGCGGCGGCAGAGCAAAGCGCAACCGGCCGATGAATAGACCCAACACCGCGTGAAAAAGGCCGCCCACAACGATTCCTCCCATGAGAACCGCAATGGCGTCGACACCTTTGCCCGCAACCAGAGGGATCATAATCGGGATGAAGGCGAAACTCGTTCCCTGAACAATCGGAAGCCGGGCACCGACCGGGCCGATCCCAATGGTTTGAAACAAGGTGGCGATGCCCGCAAAAAACATCGACATCTGGATCATGTAGATCATTTCGGGGAAGTCCGGACTGTTCGAACCGAAGCCGAACCCTGCCGCTCCGCAGACGATGATCGCCGGTGTCACGTTGGAGACAAACATTGCCAGAACGTGCTGTATGCCCAGTGGCACCGCCTTCGCTATCGGTGGTGTATAGTCTGGATCGCGCAGCTGCGCCGGCGTTCCGATGGTTGCGTCGGTCATGAAGTGTCCCTCTCTGTTGCGCCCCCATGGCCTTGCGGGATGACGGGCATTTTCTTGTGCTTGTGCGCGAAGGCTCATCTTTGCCCTGCCGCGCGGCCTCCCAAAGGCCTTGCCGCCTGTTCCAAGGCGCTATTCCACGGCGCTATTGCAGAACAGGCCCCTGAACGGCAGGAGGCCGAGAGGTCCGGGCAAGCGCGCATGGCATCCCGGCGACTCTCCGTTCTCCGTTAGCGCTCCGGTTTCTGGACGACGTAAGGATTCTCGAACCAGTGCTCCTCAAGGTTGAGCCCTTCGCCGATGCGGTCGATCACGGCAAACAGGCCAGAGCCGGACAAGGGTGTCAGAACCCCATGCCAGACATTTCGGTGAATATTGATCGCCTGTCCCGGCTTGGTGCAAAACGCCTGCGGTTGACCCGGAACGCCATCCGCATCGGGGGCCACGATCACCAGAAACCCGTCCATCGACATCGGAATGAATGCCTGAGAGCCGAGCGGGTGCCTCTCCATCATGTCCAAGTGGTATGGCAGCGCGCGCAACTCCGCCTGAAACAGGCTGATGCCGGGACGACCGGCGCCAAATTCAAGATGCGCGCGGTCATGGTAACGGCCGCACAAACCCTGATTGATCATCATATCGGGCGTGCCCTCCACATCGAGCACATCGCCAAAAGGCGCAAAGGCCGTTGGCGTGAGCGGCTCGGAGATCAGCACCCGACTCATCCGCCGAACTTCTCGATCAGACGCAGTTCGGCGATGCGCTCGACTTGCCTGCACGCCTCGGCGAACTCCGTGTCGCGGTCGTTCCCGATCCGACGCTGGAAGGCATCGAGGATGGTCGCCTTGCTATTGTCCTTGACGGCAATGATGAAGGGAAACCCATGGCGCGCGACATAGTCGGCATTGAGCTTCTGAAAAGTGGCCCGTTCGTCATCTGTCAGCATATCCAGCCCGGCGCCCGCCTGTTCCGACGTTGACTCCGCGGTCAACCGGCCTGCTGCCGCGAGCTTGCCCGCAAGGTCGGGATGGGCCGTCAGCACGCCAAGCCGCTGTTCCTCCGAGGCGCTGCGGAACACGCGCGCCAGAGCAAGATGCACACCGGATGCGCAGTCATGGGTTGGACCCAGCTCGAGGTCAAAGGCCGCTTCGGCGATCCACGGGCTATGCTCGAAGATGCCACCGTATTCGGCGACAAATTCTGCCTTCTCCATTTCGGACGGGCGCGCAGTTGTGGTCGGTGGATGCGTGGCGGCCCAGTGATCCGCGATTTGTTCGCGCGTCGCAAACCAGACACCTTCGTGCGCCGCCATATGATCAAGCACACGCTTGAGGGCCATCGCGCGCCCCGGCCGCCCGATCAAACGGCAATGCAACCCGATCGAGAGCATTTTTGGCGCCCCCGCCTGCCCCTCCGCATAGAGCATGTCGAAGCTGTCCTTGAGGTAGCTTTCAAACTGGTCACCGTTGGTAAATCCGGCCTGGATCGCGAAGCGCATGTCGTTGCAATCCATGGTATACGGCACGATCAGCTGATCCTTGCCGCCCGCACGCGTCCAATAGGGCAGATCATCGGCATAGCTGTCTGCGATGTAGGCAAACGCGCCTTCCTCGGCCGCAAGGTCGATCGTGTTCATGGAGCACCGCCCCGTATACCAGCCGCGCGGCGGCGCGCCGACCACCTCCGTATGCAAGCGGATCGCCTCCCGGATCTGGGCGCGCTCCTCTTCGACACTCATGTCCTTGTGTTCGATCCATTTCAGACCATGGCTGGCAATTTCCCAACCCGCCGCTTTCATCGCCATCAGCTGCTGCGGGGCACGTGCAAGCGCCGTCGCGACGCCATAGACCGTGATCGGCAGATCCTTAAGCAGACGGTGCACGCGCCAAAAGCCTGCGCGGCTTCCATACTCGTAGATCGTTTCCATGTTCCAGTGCCGCTGCCCCGGCCAAGGCGCGGCGCCGGTGATCTCCGAAAGGAAGGCTTCCGACGCCGCATCCCCGTGCAGGATGTTGTTCTCGCCGCCCTCTTCGTAGTTCAGAACGATCTGGACCGCGATCTTTGCGCCACCGGGCCATTTCGGTTCCGGTGGCTGGGCGCCGTATCCCGTCATGTCTCGTGGATAGCGTGTCACTTGCCCCTCCTCCTTGTTCTTCCCTGCATAAATCATAAAATCCCCGCTGTTTTTCAAAAAAATCCATAAGCAGCTTCCGACAGAGCGGCTTTTACTCGTCAGCGGCATTCGGACTAGATACACACGCAGAACAAGGAGACGCGCAAGATGGCTGGATATTTGACCACACATGTTCTTGATACCGCCCGCGGTTGCCCGGCGAAGGGCATTCGGATCGCGCTGTATCGCGTGTCAGGCAATTCGCACAAAATGATTGCGGAATCGGTGACAAACGATGACGGGCGCACCGACAATCCGATTCTTCCATCGGAATCGTTCAAACCGGGTACGTATGAACTCGTCTTTTTCGCTGGCGATTATCTGCGCGCGACCGGGCAAGGCGAAGGCGACATCCTGTTCCTCGATCAAGTCCCGATCCGCTTCGGCATCTCGGACGCGGACGCGCACTACCACGTGCCCTTGCTGCTGTCGCCCCACGGGATGAGCACCTATCGCGGCAGCTGACCGCGTCGCCCGTGGCGGGCGACCGCCATCACACGCGCTCCTTCTGAACGGCCGTTCCAGTTCGGCTGCACGACGATGCCGGCCGGTCCACGGCCGCGCAGGACGAGCTTTAACCGGGCGGGTCAGCCGCGCAGGTTTCAGAAACCCGGACCAATCGACGGGACCGGCCACAGGGAAGACCGGTCCACCACATCCCCTTTTGGCCTTTGGCGGTTGCGCGGTTCAAAAGAACGAGCCGTATTTCCAGTTATCCGCATCTGGCGTCACCGCGTCGAGATCGTACCCTGAACGCTGAAGACGTTTGGCGATCGCGAGACCGTCCTCAGCTGCCTGATCGACGTATTGACGCCCGAGAGCCTCATTCTGAGGCACACCATGCCCGCGCATCAGATCCAGACCATAGTTAAAGCGACCGACGGGATCCCCGGCCTCGGCGGCCCGGCGATCCCATTCCGCAGCGGCATCGGGGTTGTAGTCGCCGCCAAGCCCGTTGTTCTCAAGTTGGCTCATCCAGGTCATCGCCTTGGTATACCCGGCTTCGGCGCAGCGTCGGGTCAGGTCGCGCGCGAGAACCGGATTGTCGATCTTGGTGACATTGATGCCCAGCGAACAGGTGATGGAATCGATGACACCCATTTCGATCTTGCGCTTGAGCATCTCCTGTCCGGTATCCTGAGGATTGAGAATGCCCAGATCATCTTCGATGGTTGCGCGTGGTTCCGCATGCGCGGTCGGAGCCAACGACATGACCGTGATGATTAATATCCGTCCAAGCATGAGGCCCTCTCTTTCCGGCCAAGGCTACCATGATGCGGTCAGAGCCGTCCTCAAGACCAATGTCTTGGCCGCGTGGAACGTCGCAATGCGTTGGTGTCGCCGCTAACCGGCGATCACGCGCTCGATACGTTCGATCATGAATTCCATGAAAAGGCGGGTTTTCGGATCTTGTTGACGGCGGTGGGTAAAGAGGCACGCCATCTGGATCGGCTCCGGTGGCGTTTCCTGCGCGACAGGGTGCAACCTGCCAGACCGGAGGTGATCGGCGATCTCAAAAACCGGCTTCAACGCGATGCCATGACCGGCCAGCGCCCAGTCAGTCAGCACATCGCCATCATCACACTCGAAGCGCCCCGAAACGGAAAACCGCTTTGGTCCATCTTTGGTGGACAGAAGCCAGCGAAACTCCGTCGCGCCGGGAAAGCGGAGGTTGAGGCATTCATGCCCCTCCGACAGCAGCGCATCCCCGTTTTTCGGCATGCCGCGCCGCGCGATATAGTCCGGTGCCGCACACAATACCCGCGGGACATCGGCGATCTTGCGAATACGCAGGTTACTGTCTTCCGGCTGGCCGAGGAAAAACGAGAGATCGAGCCCTTCGGTGGTCAGATCGACCTTCCGATCCGTCAAGCGCAGCCGAACGCTGACATCGGGGTAGCGCGAAAGGAAATCGGAGATCTGAGGCGCGATGAGACGCCTCCCGACACCCAGAGGTGCGGCCACGTAAAGCGAGCCCTTTGGATTCTCTGTGATGTTCGCGATCTGGGCCTCAGCGCTTTCCACCGCCTCGAGGATGTCCGTCGCCCCGCGATAAAAGGATTTGCCTTGCTCCGTCGGTGTAAGGCTGCGGGTCGTCCTCTGGAACAGCCGCACACCCAGATGCTCTTCGAGTTGCGAAATGCGCGACGAGGTCACCGCAGGGGAAATCCGCAAATCGCGCCCGGCGGCAGACATGCTGCCCAGTTCGTAGACCCTCACAAAGGTTCGGATGTTGTCGAAATAGGACATTGTTCGGAAAATTTTGACACTGCTTGGGTTTCTTCACCGTTAGCAGAATAAACCGCAGCAGACCAGTGCCTCCGACCATCTCCCACCCCGGTTCATGATGCCACACCGCGCCGCGCAAGCATTTCGGACGGCGGAATGGATCACGCCAATGCCGATCCCTTGGCGAGGTCGGTCAGGATCGGGCAATCGGGCCGATCATCGCCGCGGCACGCGCTGACAAGGTGAGAAAGCGTGTTCCGCATTGCCCGAGGCTGGGCAATCTTGTCGTCGATCGCGTCCAGATGCTCCTGCGCAATCGCTTTGACTTACGCACTCTCGCGGGTCTCGTCCTCATAGAGGCTGAGCAACATGCGGCAGTCCTCGATAGAGAAGCCGAGAGCCCGGGCGCGCCCCAGAAAGGTCAGCTTGTGAAGATCCTGCTCCCGGAACGCGCGGTAGCCATTGGCACTGCGCGCGGCACGGATGAGGCCGATCTCCTCGTAATAGCGGATGGTTTTCGGGGGAAGGCCCGCGCGTTCCGCGACCTGCGAGATATTCATGTCCACACGCTCCTATTCGGCGGGTTGCGGGGTCAACGCCGCATCATGGCCAGATATCGCGTCGGGCATGTCAGGCGTGATGCGCCGAAGCCTCAACGCGTTGGTCAGAACCGACACGAAAGACAGCGCCATGGCGCCGGCGGCAAAGATCGGGGACAGCAAAAGCCCGAAAACCGGATAAAGCACGCCTGCCGCCACGGGTATCAGGGCGATGTTGTAGCCAAACGCCCAACCGAGGTTCTGGCGGATATTGGCCATTGTCGCGCGAGAGATGAAGGCCGCGTTCACCACGCCGCGAAGGTCGCCGGACATGAGCACCACATCCGCGCTTTCAATGGCCACATCGGTGCCGATGGCGATTCCCACATCCGCACGGGCGAGCGCCGGCGCATCGTTGATCCCGTCCCCAACAAAAGCGACCTTGCGCCCGCCTTGCGCGAGGGCCTCCAGCGCGGCGACCTTGCCATCGGGCAGAACGCCGGACACGACATGGGCAATTCCGACCTCATCCGCGATGGCACGCGCGGTGGCCTCCTTGTCTCCCGTGATCATGGCCGTCTCGAAGCCTTGCGCCTGCAAGGCGGCAATTGCGGCACGGCTGTTGCGCTTGACCGGATCCGACACCGCGATCACAGCAGCAATCTTGCCATCAACCGCCGCAAACAGCGCCGTGCGACCGCGCGCGGCAAGCGCCGACTCCGCCCCTTGCAGGGTTGTGATCTCGATCCCCTCGCGTGTCATGAACCGGTCCGCACCGACCATGACCCGATGCGCTCCGACCGTGGCCGCGACCCCGTAACCGGTGAGAGAGGAGAAACCCTCCGCCATTGGGACAGCGATGCCTTCGGCTCGTGCGCTCTGCACAATCGCTTCGGCAATCGGGTGCTCGGACTGTGCCTCCACCGACGCGACAAGCGACAAGAGCTCGGCGCGCGCAAACCCCTCGGCCAGAACCACATCCGTCAGAACGGGTCGCCCTTCGGTGACCGTTCCGGTCTTGTCGAAGGCGATCACGTCCATATCCGACAGGGCGTGCAAGGCGGCGCCCTTGCGGAAGAGCACACCCATCTCCGTCGCGCGACCGGTGCCAACCATGATGGAGGTCGGCGTCGCGAGCCCCATGGCGCAGGGACATGCGATAATCAGCACGGAAACCCCCGCAACAAGCGCCATTGTCAGAGCCGGATCAGGGCCGACCACCAGCCACACAAGAACCGTCAGAACTGCCATCGCCATGACAGCCGGAACAAACCAGACCGTCACGCGGTCCACGAGGCTCTGAATTGGCAGTTTGGCGCCCTGCGCTTCCTCGACCATGCGAATGATCTGCGCCGGGGTCGTTTCCGCGCCCACGCGTGTGGCGCGCAATGTCAAGGCGCCGGTGCCATTGACGGTGCCGCCGGTCACTATGGCCCCTTTGGCTTTTGCAACCGCGAGCGGCTCACCCGTAATCATGCTTTCATCGACATTGCTGCTGCCTTCGGACACAAGGCCATCGACCGGAATGCGCTCCCCGGGACTGACAAGCACCATGTCGGACGGCTGCAACGCGCATGTGCCAAGTCAGCCGGATAATCAAGCAGCGTGACCCTGGCGATCAGGTCTGCGGGCCTGAGTGCTCCTTCCGCATATTCGACCGTGGCGGTCTCCGTTGCGAGGTTGACCGACGCTGAAAGCACACCGGGAACAGCCTCAAGGCCCCGTTCCACCCGCCCCGTGCAAGAGGCGCAGGACATGCCGGTGATGACCAGCGTGGCCGTGTTGCGGTGGGTCGGATAACCGAGCGTATCCAGTTCCTTGGCCACGTCCGCGATACGGCCTGCGCTGTCGATGTCGAGACGCGCGCTTTAGGTCGCAAGATTGACAGCCACGCCGGAGACCCCTTCAAGCGCCCCGAGCGCGCGTTCAACCCGTCCGACACAAGACGCGCAGGACATGCCGGTGATGACCAGCGTGGTTTGGAAAGCGTTGGTCATGGCATGGCCTCGTATGGCAGAGCGATGTTGCGCTCTTCATGGGACTTCCAGTCACTGGACGCTAAAGATCACCGGTCCATGAATGCGAAGCGATTGCCTCGCCCAGCCTGTCGCGCCGCAGCGCACGCGCTGTTTCCATGGGAGTTTTTCTGGCCGATGCCCGGATGCGGCCTTTCCATATGGGATGCGGTTGATTGTTCTCATCCACAACGCTGGCAAACCGCGCCGGATACGCCCAGCACGATATCTGCCCATATCCCGTGCGTCGCAGAGATCCGTGTCCCCGGATACCGCCACAAGAGGGCTCGATATGGCGCATGTCCAGCGGCGCCTGCAGGCGCCGCACAGGCGCCGCGCGAGCGCCCGGATCAGGTGTCCGCCGGGGCAAGCGTGACGTCAAACGTCACATGGAGGAAAGGCTCCGTGACCTTCCCGGACAAAACCATCCCGTCGGGGAAATCCGCAGCCGGCCGTTCCACGTAGCGCATGACGAGATCCTTGCGCACACCAAACACCGTGTCTTCGTCGAGATACGGATCATCTTCGGGGAAGATTTCCGTCACAAGCGGCTGAAACCCTTCGGCCTTGACGATGTAGTGCAGGTGGGACGGTCGCCACGGATGCCGTCCGCAGGCGCGCAGGATATCGCCCACCGGCCCGTCAGAAGGAACGGTATATTCGACCGGCTTCACAGTCGTGAACGCATAGCGCCCGTCCTCTCCCACCGTCATGAGGCCGTGGAAGGAATACGTGTCCTGCTCTTCATCCTGACTGGCATAAAGACCGTTCGGTGCGGTCTGCCAGATATCGATCTCCGCACCGGGGATCGGATTGCCCGCGGTATCCTTGATCACGCCTTCGGCCAGAAGCAGCGGTCCGCCATAGTGGCGCTTCATATCGCCCCCCACGGGCAAAGGGGGCGCCCCGGACACATGGAACGGCCCCAGCACCGAAGAACTCGTCGCGTCATCGCGCGAATGCAGCATGTCAATCAGCGACGACAAGCCCAGAACATCGGAGGCCAGCACGAATTCATGCCGGTCTTCGGTCTCAACGGCGGCACAGCCTTCCAGAAACGCGATACCCGTGCGCCATTCTTCGTGGGTGAGGTTTGTCTCACGCGCAAAATCGTGCAGGTGCTTGACGAGCGAGCCCATGATTTCACGCATCCGCGGGTCTGTATCCTCTGCGAGATAGCCCATGAAGACGTCTGTAATATTGTCCTTGGTTACATTCCGCATCGGGTCACTCCTTAGATGAGGGCAAGGCTGAGGATCGGGAACTCGATCAGGATAAACAGCACGATAAGCATGACGAAGGCGAAAGGCAGCGCGCCCATGAACACGTCCTTGAGAGAGATGCGGTCATCGTTGATCGTCGATTTGATGACAAAACAGGAGATCCCCAAAGGCGGCGTCAAAAGGCCAATCTCGGCGCCGACGACGGTGATGATGCCAAACCAGATCAAGGACATGTCCAGCGCTTCGGCCAGTGGCAGGAAAAGCGGCACGACGATGAGAATGATGGAGGCCGTGTCCAGCAGCGTTCCGAGAAACAGCATCAGGAGCACATAGAGCAGCATGATGGTCCAGAACGATGCCGCGCTTCCGGCGAGCATGTCCTCAAGCTGGTTTGGCAATCCGGCCAACCCCAGCATCCGGCTATAGATCGACGCCGCCGTGATCAGGAACAGGATGGCTGCCGTGATATGGCCGGTTTCGAGCAGCGCATCCCAGAACGCCCGCGGCGACATCGTCTTGCGCACAACCGCGATGATCAGAGCCACCAGGGCGCCCGCCGCGCCTGCCTCAACCGCCGTCAGCCAGCCGGTATAAATCCCGCCGAGAACAACGGTAATGAGGCCGAGCGTCGGCAGGGTTTTGGACGCGATCTCGCCTTTGGTCATCCACTCGGTATCGTCGACCACGCGCCCGCCAACGAAGCCGGGGGTGAAGCGACCCATGAACCAGATCGCCGCGACATAGGCGATGGCGAGAAGGATTCCGGGGATCACGCCGGCAAGGAACATGTCACCGACGGATTGCTCTGCCACGAAAGAATAGATGATCAACATGGCAGACGGCGGGATGATCATACCCAGAACAGAGCTGCCCGCGACCACGCCAACCGCAAAGCGGGGGTTGTAAGCCTGTGCCATCATCTGGGGCACGGAAACCTTGGTGAAGACGGATGCAGAGGCGATGGAGGAGCCCGTGACGGCAGCAAATACCGCGTTGGCGCCGACCGTGGCCATGCCTATGCCGCCTTTGACCTTGCGAAACCGCATGGTCATCACTTCGTAGATGTCGCGTCCGAGCCCTGCTTTCGAGACGATCAACCCCATGAAGGTGAAAAGCGGGATCGTTGCGAAACTGTATTCCATCGCACTGTCCCCGACCGCCACCTTGAGCAGGTTCAGAGCCAGCGTGAAATTATCCCGCATCAGCCAGATCGACACAAAGGACACCATGCCCAGCGCGATCGGAATATAGACACCGGAATAGATGAGGAAAACGATTGCGATGACCGAGATCAGGCCGATTTCAATAGGGGTCATTCGGGCGACTCGTCATGTTCAGGGACGCGGACAAGCGCAGGACGATCCTGCGCGGTGATGACTTTGAGGATGAAGATCACGCAGGCAAGCGTGGATCCGATCGTGATCACCAGCTTGACCGGCCACCATGGCAGCGTGAAAAGCCCGGGCACGCCGAAATAATCCTGCGTTTCCCACATATGGAGGAATTCGGGAAAGGTGATATAGGCGATCAGCGCCATGAAGATCGCCGATATCGCATTGATGATCCGGCGCAGTGAGGCTGCGATGCGCGGGCGCCGATTGTGGATTACGTTCAGGAACCCGTCAGATCGGGTCAACCGGTCGACCCGCACCACGTCCGCAAGTTGCAGGAACACGATCAGGACGACCGAGAACTGCACCATCTCGTAGGTGCCTTTGAGTGGCGCGGAGAACATCCCCCGCGCAATCACGTCGACATTCAGGATCACGACCAGCGCGAGCACCACGAGGGTGCCGAGCGCGTTGGCCGCAATTGCAAGGAAATTGGCGACCCGGGACAAGCCGGCAACGGCAGATTTCAGCATGTTTGCGCCCTCTTCCGGATCGCCGATAAGCGTTTATTCAGCAGTCCAGTCACGCACCGGCGTGAAGCCCGCATCAGACAGCTTGCCAAGATAGGCGGCGAGCATTTCGGTGCCGGCTTCGCCTTTGCCGTTCAGCGTTTCAGCCCATTCCTGCGCGATATTCGGCATGGCATTCGCCCAGGCCGCGCGATCTTCTTCCGAAATCTCCACAACGGTGCCACCCTGTTCGACATAGGCGTTGAGAGCGGCTTCGGCGCGGTCCATGGCAATCCCTGCAACATGGTCGCGGTAATCAACGGCGACGGCTTGCAGAACCTCTTTGACCTCGTCTGGCAAGGCTGCCCAGTAGTCGGCGTTCACGGTCACTGTCTTGGAGTTCACGGCGCCAAGGTCTGCCTTGATCATGTAAGGGGCAACTTCGGCGATCTTGAAGGTCGAAGCCGCTTCGGGCCACAGCATGGCGCAATCGACCAGACCGGTCTGGACCATGTTGTAGAAGTCTGTGAGCCCGCCACGCACACCCGCCGCGTCCTTGATGCCTTCGAGATAACGCAGGTTGAGACCGGCGCCGGCAATCTTCTTGCCCTCGAGATCAGCCACCGATGACACCTCGGAAGAACAGAAGACCTGGTAGGTGTCGAGCACCACCCCAGTCGCAAGGTAGACCTGGTTCTGAGCATTGAACTCGTTGTTCATCGCCGGGAATTCGCGGGCGATCTCGTCAACGGCCTTGGCGACGGCCCGGGCATCGGAGGCCACGAAAGGCGTGGAGCCGGATATGCCTTGTGCGGGCAGCTTGGAGGAATGAAAAATCGTGGTGACGATGCCGATATCGCCCAAGCCAAGCTGAACGCCTTCAAGCACGCCGCGCGGCTTTACGATGGAGCCGCCGTAGTTTTCCTGCCAGTTCATCTCGTAATTGCCGGTTTCGGCAAGACGACGGTCAACTTCGGGAATGAAGAAATCCGTGAATTCCTTCACCCAGAGCGCGCGCGCGGGATAGCCGTCAATCACGACTGCGGAGATCGTTTCCTGCGCCACCGCAGGAAGGCTCATCACCGTCGCCAAAGCTGCGCCAAGCAGTCCGTTTCTTGTCAATGCTGTCATGGTTTTCCTCCCAGAAAATGGGCTTTCCGCCCTCATGAATTGTTGGTTCGTCTTGTTTTGTCCGGCGGGCTTCTCCGTGCCGGGACTATTGATCGGCCCTCCAGCCGCACAGGATCATGTCGCCGCAGACAGCCTCCCTTTCGGCGCATTCCACCGCGCCAAACCGTGCGTTGCATTGATCCTGAAACGGGTCGGGACGGGCCCGCTCCGCTTCTGCGTGTGACGCATGCCAGCCACACTGACCGGAGCGACCTGATGAATCAATCGAAGAGACCGCTCGACCGAATGCCGGACACCCGCTGCGGCGATGCGATCGACCATCGCAACACTGGCGCGCGCGAAACCGGTTGCGTTGGCTTCAATCAGGATCGCCAAAGTGTCCTCCTCGCGTCAGGCCATGCTACAGACTTGGTCGAAGGAGAACCGCGGCAGCTTTTGAAACAGCGCGCTTTCATCCGCGTAGCCGATATTGCACAGGAAGTTCGATTTCAGGCTGGTGCCCGCAAAGAACTCCTCGTCCACCACCGCGTTCGCAAAGCCCGACATCGCGCCCACATCAAGCCCCACGGCCCGCGCGGCGATCATGAAATACGCGCCCTGCAACGTGCTGTTGCGGAAGGCGGTGTCGTAAATCATCTTGTCCTTGCCGTCGAACAACGGGCGCCGGTCTTCGTGCGGAAAGAGAAACGGAAGCTCTTTCCAGAAATCGAGATCATAGGCGATGATCGCCGTGACCGGTGCGCCCATCATCTTCTTCACATTGGCAGGCTTGAGAGCCTTGGACAGACGCGCCTTGCCCTCGGCGCTCGTCACGAAGACAAATCGCGCCGGAAGCGTATTCATGCTGGTCGCACCGTTGATCGTGATCTCGTAGATCTCTTCCAGCAGGCTGTGGTCCACCGGTTTGTCCGTCCACGCATAATGCGATCGCGCCCCGCGCAGGATCAGGTCTATCGCCTCATCGGAAAGCCGGTCGATCCGACCACGCAAATCGCGGTGATCTTGCTGTGCCTTTGCGCGCAGCGCCTCGGGATCGTCATTGGTCATTGTCGTCATTGGGCGGCCACCTTCGCAGTGAGGTCTTTTTCGTCAATCACCGGGCTTGCGCAGATACCGATCCCTTCGATCTCGATCTCCACCGTTTCGCCCGGGCGCAACCAGCGCGGGTTCGGCTTCTTGGCATGGCCGACACCCGGCGGCGTCCCCATGGCGATGAGGTCGCCAGGTTCCAGCGTCGTATACTCGGAGACCGTCGCGATCACCGTCGCAACATCCCAGATCATGTTGGCCGTGTTGGAGCTTTGCAGGATCTCGTCGCCGACCCGGCTCTCGATCTTGAGGCCGGACGCACCCGCGGGCACCTCGTCCGGTGTAACCGTGAACGGGCCGATCGCGCCGGTGTCGTCAAAATTCTTGCCCGGCGTCCATTGGTGGGTCTTGCGCTGGTATTCCCGTACCGAGCCATCGTTGAACACCGTGTAACCAAAGACATGCTCAAGTGCGTTTTCTTTGGCTATGTGCCGGCCACCCGTTCCAACGATCAACATCAACTCGGCTTCGTAGTCCAGCGTTTCCGAACAGCTCGGCCGCACCATGGGCTGGCCCGCAGCCATGATCGAATTCCTGCCCCGCATGAAAAGCGCCGGATATTCCGGAATGTCATAGCCGCCTTCCTTGATGTGGTCGGTGTAGTTGAGGCCCATGCAGATGATGGTGCCGGGTTCTGCCACGGGCAGGGCCGGCGTGATCCCGGCGACCGGCTCGCCATGCGCGGTCTCAACCGCTGACACCAGTTCATCCATGAGTTCCGGATGACGAATGAGCCCCATGAGATCAGCCCCTACACCGGGGTGCAGCGCGCTAAGATTGATGGCGGTTTCGCCTCGCACGGCAAAGACTGCGGTGCCCTGCGACGTTTCGCCTACCAAAAATTTCATGATTGCTGTCCTTGTCAATTTTTCTGATTTCTGACTACTATCTACACAGATGTCAATAAATATCGATATTTTGGAGGAAAGCATGGTCGCATGGGCAGATTACAAGGCGCAGGCGAAGGCGCGCGGCGCATTGGCGCTGGAGCTGTTCGTGGCGCACAGCACACCGGCAAAGACACCAGAAGACGTCAAAGCCGCGCTTCCTGACCACCTTGCCTATCAGGCAACGCTGGAGCGGGAAGGGCGCCTCGCCTTTGCCGGGCCGATGTCCGACGAAACCGGAGAACACATGCAGGGCGTCGGACTGATCGTGTACCGGGCAGAAAGCCTCGATGCGGCTCGGGCGCTGGCGGAAGGCGACCCGATGCACAGCAGCGGTGCGCGCAGCTTTGTTTTGCGGCGGTGGATGATAAATGAAGGCTCGTTCACTCTTCAGGTCGGATTATCGACCGGCGGCACAATTCTTCGCTGACCTGCCTGCCCGTCCCCCATGGCGGCAGACGCCAGCCCTATCGCAAGGATCCAGGATCATGAACATGGTGCAGCCTTCGGATAACAAGGAAAAATCTGCAACCCGCGAATGCTATCTCAAACTGCGCGATCTCATTTTGACCGGCGCGATGCCGCCGGGTCAGAAGCTCAAGATCGAAGAACTGCGCGGGCTTCTCAGCACCGGTGCAAGCCCGGTGCGCGAAGCCCTCAGCCTTCTGACCTCGGATATGCTTGTGGAGCGGATCGACCAACGCGGTTTTCGGGCCGCGCCGGTGAGCAAGGCCAATTTCGAGGAAATCCTCATGCTGCGCTGCGCGTTGGAGGATATTGCCCTGCGTGCGTCGCTCGCGAATGCCGATCAGGCCTGGGAAGAGCGGCTTGTGCTGTCGCATCACCACATGAAGCAAACCAAGAAACGCAACCCCGCCGAGTTCGAAACAGCGCACAAAGCCTTTCACATGGCCCTGCTGTCGAATGCCGAGTTGCCGACATTGCTGCATTATTGTTCGCAGCTCTACGACCTGAACATTCGCTATCGCTACCTTGCGGCCGGTGGCGCGAGCTATGGCAAGCGCAGCATCGAAGACGAGCATCAGATCATCCTCGACGCCGCGCTTGAACAGAATGCCGATGCCACTTCGGCTGCGCTGACAAGCCATTACAAGCGGACCGGCGAATATCTCAGCAACCAGATGGAAGCATGACATGCGGCGCAACCGGGTTTTTGGCGACCTCCTGAGCCAGCTCTTCGAGCGCACGGGACAGTTTAGGGGACAGGATGACCGGCGGTCCCTGCCAGAGCTGTGCGAGGCGCTTCTGTCGGCTGAGGGCGAAGTCTCGGGCTATTCGCTCGCTGCCACGCTGCTTGCACGCTATGCGCAGGCAAACGATGCCGACAGGCTGGCCTTTTTCCAATCCCTGAACGCGGATTTCGACATTGACGCGGAGCAGGTCGCGGCGCTCGCCCGGGCTTATGCGGATACGCCGAGCACCGAGACGTTTCGCGCCCTGTCGCAAGCCGCGGAACCTCGCCGCCAGGAGCTGCTGCGGCGGCTCAATCAACCGGTCGGGGCAACCCATGCGCTCGTCGGCATGCGCACCGATCTCCTTCGTCTGCTTCCCGTGCATCCCGATCTCAAGCGCACGGATATCGATTTCATGCACTTGCTGCGCAGCTGGTTCAATCGCGGCTTTCTTGTGCTGCGCGAGATCGATTGGGACACACCTGCCCGCATCCTCGACAAGATCGTGGATTATGAGGCCGTCCATCAGATCGACGATCTGGATGACCTCCGTCGGCGTCTCAACCCGGCAGACCGGCGCTGTTTTGCCTTTTTCCACCCGTCCATGCCCGATGAGCCGCTCATCTTTGTCGAGGTCGCCCTGACCTCGGAGATCCCCGGCTCGATAGCCGCCCTGCTCGAAGAAGAGCGCGACCCGCTTGACCCGGCGGACGCCCGCGCGGCGGTGTTCTATTCCATTTCCAACTGCCAGAAAGGCCTTGCCGGAATCAGCTTTGGCAACCTGCTGATCAAGCAGGTGGTCACAGAACTCTCCGCCACCCTGCCCAGCTTGCAGACCTTCGTGACATTGTCCCCGATCCCTGGCCTGAACGCGTGGTTGAGCACCAAGACGGACGATGCCGAGATCGGTGCCGCCGTGCGATCCGTGCTGTCGGCTGAGAATCCGCGGGACATTCCCGCCGAGCCGCTGAAGGCGCTTGCCGCGCGCTACCTTCTGACGGCAAAGACCGACGCTGGAGCGCCCCTCGACCCCGTTGCCCGGTTCCACCTTGGCAACGGGGCAGAGATCCACGACCTGCATGCTGCCGGCGACCCCTCTCCGAATGGGCTCGCCCTCTCCAGCGGTGCAATGGTGAACTACCTCTACGACCTGCGCCGAACCGAGCGCAATCATGAGGATTTCGCAACCAACGGAACCATAGCCGCCAGCCGCACCGTGCAAACGCTCTCAAGCACGGCGCCCGGCCCGAAATCCAAGGAGTCCGTCGCGTGACCAACACCCTCTATGACGCCCTGATCGCGCCACATGCCGACAATGAGGCAGTTTTTCTGGAATGCGACGACAGCACACGGCTCACCTATGCACGGTTTGTCCGGCGCGCCGCGCAACTGGCGCATGTGTTGACGGAAGCCGGGGTGTCGCCCGGCGACCGCGTCTTGGTGCAAGCGCCCAAACTGAGCGACACAATCGCCCTTTACGCGGCCACCCTGCAGGCCGGTGCCGTCTACTTGCCGCTCAACACGGCCTACACGCAGGCCGAGCTTGCCTATTTCGTGGAGGATGCCGCTCCCACCCTGGTGGTGTGTGATGCGCAAGAGGAAGACGCCATCGCGGAGATCGCCGCGCGTGTGAGCGCAAAGGTGCTGACACTGGCCGGCGACGGCGGCAGCCTCGGGCGCGCCGCGGATGGTCAATTCGAGACCTTCGAAACGGTTGCTCGCGCGCCCGACGATCTGGCCGCGCTGCTCTATACATCGGGCACGACCGGCCGCTCCAAGGGAGCCATGCTGTCACACAAGAACCTGTTGTCGAACGCAGAAGTGCTTACCGAACTGTGGCAAATCACGGCTCGGGACAGGCTGATCCACGCGCTGCCGATCTTTCACACCCATGGCCTGTTCGTGGCTCTGAATACCGCGTTCCTCTCCGGAGCGGAGGTGCGCTTCATGGCCGGCTTCAACCTCGACGCAATCATTGATGCCTTGCCCGACGCCACGCTGATGATGGGCGTCCCGACCTTCTACACCCGTCTGCTCGATGATCTGCGTTTCACGCGGGACCTGACCCGGTCGATGCGGCTTTTCATTTCCGGCTCGGCGCCTCTTCTGGCCGAAACGCATCAGGCGTTCGAAGCGCGAACCGGGCATCGCATTCTGGAACGCTATGGCATGACCGAAACCAACATGATCACCTCAAACCCCTATGACGGGGCGCGCGTGGCCGGGACGGTGGGCTACCCATTGCCCGGCACGGAGCTGCGGATCACCGATCCGGAAACCGGCGCGCTGCTCGACAAGGGCGAGATCGGGATGATCGAAACGCGCGGTGACAACGTGTTTCAGGGGTATTGGAACATGCCGGAGAAAACCGCGGAAGAGCTGCGCGAAGACGGTTTCTTCCTCACCGGTGATCTCGGCATCGAAGCCGAGGATGGGCGGGTGTCCATTGTCGGGCGCGCGAAAGACCTGATCATCTCCGGCGGCTACAACATCTATCCCAAAGAAATCGAAGACGTGCTCAATGACGTCGACGCGGTCGCCGAAAGCGCGGTATTCGGCGTGCCGCACAAGGATTTCGGAGAAAGCGTGATCGCCGCCATCGTTCCGATGCCCGGCAAAACGCCGGATATTGAGGCGCTCAAGGCGGCCGCCCAGGACGCACTCGCGCGGTTCAAACATCCTCGGGACTATGTCGTGCTCGATGCGCTTCCCCGGAACACCATGGGAAAGGTGCAGAAGAACATCCTGCGACAGACCTACGGGAGCTGAGGGCATGACCACGAGCCACCCTGCGTCCAGTTCCGATGTTGTCATCGTCGGTGCCGGCCCGGTGGGCCTGCTGCTTGCCATTCTTCTTGGAAAGGGCGGAAAATCCGTCACAATTGTCGAGAAATGGCCCGATATCTATGACCGCCCGCGGGCTGTCACGATGGATGCGGAGGTCGCGCGAATTCTTGCCACGCTCGGAATTGATTGCGACACGGACCCGGCTTTCGAGAACCACAAAGAGCTCTATTACTGGAAAAACGCCGATCTCGAAGACCTTCAGATCGTCGATTGGGAAAGCCTCGCGCCCTGTGGCTGGCATGTCACCTACTGGTTCAACCAACCCGAACTCGAAGCGCGGCTGATTACGATGGCCAAGACGATCCCCTCCGTCACGCTCTTGCGGGGATGGACTGCCATTGGGCTGACGCAGGACGACGACGGCGCGACGCTCACCATTGAAGACACCGCCACGCAAAGCCTTGTCCGGAGCCTGCGCGGCCAGTTCGTGGTCGGTGCGGATGGGGCAAACAGCTTTGTGCGCGACCAGCTTGATTTGAAGGTAATCGACAAGGGGTATTTCTTTGACTGGCTCATTCTCGACATGGTGCCGCACGGCGATTACCGCACGTCTCCTGCGCAATGGCAGCTATGTGATCCGAAACGGCCAACCACCATCGTACCGGGGGGGCCCGGGCGCCGGCGCTGGGAGTTCATGGTGCTGCCGAGCGAGGACCCGGTCGCGATTGCGCAGCCCGAAAGCGCATGGCGCCTGCTCGAACCGTGGGGGTTGAGTCCCGAAAACGCCACGCTCGAGCGCAGCGCGGTCTACCGGTTCCAAGCCCGCTGGGCGGAGCACTGGGTTTCCGGACGCTGCATGATCGCCGGGGACGCCGCTCACCTGATGCCACCCTTTGCCGGCGAGGGCATGTGCGCCGGTCTGCGTGACGCCGTGGCGCTTGCCTGGCGGCTGTCGGCCATTCTCGATCACACGCTCCCGGTTGATCTCCTGAAGAGCTATGAGAGCGAGCGGATCAGCCACGCACGGCATTACATCCAGTTCAGTCAGGACCTTGGTGAGATCATTTGCATTGTGGATCCGGAGGAGGCCGCGAAACGCGATGCCCGGATGATGGCGGAGCTTGCCGACCGCGACCACAAGCCCATCACGGGCGACCTTGTAAAACTCGGGCCGGGCATCTGGTGCGCCGAGACGCCCAGCGCCGGAGAACTCTCGCCACAAGGCTTGGTGCTCCATAACGGCCGCACCGACCGGTTTGATCAGGCCGTCGGACAGGGGTGGTTCGTTTTGGCGCTGAACCATCCGGACGGGACCGTGCTGAGCCCCGCGCAGGCGGCAATGTTTTCGCGTCTCGGTGGACGCGTGGTGTCTGTTGGTCCGGAGGGCAGCGGATGCGACGTGACAACGCTCGACACCACCTATGCGGACTGGGCCACGGAGACCGGCGCTTCCTATGCCATTCTCCGTCCGGATTTCTACGTTGCGGCGACCGCGCCGGATACCACTGCGCTTGCGGGCTGTCTCTCCCGGCTGTTCGAGGCGCTTGGCCTTGCGGCGCTGCCCGACTGACCTGCATTCATGCGCGACAAGGGCTGAAGGCGACGCTCTTGCGCGGAATCGTTCCCATCGCCGCACAGGAACTTGTGGCAACGCACAAGCGGCAGACCCAACCCGCGCGCCTTTGCGCGGTGCCCTGCGCTTGCGAAACCAGCAGTGTGCGAGGCTTCAGAACCGGAGCATGGGGCGCACCTTCGTCTGCCAGTCATGCACAGACCGGCAGCGCCTCCAGCAGGGGCGCTTCCATCCGGCGGATGTGCATGCCCAAGCCCGAGGGACATCACCGATTTGCATGACGCGCGCGGCGTCTTGCTTGGCGGCTCACCCCCAGATGCGGCCTGTTGCGATCAATCCACCAGATGCGGCGGCATGGTGAGCCCGTTGGCTTCCACTTCGTCCTGATCCCAATACGCGATGTAGATTCCCGGCGGCTCCTTGCCCGCAGCCATCGCGTCAACCTGTTCCGGCGTTCGGGTGATCCGGCTATGGTGCTGCCGTGTCCACGTGAAATGAGCCTCCGCCATGCGGGTCAACACGTCCCCGTGATCGGGACTTTCGCCCAGATCGTGCAGCTCGTCGGGATCGTTGAGCAGATCGAACAGCATCGGCCGCATCGTTTCGACATGGATGTATTTCCAGCGCCCGTCGAACACCATCACCAGCCGCGCATCGCTCTGGTCTATGTCGATCGTTTCGCGGACATCCCGCGTCGAATAATCGTATTCCGAGATGCAATAGCGCCGCCAGGACGTGTCTTGACCATGCAAAAGCGGCGTCAAGGCACGCCCCTCCATGATATGCGGTTTTGCCGGTCCACCAAGGAACTCCTGGAAGGTCGGCGCGAGGTCGATGCCTTCCACCAGCTTGTCACAGGAAGTGCCGCGCGCCTCGTCGGCGGACTCGCGCGGATCGTAGATGATCAGCGGGATGCGGGCGGAGCAGTCGTAAAACAGGTCTTTTTCGCCAAGCCAATGATCGCCCATGTTGTCACCATGGTCGGAACAGAACACGACCATCGTATCCTGCATGCGGCCGCTCTCTTCGAGATAGTCAAAGAGACGTCCCATGTTGTCATCAAGCTCCTTGATCAGCCCCATATAGACCGGCGCCACGAGATCGCGCACCGAGTCACGCTGAAAACTCTTGCAGATACGGGTCTGCGACCATCCCTGCATGAGCGGATGCGTGTGCTCTCCGTCGCGCCGGTTGACCGGTGGCAGGTCGTCCCTGGAATACATCGCGTTATAGGGCGCAGGCGCGAGATAGGGCCAATGCGGCTTGATGTAACTCAGGTGACAGAGCCACGGTTCAGAACCCTGGCTTTCGATGAACTCGATCCCGCGCGTGGTGAGCCAAGCGGTTTCGGAATGTTCCTTGGGCACGCGCGCGGCCAGCGGAGCGCTTTCCAGCAGCCATCCGGATTTCTTCTTGCCATCAGGACCGATGGCGGTGTTTGCCCACTCCTCCCACGGCGTTTCGCCGCCCATGCCGTGATCGCGCAGGTATTGCTCGTAATCCTCGCCGTGACGGTTCTTGTCATTGGCCGCGTTGGTGCCATCGTCACGCACGAACACTTCAAACCCGCATTCGCTCACCAGGGCACCGATGGTGCTTTCCGGATCGATGCCAAGCCGCTTCATGCCCTCTGCGTCCGGCCGCATATGCGTCTTGCCCACAAGCGTGCTGGACACGCCGATCTCGCGCAGATGGTCGCCCAGTGTCGGCTCGCCCACACGCAGCGGAAAGCCATTCCATGTCGCCCCGTGGCTGCGCACGTAGCGACCGGTATAGAAACTCATCCGGCTCGGCCCGCAAATCGGTGACTGCACGTATGCGCGGTCAAACCGGACGCCTCGCCCTGCCAACCGGTCGATATTGGGCGTATCGATATGCGTTGCACCGTAGCAGCTCAGGTAGTCCCATCGCAGCTGATCGGCCATGATCCACAATACATTCATATGACGTCTCTTTCCTTGTCGCATGCTGCGCGGCCACCGGTTGCATCCTGTTCGCGGCCTCCGCCTCCTCGGCCGGTGCCTGTCCGCTTAACGCGGTGCCACATAGAGGTCTTCGGCTTTCAGCGTCTCGATATTCCGGGCTTCGCGGGCCATGGCGCGCTGGACCGCCGGACGCGCCTGCATCGCCGCATGATGCGCGCGGATGTTCGGAAACTCATCGGCGGGAAACCCGACGCCGGTGATCCGCCCCCAGACCCAGAAGAGATATCCGTCCACCACCGACCATGTCTCACCATACCACCACGGACCGTTCTCCAGCCGGGCCTCGATCATCTGCATGACCTTTTTCATGTCCTCGATGCCCATCGGGCGGACGATCTCGAAGGATTGCGCGGCGTCGGGAATGAATTTGAGCGGCATCGCGACCCGGGTTACCAGCGGGTGAACCGTGCCCGCAAAAAACGCGAGGTCCGCGGTTTGCCTGACCCGCTCCAGAGGATCTTCCGTTTCCGGCAAAAGATGCGCCTCGGGGTAGGTCGCGGCCAACCAACTCAGGATCGCGACATTCTCGGTGAGCGGTTCGCCATCGATCAGCAGCGTTGGCACCTTTCCCTTGGGGTTTATCTTGAGGAATTCCGGCGACTTCTGCTGATTGATTTTGACCCGGATCAGCTCGGTCTCGAACGGAACGCCAATCTCTTCGAGCGCGATGGTCGGCACGCGCGCGCAGGTATTCGGGGCAACGAAAAGGGTCAGATCCGGCATTGCGTGGTATCCTTTTCCAGTTATTATCGCCGATACGACAAAAATATCGATAATATTTGAGCTGGTCGGATATAATCATTGAAAATGATCCATGTCACGACCAATCGAACGCACCACCAGGGAGGAAACACCATGTCAGCTAAGGGATGGGCGACGCTTGCCGTCGCCGCATGCATTGCCACAGCGGCTCCGGCGCAAACGCTTCTGACGGCGGAAACCGCCGCTCCGAACACCACGCCGGGCATTTCGATCATCGCATTGTCCGAAGCCGCCGCGCAGAAGGGCGTCGCGGACATTCAGGTTACATCCGGTCAGACGCTCACCAACTCGGTGCAGAACGTCGCCGAAGGCAAGACCGACATCGCCGCCGCGCCCTTCATCCTGCCGTTCTTTCTGTCGCGCGGCGTCGGCCCCTATGCCGGACTTGGCGCCGAGGCGGGCGGCGAACTGGCCAGCCAGCTTGCGGTGCTTTACACCTACCGGATCTCCGTGCAGGGGCTTTTCGCGTATGACAGCTCCAATATCAGCGGCTGGAGCGACCTTGAGGGCAAGACCCTCTACAATGGTCCGCCGCGGGGCGCGGCGCTTTCGAACGCGCGCATCCTGATCCGCACCAATACCGGCCTTGAGGAAGGCACCGGCTACACCGGCATTCAGGTCAACTGGGGTCAGGCCGTCAAGACGATCCAGGACGGGTCTGCCGATGCCTTCGTGCTGCCCATGTCCTTCCCGGATCCGCGGGTCTCGGCCGCGCTGGCCTCTGGAGACATGACGATCTTTTCGATGCCCAAGGACATCCATGAGAGCGAAGGCTTTGCGAATGTCACCAACCTGCCCGGCACGGTCAGCTTCTCGATGCCGGTGGCCGAAATGGGCTATGGCGATGGCGTGACCATTGTCTCCGAAGACGACACGTTCCGCGGGCCGGGCACCGTTGGCGGCGACATCGTCAATGTCTCGATGGATTTTGACATGGCCAAGGCGCTGACCGCTGCCTTCATCGAGAACATCGAGTCGATCTACCACGCAAAGGCTCCCTTCATGCCGGTCACATGGCATGGTGAGACCGACATCGCGTTGACGGATATGTGCGGACCCAACCCCCTGAAGTACCACCCCGGCGCCGTGGCGGCCTGGGAAGAGGCCGGCTACAGCATCCCCGATTGCGCCAAATAATGCCTGTTTGACCGCCGGGTGCGGCCCAGCCGTGCCCGGCACATCCCGAACGGGTGGAGACAGCAATGACCAATGCCCCGACCGACGCGCCGATCCGGCGGAGCTTTTCGCTCCGCCTCCTGTATGGGCTGTCGCTCGCCATGGTGGTGATCGGTCTCATCAATGCGACGCCCGGCATTCCGGGCTATGATGCGTTGATCGGGCGGCTGTCCGGGCAAGACAGCTTCCAGCTGCGCAAGTTTCCATCCGAATGGTTTTACCCGCTTTTCTTTGCCCTGATGATGATCGTCGTTGTGCTCAGGCACTCGATGTGGCGCGACTGGCAGGACCGATCTTATGCGCGTCGCCGCTTTGGTCTCGCGCTCGATAGCGCGATGGTGGTGATGGCGCTGACCATCGCCGTCACCTACATGATCGAGATCGAGTCCATCTGCCTGATCGACCGCATCAACGGCGACCGCGACCGGCTCATTGCCGAAAGCCTCAAGGCGGCGGCTGAGTTCAACGCCCAGTTCGGCCTGCCGGCGCCAACCACGGTCGAAGACCCGCAATGCGTTAACACCACAGGCGGCTGGCTGGTGCTGATCGTCGGGCTCGCCGTGGTGGTATTCCTGTCCTACAACGTCAAGGTCTGGGGTTTGCCGCTCGTGATCGTGGCGATCCTGATCTCCGCCTACACCATTCTCACCGTGTTGGTCTGGTATTTCTACGGTGCGGACGACATCAACAAATATCTCGTGACGAAGCTGGCCGGTGAGCCGCGTATGCTCTCTGACGGACGTCCGCGCGTGCATGATGTTCTGGTCAATAACGCCTCCGGCCTGCTTGGACGGTTCATGGAGATCGTTCTCAATACGATCTTTCCATATCTCGTGCTTGGCTCGCTCTTCGGAAGCTCCGCCGGGGGGCGCTCGCTGATCAAGCTGGCTTTTCGATGGACGCGCCATCTTCGTGGCGGCCCGGCCCATGCCGCCATCGTGTCCTCGGCGATGTTCGGCACGATCTCGGGCGGGCCAATCGTGAACGTGCTGTCGACCGGCGTGCTGACGATCCCGATGATGATCAAACGGGGGTTTTCCAAGGTCTTTGCGGGCGGGGTCGAAGCGGCTGCCTCCTCTGGCGGGTCGATCATGCCACCGGTGATGGGCGTCGCGGCCTTCGTGCTGGCCTCACTCACATCGGTGCCCTACTCAAGCGTGATCGTCGCCGCCATCATCCCGGCAATGGCCTATTTCTTCTGTCTGTTCCTGTCAGCGGTCTTCCAATCGCGCAAGCAGAACATCACCGCCATCGGCGAGATCACCGACGACATGATCCTCGATCGGCAGGATTACCTGAACCTTGTCATGGTCTTCGGTCCAATCCTTTTGATCCTGACCCTCTTGCTGATCCCGAAGGATGCAGTTGGGTGCGGGGTTTTAGGTGGCGTTTTGGGCGCGGACCGCGTGATCACCGATACGGGATGCTCGGTGCAAAGCCTCAGCTGGGTCCTCCAAGCCGTGCAAAACTCCGCTGGGTCCGCCGGTGCGGCGGGCTGGTGGGCCGTCATGCTGCTCATGGTGTTGCTGTTTCTGGACCCCGAAGTGCGCCAGCGCCCACGCAAGATCGTGGATGCCATGTCAGACGCCGGAGTGCTGATCGCGACCCTTTACCTGATGTTCCTTGCCGTCTCGATCATCGACTTTTGCCTGTCCTTTACCGGCTTGCCAGTATTCCTGTCGCTTGACGTGCTGGCGTGGTTGAACGGCATGAATCTTGGCGGCGGCGGGTCCTATTTCTTCCAGATGATCGCGCTTTTGATGACCATGTTTCTGGCTGTCCTGCTTGGCATGGGCATGCCCGCGGTGCCCGCTTATATCAACGCCGCCTTGCTCATGAGCCCGGTGCTCGCGGGGCTCGGCCTGTCGCTCTTCACCGCGCATATGTTCATCTTCTACTTCGCCGTGGCGAGCGCGATCACACCGCCGGTCGCTCTTGCGGCCTTTGCGGCCGCGTCCATCACGCGGGCGGAACCGATGGCAACCGGTTTCTCGGCGGTCAAATCCGGTATCGTGATGTTTGTCGTGCCATTTGTCTTTGCCTTTTACCCGGAGTTGCTGCTGATCGACGAGGCGCTCATCGACCCGCAATCTGCCGGAGGGACGGCGTATCTGGCCGGATATGACGGCGAAAGAGCTTTCGGCGCGCTGGTGCTCTTGTTGGTTCGGCTGATCGTGGCGCTCTACCTGTTGTCCTCCGCGCTTGCGGGGTTTGACCGGAGACCGCTCGCATTCTGGGAAATCGCCCTGCGGCTTGGGCTCGCCGTTCTGATCATGATGCGGCCGGAGGCGCTCTGGATCGGCGCGGCCGTTGCGACCCTTGTGACGGTCGCCCTGCATCGGCGCGCTGCGCGCACGGCTTGAGCCGTGCAAACCGCGCCCGCCACTGGCTGACGCAGGAGAGGTTCATCACCCCAAGGTCAAAGAGCCACGCCTGCATGACAACTGCCCCGCCCCGCACTCGGCTTTAAAGGACATCCATGTGTGGCCAGCGGCGAGGCGTGGGAGCATTGCGCGGGAACGCCGAAGCCCGGCCAGCACGATCTGCGAAACACCGCTCAGAAGCGGCGCGCCGCGCGCGCCCGACAACTTGACGCACTTATTCCGTCCGTAGACACAGGCTTTCAGGCATTGACAGCACGGCAAAATCTTCTTCACGGCGGGCCATCACCTGTTACGCGGCGCCAATGATTGTGCCATCACTGAGCAGGCAAGAATGAGACCGGAGCAGACGATACCATGACGGAGAAACCCCGCGATGCGATGCGCGACAATGGTGCGCAATCCCACGAAGCGTCTGGAAACCGGTTGGATATCAGCGCGTCCCGGCAATTCACGTCTTTTCTTACGGACCATAAAGCCGCCCTGGCTATGACAACCTATCAGGCAGGGATGGTCCTCTTCATCGGCACCAACCCTGAAACCGGCAAATTATGGATCTTCAACCGGCATCTTGAACGCCCCATGGGCATCGCGTCTGACAGGCGCCGCCTCGCCGTAGCCGGGCTGACGAGCATCACGACCTTTATCGATGGTCACAGCGGCACGGCGACAGAGGGACAAGATCCGGTCTACGTCCCCCAGATCGCGCATTTCACCGGGGATCTGGACACACATGACGTCGCATTCGACGAGTCCGGCGATCTTGTTTTCGTCAACACGCTGTTCTCATGTCTGGCAACCACAAGTGAAACCCACAGCTTTCGCCCGCTCTGGAAGCCGCGCTTTATCAGCCGCCTCGCTGCCGAAGATCGGTGTCACCTGAACGGGCTGGCCATGCGCGACGGAAAACCGGCCTTTGTTTCGGCGGTATCGGCAACCGATGTGGCAGATGGATGGCGCGATCATCGCAGGGAGGGAGGCGTGATCATTGACGTGGCCACCTCAGAGATCGTGGGAACCGACCTGTCCATGCCCCATTCGCCGCGCTGGCATCAGGGCAAGCTCTGGCTGCTCAATGCGGGGAGCGGCGAGTTTGGAACGCTGGATCCGGAAAGCGGGACCTTTACACCCGTCGCTTTCTGCCCCGGCTATCTGCGAGGGCTCAACTTCATCGGGCGCTACGCAATTGTCGGCGCATCGGAGCCGCGCGAAAACAAGACTTTCTCCGGGCTGGCGCTGCAGGAGCGTCTCAATCGCGAAAAGGTCTCCGCCCGGTGTGGGTTGTTCATCATCGATACGGAAACCGGCGATGTGGTGCATTGGCTGCGGATCGAGGGGATCGTGAAGGAGCTGTTCGACATCGCCATCATTCCGGAGGCGAGGATGCCACAGATGATCGGGTTCCGGTCCGACGAAATTCGCCGCGTCATCTCTGTTGAAAACGGTTGAGACGCGGCCCGTCACAAGCAGGCACCCGGCCACGGAGCGCGTGCGCCCCGCAGCCGGTACAAACCGCTCACATCACAGCAGGAAGTCTGACGCCGTAACGTGGCCGACGATATAGATTTCGCCATCCGCCACCGCGTCGCCATCCACGTCGAGGCTGGCGATCGTGACCGGATTGCCGAACCGCAGAACGTCGGTCAGCATCAGCTCGCCAGCAGATCCCGTGAAGGCATCCACCACGGTAAACCGCTCATTGGCTTCCGTATTGGCATTCGCATCGATCAGGAAGAGGTTGACGAAATCGCCTTCGGCCGGGTTGAGGTCGCGGATTTCGTCGCGCGCCATCTCGCCGACATTGAGATGGTCGATATCGCGGAACACGAAATTGTCGCGTCCAGAGCCACCCATTGCAATATCGCGCCCTTGTCCGCCCTCGATGAAGTCGTCTCCCGCCCCTCCGACCAGCATGTCGTCGCCGGTGCCGCCCTTGAGCGTATCGGCTCCGTCGCCGCCGAGCATCGTATCACGCCCGGCGAGTCCGAAGATGTGATCGTTGCCAAGGCTGCCTTCAAGCCGGTTGCCGTGATCGTTCGTGCCGTAGATCACGTCATCCGAAGCGGATCCGAACACGTTCTCCACACCGATGATCACGTCTGACCCGGCACCGCCGCTCGCAAAACCATTTTCGAGATTGACGAGGACAGGCGCGAAGATCCCGGAGTACAGCACGGTGTCGAAGTTGGTCCCGCCCTTGAGCGTGTCATCGCCAAGGCCACCGTCAAGCATATCCTGAAGGCGACCGCCGGAGAGGCTGTCATTACCGCCTTCTCCTTCGAGCCGGTTCATCCCTCCGGAGCCGATCAGGGTGTCGCCGAAGGCAGACCCGCGTACCGCCTCGAAGCCAGAGATGACATCGCCGGTTGCCTCGCCACCCGTGGCGCTCTGGAAACCGCTGCCATCGGGGCGGAGGTCGATCCGAACGGCCTCGGCAGAACCGGTATAGAGCAGCGTGTCGAAATCGTCGCCACCGACCAGCGTATCTTCGCCAACCCCACCACGGATCGAGTCATTGCCGCCATCGCCCATCAGCTCGTCATAGCCGCCACCACCGAGGAGCGTGTCATCGTCCTCTTGGCCGGTGATCCGGTCGGCCCCGTTGTCGCCGACCAACCTGTCAGGCTGAGGCGTGCCGGTCTGGACATCCAGCACATCCGCGATGTTCACGCTCAACGTGCCCAGCTGGACATTGGCGATGCCGTCACCCAAAGCCAGGGCAAGAGTTGCGGCGGCTGGCCCGAACACATCCTCCGGCCCGGTGAACTGCACCGCGCTGACATTCTGAAGGTAGGCGTTGAGCGCCGAAACGCTCCCCATCAACGAAAGCAAGCCCGATCCCGAACCCGCGACCGAGACCCCTCCCGAGTCGCTGGCATCAAGCGTGCCGGACGTGGCCGTGATGCTCAGGGTCAGGCTGTCACCATCATCGGGATCCGCAACGGTCAAACCCGAAAGGTCAACAGGGCTCGCGGTGTCTTCGTCTGCGGCGATGGCGCCTGAAACAGCCGATCCGGTCGGTGCTTCATTGACGCCGGTGACCGTGATCGTGACGGTTGCGGTGTCGGTGTATGGCGTGAATTCGGCACGGCCGTAGATCACATATGTCGCGCCGGCATTAGCTATCCCGTTCGCATTCGCGGCAATGGCGCCAATGATCAGATCGTCGAATCCGTCATTGTTGAAGTCGCCGCCGCCCGAAACAGATCGGCCACTTTGGTCGCCTGCCGCCACGCCGTCGATGCGAAAGCCATTGGTTCCGTCGAGCGTGGACAGGTTGAGGCTCGCGCCAAAACCGCTGGATGAGCCGAACACGACATAGCTTTCTCCGGCATAGTTCTCGCCGTCGGGATCGGCCCCGAATGCTCCGATCAACAGATCATCGATGCCATCGCCGTTCATGTCACCGGCAGAAGACACGGACCAACCGCTGAAATCGCTCCCGTCGACCCCGTCGATCCGGAACCCGTCCGTCCCATCAAGATCAGAGAGTTCCGTGCTCGCAGAGAACCCCTGCGTCGAGCCGAAAACCACATAGGTTTTACCGGGGCCCTGACCATTCAACTGACGTGCGCCCACGATGAGATCGTCGATGCCATCGCCGTTGATATCGCCCGCAGAGGCAACCGCGTTACCGGCATAGTCCACGTCGTTGGTGCCGATCAACTCGAACCCGTTTGATCCATCGAGATCCGACACCGAAATCTCCGCGGCGAACGCATCGGTCGAACCGAATACCACGTAGACCTCGCCGTTGCGATACCGGGCACCTGTGCTAACGCCATAGGCACCGATGACAATATCGTCGACACCATCACCATTCAGGTCACCGGCCGACGAAACCGCCTGAGCAAATTCAATATTGAAGGGTATTTTGGCCGCGACGGAAAAGCCGTTTGTTCCGTCAAGCGCATCGACTCCGATTGACGCGGCAAATGGATCCGTGCTGCCAAACACCACATGGGCTTTCGAGAAAACGTCATCAGCGTCATTCGCGAAGCTGTTAAATGCGCCGTAAGGTGTGCCGATGATCACATCGTCGATGCCATCGCCGTTCACGTCGCCCGCGTCGGAGACAGCTGTGCCGCTCCGGCCGTTTGCCACGTCGCCATCAATGCGGAACCCGTTTGTTCCATCCAGGGAGGACGCGGCAAAATCTGCGGCAAAGCCGGTGCTGCTGCCGAAGATGATATAGGTCTCACCGGCCCGGTTGAGGCCCGAGGGGTCGGCACCGTAGGCCCCGACCATCAAATCGGCGATCCCATCCCCGTTGACGTCTCCGGCAGCAGACACTGAAAAGCCAAATTGATCGTCAGCATCCACGCCTCCGATCCGGAAGCCGTTCGTCCCATCGAGCGCGGAAAGCGACAGGCTCGCGCCGACGTCGTCTGTTGTGCCAAAAACCACAAAAGCGTCTCCGGCATCGACACCGATATCGGAGAACGGGTTCGCGTTCAGGGTGCCGATGACGATATCATCGACGCCATCGCCATTCACATCACCCGCGAAAGATACCGAATAGCCGCTAAAATCGCTCGCGGTGGCCCCTTCGATGCGGAAACCGCCGCGCCCATCCAGCGAAGAAAGCGCAAATTCCGAGCCAAACCCGGTGGGTTCAAGCTCACCATCGGTAATGGTATAGGTGAAGCTCTCCGTCGCGGTCGCCCCGTCAGAGAGGTTTTCAAATGCACCGTTGGGATCGTAGTCAAAAGTCCCGTCGGAATTCACGGTCAGCAAGGCACCCGACGCAAGCGTGATTTGCCCGCCGACATTGGTAGCCTCTCCGTTCACAGCCGAAACGGTCAGCGCGCCGCCTTCCGGGTCGATGTCAGCACCGGAGCCGTTGTCGGCAAACAGGCTCGCAGCCGTGACCGCGGTCTGCGCATCGGTGCTCACCACATCATCCTGCGCGACCGGCGCATCCTCGATCGCGGTCACGCTGATGGTGCGCAGCAGGGCGGCACTCGGGTCGGTGCCGTCATTCACGATCACCGAGAGCGTTCTGTCCCCGGTATCCGGATCCTCGGACTCCGCGGTGTAGGTCACGGCACGAAGCGCATCTTGCCATTCGGAAAGTGTTGCGGTTGCCCCGTCAGACGTCAGGGTGAGAACCCCGGAATGGGCATCATAGGCACCAACAATATTGCCTGTTGTCGCTGTCCCGGCAAAACCAAGCACGTCCTCGCCGCTGATGAAGCCTGCCGTGATCGACACCGTTGCCGATGCAAGGGTCGGCGTGTCCACGTCGGAAACCGAAACATCCGTCAAGAAGGAAAGCGGCTCTTGCTCGCGGGCAGCGGCCGGCGCGCCATGGCCGACCAGGACGGGTATGTCATTGTCCGAAGTGACCGCCACATTGAACTGCACGCCGCTTAATGGCCTGTTTTCGAATGTAAAAAGCGGCCCGGCTTGAGAGCCTGACACGAGATCGAGATCGCCGTCTCCCTCCAGATCAATAAAGACCGGGGAACTGAAACCACCTATGTCCAGTCCAGAAAACGGATTATCCGAGCCGGTCAACTGGGTAAAACTGCCCGATGTGCCATCCGTCCCATTCCGCCAGGCCAAAAAGACACCGGATAGGTCTCCAACAACGAGGTCGAGATCCCCATCGCCATCGAAATCGGCGAAAGTGGGGTCGGTATAGCTTGCGGTAGTAGCAACGCCATCGAACGGGTTATCCGCCCCAACAAGCGCGGTGAACGCACCGGGCGCGCCGTCGGTTCCGTTGCGCCAGGATTGGATGCCGTCCCTGATATTTCCTGCAACCAGATCCAGGTCGCCATCTCCGTCGAAATCGAAGAACGCAGGGGCGGTCAGACTTCCGGGAAGTAAGGGAACCGTCCCGTCAAATGGGTTATCGACGCCAAGAAGCTCCGTGAACGGGCCGGTCGCACCATCGGTGCCGTTGCGCCAGCTACTGATTGGCCCGCTATAGGTGCCCACAACGAGATCGAGGTCTCCATCACCATCCAGATCCGTAAAGGTCGGAACCGGGAATCTTCCTGCGTCAATGCCGTCAAACGGATTATCCGCATCTAAAAGCGGAGAGAACGCGCCAGGAGCGCCATCCGTCCCGTTCCTCCAGGATTGCAGAACGCCGTCATATCGTCCGGAAACGAGGTCAAGATCACCGTCCCCATCCAGATCGGCAAAGGCAGGGCGCGAGAATTGTGAGTTAATGAGGCCGTTGAAGGGGTCTGCCGAGCCCGTCAGTTGAAAATACCCCTCCGGCGCACCGGGGAACGGGCCGAAATCCTCGCCCGCCGCATCGGTGACATTCAGAATCAGATCCCGACTCGCAGTCGGTGAGTCGGAGTTGTTGCTGTAGATCAGGTTCTGGATCAGCGCATCCACCGCCACAGAATCAGCGCTCGCGCCAAAGGTGACCGTGAGCGTGGATCCCTGTCCTCCGGACAGAGAGCCGATCGTGCTCCCTTCATATGTCACAGTCGACCCGTCAAAGCCGATTTCCCCGACCCCGGTGCCCTGATCGCGAACCGAGATGGTGTCTTCGGCCAAAAGCCCGTCGATCGTGAGCGTCGCACCGCTGAAATCGTCGTCGGCATCGACGAAGGTCACATCGCTGTCGAGCAGCTGCGGCGTTGTGTTTACGGTGTTTTCCGAGAAGGTGATCAGCGGGTTGAGGCCGGTCAGTGATGGTGCAGACAAAGCGAGGCTCCTTGAAGACCACCGTGGGGAGAGCCGCGCGAGCGACCTTCCGTGTCAGCAGTCAATGTGCACCGGCCGCATTGGTCGCCTTGCGTGGGCACTGGTTACATTCAACAATCGGTAATCAGGTTTTATAGGCATCGCGCATTGTGTCAATTCCTCGAATGTTCAATACGTTTGACAGACGCGCATTAATCCCGTGCCTGTGGCGCACGCGCTGCGCAATCTCGCAGAGAGACAAAAAGAGACATGCCCGCTGACCCGTCCCCAAATGGTGCCAAAGGACCGATCCTTCAGCATTCGGCCGGCTTCCCGGCCTGGCTTGAACAACAGAACTGCAGCCTGGTTCTGTCAACTTATCAGGCTGGCCGCATCATCGTGATCGGGCGAAAAGACAATGGGGCATTACATGCACAAGAGCGACTGATCGACGGATGCAAAGGGCTGTGCAGCCCTGACGGTCATACGCTCTGGGCAAGCGGTTCCCACACGGTCTGGAGATTTCAAAACACGCTTGCGCCCGATCAATTGGCCAAAACCGGGGCGGATCGTGTTTTCACGCCTCTGGAAGGCCGGGTAACGGGCAATATCGATATCCACGAAATGGCGCTCGGCGATCCGGGGCAGTTTGGCGGTGCCAGCGGCAACGCGCCCCTGTTCGTCTCCAGCGCCTTCAATTGCCTCGGGACGATCAGTCAGACGGCAAGCTTTCAGGCCCTGTGGCGACCGCCCTTCATCACGTCCCGGGAAGGCGGTGACCGCTGTCACCTGAACGGGCTCGCAATGGACGGAAAACGCGCAGCCTATGTGAGTATGACAAGCACGGCCGATACCGTTGATGGATGGCGGGAACGGCGACGCGATGGCGGTGTCATCATGGACATGGAAACCACGCGACCCGTTTGCGACGGGCTGTCCATGCCGCATTCGCCGCGTCTCTACGATGGGTCTTTGTGGTTTTTGAATTCCGGTCAGGGGCAGATGTGCAAGATCGACCCAGTCACGGAAACGAAGACGGCCGTGGCCCGATGCCCCGGGTTCGCGCGCGGCTTGGCCTTCATTGGCCGCTACGCCGCAATCGGCCTGTCCAAGCCACGGCGCAACGCGGTGTTCGAAGGTCTTCCTCTCGATGAGGTCTTGGCAGAAACCGACACAAAGCCAGTCTGTGGCGTGCAGATCGTCGATATCGACACCGGCAACGTCGTGCACTGGCTTCGCTTTGTGCATACGATTGAGGAGCTATTTGATGTGTTGATCCTGCCGGGGGTCCGGCAGCCTGAGATCATCGGGTTTCAGGGAGATGCGATTGGATCTCTGGTTGTGGTCTCGGAGGTTTGAGCCATCAGACTGTGGTCCGGTCGGTTCGGATTGCGCGGCTGATGCTGGGCCGCCCGCGGGTCTTTCCGATTTTGGGATTAGCGGGCAGGCCGATATTCTGGAATGCGCCACGGGGATCTGCATCCCGCCTGTAATGTGGTCGCCTCCAAGTCCGGACGTGTCGGAGATCCAAGGCGCCGAAGTGCCGTTGGATCAGCGCCGATCCAAAATGGAGGTCGCGACGCGCTTTTGGGGCATTGCTTCCGACTTCAACCACTGCCGCCCGAACACAAGCCTCGTTGGCCTGACGCCAGCGGAATACGTTAATTCGTCAAAGGAGGACCTAAACCCGAACGGAGCAAACCTAAATTGTCGGACTCTGGGGAAGCAGGTCACTGAGAATGGCAGACGGCCAGCTCAAGGCACTACAAGCCGAACGCGACACGCTGACCCCTGCGCCGATCGAGCTGCCAGAGGATATTCCCGCGCTCTACCGGGAACATGTCGAGGATTTGGTGGGGACACTCGCGGACGAGGCTGTAGGGGGTCCGGCGGCCGACGTGTTGCACACGCTGGTCGAGTCGTGTGACAAGGAGACGGAGTTCCACACGCTGGAGATCTGGGGCAAGCTGTTGGAACTGTTGAGCTTTGGGGACAGCAAAAAGGCCGCGACCCTTTCGGGAGCGGCCTGTTCACTAAAAATGGTTGCGGGAGTAGGATTTGAACCTACGACCTTCAGGTTATGAGCCTGACGAGCTACCGGGCTGCTCCATCCCGCGACAGATGGTTTTGTTTTT
>NZ_JAFMPQ010000036.1 GCF_020667845.1 Cognatishimia sp. F0-27
CGCAACCCGCTACGACAAGACCGCTGAAAGTTTCCTCGGCTTCATAGACATCACGTCCATCCGCCTCTGGCTGCGTCTTTTGTCAACATGACCTAGAGCTATAGTTGTCCGTCGGATGGATTTGAGCTCAGAGTCGTCAAATATCAGCGAAAGCAATTCAAATTACCCCAAAATCCCCATGAACTCCCGCCATTCCCCCTTCGACATCCCCGACGTCTCCTGCGTGACTTCTTCGCCCTTGAGCATGCGTCGCAAGCAGTCCAGAGCGGTGCCGGACAAAGTCGCGCCGCCCATGCGGTAATCCTCAAAGGCGCGGTAGGCAAAAGGCACCCAGTCGGCCACGAGTTTGCAGATCTCTTCGGCATAGACGCGGATTTCGTATTGGGCGTGGGCATCGGCGCGCAGGCGCAGGAAATGCAGAAGGTTGTGCAGGTCGACCTTCCAATACCATTGGGTGTAGACATTGGCGGGCAGGTTCATGCGGGCCAATTCGCGGGCGAGGCCCTGTTGGCCGTCATCGGAAATCATCTCTTCGTAATGGTCATAGCAGCGCATGGCGTCGTCGCGCAGGTAGCGCAACACGCGGTCGGCCTCTTCGCCGGAAAGCGCCTCGCCCCGGCCCTGGTTGTTGGTCACCGATTGCGCATTCAACGCGTCGCGCTCGGGGATGTAGAATTCGCGGTCGAGGATCGAATAGCGCGCGGAATATTCATTCACGTTGGCGGTGCGGTGGCGGATCCACTGGCGGGCGACAAAGACCGGCAGTTTGACGTGCAGCTTGATTTCGCACATCTCGAAGGGCGTCGAGTGCCAGTGGCGCATGAGGTAGCGGATGAGGCCTTCGTCATTGGAGACGGACTTGGTGCCCTTGCCGTAAGAGACGCGCGCGGCCTGACAAATGGCGGCATCGTCGCCCATGTAATCGATGACGCGGACGAAGCCGTGATCGAGCACCGGGTGGGCGGTGTAGAGATGGGCTTCCATGCCGGGCGCGGTGGCGCGCAGGGTCTGAACGGGCGTCGCGCGGGTGGCGTCGATTTCGGCCTGCTGTTCGGGCGAGAGGGGCATGGCGCGAATCCTTTTCCTACCAGATGAGTCGCGGGCTACTTTATCTTGTGGTCCGGGCCGATCAAACACCCAAGTGGTGGTGGCGATATTTTGGCGACAGGGGGGTGGAAAAGTGGCGGTCGCGGGGTTGCCGCGATTGACTTTTCCACAGGGTCTGGGGATTTTCGTTCCAAACAAAACGTAAAAAACGTTGAGGCAGCAGTATGACTTTCCGATATGTAGGCGCTCTTTGCGCCCTGCTCGTGCTTGCGGGCTGCGACACCGGGGGCAATCCTCTGGAGGATCCCGAGGACGAGGCGACCGAGGGCGGCGGGGACGGCGCGGGCGGTGGCGAGACGCCGACCGATGAGGGCGCGCCCATTGACACGGATCGGGTGCTGCCGCCGGGCACGGCCAGCCCAGAACCGCGTGTCAGCATCTTCCGGCGTGAACAGCAGGACCTGGACGACCAGACATCCGACACGTATGGCAACGGCTTCGCCCAGAACTTCGCCTATGACAGCGCGACGGATACGTTTTTCGTTGACGGGCTGGCCTTTGACGGCAGCCAGCCGGAGGGCACGCGGTTCGCACGCGGCGTTCCGGGGACGCTGGCGACAAATTTCGCGCTCTACGAAGGGCCGGCGGTTGAGCCCGACTTCTTCTCGGGTGTGCCGATTGGCCAGTTCCGCCACCGCGCGCTTTACGGCATCAGCGACAGCGGCAACACCGAATTCGCGATTGTCCGCACGGGCAGCTATATCGAATACGGCTTCGGCGGCTTCATCTACCAGCGCAACAACGGTGTCGAATTGCCCGAAGGCGGGCAGGCGTCCTATAGCGGCGACTATGCCGGGATCCGGGACTTCCTTGGCCAGGGCGGGTTGGAATATGTCGAAGGCGACATGGAGCTCGATATCGACTACGGCGCGTTTGACGGCAATTGCACAGCCGATGCGGCCTGCGGCAACGCGGTGCGCGGCGTGGTGCTCAACCGGACGGTCTATGACGTGGACGGCAACGACGTGACGGCGACGATCGTCGACGCGCTCGACGAGGCCAACGAAGACGTGACGGTCACCGAATTGCCGGTGCTGCGGTTCCGCATCGGGCCGGGTGTCATGGACATCAACGGCGAGGCGACCGGTGAGGTGTTCTCTGTCGTGGCTGGCGACAACTACGAGGAAGGCACCTATTACATGGTCATGTCGGGTGACCACAACACGGCCGAGGGCGAGATCGTCGGCGTGGTCGTGGTCGAAGCCGACGATGTGCGCGCCGAGGACGGGATCACCGTGCGTGAGACCGGCGGTTTCATCGTGAACCGGAACGAGTAGAGCCGATGCGTGTGGGGGCACGCCGGGTCGGGCTTTGGGCGGGCGGCATCATGCTGGCCGCTCTCGGATTTGGCCTTGCAGCAGACGGCACCATGGCCGCGCCCGATACGGGCGCGGTTTCCCGCGTTGAGGGCGGCGCTTCGGACGGTGCCGGGGTCAGGCCGGAAGGCAGCGCCATGTCGCCGTCGCAGATGCGCATGCTGGCCATGCAGGCGCTGGACGCCGGGCGCCCCGACGTGGCGGGCGCCATCGCCAACGCATTGTTGCAACGCGACCCGGAGGACAGCCTCGCGCTTGCCATCGCCGCCAAGGCCAATCGGGCGGTCGGCAACCTGCAGGGCGCACGGGAGTCGGCGCGGCAGGCGTGGCGCGTGGCCGAAACAGACGAAGAGCGCTATGAGGCGGCGATGGCGCGGGCGCAGGCGCTGGCCTCCGGCAACAACCGCACGGCGGCGATGCTGTGGCTGCGTCGGGCGGCACAGAACGCGCCGACCAAGGGCCACGAGGCGGTGGCGCGGGACGATTTCCGCTATGTCCGGGCGCGCAACCCGCTTGGGGTGTCGCTGCATTTCTCGCTGGCCCCGGTCTCCAATCTCAACAACGGATCGCGTCGCGAGCAGGGAACCTTCCAGCTGCCGGCTTTTGGCGTTGTCGAGGCCGATCTCGACGGCACCGCGCAGGCGCTTTCGGGGATCGAGTTGTCGGCGGGTGTGACGCTGCGCTACCGGCTTGGGCGGACCGAAAAGGGCCACCAGACCGACCTGGTCTTTGGCGCCTCCACCCGGCAATACCAGCTGTCCGACGATGCCAAGGACAAGGCGCCCGACGCCAAGGGCAGCGACTATGCTTTCAGCCTCGTTCAGGTGGGGCTGTCCCATCGCGGGCGCTGGGACGCGAAGCGGCCTTTCCGGTTGTCGGCGATGGTCGGTCAGACGCGCTATGGCGGCGAGGATTACACGCGGTTCTATGATTTTGGCGGCAAGCAGAGCTTTGCCTTCGAGAACGGCGTTCTGAGCTTTGGCGCGGGGTTGCGCCGGTCGGAGGCGCTCAGTGTGCGGACGACGGATTCGGATCGCTGGCGGGCGGATCTGAGCTGGACGCAGCCGGTCTGGGACAATCATCGGCTGACGCTGGCGCTTGAGGCAGAGCGCGGCGTGTCTGACTCCTCGTCGCTCGATTACGAAGGGGCTGCGGCGGCGGCGCGGCTGGCGCTGGGACAGCCGGTGATGGGGATGGGGCTCGAATTCGGCGTGAGCTATGGCGAGCGGTGGTACGATCAGGGGCCGGTGGCCGGGCTTGGACGGCTTGACGCGCGGACCACGCTTGACGCCACCGCGGTGATCGATCCGCTGGAGCAGTTTGGCTTTGTGCCCACGGTGTCGGTCACGGCGCGACGGGTGGAGAGCGATTTCGGGCAATACGATTCCGACGAGTTCGGTGTACGGATCGGGCTGCGCTCCGCCTTCTGAGACCGCCCGCGCCCCCGGAGATGGCCGGACGGAAAGCGCGCCGCATCGACGCCGGTTCCGGGGTGGGCGATGCGTTTGGGGAAAAGCCGCTTCCACTTTCCGCTCTGCGCTCTAGTGTTATGCCAAACACGCAACAACAAGGGGGCGCGGCGCCATGGGCATTCGCTATCTGCATACGATGGTTCGGGTGAAGGACCTGGAGGCATCCATCGCATTTTACGAACTTCTGGGTCTCAAGGAGCGGCGGCGCTCTGAGAATGAAAAAGGGCGGTTCACGCTGGTTTTCATGTGCCCCCCGGAGCAGGCCGATGGCCATGCAGATGTCGAGCTGACCTATAACTGGGATGGCGATGACGGGTTGCCGTCCGACAGCCGGCATTTTGGTCACCTGGCCTATACGGTTCCCAATATTTATGAGGCATGTCAGACGCTTATGGATGCGGGGGTGACCATCAACCGCCCGCCGCGCGACGGGCACATGGCCTTTGTGCGCTCGCCTGACAACGTGTCGGTCGAGCTCTTGCAGCAGGGCGATGCGTTGCCGCCGCAGGAGCCGTGGGCAAGCATGGAAAACACCGGACATTGGTGATGCGTGCCGCGCATCTGCCACGGGCCTTGGGGCTGGCGATCGTTTGCGCGGCCGCATTCTGCGTGTCGGCGCTGGCGCCGCAGGGGGCCGCCGCGCAGCCGATGTGCCGGCTGGCTCTGGCGCTGGCGCTGGATGTTTCGTCTTCGGTGGACGGGCGGGAATACGCGTTGCAGCGCGATGGGCTGGCCGCGGCGCTCCTGGATCCGGAGGTGAAGGGCGCGATCCTGTCTCAGGGCGGACCCGTGGCGCTGGCAGTCTATGAATGGTCCGGGCGGCGGCAATCGGTTGTGATCCAGGATTGGGTTTTGTTGCAGGACGAGGCGGCGATCGAGCAAGCGTCGGCCCGGATCGCGGCGGCGGAGCGGTCCTACACCCGCTTCCCCACGGCGCTCGGCTATGCGCTGGGGTTTGGTGCGGGGCTGTTGCGCGAGGCCCCGGCCTGTGAGCGGCAGGTGATCGACGTGTCGGGCGACGGCATCACCAATGACGGGTTCTGGCCGCAGCTGGCTTACAAGCATTTTCCGTTTGACGGGGTGACCGTGAACGGGCTGGCGGTTCTTGGTGCGGATCCGATGGTCATGGATCATTATCTTTACGAGTTGCGGCATGGGCCGGGGGCCTTCGTGGAAACCGCCGATGGTTACGAGGGGTTTCGCAACGCCATGGCGCGCAAGCTGTTTCGCGAGATCCGGGACCGGGTGGTTGGCCAGGGTGCCCCGGTGATGCCGGTTGATGCGCCTGGCTGACCGGGGCACGGCGTCTGAAGCGCCGCGCGGCGTTGCGATGGCGGTTGCGCGCTGGGGCCGGGGCGCGCTTCGGGGCGCGGGTCTTTGCGCGCTTCTGGCGGTGAACGCAGGGGCGGCTGGCGCGTCCTGCCGTCTGGCCTTGGCGCTTGGGCTCGACGTGTCGGGATCGGTCGATGCGCGCGAATACCGGTTGCAAGTGGATGGGTTGGCCGCGGCGCTCGGCGATCCGCGGGTCGTGGAGGCCTTTCTCGCCTTGCCGGATCATAGGGTGCAGCTTGCGGTGTTCGAGTGGAGTGGCCCGGCGGATCAGCGGGTCATTCTCGGATGGAGAGAGATTGCGGAGCCTGCGGATCTGCGCCGGATTGCGGGGGCGCTGCGTCTGGTGCGGCGTTCGGTGGTCGAGGACAGCACCGCGCTGGGCGCGGCCAAGCTTTTTGGCGCGGCGCTTTTGCGGCAACGGGATGGCTGTGCGCGGCTGGTGCTGGATTTGTCCGGGGACGGTGTGTCCAATGTGGGCCCGCATCCGGCATCGGTGCGACCGGAGCGGGTCACGATCAATGGCCTCGTGATCGGCGTGCCAGAGCGGCGGGATCAGCGGAGCCCGGGGCTGGGGGAGCTTTCCGCCTATTACAATGCCCATGTCATCGAAGGACCCGGCGCGTTCGTGGAAACGGCGCTTGGCTTCGAGGCTTTTGCCACGGCGATGACGCGCAAGCTGCTCCGCGAGGTAGAGGCTGTTGTGTTCGGGCAGGGAGGGGACGTCCGGCACGGAGGTTTTGAAGATCCGCGTGAGGCCCGTTTTTCCGGGGCCGTGTCCGATGAATGAGAGGGACGGGGTTGACTGAAATGAAGAAACAAATCTTGGCAGCGAATAAATGACTGCCTTGGGTGGCCGTCCTTCTGGACGGAGGCACGCGCCCGGTCAATCAGGGGCGTGGAGCGATGCTTGATCGGTCTGGCATCTTTGATGGGGATCCGTGCCGCTATCAGTAGATGTAGCGGATCTGGTCTGTCCAATATCGTTCCACCCGGCGGAGCGAGGAGGTGATATCCTCAAGCCGCGTCATGTCCAGAACCTGCTTGTTTTGCAGCCCGTCCGCATGGCGCGAGAACAGCTCTTCCACGATGTTGCGGATTTCGCGGCCCCGCTGGGTCAGACGCACGCGCACGGAGCGGCGGTCAATCTCGCAGCGCTGGTGGTGCATATACCCCATTTCGACAAGTTTCTTGAGGTTGTAGCTGACATTACTGCCCTGATAATAGCCGCGGGATTTCAACTCCCCCGCGGTAACCTCGTTTTCTCCGATGTTAAAGAGCAGGAGGGCCTGCACCGCGTTGAGATCGATGATCCCGACGCGCTCAAACTCGTCCTTGATAACATCGAGCAGCAACCGGTGCAGTCGTTCCACCAGTGCCAATGCGTCCAGATAGCCCGTCATGAAGGCTTGTTCGGGGCCTTTACCTACCGCCGAGTGAATGCTCATATCCGTCTCCGCCTGTTTGCTTTCGGCTGAACTTTGAGCAAAATTCCGAATATTGCGTTAAATCGCCTGATGGTTTCGGAAAAACCGTTTTGGATTTGACTCAACGCAGGCGGTTCAGAGGGAGAGTCGGCCCGGTTTGACGGGCGCGCCCGGCCGCAGGCGGACCGGGTCGTCGTGAAGGGTGAAAGACGCTCTGGCGGATCGTTTGATGCGCCCCGGTTTGGCGGGGCGGGTGGTGCTGAGTGTGGACGCGCCTGCGTGGCGCCATGCGCCATTCGGGACCCGGGCAGGCCACGGACCCGAAGCGAGGTCGGCACGCCGCGCAGTCGACGCGGCGCACAAGGACCGGCGTGCCAGAGGGAAAACGAGGCCGAGAGCCGGGGAAGATCAAGGCGCGGGCCAACCGGACCGCCGACACAGGCGGCCCACCGCGAGAAGACGACCTTTGCCACATGCGCCCTTCCGCCAGAGCTGTCCCGCCACAAGACACGGGAGCGCCCCAGGACGCGCACCGGCCCAAGACGCGGACAGCCCCAACACGCGCAGAGTCTCGAGACGCAGCCCGTCCCAAGACACGGGAGCGCCATAAGGCGCGGCCCTCCCAAGACGCGGACCCGCCACGGGACGGGGCCCGTATCACGGGCGGGGACATCACCGGGCTTCAGCCGCCGCGCGCTTTGTGCCCGTCGCGCCGGCCGCGATCAGCCGCGTGTGGCGATATCCTGAATGGCCGCGACGATTGTCTGATGCGGAGCGGGGGCGGCGGCCTGGCCGCTGATCCAGCGATAAAGATCCTGATCGTTTTCCGACAGCAGGGCCTCGTAGGAGTCGAGCCGCGCGTCGTCGAGCTCGGCAAGCGCGGCATCGGTGAAGCGGATCAGGAGGATATCCATCTCCTTGGTGCCGCGCCGCATCGAGCGCATCCGAAGCCGCTTGATCCGTGTTTCCCGGTCCTCGCCCTGTGGTGCGGTTTCGCGCAGGGCGCGCTGCTCGTCGGGTGTCATGCCAAACCTCTCAGTCGCTGTCTGCCCGCTGATGTTGGCGCAGGCGTTTTTCCAGGCGAGCGGCTTTTTCCGCGCCCGCCCGAAGATGCAGCCGCAGAGCGCGAAGCTCAAGCATGATGTCGTCGATATCCGGGGATCCGGCCTCTTCCGGGGCTGTGAGGTCGTCGCCTTCGCCGGTGATGAGCCAGACCATCGACACATTCAGAATGCCCGCGGTGGTCGACAGCTTGTTGGCGCGCGGTTCGGACATGTCCTGCTCCCAGGCCTGAATCGTGCGCAGCTTGACGCCAAGCCGGCGCGCCAGATCGCTTTGGGACATGCCGGCGGCTTCGCGTGCCGCGGCGAGCCTGTCACCGAAAGTGGCCGCTTCCGGGCCATACCAGTCTATCGCATCGTCCATCGCCATACTCCTTGCAGTGCGCTCCGCGCTTGATCGGACGGAGGCCGCATCCTAAGACGGGGCAGACCCCCAACAGGCGGAGCCCCGATGTCATTCCTATCCGACACGCTTGCGCGCGTGAAACCGTCCCCCACCGTCGCAGTCACACAGCTTGCGCGAGAGCTCAAGGAACAGGGGCGTGACATAATCTCGCTTGGTGCCGGTGAGCCCGACTTTGACACACCCGAGCCGATCAAGGCTGCTGCGATTGCGGCAATCAAGGCGGGAAAAACGAAATACACCGCGCCAGACGGGATTGCGGAACTCAAGGCCGCGATCTGTGCCAAGTTCGCGCGTGACAACGCGCTCACCTACACGCCCGCCCAGATCAGCGTCAGCACGGGCGGCAAGCAGGTGCTGTACAACGCGCTGATGGCGACGCTGAACCCCGGCGACGAGGTGGTGATTCCGGCGCCTTACTGGGTCAGCTATCCGGATATGGTGCGGCTTGGTGGTGGCGAGCCGGTGATTGTCGAGGGGGAACGGCAGCTGGGCTACAAGATCACGGCCGAAGCGCTGGAGGCGGCGATCACGCCCCGGACCAAATGGGTGATCTTCAATTCGCCGTCGAACCCCACCGGTGCGGGCTATGCGCGCGACGAACTCAAGGCGATCACCGATGTGCTGATGCGGCACCCCCATGTCTGGGTCATGTCGGACGACATGTATGAACATCTCGCCTATGACGGGTTTCAATTTGTCACCCCCGCGCAGGTGGAGCCCGGTCTGTATGACCGGACGCTGACCGTGAACGGCGTGTCGAAAGCCTATGCAATGACCGGCTGGCGGATCGGCTATGCCGGCGGGCCGAAGATCCTTATCGACGCCATGCGCAAGATCCAGTCGCAATCCACCACCAACCCGTCGTCGATCAGCCAGTGGGCGGCGGTCGAGGCGCTGAACGGCGATCAGGGGTTCCTAGCAGAGCGCAACGCCGCCTTTGTCGCGCGGCGCGATCTTGTGGTGTCGCGGCTCAACGGCTGCGCCGGGGTCGAATGCGCGGTGCCGGAAGGGGCGTTCTACGTCTATCCGTCGATTGCCGATTGCATGGGCAAGACCTCTGAAGGGGGGCGCCGGATCGAGACGGATGAGGATTTCTGCACCGCGCTGCTTGAAGAGCAGGGGGTGGCGGTGGTGTTTGGCGCGGCCTTTGGGCTGTCACCAAATTTCCGCGTGAGCTATGCGGCGTCGGAGGCGGACCTGACAGCGGCCTGTGACCGGATCGAGGCGTTCTGCAAGGGCTTGCGCTGATCGTCCGGCGCAGCGCGGGCGCTTGCGCCCGGTGGCCTCGGGAGCGCGCGGCTTGATCAATCAGCGGCGCGGGCCACGCGGCGCTGAGGGCGTCTCTGACGATGGCAAAACCCCCGCGATGAGGGGCGGGCCCTCGAAATCCCAAGGGCTGGGCGCGGGGAGGGCGACGGTTTGACGGGACCGCGGGGCCTGCGTCAGCCGATGCCCAGACGGGAACGGGCATCGCGGCGCATCTCGCGCACCAGATCGTCATTGATCGCTTCCCAGGCCTTGAACCCGGCATAGCCAAGACGGTTTTGCGCCGCGCGTTCGGGCGTTCCGACGCGGGCGGGTGCTTCATCGATGAATTCGAGCTTGATGGCGTCGTAATTGGCCATGCAGCGCGTGACTTCGGCGGGCGAAAGGTTGCCATGCGCGGCGGCCTGATCGCAGAGGTAATAGAGCGAGAGCATTGCAATGAGAGAGGACATCGGGAGGCTCCTTGGCAGTTGTGTCGTGCTCCTCCCTGTGACGGGCGGGTCGGACATCAGCCTAGGACCCAATCCTTACGCGGTCTTAACGCAGCGTTCGGTCATACACGCATCATAGCACAGGTCCCTTTTGTGAAGCCTTAATCGCTGTCTTGCTATGGCGGGCCACCGCGAGGGTGCCCGGAAACGCAGCGCTGTGCCGTATTTCCGGGCGGTTTTTGGACGCGGCGCCGGAGCGTCCGGGCGACAGCGGCGCCGCCGCGTCGGACAGGCGGCGCCAACGCAGACGGGCGCAGCCCGATCAGCCGAGAATGCCCGGCCAGTTGCTGCGTGCCTTGGCGATATTGGCCTCGAGATCCTCGAGAAAGAGCGCGCGGGCGCGCAGGTTTGCATTCAGGTACAAAGCACCGTCATGGATTGTCCAGGCCTCCGGCGTGGTCGGGGCCAGATAGCCGCGCGAGGCGGCGAAGGCGCAATAGCCGCCAAATTGCGGGGCGAAGCGGGTGGGATCGGTCTTGAAACGTGCCGCGTTCTCGGCGTTGGCAAAGCGCCAGGTGGCGCCTTTCCAGTCGAGTGCCGTGCCGCGTTGACCGGGCACGGGGCCTTGCTCTGCGAAATAGGCGACGGGATCGGAGCCGTCGATTGCAATGCCGCGCTCGGCGTAGATTTCAGGTTCCGCGGCCATGGCGTGGCGCGGCAGCAGGGCGAGGGCCGGTGCGGCCAGGGCGGCACCGAGCAGGGTGCGGCGGGTCAGGGACGGGGTGATCATGGTGTGGACCTTTCGGGACAAGGCGTTTCAGGGATGGCGGGCTGCCGGGGTCGTATGCCTGAAAACATGCGCCGGGCTTGATCCGCATGCCAGCAATGCTCGCGGCTTGGTGATGCGCCGTGGGCGGTCTGGCCTGGGTCTTGATAGAGCATGACCTTGGGTAAAATATTGGTTTCATGAAATATTCAGGCGAGAGTCCTTCTGGACGGCTGGCCTGGTCGCGCGCGGCATGTAACGCTTTTCCCGTGTCTGAGAAGCCTTGTGTTTCAATGCGCGGTCCAGAGCGGCGCGCACACGCTTGCCCCTTGGCAATCGCGGCATGCGGGCGTATAGCCGCGCCTTGATCCGAAGACACCGCGGGAGCCGTATGTCATGCAAGGCAGTGCCAACCTCAATATTATGATGAAGGCCGCGCGCAAGGCGGCGCGGTCCCTTGTCAAGGATTTCCGCGAGGTCGAGAACCTGCAGGTGTCGATGAAAGGGGCGGGTGATTTTGTCAGCCGCGCCGATCACGCCGCCGAGGAGATCTTGCGCGCCATGCTCATGGAGGCGCGCCCGTCCTACGGTTGGCTTGGCGAGGAAAGCGGCGAGACACCGGGGCAGGACCCGACGCGGCGCTGGATCGTCGATCCGCTCGATGGGACGACGAATTTCCTGCATGGCTTGCCGCATTGGGCGATTTCCATTGCGCTGGAACACAAGGGCGAGATCGTCTCCGCGGTGGTGTATGACGCGGCCAAGGACGAGATGTTCTACGCAGAAAAGGGTTCTGGCGCGTGGTTGAATGACAGCAAGCGCTTGCGGGTGTCCGGTCGCGCGCGGATGATCGAGGCGGTGTTTGCCACCGGTGTGCCGTTTGCAGCCAAGCGGACCCTGCCTGCAACGCTGAAGGATCTTGCGCGGTTGATGCCGGAATGCGCCGGCGTGCGGCGGTTCGGCTCGGCAGCGCTCGACCTCGCCTATGTCGCGGCTGGGCGCTACGATGGCTACTGGGAGCGGGAGCTCAACATCTGGGACATCGCTGCAGGCACGCTGATCGTAAAGGAAGCGGGTGGGCTGTTGCAGGGCGTGCGCGAGGATCAGGACCCGCTGGAGAGCGGCTCGGTTCTTTGTGCAAACGGTCAGTTGTTCGATCCACTGGCGCGGATCATTCGCGCCGCCTGATATCGGGAGCGCAACAGGGCGAAGACTGCCCTGTCTGGGCTTTGCGACCAGCGCCATGGTGCCGCCGAGACCATCGTGGCCTTGTCCTCGACAGTGCCGGTGCCCCTGTCCTTGACCAATTCCGTGTCCGTGGCGATGCCCGGCCCAAGTGCAGGTGCGTGGTTTTGGCCACTGCGCCAGTATCAGCCGTCGCTGCGGTCGGACGGGTGGTTGATACCGTCCACCCAGGGGACGGGTTCCACATCCTGCGGCAGCACGCCCTCCAGCGCATAGAGATTGACGCCGAATTCATTCGGGTTCGAGCGGCGCTTGTGGAACATGTAGATGCCGCAACGGGCGCAGAAGTGATGCTGTGCGGTATGAGTGCCAAAACTGTAGAGCGTCAGCGCGTCGGCCCCGCGAATGACCGCGACCCCGTTCAGCGGTGCCGAAACGGCAGGGGCTCCGCGGCGGCGACAGAAAGAGCAATCGCAGCGGCGCGCGGTGTTGAACCCGTCGCTCAGAGTGACGCTGAGTTCGACCGCGCCGCAATGGCAGGTGGCCTTGATCGGGTCTGACATGACCGGTGTCCTTTCTCGGGGAAGGCGTGGGATCTCGGGGGGGAGGCGTGGGGGGCGGTGTTTGACCTGATGCTGGCCGCACCGGGTCAGCGGACGGGCATGCGGCGCGGGATCAGCGGCGCGGCACCCGGGGCACGGCGCTGCGGGCCAGCCTGTATTGCGCTTCGGGATGCGGTGGGTGCCCCTCGGTGTCGACCCAGAAGCGCGGGCCGCCGCGCCGAAGCCAGATGGGCACCGTGAGCACGAGTCCCACGAGGAAGCCGCCGGCATGGGCCCAGTAGGCGACCCCGCCCATATCCGCCGGTTGGCTGAACCCGCCAAAGAGCTGCATGGCAAACCAGACGGCCAGAACGATCCACGCAGGCAGAGGCAGGATCTTGAAGATCACGACGAGGATGATGAGGATGTCGATCCTGGCCTTGGGAAAGAGCAGCAGATACCCGCCCATCACCCCGGCGATGGCACCGGATGCGCCGATTGTCGGCACCTGGGAATAGGGCTCCGACAGGTAGTGCAGCAGCCCGGCACCGACGCCCGCGGCAAGATAGAAGACAAGGAACGGCACATGGCCCATCTCGTCTTCCATGTTGTCGCCGAAGATGAACAGGAACAGCATGTTGCCCGCGAGATGCATGAAGCCGCCATGCAGGAACATCGAGGTCACGATACCTTCGAACCCCTGACCCTCGGAGATCAGCGCGGGGATCAGCGCATAGTCGAAATAGAGCTGCGCCAGCGCCCGCTGGTCGGACTCGTATTGCAGCGTCCAGACGAAGATCGCGATATTGGCGATCATCAACGCGTAGGTGATATAGGGCGTGCGGCCGGACGGGTTGTGATCGCGGATCGGTAACATACCCGAGAGAGTGGCACGCAGGCCAAGGAGGTCAAGCGACGATCACGCCCCGCACGCCGAAATGCGGCATGGGCCCGGTTTCAGGCACGGCAAGGCGCCCATTCGGTCTGCGCCAGCGAAGCAGAACCGACCCATCCTGTCATCCCGGCCGGTGCGGAGGGTGGTGAGCAACGATGACGGGACATCCGCACCAAAGCGGTCTGCCCCGCGCCCGTGGCGCCGCGTGCGGCCCATGTCGTGACACGTGGGGCGCCCGGCAGGAAAGGGCGACCAGCGCGGGGCCATCCCCTTGGCCCTGAACTCCGACGGGCACCCGGAGGCTGGCCCGCGCCGCGCCCCCACGTGCCCGGCCGCGGTGTGGTGTCTGTCGAGAGGGGGAGGCGCAGGCCGGGTCTGGCGTGCGCCATACCGTCACGTTTGCCCGGCCAGAAGGGCCGCATTGCCGCCGGCGGCGGTGGTATCGATGCAGACATGCCGTTCCGCGCGCGCGTGCCCGTGGTCCGGCATGCCCGTGATCAGCGTCAGGATCGGCCCGGACCGTGCGGCCAACGCGCGGCGGTAGGCGCGGCCCACGTCGTCCGGCCCCCACCAGAGAATGGCGGAAATCCCTTCCAGCGTTTCAAGCACTGCGGGATCCACATGCCCGGTGGCGCAGACCGCAACGCCGCCAAGCGCCTCGACCGCGGCGCGCTGCGCCTCGGCGGTATCCTGTCCCGGACCAAGACACAAAACCGGCGGGCGGGCGAAATGCGTGAGCGTGTTGCCTTCGCCGGTCGGGCCGGGCAGGCCTTGCTGAACGGGGGCAGGAGCCGCAGCGGCGTTCTCCAGCGCGGCGCGCAGCGTCTCTGGCGCCATCGGTGCGGACCACGCACCGGCGGCGCCCGGCGCCGGATATGCGCGAAAGCGATCGAGGTAGAACGGCCCGCCGGCCTTGGGGCCTGTGCCGGACAGCCCTTCACCGCCAAAGGGTTGTGATCCGACAATGGCGCCGATCTGGTTTCGGTTCACATAGAGATTGCCCGCCTGCACGCGCTCGGTCACGTGTTGGACGCGGTCGTCGATGCGGGTCATCAGCCCGAAGGTCAGCCCGTAGCCGGTGGCGTTGATCGCGTCGATCACCGCGTCGATCTCGCGCGCGGCAAAGGTGGCCACATGCAGCACAGGCCCGAATATCTCGGACTCCAGATCGCCGATTCCGGTCACGCGGATCAGGGTCGGCGCCACGAAATGCCCGCTGTCGCGGGTGGGGTAGCTTCGGATGACCCGCCCCTCCGCCTCGGCTTGGGCGATGTGGTTGAGAATGCCCTGCCGGGCTTCGGCGTCGATCACCGGCCCGAGATCGGTCGAGATCTGCCACGGGTCGCCCGTCACCAGCGCATCCATCGCCCCGGTCAGCATGGTCAGCAAATCCTCTGCGATATCCTCCTGCACATAGAGGCAACGCAGCGCGGAGCAGCGTTGACCGGCGGACTGGAAGGCGGATTCGACGATGGCCTGCACCGCTTGTTCGGGCAGCGCGGTGCTGTCGACGATCATCGCGTTGAGGCCGCCCGTCTCTGCGATAAAGGGCGTTCCGGGTGCAAGATGGGTGGCAATGGCGCGGTGTATCGTCATGGCGGTTTCGGTGGAGCCGGTAAAGGCGACGCCGCTGACGGACGGGTTGGCGGTCAGGGCCGCGCCCACATCCCCGGCGCCGGGCAGGCATTGCAGCGCGCGGGGGGGCACGCCGGCTTCGAGCAGCAGGGCCACCGCCCGGTGGGCGATAAGCGGCGTCTGTTCAGCGGGCTTGGCAAGCACGCCATTCCCGGCGGCGAGGGCCGCGCTGATCTGTCCGGTGAAGATCGCAAGCGGAAAATTCCACGGCGAGATACAGGCAAAGACGCCCCGCGCGGGCCCCTCGGCACGGGCGGCGTAGTAGCGCAGGAAATCCACCGCCTCGCGCAGCTCCGCGATGGCGTCCTGCAGTGTCTTGCCCGCCTCGCGGTGGAGCAGGGCAAAAAGCTCGCCAAAATGTTGCTCGTAAAGGTCGGCGCCCCGGTTGAGCACGGCGGCGCGGGTCGCCGGGTCGGCATCCCACGCAGTCGCGGCGTCGGCGGCGCGCGTCACGGTCTCGGCATTGGCCCAGGTCACTTGCCCGACCGTGTCCGCGGGCCGGGCGGGGTTGACCACCGGGCTGGCGGGGCCGGTGGGCGCGTCGCAGGCAACCACGGGCGTTGCCGTCCAAACATGCATGGCGAACCGGTCGCGCGCCTGAGTCATCCGGGCAAGATCGTTGGGGTCGCGCAGGTCGAACCCCTTCGAGTTTGGCCGCTCCGGCGCAAACAGGGCGCGGCCGGTGGTCAGACCCGCCGTGATCGAGGCCGCGAACGGGTCTGCGGCGACAACCTCCGGCGAAACGTCCGCGTCGACGATCTGGTTGACGAAAGAGCTGTTGGCACCGTTTTCCAGAAGGCGCCGCACCAGATAGGCCAGAAGGTCGCGATGCGCGCCCACCGGCGCGTAGATCCGGCAGCGGGTGCCGTTTTTCTGGCGCGTGATGTCATGCAGGGTTTCACCCATGCCATGCAGCCTCTGGAACTCGAAATCCGCCGGGTCGCGCCCCATGGCTTCGGCCATATGCAGGATCGCCGCCACCGTATGCGCGTTATGGGTCGCGAATTGCGGGTAGATCCGATCCGTCAGGGAGAGCAGCTTGCGGGCATTGGCGATATAGGAGATGTCTGTGGCGGCCTTGTCGGTGAAGACGGGAAACCCGGTCATGCCGGCGACCTGCGCACGTTTGATTTCCGTGTCCCAATAGGCGCCTTTGACCAGCCGCACCATGATCCGGCGGTCGAGCCGGGTCGCCAGCGCGTGCAGCCAGTCGACCACGTGGCCGGCGCGCTGTCCGTAGGCTTGCACCACAACGCCAAACCCGTCCCAACCGGCCAGCGAAGGCTCCGACAGCACGGCCTCGATCACGTCGAGCGAAAGCGAAAGGCGGTCCGCTTCTTCGGCGTCCACGTTGAGGCCGATCCCGGCGCTGCGCGCCAGTTGCGCAAGGGTGCGCAGACGCGGGACCAGTTCGGCCATCACCGTGTCCCTTTGCAGCAGGTCGTAGCGGGGATGCAGCGCGGAAAGCTTGACGGAAATGCCGGGATTGGTGCGGATGTCATTGCCGGTCGCGGCCTCCGCGATGGCGGTGATCGCGCGCGAATAGCTCAGGTGGTAGCGGCGCGCGTCGCGTTCGGTGCGGGCGGCTTCACCGAGCATGTCGTAGCTGTAGGTATAGCCCTTGGCTTCCATCCGCGCAGCGCGGGTCATCGCGTTCTGGATCGTTTCGCCGAGCACGAACTGCGCGCCCATTTCCTTCATCGCGCGCCCGACGGCGGTGCGGATGACCGGCTCACCCAGCCGTTTGATCGCGGCTCGGAGATGGCCGACCGGTCCGGGCGCATCGTCGTCCAGCACTTTGCCCGTCAGCATCAGGGCCCAGGTCGACGCATTGACCAGCGGCGAGGTGGAGTGCCCCAGATGCCGGCCCCAATCCGACGGGGCGATCTTGTCTTCGATCAGCGCGTCGATGGTCTCTGCATCGGGCACGCGCAACAGCGCCTCGGCCAGGCACATGAGCGCGACACCCTCATCGGTGGACAAGCCGTATTCCGCGAGGAACACTTCCATCAGGCCCGGTTGCGTATGGCCGCGAATGGCCCGCACGAGATCGGCCCCGCGGGCGCTGATGGTCGCGCGGTCAGCGCTGCTCAACCCGGCTTCCGCGATCAGGCGCGCAAGGGTTTCGTCCTGATCGGCATAGGTGGCGGCGTCGATCGACTGGCGCAACGTATCGCTGTGGTCCTTGGGCATGGCGCTCTCCAGAAGTTTCGGGCAGTCTATCGCAAAGCTTTCAGGCGTTTTGCCCGAAGTGTGGGTGATTTGAGGCCGAAACGTCTTTGTTTCGCGGGAGGCGCGCGCAAAATGAATATGGATGACCTTGACCAATTCGACCGGTCGATTCTCAAGATCCTGGCGAGTGACGGACGGATCTCGATCACCGAGCTTGCGCGGCGGATCGGATTGTCCAAATCGCCCACGCAGGCGCGGCTGCGGCGGCTGGAAGAGGCCGGCGTGATCCGCGGTTATCGCGCGATCCTCGATCCGATCCAACTTGGTGTCAATCACGTGGCTTTCGTGGAGGTGAAGCTGACCTCGACCCGCGAAGGCGACCTTGCGGCATTCAACGAAGCGGTCACGCGGGTGCCGGAGATCGAACAGGTGCATCTGATCGCGGGAAACTTCGATTACCTGCTGAAGGTGCGCACCTCGGACATGTCGCGCTATCGGCGCGTTCTGGCGGAGGTGATCTCTATCCTGCCCTGTGTCGCATCGACCTCGACCTACGTGGCGATGGAGGCGGTCAAGGAGGCCGGTCTGGCAGATGTCACTTGACCGACGCCCGGCGCGCATCACCTTTGTTTGCATGACGATACGCATGGGATTTCCGGCCAAAGCGGCCGCACTTGTTCTGGCGCTCTGCGTCCTGCCACGTGAGGCGGTTGCGGATGGGTGCCCCGTGGCCCCCGATCATTCCGAGACCCTAGCCGCACATCTGGCAGATCTTCAGACCGTGCAGGACGAGATGGCGGCGCGGGCGATTTCCGCGCAGATGTGGGAATTGTGGCTCCAGGCGCCCGATGAGCCGAGCCAGATGATGCTGGACGAGGGTATGCGCGCGCGCAACGTGTCGGACTTCCTGCGCGCCAAGGACCGCTTTGACCGGCTGGTGGGATACTGTCCGTTCTATGCGGAGGGATACAACCAGAGGGCATTCCTCCACTTCCTGCGCGGTGACTATGCGGCGGCGCTGCCGGACCTGGAACAGGCCTTGTCCATCAACCCCGAACATATTGGCGCGCTCTCGGGTAAGGCGCTGACATTGTTGAGGATGGGGCGCGATGAAGAGGGCCAGCGCGTGTTGCGCGAGGCGCTGGACTTGAACCCGTGGTTGGGCGAACGGGCCTTGCTGCGCCCGCTGCCGGGTGACGACCTCTGATCCGCGCACAATTTTTTGGTGCAAATTGGCGCGGGGGATCTGGCATGCCACGCGGGCTCTGGCTAGGGTAGGCCTGCTGGCCCGTGTGGTGGAATGGTAGACACAGGAGACTTAAAATCTCCAGGCCGTATGGCCGTGCCGGTTCGAGTCCGGCCGCGGGTACCAGCTTTTGGGCGCAATCGGAACAGATGCGCGTCTTCGTCACAGATTTCAGAGCACTGGACGGATGATGCAACCCCGCGGGTCGAGGGCGATACATCCTCGCGCGGACGGTTGGTGGGGGGACTGGTGCAGCGCGCACGCGGTTCGGTTCCGCCACGTGGTGTGCCCTGCGAATCTCCGGGCCAGAGACGCAGGCTTTACCGTGGAAAGTGTCGTTGCGAATGCACGGAAGTGGTGCCTGTGACGCCGGGCCAGTAAGCCGCCGCGAGCACGGTTTCTGGTGGGCCAGATATCAGGATTGCCGTTTCCGGAGGAGCGGCCGCAAGTCGGAGGAACCCGCGGGAAGAGAGATGGGGGGTCAGCGTGTCTTTCGCAGACGAATCACAACATCGACCGATGCGATTTCCGCACCGTCCGGCGCAGTCGGCAGGCGGGAAATCTCGAGCTGGTCAGCCGGCGCGTCCGTCAGCCGCCCTTCGTCTTCCCAGAAGAAATGCGGGTGGTCATGGGTGTTCGTGTCGAAATAGCTCTTGGAGCCATCCACGGTCACTTCCTGAATGAGGCCCGCATCGCAGAACGCCTTGAGCGTGTTGTAGACCGTCGCCAGCGAAACCGGATCTCCGTCATCCTTGGCAGCCTCGAACAGGCTTTCCGCAGTAACATGGCGGTCCTGCCCGTCGCCAACGAGAAGGGACGCCAGCGCAACCCGTTGGCGTGTCGGTCGCAGGTTTGCGCCGCGCAGCCAGCTCTGAGCCCGCTCCTGCCGGAGATGCGTGTCGCTGGTGGTGTGATCCGCGTGAGCCGCCATAAGGTCCGATGCCATCGCTGTTGTGCCTGTCTGTTCCATATAAAGCGCGCAGGCCGCCAATTTCAAACGAATTTGCAACCGGTTCTCAAGAACCGGCCCCGGGCTGCCGGAATCGAGACGGATCGCGACCACAGGCCGCATGTGCGCCTGGTGCGATCGTCCTGCCTTGGCAGCGGGGCGGCGGGGACATCGCCGTTGGCACGCCGGGCGCCGCCCTTGCAGGCTGCAGCTGTGCAATGCTATGGGCGGCGCTGATCCAACCCTAGTAATCCTTGATAGGAGCGCATCCGCATGGCCGATTATCCCACCAGTTTTGGCAAGGAAGACCTGCTGAAATGCGCCCGAGGCGAGCTTTTCGGTCCGGGCAATGCACAGTTGCCGGAGCCGCCGATGCTGATGATGGACCGCATCACCGATATTTCGGGCGATCGCGGGTTGCACGGGAAAGGGCATGTGGTGGCGGAGTTCGACATCACGCCGGACCTGTGGTTCTTTGACTGCCACTTTCCGGGCAATCCGATCATGCCCGGGTGCCTTGGCCTTGACGGGTTGTGGCAGCTGACCGGCTTTAATCTCGGCTGGCGCGGCTGGACGGGGCGCGGCTATGCGCTGGGCGTGGGCGAGGTCAAGCTGACCGGTATGGTGCGGCCCGATCGCAAGATGTTGACCTACAAGGTGGATTTCACCAAGGCCGTGCAGACTCGCCGGCTCACCATGGGGGTCGCCGATGGTATCGTCGAGGCCGATGGCGAGGTGATCTATCAGGTCAAGGACATGAAGGTCGCGCTGAGCGAGAGCTGAGCGGAGGCGCAGAGATTCTGCGTCGATCGCGCATGGGCGGCGGCGCGGGCCTCTGTGTGTGTCAGGTCCGCACGAGGCGCCGCAGCGTGCGGTTGAACGCGGCTTCCTGCGTGGCATAGCGGCATTCCGGAATCCGCCAGATCCCGTTTTCGTGCCGGAGCGTGCCGTGGCCGATCACCTCTTCGCTGAGACGGTAATCACGTGTCACATGCCGTGACACAAACGTCGCCTCGATCAGATCGCTGGTGATGAACTGGGCCGAGACCGTGTGCCGAGCGAGGTCGATCACCCCGCGTTCGTCGAGATAGGCGCGCATGTCGTCAAAGAGCCTGCGGATGTCTTCCTCGGTCTTCAGATCCACATCTCCGTCGAACGTGCCCAGCCTGTGCGGCAAGGACAGCCGCTTTCGATACCGCGGGAAGTCCCGGTTCATATAGGCGAGCCGGATCTCTTCGAGCAGGAAATCGACAACCTGTTTTGCCGTGCGAAACACAGGATCCCTGTCGTGTCGCTCGCTTGTCACGATGCGTATCCTCGTTTCGGGGTTGGCTGGGGCGGCTGGCGCCATGGCTGCGCAGACTGTGCCCGCGGCGCGCCCGTCGCTCAAGACTTGGTTCCGGACAGGGGCGACAACCGGCGGGAATTCGCGGAAAACCGTCGGGCTTCTATCGCCTTGCGCCCTTGCGGGGCGCTGTCATAAACAAGCGGCAGCCAAACAAAGGAGTGCGCCCATGCGCCGCGTTGTCGTCACCGGTCTCGGTATCGTGTCGTCCATCGGAACGAATGCTGATGAAGTCCTGGCTTCGCTCAAGGCGGGGCAGTCCGGGATTTCAGCCTCGGAAGAGATGGCCGAGCACGGGTTCCGCAGCCAGATCTCGGGGCAGATCGACCTCAATCCCGCCGATCATATCGACAAGCGCACATTGCGCTTCATGGGGCCGGGTTCGGCCTATGCCTATATCGCCATGGAACAGGCCATCAAGGATGCCGGCCTCGAGACTGCCGAGGTCGTCAACCCGATGACCGGCTTGATCGCGGGATCCGGTGGCCCCTCGACCTCTGCCATGCTTGCGGCACACCAGACCGTGCTCAAGAGCGGTGCAACCAAGCGGATCGGGCCCTTTGCGGTGCCGAAATGCATGTCGTCTACGGTGTCGGCGAACCTCGCGACCGCGTATCAGATCAAGGGCATGAACTTCTCGATCACCTCGGCCTGCTCGACCTCGTTGCATTGTATCGGCATGGCGGCGCAGCAGGTGGCGCTTGGCAATCAGGACGTGATGTTCGCAGGCGGCGGCGAAGAGCTCGACTGGACGCTCTCCTGCTTGTTTGACGCGATGGGCGCGATGTCGTCGAAATACAACGACACTCCGGAAAAGGCCTCGCGTGCCTTCGATGCGGGCCGCGATGGGTTCGTGATTTCGGGCGGCGGCGCAATTGTGGTGCTGGAAAGCCTTGAGCGGGCACAGGCGCGTGGCGCGAAGATCTATGCGGAAGTGACCGGGTTCTCGGCCACCTCTGACGGCGCGGACATGGTGGCCCCCTCGGGCGAGGGTGGCGAGCGCGCCATGCGCGGCGCTCTGCGCACGCTGCCAGAGGGGCGCGCGGTCAGCTACATCAACGCGCATGGCACCTCGACCCCGGTGGGCGATGTCGGCGAGATCGAAGCGGTGCGCCGGGTCTTTGGCGAAGGTCAGACCCCCCCGGTCTCTTCGACCAAGTCCATGACCGGCCACAGCCAAGGCGCCACGGGAGCGCAGGAAGCGATCTATTGTCTGCTCGCGCTGGAGCATGATTTCATCATCCCGTCGATCAATGTCGAAACGCTCGATCCCGCGCTGAAACCCGAAGAGATTGCCACGGCGCGGGTCGACAATGCCGGGCTGGATACGGTGATGACCAACTCCTTCGGATTTGGCGGCACCAACGGCTCGATGCTGTTGTCCAAATTGCGGGATTGAACCCGCGTGCCGGGCTCGGGCCCGATTTGAATACGATCAAGCATTTCAGACGAAAGGATCGCGTCCATGATGTCACTTGAGGGAAAACGCGGGCTCATCATGGGCGTTGCCAATGAACGCTCGATCGCTTGGGGCATCGCCAAGGCTTGCGCGGAAGCGGGCGCAGAGCTTGCCTTCACTTATCAAGGTGAGGCGTTCGGGAAGCGGCTGGAACCACTGGCGCAGTCTGTCGGGTCGGATTTCATGGTCGATGTCGATGTGACGGACGATGCGTCTCTCGATGCCGCGTTTGACGCGCTGGCACAGCGTTGGGACAGTCTCGATTTCGTCGTCCATGCCATTGCGTTTTCCGACAAATCCGAGCTCACGGGGCGCTTTCTGAATACCAGCCGCGCCAATTTCAAGAACTCCATGGATATCTCCGCCTACAGTTTTGTGGAGGTGGCCCGGCGGGCGCATCCGATGATGGTGGAGAAGGGCGGCACGCTGCTGACCCTGAGCTACATGGGCTCCACGCGCGTGACGCCGAATTATAACGTGATGGGCGTGGCCAAGGCCGCGCTCGAAGCCTGTGTGAAATACCTCGCCAACGATCTCGGGCCGGAAGGCATCCGGGTGAATGCGATTTCACCCGGTCCGATGAAGACCCTTGCCGGTGCGGCGATTGGCGGTGCGCGCAAGACCTACAAGCACACCGATCAGAATGCCCCCCTGCGGTCCAACGCGACGCTGGATGCGGTTGGCGGCACAGCGGTATACCTGATTTCCGATGCCGGGGCCTGCACGACCGGAGAGACGATCCGCGTCGATGGTGGCTTCCATGTGCTGGGCATGCCGCAATACGACAACCTGTAGCCGGTTCTGGCCCGCCTGGCGGGCAACCCGCTGCGGAGCTTGCGGGAATCGCGGGGTCGCGGTTAGGCTTGGGGCAGTCTTCCGAAAGGGATTTGTGATGCGCCTCGTACCCGGTTGTGCCGTTTTGACGTGTTTCATGCTGGTCGCATGCGGTGATGGCGTCGTCATGCCCGGCGGTGCGGGTGGCGGAGCTGGGGCTGCCGATGGCGAAGCCAACCGGCTTGACGCGGGCATGACCGAGGCGGAAGTGCTGGAGAAGATGGGCCCGGAAAATGGCTTCGAGCGCAATCCGGTCAATCTCGATCAGACCTGCCTGAGCTTCAACTACGGCAGCGAGGCCGCTCCAAGATACGTGCATGCCCTGATGGAAAGGAACGTGCTCGTGCGCGCGACGGACGGCCATGGCGCGCTGTGCACCTTCGAAGCGGGTGCCGCCGGTCAGGCGTAGCCGGCGCGGCATCCCCTGACGGGCCGTATGCCCTCAGAACCACTGCCCGGGCTCCATCAGGCCAAGATCAAGCAATTGCCGCGAATGCCACCTGAAAGCGGTGGAGTGCCGCCAGTGAAAGCTGTCGATATCGAAGGTCGATCCGGGATTGGTCTTGAGCGCCTTCGCGGTCCGGAAAGACGCGACCGCCGCCGTCAGGGAATTGTGCCATGGACAGGCATAGGTGTTGTATTCCGGGTCTGACAGCGTGTGATCCGGTCGCAGCCGCAAGCCGGGCCGCGCCCGGAACAGGCTGATCCGGTCGATCCGGCGCTTGTCTTCGGGCACATGCTCCTCGAACCGCCATCGCAGACCGCCGAACACATTCAGTTGGCGGTCGAGCGTGCGGTCGGGATCAGCCGGATCCGGCCGGGCGAGCGCGTAATACCCGACCCTATCCAGCATGGCCCGGTCTCGGGACACGGCATTTGGGGCCGCTGCGAGGTCATCGGCGTAAAGGTCGATCACATAGGTCAACATCGCGGCACGCCGTTCCTCGGCATGGTGGGCGAGCATTTCCCCGACCGAGCGCGACTCGCAGAACGGGTAAAACAGGAATTCCGCATTATAGCAGTAGAAGAGCCATCGCCCCGGCGTGGCCTCGATCACACGATTGACGGCCTCGGGCATCGCGTCCGGGCGCGCCGTGGCATGGGGGACCAGATGGATGTGGGTTTCAAATTCGCGTGTTTCCTCCGGCATGTCAGGCAGGGCCAAGCCGGCGGGCAAAAAGGCGGCCACGGTTTCAAACCCCTTCTCGCAATGGTGCCGCAAGGTGCTTCCAAGTTCGACGCCATCCTCCGCGAAGATCAGCGCAATTGGCCCGGTTTGCGGGCTGCGGCGCAGAAAGAGCGCAAAACTGTCAAGGCCGTCATGCTGCATTGCGGGCGCGTGTGTCTCCTTGCCGGGCGGGATACCGGATACCGGTGGGATATCCCATCGCGGGTGAAGATCGGGTTACCAGACGTGACCGGCGCGGGCCCTCCTTGTCGCCCAAGGCGCGGGGCCATTGCGCAAGGCAGAGGTTTCGCGCTATGGCGCGCGTTCAACCGGCCCCTTGGCGCATGACCGTCGCGGCAGCAAAGCGGCGCATCGAAGGCATCGGGATCCGGCGGATATCGGCGAGGCACGAGATGACTAAGAAGCTCTACATCAAGACCTATGGCTGTCAGATGAACGTCTATGACAGCGAGCGTATGGCCGAGGCCATGGGCGGCGAAGGTTATGTCACCACGTCGACGCCGGACGATGCCGACATGATCCTGCTCAATACCTGCCATATCCGTGAAAAGGCCGCGGAGAAGGTGTATTCCGAGCTTGGCCGCTACAAGACCCTCAAGGCAGAGAACCCGGATCTCAAGATCGGCGTGGCCGGTTGCGTGGCACAGGCCGAAGGCGCGGAGATCATGCGCCGTCAGCCGATGGTCGATCTTGTGGTCGGCCCGCAAAGCTACCATCGCCTGCCCGCTCTCGAAGCCAAGGCGCGTGCCGGGCAAAAGGCGCTCGACACGGATTTTCCCGAAGAGGACAAGTTCGAGCACCTCAAGGCGCGTCCCAAGGCCAAGCGCGGCCCGAGCGCCTTCCTGACCGTGCAGGAAGGCTGTGACAAGTTCTGTGCTTTTTGTGTCGTGCCATACACACGCGGAGCCGAAGTGTCGCGCCCGGCGGATCGCATCGTGACCGAGGCGCGCGATCTCGTGGCGCGCGGCGTGCGGGAGATCACCTTGCTGGGCCAGAACGTCAATGCCTACCATGGCCATGAGGGCGGGCTGGCCGGGCTGATCTACGCGCTGAGTGACATCGACGATCTTGCCCGGATCCGGTTCACCACTTCGCACCCCAATGACATGGACGAGGCTTTGATCGCGGCGCATGGCGACTGCGAAAAGCTGATGCCATATCTGCATCTGCCGGTTCAGGCGGGCTCCGACCGGATCCTCAAGCGCATGAATCGCCAGCATACGCGCGACGATTATTTCCGCATCATTGACCGGCTGCGCGCGGTGCGCCCCGACCTGCATCTCTCCGGAGATTTCATCGTCGGGTTCCCCGAAGAAACGGATGCGGATTTTGAGGATACGCTCGACCTGATCGAACGCGTGCAATACGGCTCGGCGTTTTCATTCAAATACTCCACCCGCCCCGGCACGCCGGCAGCGGAGCGCGATCAGGTATCCGAGGCCGTCAAGGACGAGCGGCTGCAACGGCTTCAGGCGCTCCTGACCCGCCAGCAACGCGCCCTGCAGGACGCGATGGTGGGCCGCGATGTCGCGGTGCTGTTCGAAAAGCCCGGCCGCATGCCCGGACAGATGGTCGGCAAATCGGAATACCTGCATGCGGTGCATGTCGAAGCCGAGGGCGTTTCTGCTGGCGATCTGCGCCGCGTGCGGATTGTGGAAAGTGGCCCGAATTCGCTCAAGGGTGCCCTGATCTAGTTTAATTGCACCGCGGATCGCATGCGGGGCGCGGATTGCGCCTTGCGCCCATGATCCGGTCGGGCCACCATATCGCCAAACCGCCGCGCGCCGCAGGAGACCGGATTGGATACAGCGCCTTCAACCGAAGCGATCCTCGAATTCCCCGACAACCGATTGCTGATCGATCTGTGCGGCGAATATGACCGCAACCTGACAGATATCGAAGCCCGGACAGGCGTGCAGATTCTGCGCCGTGGCAATGTTCTGACCGTGCATGGCACGCCCGAGGCGCAGGCCGAGGCGACGGAAGTGCTGCATGCGCTCTACGAGCGTCTCGAAGCGGGCCGCGATGTTGGCGGCGCGGAGATCGATCGGCAGTTCCGCATGGCCACGGAGGCTGACGTGCCGGAAGGTCAGCTGGAGATGTTTGCCGGCGGGCCGGTTGAAATCAAGACGCGCAAGAAACTTGTCGAGCCGCGTACCGATGCGCAAAAGGCTTATGTACGGGCGCTCTATGCCAATGAGCTGGCGTTCGGAATCGGCCCGGCGGGCACCGGTAAAACCTATCTGGCGGTTGCTGTGGGCGTGAACATGCTGATCACCGGGCAGGTCGACAAGATCATCCTCAGCCGTCCCGCGGTCGAGGCGGGCGAGAAGCTCGGCTATCTTCCCGGCGACATGAAGGACAAGGTCGATCCCTACATGCAGCCGCTATACGATGCGCTGAATGATTTCCTGCCCGGCAAGCAGCTGGCCAAGATGATCGAGGAAAAGACCGTCGAGATCGCACCGCTGGCCTTCATGCGGGGGCGCACCTTGTCGAACGCCTTCGTTGTGCTCGACGAAGCCCAGAATGCCACGTCGATGCAGATGAAGATGTTTCTTACCCGTCTGGGTGAAGGCTCGCGCATGGTGATTACCGGCGACCGCACGCAGATCGACCTGCCGCGTGGAGTGCCTTCCGGTCTGGCCGATGCGGAACGCCTGCTCAACCGGATTCCGAATATCGCCTTCAACTACTTCACGTCCAGCGACGTCGTCCGCCACCCGCTGGTGGCGGCCATCATCGAGGCCTACGAACAAGATGCGGCCACGGGCTGACCGGCGCCACATCGAGAGCGTATTGTTCAAGGACGCGTGTGGTCGGTTTCTTTGGGCCGGAAATATCCCGGGGGTCCGGGGCTGGCCCCCGGCGCTTCGATGCTGTGCGACGTTCTTCTGAAGGGGGCAGACTGATGAAGGCAAACCGGTGATTGTCGATACGATCTACGAGGATCCGCGCTGGGAAGACGCGGGCCTTGCGGCGTTGGCGGAGTGCGCGCTGGATGCAATGGCCGCACATCTCGGTCTTGACCCCTCGGGCTATGAACTGGCGCTTCTGGCCTGTGACGATGCCCGGATTGCCGCTCTGAACGGCAATTTCCGCGACAAGCCACGCCCGACCAACGTGCTGTCCTGGCCCGAGGAAGACCGGAGCCCCGAAACGCCGGGCGCAGTGCCGGAGCGTCCGGACCCCGGCAGCGCGGAGGATCCCGCCTATCTCGGGGATATAGCCATTGCCTATGACACCTGCGCCCGCGAAGCCATGGCGCAGGGCAAGCCATTTCCCGCTCATGTCATGCATCTTGTTGTTCATGGCGCGTTACATCTTCTGGGTTATGATCATGTCCGTGACGCAGACGCCACGCTTATGGAGCGGGTTGAGGCGGAAATACTTGGCAAACTGGGTCTGCCCGACCCATATAGGGAGTGACGGAACGGGATGCTTCCGGCTGCAACGGATTTGGCAGAAGACATGGGTGATACTGACGGCTCGTCTAAAGCAGCGCAAAGCGCGCGCATCGAAGAGCATAACGACCACGCTACCCCTCATCGCAGCGATGAGGACATGCAACATCACAGGCCGGGATTTTTCCGACGGGTCTTCGGCTGGCCGAAGGCTGACATGGTCGGGTATGAAGCCGACACGCCACGCACCGCCACCGACACCGTGGCGCACACGCATGGGATGATCAACCTGCGCCGCTTGCGGGTCGAAGATGTCGCCATTCCCAAGATCGAAATCATCGCCGTTCCGGTCACCATCACCAAGAACGATCTGGTGCAGGTCTTCCGCGACAGTGGCCTGACGCGCTTGCCCGTCTACGAGGGCACGCTCGACACGCCCATCGGGATGGTGCATCTCAAGGACCTCGCGCTGCTGCACGGGTTCGACGGCACGTCGACACGATTCAACCTCAAACGCATGTTGCGTCCGCTCGTCTATGTGCCGCCCTCCATGCCGATCGGGGTCCTTCTCACCAAGATGCAGACAGAGCGCCGGCACATGGCGCTTGTCATCGATGAATACGGAGGGGTGGACGGGCTCGTCACAATCGAAGACCTGATCGAACAGGTCATCGGGGAGATCGAGGATGAGCACGACACCGACGAGGCCCAGAACTGGACCCGGGAGAAATCGGGCTGTTACCTGGTGCAGGCCAAGACTCCGCTGGACGAATTCGAATCGGAAATCGGACTCGCCCTGACCGATCACGACGACATCGACGAAGAGGAAATCGACACGCTTGGCGGTCTCGTCTTCATGCTGGCGGGCCACGTGCCCGCACGCGGCGAAGTGGTGCCGCATCCGGAAGGCGTCGATTTCGAAGTGGTGGACGCGGATCCGCGCCGGATCAAACGCTTGCGGGTGCGCCTGCCGGGCAGTCTTTCGGGCGCGGTAACCAAACCGGCGCCGCAACCCCGTCCCACAGAAGCCACACCGCAAGCCGAGCATGGCTGAAACGGCGGAGGCGCGGCCCCGGCGCGCGCCCCTGTCGCGTGCGATCCGCATCGCAATCGGCTTTGTGGCGGGCCTGCTTCTCGCGCTGGGCACGGCACCTTACAACCTTCTGATCCTTGCGCTGGCGGGCCTCGTCATGGCCTGTTGGCTGTTTTTGCGCACGCGCTGCGGGCGCAGCGCGGCACTTGCAGGCTGGACCGTCGGGCTGGGCTATTTCGGTCTCTCGCTCGGCTGGATCGTGGAGCCGTTCCTCGTCGACGCGGCCGTGACGGGCTGGATGGCGCCCATCGGGCTGCTTGGCCTGGGCGGTGGGCTGGCGCTTTTTTGGGGCCTCGCCTTTTGGCTGGCCGCGCAGTTCGGGCGCGTGCGGGCGCCGGCGCTGGTTGTCGCGTGGTGTGCGGTAGAGCTTCTGCGCGCCTATGTGTTCACCGGGTTCCCATGGGGATTGCTGTCCTATGTCTGGCTCGACACGCCGGTGCTGCAATGGGTCTCGGTGATCGGACCGCACGGGCTTGTGGCGGCGACCGTGGCGCTGGGCATGTTGCTCGCTCTGGCGGTGGATGGTCTTCAGCGCGGTGCCGATGCAGGGCGGACAAACCGAAGCGTCGCGCTGGCAGGGCTTGGCGCAGTGTTTGTCGGGGGGCTCTGGTTTGGCGGGCTGTCACTCTTGCCACCCCCGGACAGCCTTGAAAACCGTCCCTTCATCCGGTTGATCCAGCCCAATGCCCCGCAGCATCAGAAATGGGATCCGGCCCACATCCCGACCTTCTTTGACCGGCAAATGCGGTTTACCGAGGCACCAAGCAACGCAGCGACGCCGCCCGTTCTGATCGTCTGGCCGGAAACGGCCCTACCGGTTCTGCTCAACCGGGCAGACGCCACCCTGGCGTTGATTGCGCAGGCATCAGGCGGTGTGCCCGTGGCGCTTGGCATCCAGCGCGAGGACGCCGGCAATTGGTATAACTCCATGGTCGTTCTGGATGCACAAGGCGGTGTGGCACAGACCTATGACAAGCACCATCTGGTGCCGTTTGGCGAATACATGCCCTTTCCGGCCTTCTTCCGGATGTTCGAGATCGGCGGCCTCGCAGCGCGGGCCAATAGCGGATATGCGGCCGGGCCCGGCCCCGACTTGCTCGATCTGGGACCGGGGCTGGGCCGGGCGCTGCCGCTGATCTGTTACGAGGCGGTCTTCCCCCAGGATGTCCGGGGCACGCCGGACCGGCCGGACTTCCTGTTGCAGCTGACCAATGACGCGTGGTTCGGTCATTGGTCCGGCCCCTATCAGCATCTTGCACAGGCCCGCATCCGCGCAGTCGAGATGGGGTTGCCGATGGTGCGCGCGGCCAATACCGGCGTCTCCGCGATGATCGATCGCGGCGGGCGGGTGCTGGGCGCAATTCCGTTGGGGCAAGCGGGGTTGCTGGACGCGGCCTTGCCCCCGCCCGGGCCACCCACACTCTACAGTCGCACGGGGGACTGGCCGGTCGCGCTCTGGCTCTGTCTTGCAGCCCTTGCACTAATTGGCGCGGTGCGCGGCTTTCCGATTGACCCTGCTGGCACAGGGGCATAATCCCGACGACAGCGTTTTTTATGCCCCGTCACAACGGCTTCCTGGCGTGACGGAGATCATCAATGGAGCACTCCAATGGCCCGAGAGAACTATATTTTCACCTCCGAAAGCGTCTCGGAGGGCCACCCGGACAAAGTCTGCGACCGGATCTCCGATGCGGTGCTGGATGCCCTGATTTCCGAAGACCCCCTGGCGCGCGTTGCCTGTGAGACCTTCGCGACCACGAATCGTGTCGTGATCGGCGGAGAAGTCGGGTTGAGCGACCAGGACAAGCTCTCCGAATACATGGAGCGTATCCCGGATATCGCCCGCGCCTGCATTCGGGATATCGGGTATGAACAGGACAAGTTCCATTACGCGACCTGTGAGATCACGAACCTTTTGCACGAGCAATCCGCGCATATCGCCCAGGGCGTGACCGGTGAACGGGGCGATGAGGGGGCCGGCGATCAGGGGATCATGTTTGGCTATGCCACCGATGAGACCGAGGCGCTCATGCCCGCGCCGATCCAGTATTCCCACGCCATCCTGCGCCGCCTTGCCGAGGCGCGGAAATCCGGCGAATCGCCCTTGCTGCGTCCCGACGCCAAGAGCCAGATTTCCGTACGCTACAAGAACGGCACGCCCGTTGGCGTGACCTCCATCGTGCTTTCCACGCAGCATGAGAGCGAGGCGCAGTCGAGCGCGGATATTCGCGCAATCGTCGAGCCTTATATCCGCGAAGTCCTGCCGGAAGACTGGATCAGCGACGCCACGGAATGGTGGGTCAATCCGACAGGCACCTTTGTGATCGGTGGCCCGGACGGAGACGCGGGCTTGACCGGGCGCAAGATCATTGTCGACACCTATGGCGGCGCGGCACCCCACGGGGGCGGCGCGTTCTCCGGCAAGGATCCGACCAAGGTGGATCGCTCTGCCGCCTATGCGGCGCGCTACATTGCCAAGAACGTCGTGGCGGCCGGTATGGCGCGGCGCTGCACCGTGCAGCTCAGCTATGCCATTGGCGTGGCAAAGCCGCTTTCGATCTATGTAGACACCCACACAACGGGCGAAGTGGACGCCGCGGCGATCGAACGCGCGATACCACAGGTCATGGATCTGACACCCCGGGGCATCCGCACCCATCTTGATCTCAACCGTCCGATCTATCAGCGCACGGCGGCTTACGGGCACTTTGGCCGTGCTCCGGAAGCGGATGGCGGCTTCAGCTGGGAAAAGACAGATCTTGCCGAGGCGCTTGCCAAGGCCGTCTGATCGGACGTTGTCCGCATCGCATCGCATCGTATCGTATCGCGCGCCCGCAACCGGCCACGGTTGCGGGATTGGGTGCGGCGGTCCCCTTGTCAGCGGGCGGCGGGAGCGGTTTGATGGCGGGATCGGCAAGACGGGGCATTGGCCATGATACGGGGCATCCTTTTCGCCAGCGCGCTCTGCGCGGCGGCGCAGGCGGCAGTCGCGGATGACAGCGGCAAGTTCGACATCCAAGGCAGCACGCTGGTCTATGACACCGAGGCTGCGCGCCTCGGACCGGCGCGCGAGATCCAGAACCGGGATGTCGATGTGTTGCGGGATCTGCTCAGGGCCAATCCCGGGATCCGCACGCTGAAACTCAACAGCACCGGCGGGTCTGTCTGGGCCGGGATCGAAATGGCGCATATCGTGCAGGATTTCGAGCTCAATACCGTGACGGATGGCGCCTGCTCCAGCGCCTGCGTCACCGTGTTTCTGGCGGGGGCCCGTCGGACGATGACACGGGGCTCCAAGATCGGGTTTCATCAGCGCAGCTGGAATGCCGATGCGATGGCGGATTATTATGAGAGCGTCCGCGAGGAGGAAGGGTGGGAAACGCCCTTCGATTTTGGCTCATGGGTTTATTCCGACACGCAGACGGAAACCTTCGAGGAGTTGCGTTACATGATCGGGCGCGGGGTGGATCCGGTCTTTGCCATCGAGACAAAGCGCATGCGCGGCGATCTTTGGTTTCCAAGCCGGGCCGAGCTTGAAGAGGCAGGCGTGCTCGTCGAGTAGCGGCGGCTTGCCCTGCGGGCCGGGCTTGGGTAGAGGCTCCGCGCATGACCATGTCGAACAAGCACCCGAAGGCGCCGTGGCGCAACTTTTATGGCCGTGTGAAGGGCAAGACGCTGCGCCCGTCGCAGGAAGCCTATCTCGCGCAGGATCTTGAGACGCTGTCGCCGGGACCGGTGGATTGGGACGTCAACCCGGACCGTGTGCCGCTTGATCTCGCGGCGCGGTTTGGCGGGCGTCCGGTCTGGCTCGAGATTGGTTTCGGGGGTGGAGAGCACCTCGTCCACCAGGCGCAATTGAACCCGGATGTGGCGATCATTGGGTGTGAACCCTTCCTCAACGGGGTTGCAATGCTGTTGGGCAAGATCCGTGCGGCAGGGGTCGAGAATGTCGCGGTTTATCCCGGGGATGCTCGCGACCTCATGGATGTCTTGCCGAGCGCCTCCATCGCGCGGGCGTTCCTGCTCTACCCTGATCCCTGGCCCAAAAAGAAGCACCACCGGCGCCGCTTTGTCACGGCAGAGCATCTTGCGCCGCTTGCGCGGGCCATGCAGCCCGGCGCGCAGTTCCGGGTGGCGACGGACATTCCCGACTACGTTCGGCAGACCATGGTTGAGGTGCCCCGGGCAGGGTTTTCCTGGACCGCGGAAAGGCCGGCGGACTGGCGCCACCCCTGGGGGGACTGGATTTCCACGCGCTACGAGCAAAAGGCACTGCGCGAAGGCCGGGTGCCGCATTACATGACGTTCGAGCTGCAACACGCGCCGGGATAGGGCAGGGGGCGTTGCCCCCGCCGGCGCAAGCGCCGACTCCCCCAGGATATTTGAGGCCCAAAGAAGTCCGGCCGCGCGCGCCACAAGCGGGCCGGGGCCGGGGCGGTCGCACAGGTGGTGGCGGTCCTCGCAGCCATGGACAGCGCGGAGCGGCTCGTCTATCCCGCGCGGAAACGATTAGCGAAAGGTTTCCCATGTCGGCACACGGCGATCCGATTCCCATGATCTCGCACAAATCCGCAGGGCTGTCCGGCACGGCGCAGGTGCCGGGCGACAAGTCGATCTCGCACCGCTCGCTGATTCTCGGAGCCATGACCGTCGGGGAAACCGTGGTGACCGGTCTTCTTGAGGGGCAGGACGTTCTGGATACGGCGTCGGCGATGCGTGCCTTTGGCGCCCAGATCGAGAAGCGTGACGGTGCATGGCATGTGCACGGGGTTGGCGTTGGCGGGTTCGGGGAACCGGATCATGTGATCGATTGCGGCAATTCCGGCACTGGCGTGCGGTTGATCATGGGGGCGATGGCAACGACGCCGATTGCCGCGACCTTTACCGGCGACGCGAGCCTGAACGGGCGTCCGATGGCGCGCGTCACGGATCCGCTTGCGCAGTTCGGGACGCGTGCCTATGGCCGGTCCGGAGGCCGTCTTCCGATGACGATCCTTGGGGCGCGCGATCCGCAGCCAGTGCGCTACACGGTGCCCGTTCCTTCCGCGCAGGTGAAATCGGCGGTCCTTCTGGCGGGTCTGAACGCGCCGGGGGAGACGGTGGTCATCGAGCGGGAAGCAACGCGCGATCACTCCGAGCGCATGCTGGCCGGGTTTGGCGCGACAATCCGGCGCGAGGACAGCGCGGAGGGGCATGTCATCACGCTTGTCGGGCAGCCGGAGTTCCGCCCCCAGACCATTGCGGTTCCGCGCGACCCGAGTTCTGCGGCTTTCCCGGTCTGCGCGGCGCTGGTCACGGAAGGATCGGATGTGCTGGTGCCCAATATCGGGCTCAATCCGACGCGCGCCGGTCTCTTTTACACGTTGCAGGACATGGGGGCGGAGCTCAGTTTCGAAAACCCGCGCGAAGAGGGCGGCGAACCGGTCGCCGATCTGCGCGCGAAGTTCTCGCCGGATCTGCGTGGGATCGAGGTGCCGCCAGAGCGCGCGGCCTCGATGATCGACGAATACCCGGTCCTGTCCTGTGTTGCCGCCTTTGCGGCGGGAAAGACCCATATGCCGGGCGTCAAGGAGCTGCGCGTCAAGGAAAGCGACCGGATTGACGCGATGGCGCGCGGCCTGCGCGCCGCTGGACTGCGCGTCGACGAGGGCGAGGATTGGTGGACGGTGCACGGGCTCGGCCATGGCGCGGTGCCCGGGGGGGCGACGGTGCAGAGTTTCCTCGACCACCGCATTGCCATGTCCTTTCTCGTCCTTGGGCTTGCGACCAATGCGCCGATGACGGTTGACGATGGTGGGCCGATTGCAACGTCTTTCCCGATCTTCGAGACGTTGATGGCGGATCTTGGCGCGCGGATCGACCGGGTTGCGCGGTGAGCGGAGCGGCGGGAGACCAACCGATGCCGTTCACCATCGCCATTGATGGCCCCGCAGCCAGCGGCAAGGGCACGTTGAGCCGGGCGATCGCAGAACATTTCGGGTTTGCGCATCTCGATACGGGATTGCTCTACCGCGCGGTGGGACGGCGCGTTCTGGAAGGCGTGTCACCGATCGATGCGGCGCTTGCGTTGAGGGCCGAAGACCTCGCGGAGGACGGCTTGCGCACGCCGGCGGTTGCACAGGCGGCTTCCAAGGTGGCGGTGATTGCCGAGGTGCGGGCCGCGCTGGTGGATTTTCAACGCGCCTTTGCACGCCGGAGCGGTGGCGCGGTGCTGGACGGGCGCGATATCGGCACGGTGATTTGCCCCGAGGCCGAGGTGAAGCTCTTTGTGACAGCCAGTGCCGAGGTGCGCGCCGAGAGACGGTGGCGGGAGCTGATCGCGGCCGGGCATGATGTGGCGCTCGACGACGTGTTGCGGGATGTAAAGACGCGGGATGCCCGCGACATGGGACGCAAGGATGCGCCTTTGAAACCGGCGGAGGACGCGGTGACGCTCGATACATCGGCGCTGTCGATCGAGGCGGCACTTGCCGAGGCGCGTTCGATCGTGGAGGCACGGCTCCGCTGACAGGAGCGACCGCGCGGGTCAATTTTTGCGAATCGTCGCAGAAGACGGGGCCTGTGTCCGCGCGCCGGAACGCGGGACGATCCGTCTGCGCGGTCCTTGCATCTGTCGAGCGCTTAGGGGGCAGTGGTCGCGCGGCCCTGCGTTGGAGGCGAACGCCCTTGAGAGCCGTCGGCATGGATCAGGGGCATCGGCAGGCTTTGGCGTGACGGGCGACGGGTGGTCAACAGGCTTGCGGAGAGGGCCCTTTGGGCCTATAGAGCCTCTCGTCGAGACGGCGCCAAGCCGCAAACGTTAAAGAGATCGAGCAGGGTCGGGACAGCACCGGCCCTCTTTACGTTTGATGCGCGTCCCATTGACCAATTCAGCCCAAGCAGAAGCGCGGGCCTCATTCAGACCGGTGGAGACAACCACCCGGCCAGTCAAATGCACATAAAGGATACGATCAGCCACATGGCTCAGAATGCAAGCATGGAGGAGTTCGAGGCCCTCCTGAACGAAAGCCTCGAAATGGACACGCCCGAAGAGGGGTCTGTTGTCAAAGGCAAGGTCATCGCAATCGAAGCGGGCCAAGCCATTATCGATGTCGGCTACAAGATGGAAGGCCGCGTCGAACTCAAGGAATTCGCGAATCCCGGTGAAGCGCCCGACATTTCTGTCGGTGACGACGTCGAAGTGTATCTTCGTTCTGCCGAGAACGCCCGTGGCGAAGCCGTCATTTCCCGCGAAATGGCGCGCCGCGAAGAAGCTTGGGACCGTCTCGAAAAGGCCTATGCCGACGACGCACGCGTCGAAGGCGCGATCTTTGGCCGGGTCAAAGGCGGCTTCACCGTCGATCTGGGCGGCGCCGTGGCATTCCTGCCCGGCTCGCAGGTTGATGTGCGCCCGGTGCGCGATGCAGGCCCGCTCATGGGTCTCAAGCAGCCGTTCCAGATCCTCAAGATGGACCGTCGCCGTGGCAACATCGTTGTTTCGCGCCGCGCGATCCTCGAAGAGAGCCGTGCCGAGCAGCGCGCCGAGGTCATTGCCAACCTCACCGAAGGTCAGGCCGTGGACGGCGTGGTCAAGAACATCACCGAGTACGGCGCATTCGTCGACCTTGGCGGCGTCGATGGCCTGCTGCACGTGACCGACATGGCATGGCGCCGTGTGAACCACCCCTCCGAGATCCTGTCGATCGGCGAGACCGTCAAGGTTCAGGTCATCAAGATCAACAAGGAAACCCACCGTATCAGCCTCGGCATGAAGCAGCTGCAGGAAGATCCGTGGGATCTGGTTGGCGCCAAGTATCCGCTCTCCTCGGTCCACAAGGGCCGCGTGACGAACATCACCGATTACGGTGCGTTTGTTGAGCTGGAGCCGGGTGTCGAGGGGCTCGTGCACGTCTCCGAGATGAGCTGGACCAAGAAGAACGTCCATCCGGGCAAGATCGTCTCCACCTCTCAGGAAGTGGACGTGATGGTTCTGGAAATCGACGGTGCGAAGCGTCGCGTTTCGCTCGGTCTCAAGCAGACCATGCGCAACCCGTGGGAAGTCTTCTCCGAGACCCACCCCGAGGGCACCCAGGTCGAGGGCGAGGTCAAGAACATCACCGAGTTCGGTCTGTTCATCGGTCTCGAAGGCGAGATCGACGGCATGGTGCACCTCTCCGACCTCAGCTGGGACCAGCGTGGCGAAGAAGCCATCCAGGAATACCGCAAGGGCGATATTGTTCAGGCGGTTGTCTCCGAGGTTGATGTCGAGAAGGAGCGCATCTCGCTCTCCATCAAGGCGCTGGGCGGCGACAAGTTTGCCGACGCAGCCGGTGGCATCAAGCGTGGCTCCATCGTGACCGTCGAAGTGACGGCGATCGAAGACGGCGGCATCGAGGTCGAATACGAGGGTATGAAGTCCTTCATCCGCCGTTCCGACCTGTCGCGTGACCGCTCCGAGCAGCGCCCCGAGCGTTTCTCTGTCGGTGACAAGGTGGATGTGCGCGTGACAAACGTGGACATGAAAACCCGCCGTCTGGGCTTGTCGATCAAGGCGCGCGAGATCGCCGAAGAGAAGGAAGCCGTCGAACAGTTCGGTTCCTCCGATTCCGGTGCATCGCTTGGCGATATCCTCGGCGCAGCGTTGAACCGCGACGACTGATCGTCTTAACCCGTTTGTGTTGCAAAGGTGGGCTTCCTCGGAGGCCCACCTTTCTTCGATAGTTACTTCCGGCCTACGCTTGCGGCATACGATGTGTAGACGTTCGCTTTCCTTCGTCAGACAGGTGAACCATGGCAAAAGTTCTGGGCGATCGACACCTTATCTTGCATGTCGGTACTACCAAAACGGGAACCACAAGCCTGCAACGCGCGCTTGCCGACTCCACTTTTGGCGAGGAAGATGGCTGGTCATATCCGATCAAAGACCGTCTGATCCTTAAGGCGCACCATAACCTTGCTTACGAAGTGGGCTCATTGTTCCAGGAACTGGGGCGGTTTCAAGAGAGTAAGGGGACGTGGCGGGAGATGCGTCAGGAAGTTCTGGCGAGCGATCTGCGGACGGTTATCCTATCCTCCGAGGCGTTTTCCTTCCTGTCCAGTGAGGATCTTGTCCGCTTGAAGCGGGAAGTCAGCCACTTTGGGCGATTAACCATCCACATCTATTTGCGTCGGATCGACCTGTGGCTTCATAGCCGTTATATCCAGAAGGCAAAGTTTGGGCGCGTTGCACTCGATGGCAACATTCGCACGCTAAAGGCTGATGCGCGAACGGATATCTTCGATGTCGATGTCGCTTTTCAAGGCGCCTTGGTGCGTCGATGGCGAGAAGCATTCGGGGCGGACGCGGTCGCGGTCAGCCTCTATGGCCCGCAAGATGCAGGGCATGATGTCATCGCACATTTCATGCGCTATCATGGACTTGATGGGGGCCGCGACTGGACGGTTAGTCAGCGGGCGAACGTGTCCCCGTCGCTGAAATCACTTCTTGGCACCTACCAATTTCTTCGTATCTGCAGCGACGCGATTGGAGAGCAAGCCACCATAACGCCAGCCATGGGCGTGGCCTTGTCGGAGTATTTCGGCGCTCAGCCGGACGTTGTCAGCGGGCGCTACCGCTTGTTTTCCCACTATCTTGCCCAGCAATTCTATGACGAATTCGCGGAGGACCAGGTCCAGCTTGCCGAAATGCTTGGGCGTGACGTGCCGATATTCGATCCGCCAACCCGTGCCGAGTACAAGGGCTATGTGAAGGAACCTCTGGCGTTGATTGACCGCTTCACCGAGGACGATCACGCGTTTCTCAACCGCCTGAGCACAACCTACCTGCACCATAAGAGGGCAAAGCGCGCCTGAATCGGCGGTCATGACATCGACGAATCGAAGACCGACTGCTTTGCGCCGATCTCCGGGGCTTGCGCCGTCTTTGCCGCCACGATGGCAATTCAGGCTTCCGCAAAACACTGCAAAATCGCCTTTTTTCCGAATCCTCTGCAGAGAATTCGCAGATGGGCATTCCCGTAAGCGGTTCTTCTTCCTATAGTTATGGCACAAGGCGCGCGGGTTGACGGCCTGTGACAATCGGGGGAGATGTTTGATGATCCGGTCGGAATTGATCCAGAAGATTGCAGATGACAATCCGCATCTTTATCAACGGGACGTGGAGCGGATCGTGAACACGATCTTCGACGAAATCACAAACGCCATGGCTCGGGGCGATCGGGTCGAGTTGCGGGGCTTCGGGGCCTTTTCGGTCAAGAAGCGAGATGCGCGCATTGGCCGGAACCCGAGGACTGGTGAATCGGTTCAGGTTGAAGAAAAACATGTGCCGTTCTTCAAGACCGGCAAGCTGCTGCGTGACCGCCTCAACGGGAAGTAATCCATGCGCTACATTCGCTACGCCATCTATGCGGGCCTGACTATTCTTCTGACAATCGTGTCGGTCGCCAACCTGCAACCGGTGACGCTGAACACGTTGCCGTCGGGCATGTCCGGGCTTGACCCGATCGCATGGATGGGCGTCTCGGTCCAGGTGCCGCTTTTCATCGTTGTACTCGCGTCGCTGTTGCTGGGCTTCGTGCTGGGCGAGGTGTTCGAATGGCTGCGCGAACACAAGCACCGCGCCGAAGCCCGCACCAAAGGGGCCGAGGTCAAGAAGCTCGAACGTGAGCTCAAGCGCACCCAGGCGGAGCGTGACAAGGACAAGGACGAGGTTCTGGCCCTTCTGGATCAGAGCTCTTCCCGCGTCTGACCACCCGGTCTCTGATGCCATTGAAAAGGAACGGTCGTGGACGTGCGCACCAAGATCTGCGGCCTGACACGCCTCGCTGATGTCGAGGCGGCGGCATCCGCCGATGCGTCTTATGTCGGGTTTGTTTTCTTTCCGAAATCGCCGCGCAATCTTTCTTTTGAAGCGGCGCGGGACCTTGCGATTGCGGTGCCAGCGGGGATCGTCAAGGTTGGGCTAGTTGTCGACCCCGATGATACCATGCTTGATAGTCTCATGGCGCAGGTTCCGCTCGACATGCTCCAATTGCACGGGCACGAAACTCCGGCGCGGGTGGCCGACATCCGCGCGCGTTACGGCTTGCCCGTGATGAAAGCCGTCGGTGTGGCAGAGGAAAGCGATCTTGAACAGGTTGCGCTTTTTTCCGGCGTCGCGGATCAAATCCTGATCGACGCGAAACCCCCAAGAGACGGTGACCTGCCCGGCGGCAATGGCCTTGCGTTTGATTGGCGTCTCGTTGCGGGCCGTCGGTTCGGAAAGCCATGGATGCTTGCTGGCGGGCTGACACCGGAAACGGTCGGCACAGCGATCTCCATGACCGGGGTTCAGCAAGTGGATGTGTCGTCCGGGGTTGAAAGCGCGCCGGGCGTCAAAGACGCCGAAAAGATCGCGGCCTTTGTTGCCGCCACGCGCGCCCCGTCGGTCCCACGACTCTGAACGGCCGTTCACGGCCTACGCGCCGAACCACGCGGCTGATGTTCGTCGCGGGTCATCCACCGGCAGGGCTTCGTCGGTCGAAGGATCACCCGCCTCGCTCCTCGAAGTCTCGCCTGAACCCCGGCCAGCCTGTGCCCCGCATTGTTTCACGCCGCGCGGGGTGTCCCGTCCCAGCTTGGCAGTAGGGCGCGCGGTGTTTCCTGAGCGTTGGTATGGTTTGCGGCGGGCCTTTCAGAAGAGCTCTGGCTTTGAAGCGGGGGCCGAGCGCCACCTGTATCCGCTGACGGTCGTTTTGGAACAGGAGGCGTGTCTTGCTGTATGGATGGTGACCCTCTGCGTATAGGGTTCCGTTCGCACGGCAAGCCGCAACACCGATCAGACGCAGTCCCGCGGCTCCGGCTTAAAGCCAGCTCTCGCGATCCGTGCCAACCGCGTCAGAAACCGAGGCAAACCCATCGCGTTGCAGCAACCTGTCGAGACCTTCGGCAATCTCCGATACAAGGCTCACACCGCCGTATACAAGGGCCGTGTATAGCTGAACCGCAGCGGCGCCGGCACGGATCTTTGCATAGGCCTGTTCGGCGGATCCGACACCGCCGACGCCGATCAGCGGCATCGTTCCGTCGGTCAGCTTGGAGAGCTGTGCCAACACCCGAGTTGAACGCTCGAAGAGAGGCGCGCCGGAAAGGCCGCCCGCTTCGGCCGCGTGGGGAGAGCGCAAACCGTCTCGGTTGAGCGTTGTATTTGTCGCGATAACACCGGCCACGCCGGAGCTCATGGCGATTTCTGCGACGTCCTCAAGACCCTGCTGATCGAGGTCGGGCGCAATCTTCAGGAAAACCGGCACAGGCTCTGGCAAAGTGGCCCGGGTGGTCATCACCCCATCAAGCAAAGCGGCCAGCGCAGCTTTGCCCTGAAGGTCACGCAGCTTTTCGGTGTTGGGCGAACTCACATTCACCGTCGCGAAATCGACGAAAGGGCCGCAATGCGCCAGGACCTTCGCAAAATCGCCTGCGCGGTCCTCCGACGTCTTGTTGGCGCCCAGATTGAGGCCAACAACCGCATTCGATGGCCGTTTGGCCAGACGTGCAGCGATTGCGTGCATCCCGTCGTTGTTGAAGCCGAAACGGTTGATGGCGGCGCGGTCTTCGCTCAGTCGGAACAGGCGGGGTTTGGGGTTGCCCGGTTGCGCAAGCGGGGTTGCCGCGCCGACCTCCAGAAAGCCGAACCCACTGCGGGCGAGACCATCCAGCGCCTCAGCGTTCTTGTCGAACCCTGCCGCGAGGCCAATCGGGTTCGGCAGATCCAGACCCGCGAGCGTGGTCTTGAGCCGCGGGCTGCTGGCCACCCCGCCGGACGGTCCGATACCGGCTCGCAAAGCGCGCAGCGCCAAACCGTGAGCTTTTTCCGGATCCATTCGGCGCAACACGGACAAACCAAGGCTTTCGATCAGGCGCATCACGCTCACTCTTTTCTGTTTGGACCGTCAGGCCGGGTTTGCCCTTCTGGCGGTGATGTCTCGGACCGGCTCAAGGGATGTCTTCAGGAAAGACGTGCCCGGAGGGTCCCAGATCCAGCGGCTTGGACCAGACCACATCCCTAAGACGCAAAGGCCCGTAGAGATGCGGGAAGAGCGCTCCGCCACGGGATTCCTCCCACCGCAGGTCTGGACCGAGAGCGTCGGCCTCCAGTGCCAGCAGTGTCAGGTTATCTTCTTTCGCAAAATGCTTGGCGGCGGTTTCCCGAACCAGATCGGCGGGCGAAAAATGGATATAGCCGTCCGCCACATCGACGGGCGCGCCGCTGGTTTCGCCTTGCGCCTGAAGGGCGGCCCATTCGTCCGCCCGGAGGATCTTGTAAATAAGCATGGGGAGTGAATGCCGTGCGTTGCCGGTCTGGTCAAGCAATCGGCATCGATTGGTTCCGTGCCGCTGTTGCATCCTCTGCCCTAGCGTAGGCTTTGACTCCGACCGAGTGGCACGGCACCATCGCGGCAATAACAAAACACGACAGAGAGGAAGACCATGTCCCTGAAAACCCTGACCAGTGCAGCCGCGCTGGCATTGGCATCAACGGTTGCCCATGCCGACTATTCGCTGACCATCCTGCACACAAACGATTTTCATGACCGGTTCGAGCCGATCAACCGCTTCGATTCGACCTGCTCGCCGGATGACAATGCCGAAGGCAAGTGTTTTGGCGGCATTGCGCGGATGATCACCGCGATCAACGAGGCAAAGGCCCGGGCCGAGGGCGATGTGCTCTTGCTTGACGCGGGCGACCAGTTTCAGGGTTCGCTGTTCTACACCCAGTATGGCGGTGATCTGGCCGCCGAATTCATGACGCAGCTTGGCTATGATGCGATGGCCGTCGGGAATCACGAATTCGACGATGGCCCCGAGGGCCTGGCCGCGTTCCTCGACCAGGTGGAGTTCCCGGTCCTGTCTGCAAATATCGATGTCAGTCAGAACAATCTGCTGGCGGGCAAGGTGCGCAAATCCACGATTCTGAGCCGCGGCGATGAGCGGATCGGCGTGGTGTCCGTGCTTGCGGAAGACACACCAGAAACTTCCTCTCCGGGTGCGAGCGTGGTCTTTTCCTCCGCCGTTGACGCGGCTCAGGCGGAGATTGACGCCCTGACTGAAGATGGCGTGAACAAGATCATCCTTCTGACCCATGTGGGCCTCCCGGCTGACCGGCGACTGGCCGAAGCCCTGACCGGGGTTGATCTGATCATCGGGGGGCATTCGCACACCCTGTTGTCCAATACCGATGAAGATGCCGAGGGAACCTACCCCACAGTCGTGAACGATGTGCCGATCGTTCAGGCTTACGCCTACAGCAAGTATCTTGGCGAGCTTCAGGTCACGTTTGACGATGATGGAAACCTGACCGAGATCAGTGGTGATCCGATCCTGCTGGATGCCTCTGTGGCCGAGGATGAAGCCGCCGTTGCGCGTGTGGCCGAGCTGGCACAGCCGCTTGAGGAGTTGCGCAACCGTGTCGTGGCGGAAGCCTCTGAGCCGATCGAAGGGGCGCGCGAAGTCTGCCGCGCGATGGAATGCCCGATGGGCAACCTCGTCGCGGATGCGATGCTCGACCGTGTGAAGGACCAGGGTGTCGAAATCGCGATCCAGAATGGCGGCGGTCTGCGCGCGTCCATTGATGCTGGAGAGGTCACGATGGGCGAGGTCCTGACCGTTCTGCCGTTCCAGAACACGTTGTCCACCTTCGAAGTCTCGGGCGCGACCATTGTCGAGGCCCTCGAAAACGGTGTCAGCCAGGTCGAAGACGGTGCGGGACGCTTCCCGCAAGTGGCCGGCATGAGCTACACCGTGGATCTTTCCAAGGAGCCGGGGAGCCGGATTTCCGACGTCATGGTTGGCGGCGCGCCCATCGACATGGAAAAAGTCTATGGGGTTGTGTCCAACAACTACGTGCGCAATGGCGGAGATGGCTATGGCATGTTTGTGGATGCAGCCAACGCTTATGACTTCGGACCCGATCTTGCGGATGTGACCGCCGAGTTCATCGCGTCCAACGCACCGTATCAGCCGTACACGGATGGCAGGATCACCGTTAACAAGTAAACCGGCAATCGCTTGGGCCGACTTCCGAACCGGCCGAGGGACCCCCCTGCCTTGATGGGCAGGGGGGTCTTTTTGTTTTCCTCCCGTGCAATGGATTGCGTGCGGAGTGGCCCCGGTTCGTTCAACCTTAAACACCTATGGTCTAACCTCCGCCCGTGGTCGGCAGTCGGCCCGTGCTTGATCGGTCCGGAGGGAGAGGGAGGATGATGAAAAAGCAGTCCTGCGAATGCTGGGCTTGTCGGGGGTTTAGCGCGCCCGCATGTCTCCAAACATGGCCGCTGAAAGCGACGCAGCCAAAACCTGCGCCTTCCTGAGCCCCTTTGGGCTTGGCGCGGTCTGGGTTTGCGGCCTGATGTGCGGGTTCGTTGCGCTATTCTGCGGCCATGCCATCCGTGAACTGGAGCCGAGCCAGCCGGGCATAGAGCCCGCCTTCGGCCACAAGCGCGTCATGCGCGCCGGTCGCGACAATGCGGCCCTGATCCATCACGATGATGCGGTCGGCTTTTTTCACCGTTGCAAGGCGGTGGGCGACAATGACCGTCGTGCGTCCTTCCGCCAGCGCGTCGACGGCGGTTTGCACCGCGCGTTCGCTTTCTGCATCCAGCGCAGAGGTCGCCTCATCCAGAAGCAGAACGGGCGCGTCGCGCAAGATGGCACGCGCAATGGCGATCCGCTGTTTCTGTCCGCCCGACAACATGACGCCCCGCTCTCCAACCCATGTTTCATAGCCCTCTGGCAGGGCCACAAGGAAGTCATGTGCGGCAGCGGCCTTGGCGGCGGCCTCGACTTCTGCGTCGCTGGCATCCGGACGGCCAAAGCGGATATTCTCGCGCGCTGTCGCCGCAAAAATCACCGGATCCTGCGGGACGAGCGCAAGATGCTTGCGAAAGTCAGTGCGAGAGAGGCTTTCAAGCGGCATTCCGTCAAGCCGGACGGTGCCGGAATCAGGGTCATAAAACCTCTGGATCATCTGGATCACGGTTGTCTTGCCGGCACCGGAAGGACCCACGAGCGCGACGGTCTCTCCCGGGGTGATCGTGAGGTTTACCGCGTCCAACGCGGCAATTCCCGGACGGGACGGGTAGGAGAAAGTCACGTTGTCAAACATGATCTCGCCACGCACGGGCGTTGGAAGAGTGGCCGGGTCGGGCTGGTCGCGGACGCTGTCTTCGGCGTTGAGAAGCTCGACCAATCGCTCGGTCGCGCCGGCTGCGCGCTGCAATTCGCCGAACACCTCCGAAAGCGCGGCGACCGCGCCGGCGACCATCACGGCATAGATCACGAACTGGATCAGGGTGCCGGCCGTCATACCGCCCGCGCGCACGTCCCATGCGCCGATCCACAGCACGCCGACAATGCCTGTGAACACCAGGAAGATCACAATCACCGTCATCAACGCGCGGGTCCAGATACGGCGCCGTGCGGCGTCGAAGCTTCTTTCGGTCACATCGGAAAAGGCCGTTTGCGATATCAATTCGTGCGTATAGGCCTGCACCGTCTGGACGGAGGTCAGCGCTTCCGAGGCATTGCCCGAGCTTTCCGCGATCCAGTCCTGGTTTTCGCGTGACAGCTTGCGCAGCCGCCGCCCGAGCACCATGATCGGGATGATCACCGCTGGCACGATCAACAGCACAAGCCCGGTGAGCTTCGGAGCCGTGATCAGCATAAGCACAAGTCCCCCGATGAACAGCAAGACGTTGCGCAAGGCGATGGAAATCGACGATCCGATCACCGACAGAATCAAGGTGGTGTCGGTGGTGATCCGGCTGAGGACCTCGCCCGTCATGATCTTCTCATAGAAGGCGGGGCTGAGCGAGATGACCTTGTTGAAGACCGCTTTACGCACATCCGCGACGACCCGTTCGCCGAAGCGTGTCACCAGCGCGTAGCGCAACGCCGTGCCAAGCGCGAGAAGGGCCGCGATTCCGAGGGCCGCGCCGAAATACAGGTTGAGCAGCTCGCCCGATTTTGTGTTGAAATTGTCCACCACGCGCCGCACCGCCAAGGGCAGGACCAGCGAGACACCAGCTGTGGCCGTCAAGGCAAGCAGCGCCAAACCCATCAAGAGCTTGTAGGGTCTCATGAACGGCCAGAGTGCCCGCAGAGCCCCGAGATTTCGTGACTTTTCGCGGTCTTCTGTCTTGTTGGGCCCGTTTGGGGTCGTTCTTCGGGCCATGGGGCCTCCGTCCTTGCCTACGCAACGGTTTTTCAATGCCGGGCGCTGCGGGTCAAGCGCAGGATTGACGCGGTTACGGTCAAATCGACGCTGGTGCGACGATCACTGACCAGACCGTGACCCGATTACGGTAACTCGATCAGGAAGCAGACGGCGCGGGCGACGTAGACCGAACCCGTATCAGTTGCTTGGAAGTCCTGTGTCCAGATGCTGATTTTCTTTGAATAATCAGGAGCATACCGTTTGATCGGTATTCGATTTGCAGGCGATATGTCGGAAGAAAGTTTCTGGAGCGGGCGGCGGGAATCGAACCCGCGTCATTAGCTTGGAAGGCTAAGGTCTTACCACTACACAACGCCCGCTCAGCGAACACCCTCCTATGCTATACGCGAAAGAGGGTCAAGATCAGGAGCCACTCTGGAGTAGGAAAGAACCATGAACAAACCAAGGGCCGTGATCATTGGTGCGGGTGCAGGGTTATCCGCTGCTGTTGCCCGCGATCTTTCGCAGGACCACGCATTGACGCTTGCTGCACGCGGTGGCGAACAGATGCGCGCTGTGGCAGAGGAGATCGGCGCCCGCTCCGTTCTTCTGGATGCGACGGACGAGGGCGCAGTGGCGCGGCTCTTCGACGAACTTCCAGAGGCGCCGCGCGTCGTGGTCTACAACCCCTCGGCGAGGGTGCGGGGACCGGTTGCGGAACTGCCGGTGGAAGAGGTCCGCCGGGCCGTCGACGTGACGGCGATTGGCGCGTTCATCTGCGGCAAACATGCCGCGCGGCGCATGCTCGAAGCAGAGCCGCTGGATGGGGTGCGCGGCACGATCCTCTTTACCGGGGCCTCGGCGGGGGTGAAGGGCTTCCCGCAGTCCGCGCCCTTCGCCATGGGCAAGTTTGCGCAGCGAGGCCTCGCCGAGAGTATGGCGCGGGAGCTGCATCCGCAGGGCATTCACGTGGTATGGATCAACATCGACGGTGCGATCCTGAACCCGGGTCGGGTGGAGCCTGCGGACAAGCCGGGGTCGATGCTGCGCCCCGAGGCGATCGCCCGCACCTACCGGCACCTGATCGAACAGGACCGCAGCGCTTGGACGAATGAGGTCGCCCTGCGGCCTTGGCTCGAGCGTTTCTGAAGATATGAGACCCATGCCGGTGTGCTTGCTTCGGCGGCCTCGGATAATCACAGTTATGGTCGAAACGCGACGCATGCCAAGGTGCTCTGCGCTACAGTGCAACGTTCCTGAATTGGTCGTTTGCTTCAGCGACATACGAGTGCATAAAGGAACCCATCTTAGAAGCATTTGCTTGCCATGACTATTCAGATGGAGCGAATTCGATCTTCTGATCAGGAAAGGAATCTCGCAAGTTTTTCATTGCCTGAAGCCATGTAGGGCCGCCCCACTGGTTTATGAAAGCATACGTACGATTATCGAAATATAGCAGTTCTTCTTCACCGCAGAACAATCGGGTGCGAGTAAAACTGAGCTCCATCTTTTGCCGTGTTTCTTGGGCAAGCGTATAGAATTCGTCAGCGTTCACTGCGCCGCTGACTGAAACAAGAGAACGATCAATCGACTGACCAAGGTGTTTTGCAACGTCCTCCGGTGCAAAGCCATTTTCAACCAAATAGCGGAATGTCTGATAGATCGCGTGCCGCTTTCGCAAACCTAGTATTTTACGCCCACCGAGCGTCACATCATACTTCGTCCAATCCGAGCGCGCCTTTCGCTCTTTACGCTTCTTTTCGGTTACTCGTATCTGATATTCAGCCATCTCAGGAAGTGGGATGATCTGTTGGACATCCACAAAAACTCGACTTTCATGGTCGTATGGCTGGAGTCGCACACATCGAATATCAATATCACGCTCAATCAACCAAAGAACGGATGTCGTCAATTCACGAGCGAATTCAGCGGAGGCAAGAACGATGCGCACATCCTGGGCGAAGGCGTCCTCATCAGGTTCATCCCAACCGAGGAAATCCAATAATTCACTTCGCGCATCGACATCGGAGCAGCCTATCTGTCCTTGGTAACGAGCGAAGACGTCTACGGCTTGATCAAAGGTCATGGTCGAGACCATCGCAGCATAGCGGATCGCTTGGAGTTCCATATGCCCGCCGTCTTCAGTACGCTTGAGTTCAACTACGACGAGATTGGCATCGCGATCAATGCCATGGAGGTCGATACGACGTCGCGATTCGTCCCATTCCCCGAACTCTTCCGCGATAACCAGCGTGTCGGGTGCGACAACAGAGATGTTCGCTCGCAGAAGGCGTTGAAGATCACGCCGTTCCTGTAGTTCCATCTGACTGAATGTGGTCTTGATCAGTGGGCGAATTTCTTCTTGGGCAAACTCGTATATAGGCATTTGCGATCCCTACCTTTCTGACGACTCAATGGACGTACATGCCAATGGCCACACACCATCACCAATCACGGCCATAACGGACCCGGGAGTAGACTGTACCCAATGACTGTTTTCAGACAACATGTATTGTTGCTGTTTTCAGGCAATGTCCCTAGAATCCGATGTGCCGCAATACATGACGCTAAAGCCAGAAACTTCTCCAATGTCAGGCCAAAATGCTCTTAGTCGTTGGCGACTCGGGCCGAATTTTTCCAGTGCGCAGAACAGTATCGTTTTCTGCGCTTTGATTGTCTTATCCGCTTCACAACATGGCGGGGTAAGCTGCGCCTTCAACTAATCAAAAACCCATCTACAATCCAACGATATGCGACAAACAAATGGGTGGATGTCCGTTCGGGGCCATAAAAGCACCTTGTCAGAAAACCTTCGCGTGGTGCGAACCGAATTGTCGATCAGGACTCATTCTTGCTGCTGCGTTCTGCTTCGCAAATAGTGCACGGCCACCAAAACGCAGGCCAGAAGCCCTCCGACGGATATGATCAATGGCGTCTTCCAGAGAATGAGTATCGCTGCGAGAATTCGCAATGACATTTCCCAACCGGATAGTGCTGTATGATCGTAGCGGGCCAGAGCGGAGGCCAACAGGTATAGCGCCACAAAGAGCCGGAGGAGGAGCAACGCAAGCGCCCCGAGGTCAGTTTCGCCTGAATATCCTTCCATGAACACACGCCGTCCGGTTTCATCGGCGATCGTGACGGCCTCGGGTATCAGCAACAATTCGGGGTACCAGGCAAACACAAATGGGATCGTGAACATGACGATGCCCACGCGCACCGCCGAAAATGCGGTACGCATGGGTTCTGACCCTGTGATCGACGACGCGGCAAAGGCGGCGACCGCAACCGGCGGCGTAATGGCCGAGGCCACGGCGAAATAGAAGACGAACATATTTGCGGTGAAGAAGCTGACACCGAGCTGCGCCAGAAGCGGCCCAAGAAGCAGGGCGACGTTCACGTAAGCCGGAACGGTTGGCATCCCCATGCCCAGAAGGATTGCGCAGAACATGGCGCAAACCAGGGCGAGCATCAGATAAACGCCGCCGGCTATCTGGATCTCATACCCCAGAATGCGGATCGACGTGACCTGCTCCAGCCACGTCGTGACTGCGCGGGTCAGCTCGCCCGTCAGGCCACTCTCGTTCAGGAAAGCCGCGATGATCGACACCGCGAAGAGCAAGAGAAACAAGCGCGATATGAGAATGCCACCCTCGCCAAGGGCGATTGCAATCTTGCGGGGGTGCGCGCGCGTTTCTGGATCAAGAAGCATCAGAGGCAGCAGGATCGCCACGGCCCACCAACCCGCCGACACGGCGTCACCAGTTGCATTGACGATGGTTTGTACGACCGCATCAGGAAGCACAAAGGCGATCCAGCTTTCTCCGATCGCATCCTTGTTCCCCAGAAGCAGGAACAGGATCACCAATATGGGCAGGAAGATGATCCAGAGGTTCCGCCAGTCTTGCCGTTTCATGATCAAATCGTCAGGGATGGTCCGCATCGGCTCGACTCTTTCGCGACGGGCCTGGAACATGACCGCGAGGAAGATCGAGAAGAAGAACGCGATGGCCGGGATGAAGGCTGCTGTGATGACCTTGGTGTACGGCACTGCGGTCAGTGCGACGAGGACAAAGGCTGCAATTCCCATGACCGGTGGCATGATCTGCCCACCTGAAGAGGCCGCCGCCTCAACCCCGCCTGCGAATTGCGGAGAAAAGCCATTGCGCCGCATCATCGGGATGGTGAGCCGACCGGTCGAGAGCACATTCGTGACCGGCCCACCGGTGATCGTGCCAAACATGGCCGAGGAGACAATCGCGGCATGCGCGGGGCCGCCGCGCAGGTTCCGCGTCAGGCGCACAGCGAGTTTGATCAGGGACGTGCCGCCCGCCGATGATCCGAAAAGCGCGCCCAGCACAACGTAGGGGAACACCTGGTTTATGATGATATCCATGAACCGGCCCATAAACCCATCGGGCGTGATGAACACATTTGTGGCCTTCTGGATCGCCGCGGCCAGCGCGTCTCCTCCATCCGCGCCCAGTTTGGTCAGGAGGAAGTTGTTGTCGCTCAGATCGAAGACCCACACGAGGGCTGTCGAAACGGTGTAGAGCACGACAATGCTCGCCACGATGACCAGCGGCAGTCCCCAGACGCGCACGTTGTAAAGAAAGAACAAAAGGATGATGGTGAACAGCAGCGGCAGAACCCAGAGACCCAGACGGGCCTGGCAGGCAGGCACCTCGGCGTCGAGGGTCATGCCGGGGATCAGATTGACGGATCGCGCCATCGCTTCTTCGATCAATCGGGCCCGTTCGCCCGTGATCTGGTCCACCAGACAGACGGAATCGATTTCGATCCAGAATCCCACCGCGCCAGCCAGTGCTGCAAAAATGAGACCGACATCCAACACAAGACCCAACCACGCGCGCTCCGGACGCGTCGTGCGCCATGTGCGATAAAGGCTCGCGTCGAGTGCGACGATCACCATCATCAGCACGAAGACCGGCGGAAAGAAGAATTCGGTCGGAAAGCCGGAAATGCGGAAGAACCGGATGCCAGTGATCTCGCGCGCCCAATCCTGTAGTCCCGGGATTTCGGGCAGGGTGTTGAGCATACCCACAAACACAAGAACAAATGCAAGGAACAGCGCGATGCGCTGTCCCCTGGGTTTCATGCTCTGTGCGTCGGTCATGGGTGCCCCGGAAGCGCTGAGGTCTTCAGGGACGGGCGCAATCGGCGACCGCATGTCCGGCCTCTTCATAGGCGCGGATCGCACCGGGGTGCATCGTCAGGGCGACGGCGCCACAAATGCCCTGGGGCGCGCCTTCAATGTCGCCGAAGCTCAGGAAGAGGTATGGGCCGCGCGGCGATCCCGTCAGAAACCGCTCCTGCCCCGCCAGATAGGCCTTGGTGATTTGATAGGCCAGTTCTTCGTCCATGGAGGCCGGAACGATCTGCGCAAACGCCAACGCAAATGTATCGAAGGTATCGTCATCGGTGACAATCTTGATGTCATTGCCGGCATAGGCGGCGCGATATTCGTCCACCGAAATGGAATAGGCGACGTTGCCGGGCGCGTTTACAATCTGCCGCCCGAGCTCGCTGTTCAGAATATCTGAAGGAATATCGTAGAGCGTCGTGCCACCCGCTGCGGCGATGGCGATCTGCCGGCCGGAGGGCAAGCCTTCCGGAAGCGTCCAGCCGTCGACCGCACCGCCCGTAATTGTTGAAACCGTATCCGGCCAAGGCGTTTGGACGCCTTCATAGCCTTCGCCATCCTTCAAACCGCTGAGCAACTGAATCGCTGCGCGACCCGTCGTCAACGCCGCACCACGCGGCGGGCCGTTGTAGATGCGCTTGCCCTCGATGTCGTCCGGGCTTTGAATGGTGCCGCTGTTGTAATGGCCAAAGATCTGAGCCGACGGTGCGGAAAAGAACAGCGCCCGCAAATTGCCAGCCAGCTCAGCTCCCCGCTCAGCGCCCAGGCCGGAATAGGGGCCTACGCCACGGGACAGCAGAAATGGCAGGATCAAGGGGGCCGGTGCCATATCCAGTTGGCCTTCGGCCACGGCCTGCACCGAATTCGTGAGTGTGGCGCCTTCGGTGATCTGCATCGTGGCAACGCCCGCTGCATCCAGAACAGCCGCCAGGGTTGTATCAATGTAATGCGGGGTCGACCCGGGCGAAGTTGTCTCTGCCGTAAGTGTCGCTTGCGCAAAACCGGCGGCTGGCAACGCGGCCAAAATCGCCCCGGCGATGGTATTTCTGATCATGGCGTCCTCCCAATGCAGCGCCGTAGCGCAGGCAAATGACCCGCTTGTTGCGGGTTTTCCTTGCGCATCGTTACAAAAATTATGTGACTTGTCACGTAAAAGTTTTGCTGATCTTATCCCTTTGTACGGAGGCCACATGACAAACCACACCAAACCTAGGCCAGACAGGGTCAAAGCCCGCCAGCTTGAACAGAACCGCAATCTGTTCGGCCGCCTGTCAGCAGCATCCTTGGCCTCCCGCGTTCAGGCGCAACGCATGCTGAAATCTGCCGGAGATCTGTCCATTACCGAATGGCGGGTCCTGTGGGATCTGGCGGAGGCCGGTCCGCTGACCGTGACCGAAATGGCCGCAATTCAGCGTACCGATCACGCCCTGATCAGCCGCGCGATTCCCGTGATGGTCCGCAAAGGATATGTGACCACGACCATCAGTCAGGCCGATCGCAGGGCGTCCCTGATTGAGCTGACCGACCATGGGCGCGAGGTTTTCACACGGACCTCGGTCGTCATGTCGGCCCGCCGCGCGGCCCTGTCGCGGACCTTTTCGGAAGAAGAGGTAAACACCTTCATCGGGCTCATCGACCGTTTCGAAGCCTTTGTCGAAGCCCCTTTGACCGAAAACCTGAAAACCGAGGCTACGCCATGACCGACCGCCCGAATGTGCTTTGGATTATGGCTGACCAACTCAGGTTTGATTACCTCAGCTGCTATGGACACCCACACCTGCACACGCCGCATATCGATGCGCTGGCCGCGCGCGGTGTGCGGTTTGACCGTGCCTATGTGCAGTCGCCGGTGTGCGGCCCTTCGCGGATGTCCGCCTATACCGGGCGATATGTGCGCAGCCATGGCTCGACCTGGAATGGCATGCCCCTGCGCGTCGGTGAGCCGACCTTGGGCGATCACCTGCGCGAGGCCGGGGCGCGGGCTGTGCTGGTGGGCAAGACACACATGATCGCAGACCGCGAAGGCATGGCGTGGCTTGGCATCGATCCGAAAAGCGAGATCGGCGTGCGACGGTCTGAATGCGGTTTCGAACCGTTCGAACGGGACGATGGCCTTCACCCTGATAGCCCGCGCCAGCAATGGTCGGCCTACGATGATTACCTGGTCGCCCATGGGTACGAGAGCGACAATCCTTGGGAAGACTTCGCCAATTCCGGCCTCGATGACGATGGTGAATTGCTTTCGGCCTGGCTGTTGAAGAACTCGCGCCTGCCGGCCAACGTGCCCGAAGAGCATTCCGAGACGGCCTATATGACCGACCGCGCCATGGACTTCATGCAGGAGGCCGAGGCCGATGGGCGGCCATGGATGTGTCACCTGAGTTATATCAAGCCACACTGGCCGTATATCGTTCCGGCGCCCTATCACGACATGTACGATGAGACGCATATCATCGATCCGGTCCGCTCAGACGCCGAACGTGAGACCGAGCACCCCTTGATGCGCGCTTATTTGGAGGCACGTGTATGCCGAAGCTTTTCGCGCGACCACGTGCGCGCCCATGTCATTCCGGCCTATATGGGGCTGATCAAACAGCTCGATGATAATCTTGGCCGTCTATTCTCCTGGATGGATCAAAAGGGGTTTAGCGAGAATACCATCATCGCCTTCACGTCGGATCACGGGGATTACATGGGCGATCACTGGATGGGCGATAAAGACTTCTACCATGAAATGGCGGTCAAGGTTCCGCTCATTATCAGCGATCCGAGAGCGCAGGCGGACGCTACCCGAGGGACAGTGTCAGATGCCTTGGTCGAGATGATCGACCTTGCTCCGACCTTCATGAATGCCTTGGGCTGCGAGGCCAAGCCGCACGTCATAGAAGGCCGTGATCTTACGCCAATTCTGCACGGAACCGACGGCTTTTCACGGAAGTATGTCATCAGCGAACATGATTACCACTGGTCCGAAATGGCGCGTGCGCTGGACGTGTCACAAGAACATGCGCACACGACAATGATCTTCGATGGTCGCTGGAAATACATACGATGCGAGGGGTTCGAACCGATCATGTTCGATGTTGAGACCGATCCGGGCGAACTCACGGACCTTGGCCAATCTGACAACCCTGAACATATCTCAATCCGAACACGAATGGAGGCCGCACTCCTTCACTGGGCGACGCGCCACCACACACGGATCACCGCAACACCAGCCGTCCTCGCCCGTCAAAAACGAGCTGCGAAAGATGGGATCCTGATCGGCTTTTGGGACGAAGCAGAATATGAGGCGGCCACCGGCCAAGCGTTTGCAGAGCTTCGGCCCGTGGGAAAGACCTGATTTGGTGCAGGAAAAGTGGTGTTTTCACCCAAGGCGTGCAGGGTAGGTGCTTTGGTGCCGTCTTTTGTAAAAGCGTCTTGCACCAAGGTATCCTCGAAGCAACCGCGGTCCATAGGATGCCTTTCGAGGATCACGTGCACTTAGCAACTGTATTTCTCAGACAGTCTGAGAAGTCCATTTTTGTCCTGACTTGACGAGGGCATTTGCGATTGTGGTGAGTTTTCGAGCGACGGCT
>NZ_JAFMPQ010000037.1 GCF_020667845.1 Cognatishimia sp. F0-27
GGGGGCGCTGCCCCCGGACCCCCGGGATATTTCTGGCCCAAAGAAGCCGGGCTCCGGTCGATCGACAATCCGGGGAGAGCGGGGCCTTGGACGTGGGGCTGTCTGGCGCGGCGGGCGGTGACTGGATGTGGGGCTTGCCTGGCGCAGCGGGCGGATGGTGGGGCCGTCAAGGCATTTTGGCTGAACGCGGGACGGCGTGCCGTGGTGCTGCCGTGCACGGGGGGATCATGCCCTCAAGACCTCGTGGCAGAGGTGGTTGCAGGGGCGGGTGCCAAGCGCCGCAAGCTAGGCGGATCGGGCGCAACATCGGCAAGGCTGCACGCCGGCGCGCGGAAGCGCACGCGCGGCGATCCGAGACGCCGCGCCCGCGATCAGCCGCCGGTGTGGCTCATGTGGCGCGACACGCGACCGTCCACGGTTTGGCGCGAATAATCGAAATCATGCCCTTTCGGCTTGCGCCCGATTGCCGCGCGGATTGCGTCTTCGAGCGGGGCGTTGTCGTGCGGGTGGTTGCGCAGGGCAGCCCGCAGATCGGCATTGTCTTCCTGTCCGAGGCACATGAAGAGTTCGCCCGTGCAGGTCAGCCGGACGCGGTTGCAGCTTTCGCAGAAGTTATGCGTGAGCGGTGTGATGAAACCGATCTTCTGGCCGGTTTCCTCGAGCCGCACATAGCGGGCGGGACCGCCGGTGCGCTCGGGCAGGTCGGTGAGCGTGTACTGTTCGGCGTAGCGGGCGCGCAGGTCGTCGAGTTTCCAGTACTGCGTCAGGCGGTCCTCGTTGCCGATATCGCCCATGGGCATGACTTCGATCCAGGTGAGATCCATGTCGCGGGAGGCACACCATTCGGTGATCGGGAAAAGCTCGTCCTCGTTGAAGCCCTTGAGCGCCACGGCGTTGATCTTGACGCGGAGCCCGGCTTTCTGGGCGGCGTCGATGCCCTTGATCACCTGAGGCAGGCGGCCCCAACGGGTGATGTCGGCAAATTTCTGTTCGTCCATCGTGTCGAGCGAGACATTCACGCGCCGCACCCCGGCGGCGTAGAGATCGTCTGCGAAACGTTCGAGCTGGGAGCCGTTGGTTGTCAGCGTCAGTTCCTTGAGCGCGCCGCTGTCGAGGTGACGGGTCATGGACTGGAAGAAACGCATGATGTCGCGCCGGACCAGCGGTTCCCCGCCGGTGATGCGCAGCTTCTCGACGCCGAGATGCACGAAGGTCGAGCACATGCGGTCGAGCTCTTCCAGCGTCAGAAGCTCTTTCTTCGGCAGGAACTGCATGTTTTCGGACATGCAGTAGACACAACGGAAATCGCACCTGTCCGTCACGGAAACGCGCAGGTAGGAGATCGGGCGGGCGAACGGGTCGATGAGCTTGACTGTCATGGCAGGCAGAGTATCCATCGCTTTCATGGCGGACAAGCCTTGTGCGGCCTTTGGCGGCAGATCGGGTCAGACTGTCCGCCGCTTTTGACAGGAGTAGGCGCGATGCGGTCAATCTGGGTAGGAGCGGTCTTGCTGACCATGGCGGGATGCGGTGATCTGGCGCTTTTGCCGCAGACCCCGGCACAGGAGCCGGCCGAGGATCCGGCGGCAGAGGCGATCGTTCCGGAGCCGGAGCCCGTGGCCAACCCGGTGGTGGACGCGCCGCCGCCACCGAAAGATGCGCGTACCGAGGAGCAGTTCGACACCACCACGGCAGAGGAGCGCGCCGAGGCGGCGGCCGCTCCGGCGGAGCCGGAAGGCGAGCGCAAGCTTGGCGATACGGTGGCCTCGCTTGGCGATCCCGCGCGCCCGGGGTTCTGGATCGAGACGCCGCTGGTGAGCGCGCCGGGTAGGGGCCGGGTGTTCTATGCCGTGACGGGTAAGTCGGCGCAGGTTGATCTGATCCCGGCCGATGGACCAGCAACGGGCGGCAGCCGTCTGTCCCTGGCGGCGATGCGGTTGATCGAAGCGCCGCTGACCGATCTTCCCACCGTGGAAGTGTATACCGGCGGCAGTGACGACAGCTGAGGCCGCTTTGGGCTGCGGTGCGCGCCGCGGCTGAGGTGCGCGCTTGCGGTGGTGCCGGTGTTCGCGAGACCCCGCGGCACGAGCGGGGGCGAGCAGCCGGTGGCAAGGCTGCCAAGCCGGGCGCGCCGGTCGGGCCGGGCATTCCGGGAAGGGCGACCGGGACAGGGCGATTCGGACAGGGCCAACCCCGGAGCGTGGGCGTCGCCCTATTCGACGGTCACCGATTTGGCCAGGTTGCGTGGCTGGTCCACATCCGTGCCCTTGGCGATTGCGGCGTGATAGGCGAGCAGCTGTGCCGGTAGCGCGTAGAGCAGCGGCGCGATGATTTCGGAGACGTCCGGCAGGCGGATCACCTGCCAGGCATCGGCACCGGCCTCGGCTTCGCCGGCGGCATCGGTCACAAGCACCACCCTGCCGCCGCGCGCCATCACTTCGTGCATGTTCGAGATGGTCTTGTCGAACAAGCGGTCGCGAGGCGCAAAGACGATCACCGGAACGGTTTTGTCGATCAGAGCGATCGGCCCGTGCTTGAGCTCGCCCGAGGCGTAGGCTTCGGCGTGGATATAGCTGATTTCCTTGAGTTTCAGGGCTCCTTCGAGCGCAAGCGGATACATCAGGCCGCGCCCGAGGAAGAGCACGTCGCTGGCTTCGGCGATCTTGTGGGCCGCGTCCTGCATGCGGCTGTCAGAGCCGAGCGCCACGTTGAACACACCCGGCAGCGCGCGCAGATCGGCCAGCACCTCTGCGACGGCGGCCGAGCCCATGGTGCCACGCTGGCGGGCGGCTTCGAGCGCGAGGAGCAGCAACATGTTGAGCTGGCAGGTGAAGGCCTTTGTGGAGGCGACGCCGATTTCGGTGCCCGCATGGATCGGCAGAGCGAGCGTGCTCTCGCGCGCGATGGAGGAGGTTTCGACATTGATCACGGACAGGATGCTGTCGGCCTTGCCCTGGCAGTAGCGCAGCGCGGCCAGCGTGTCGGCGGTCTCGCCGGACTGGCTGACGAAGAGCGCGACGGTGCCGGGGGTGATCGGCGGCTCGCGGTAGCGGAACTCGGAAGCGATATCGACTTCCACGGGGATGCGGGCGAGGCGCTCGAACCAGTATTTCGCCGTCAGGCAGGCATAGAAGGCGGTGCCACAGGCGACCATGACGAGCCGGTCGACCTTGGTGAAATCGACGCCCGGTGCAGGCAGAGCGATGCGGTCGCCATCGAGCGCGGCGTCCAGCGCGTTGGCCAGCACCGAGGGCTGCTCGGCGATTTCCTTGGCCATGAAATGCTTGTAGCCGTCCTTGTCGACGCGGGCCGCATCCATGCGGATCCGGGTCTCTGGCCGGGAGACGGGGGTGCCGTTCTCGTCGAAGATTTCGGCGCCGGCGCGGGTGATCACGGCGCGGTCGCCCTCTTCGAGATAGGTGACCCGGTCGGTCAGCTGGGACAAGGCGATGGCGTCGGAGCCGACATACATCTCGCGGGCGGTCTCATCATGGCCGTGACCGATTGCCATCGGACTGCCCTTGCGCGCGGCAACGAGCAGATCCTCTTCGCCGTCGAAGAGGAAGACCAGCGCGAAGGCGCCTTCGAGGCGGCCGAGCGTTTGCATCGCGGCCTCGACCGGGCTGGCGCCACGCGCCATCAGGTGCTGGGTCATCAACGCAACGGTTTCGGTGTCGGTGTCGGTCTGGGGGGCGATCCCGTGTTGGGCCAGCTCGGCGCGCAGGTCCTTGAAGTTCTCGATGATGCCGTTATGCACCACGGCCACGTTGCCCGCGCGATGCGGATGCGCGTTGTTCTCGGTGGGCGCGCCATGGGTGGCCCAGCGGGTATGCCCGATCCCGACCTTGCCGGGCAGGGGGTCGTGCACCAGCAGGTCCGACAGCGCCGACAGTTTGCCGACCGCGCGGCGGCGGGCCAGCCGGGACTTGTGCACCGTTGCGATCCCGGCGCTGTCATAGCCGCGGTATTCGAGCCGCCGCAGCGCCTCGACCAGGGCGGGGGCCACTTCGTGATTGCCCAGAATGCCGATAATGCCACACATGATGAAATCCCTCGAAGCGGTGCCTGTCGTGTTGGTCTGTGCCGGGCGGGTTCCCGCGCCCCCGGCCGTGTTGGTCTTTGCCCGGCCGGTCGGGTCAGACGTTCTTGGTCTTTTTGGCCTGTGCCGCAGCTTTGCGGGCGCGCAGCATGGACATGAGCTTGCGGGCGAAACCGGGTTTGTTGTCCTGCGCGGCGCGGGCGATGGCAAGCGCGCCTTCCGGAACGTCCTTGGTGACGACGGAGCCGGTGGCGGTCATCGCCTCGTCCCCCACGGAGACCGGCGCCACGAGCAGCGAGCCCGCCCCGACAAAGACCCGCTCACCAATCACCGTGCGATGCTTCGACACCCCGTCGTAGTTGCAGGTGATGACCCCGGCGCCGATATTTGTGCCCTTGCCCACATCGGCATCGCCCACATAGGTCAGGTGGTTGACCTTGGCGCCCTCGTGGATCTGGGCGTTCTTGATCTCGACGAAATTGCCGACGCGCACGTTCTCGGCCAGTTCGGCGCCGGGGCGCAGGCGCGCGAAGGGCCCCATCTGAACGCCCCGGCTCACATGGGCGTCCTCCAGATAGCAGAAGGACTTGATCAGCGCGCCGCTTTCCACCGTGACGCGCGGCCCGATCACCACGTTCGGCTCAACCACCGTGTCGCGGCCAATCGCGGTATCCCAGGCGACAAACAGCGTCTCCGGCGCCAGCAGCGTCACCCCGTTCTCCATCAGCTCGGCCCGCGCGCGCGCCTGGAACGCGGCTTCGGCGGCGGCGAGTTCGGCGCGGGAATTGACCCCGAGCGTTTCGGCCTCGTCGCAACGCACGACCCCCGCGCTCAGCCCGCGTGACCGGGCAATGCCAACGATATCGGTGAGGTAATATTCGCCCGCGGCGTTGTCATTGCCCACGGCGTCGATCAGGTCGAACAGAAGATCGGCTTTCGCCGCCACCACGCCCGAATTGCACAGGGTGATGGCGCGCTCCGCCTCGGTTGCGTCCTTGAACTCGACAATCCGTTCGAGGCTGTCGCCTTCCGTCACGAGACGGCCATAGCGCCCCGGGTCGGCTGCCTCGAAGCCCAGCACCACCACGTCTTGCGTGGCGCGCGCGGCGCACATGGCTTCCAGCGTTTCTTCGCGGATGAAGGGCGTGTCGCCGTACAGCACGATGGCATCGCCGTCGAACCCGTCGAGCGCGGCGCGGGCCTGAGCCACCGCATGGGCGGTGCCGAGCTGTTCGGTCTGGCGCACGGTGAGTGCTTCGGGGTCGTGCTCCGCCGCGGCGGCCTCGACCATCTCGGCGTGGTGACCTGCGACGACCACGCAGCGTTCCGGCGCGAGCGCCTGTCCGGCCCGCATGGCGTGCCAGAGCATCGGCGCATGGCCGATCCTGTGCAGGACCTTGGGGAGATCGGAGTCCATCCGCGTGCCTTTCCCGGCCGCCAGAACGATCAATGCGGTGCTCATGCCAGACTGTGCCTCTTGCCCTTTTGCCACGCTTTTGGCGTAAGCACCCCATCCACACAAGACGCAACTTGCTCACGCTTGGTTGCGGGTTATGTCAAAGGCGCTGTGGGCCATGTCGGTCTGCGTCAGGAGGTGTGATGCGCTGTGTGATCTTCGATCTGGATGGAACGCTGGCGGACACCAGCGGCGATCTCATCGCCGCAGCCAATCACTGCCTGGCCGAGATGGGGGCCGCGACGCGGCTCGATCCGGCGCGGGATGCGGGCACGGCCCTGCGCGGCGGGCGCGCGATGCTGCGCCTTGGCTTGTCGCGCGAGACCGGCGAAGCCGACGAGGCGGTGATCGACCAATGGTATCAGCCGCTGCTGCGCGCCTATGAGGACAATATCGCCGAGCACACCGTGTTTTACCCCGGCGCGCTCGACGCGGTGGAGCGGCTGCGCAGCAATGGCTACGCGGTGGGGATCTGCACCAACAAGCCCGAAGGGCTGGCCGAACAACTCATGCACACGCTTGGTGCGCGCAGCCTGTTCCACAGCCTGATCGGGGCCGATACCCTGCCGGTGCGCAAACCCGACCCGGCGCCGTTCTGGGCCGCGGTCGAGGGCGCGGGCGGGCACCGCGATGCGGCGATGCTGGTGGGCGACACGGAGACCGACCGCAACACCGCGCGCGCGGCGGGTCGGCCCTGCCTTCTGGTGACGTTTGGCCCGGGGGGCGGCGACATGGCCGCGCTTGATCCCGAAGGGTTGCTTTCGGGATATGACAGGCTGGATGACGCGGTGGCAGCGCTGATCGGCTAGGCCCCCGCGGCGTGTGACGGGCCTGCGTCAGGCGTGCCGCCTTTGCAACGCCGCGCTGTGGCGGGCAGGCGTGGTCGGCCGGAACGCCTGGGCTGGGCGGGCGCTTTGCTACATCGGGAAAACATCTTTGATCGGGGGTGCGATCCGGGATTGACGGGTCCGCCGACAGACCGCACCATTTGCGCCATGACAGAGATCTTCACAGGCAGTTTCACACAGCAGGAGCCGATTCCCGAGGCGGGCATTGCGGCGGCGCTGCGGGTTTTGCAGTCCGGGCGGCTGCACCGCTACAACGTGGCCGAGGGCGAGACCGCCGAGACGGCCTTGCTCGAGGAAGACTTCGCCGCGATCACCGGGGCGCGGTTCTGCGTTGCGCTGTCCTCCGGTGGCTATGCGCTGGCTTGTGCGATGCGCGCGGCGGGGGTGACGGCGGGCGCGCGGGTTCTGACCAACGCCTTCACGCTGGCCCCGGTGCCGGGGGCGATCGCCGCCGTGGGGGCGGTGCCGGTGTTCGTGGGTGTGACCGAGGCGTTGGTGATCGACCTTGACGACCTCGAACGGAAGGCGGCAAGCGCCGACTGGCTGATGCTGAGCCACATGCGCGGCCATCTGTGTGACATGGATCGGCTGATGGCGATCTGCGCCCGGCATGGCGTCACCGTGATCGAGGATTGTGCGCATACGATGGGCGGGTCCTGGCGCGGGACTCCGTCGGGGCGGTTTGGGGTGGCGGGATGCTTTTCGACGCAGACCTACAAACACGCCAATTCCGGAGAGGGCGGGTTCCTGATCACCGATGACGAGATGCTGGCGGCGCGGGCGATCCTGTTGTCGGGCAGCTACATGCTGTATGACCGGCACCGGGCTGCACCGGCACCGGAGGTGTTCGAGCGGGTCAAGTATCTGACGCCGAACATGTCGGGGCGGATGGACAACCTGCGCGCCGCCATCCTGCGCCCGCAACTGGCCGATCTCGACAGGCAGGTGGCGCGTTGGAATGCGCGCTACGCGGTGGTGGATGCGGGGCTGCGCGACACGCCGGGCCTGACGCGGATCGCCCGCCCGGCGGAGGAGGTCTTTGTCGGCTCTTCGATCCAGTTCCTGCTGCTGGACTGGTCCGACGAGGCCATTCGCGCGGTGCTTGCACGCTGTGCCGCGCGGGGGGTGGAGCTGAAATGGTTCGGCGCGCCGGAACCCGCGGGGTTTACCTCGCGCTATGACAGCTGGCGCTACGCCCCGTCGGAGCGGATGCCCGCGTCAGACCGGATCCTGCGCGCGGTGGTAGACATGCGCTTGCCGCTGACCTTCTCGGAGGAGGATTGCGCGACCATTGCGCGGATCATCCGGCAGGAGGTCGCCGGGGTGTCAGAGCAGGCGGCGTGAGCGCCGGTTTGGTGGCTCTTTCGAGCGGCTTGCGCGGCGGATCACAGATCGCGCGGGACGGGCGGGGGTTGGATCGCGGCTTGGGCGCATCGTGGACGTGCCACCCGTCGTGGATCAGCCTTTCTTGAGCGGGACGCCGTAGAGTTCCATGCGGTGACCCGTCAGACGGTAGCCGAGCTTGGCGGCGATCTTTTCCTGCAACGCCTCGATTTCAGGGTCGACGAATTCGATCACCGCACCGGTCTTGAGATCGATCAGGTGGTCGTGATGGGCGCGTTCCGCATCCTCGTAGCGCGCCCGCCCGTCGCCGAAATCCACCTTTTCAAGGATGCCTTCCTCCTCGAACAGCTTGACCGTTCGGTAAACCGTGGCGAGCGAAATGCGCGGGTCCCGTTGCGAGGCGCGGGCATAGAGTTCCTCGACATCGGGGTGATCGGTGCTGTCCTGGAGCACATCGGCGATCGTTTTACGCTGACCGGTCATGCGCAGACCCTGCGCGGCGCAGCGTTCGGCGATGGTTTCGGATATGCGGGAACGGTCGGGCACGAGGGTGTCTCGGGTCTGGTCGGATCGGCGCGCTTCGGGTCGAGCCCTGCGCTGTGTGGCGCTCCTGATACGGGGCTGCGCGCCCGAGGGCAAGGGCAAGTGGGCGCAGCCCCGGATCGGGGGCGTGGGGTCAGGCGTAGAGCGGCTTCATGCCCATCTGCATGTGCAGCGCGTTGACCACGGGTTCCTGCAAGCCCATCGCGCTGGCCAGCCGGTGCAGGTATTGCGCCTCGGCCTGCGTGTCGACGCGGATGGTCATCAGCGAGGCGGAGTAGACCTGCATCCGTTGCGCTTCGGGCGTCTCCGCCGCCAGCGCGTCGGGATCGACCGGGGCGGCGAGTTGGGTCTTGATGAAGTCCACATCGCCCGGGTCGGCATCGGGGCCGAGCGTTTCGAGGATCTTGGCGCGTTCGGAGGCGTCGATATCGCCATCCGATTTTGCCGCCTGGATCATGGCGCGCAGCATCAGCCCGGCGGCTTCTTCGGCTTCCGGTGCGGGGGTGGCCGATTGCATCGCGTCGATCATCTGCCCCGCGCCCTGGCCCTGTGCGGTGGCGGCGGCGCCGCTGGCCATGGCAAGAAGGCCGGCCAGACCGGTGCCGCCCTCGCCAAGCTGCGACAGCAGACCCGGCTTGCCGCCGCCCGAGCCGCCGCCAGGCGCCGCTCCGAACATCTGTGAGAGGTCGAAGCCGCCGGCGCCGGCTTGCAACTTGGCCATCATCTCTTCCATCTGCGGCCCTGCGCCGGCCTGCATTTTCTGCATCATGTCCGCGAGCGGCGATCCGTCGCCCATTAGCCCGCCAAGACCGCCCTTGGACATCTGCGCCATCATGTCCGCAAGCGGGTTGCCCGCTGCGCCGGCCGGCGGTTGCGCGCCCGAGAGGCCCTGCACCATCTGGGCTTGGGCGCGGGCATTGGGATCCTGCGCGGGCACCTGCGCGTCGCCGCCAAGCAGGGTGCCAAGCCCGCCGCTTCCGGCAAAGTGGTCGACGCCGCGTGCGGCTGCATATCCTATGGCGACTTTCGCCAGTGTTCCCATTAGGCCCATCGTTTCCTCCCGATCCGTCTTGGCTGTTGAACGCTCAGACTGACAGGTTTGGGCGAGACTGCACAGCCCCCCGTGCGCCGCCGTGCCGGACAGTCGCAGAGCGCAGGTCAATGAGCGGTCCGCGGGAGGGGCGTTTGGCGGCGCGCGAGGGCGGGCTTGCTTGGCAGCGGTCCCCGCGCCCAGCAGGCGGGAGACGGCGCGGATGCGGCGGCGAGCTGCTTCCGGTGCGGGCCGGAGACGGCGCGGATGCGGCGGTGAGGTGATGTCGGTGCGGGCCGGAGACGGCGCGGATGCGGCGACGAGGTTCTGCCGGTGCGGGCCGGAGACGGCGCGGATGCGGCGACGAGGTGCCGTTACTCCCTGGTCTTCGATCGCTTGACCGGCACGCTGAGGCCACGCGGCGTCGGGTAGTCGGCGCGCGGATGCCTCACGTGCCGCAGAATGTGGCCGTCACGCGCTCCGAAGGCTGTGGGGGCCGGGTCAGGTCTTCAGCATCCGCCTGCACGTCGTAAGGTCGTGCCAGCACCGCGTTGAGCCTGTGGAACGGCGCATCATCCCCCGCGACAGCGGCGGTGATCATCTCTTCGATCCGGTGATTGCGCGGGATATAGACCGGGTTTGTGCGCCGCATGAGCGCCACCGGATCCGGCTGTGTCTCGAGCCGCGCTTGCCAGCGCGCGGCCCATGCCGCGAAGCCGTCGCGGTCGGCGATCTGGTCGCGCGCCACCTCGGGTCCGTCGCTCAGGGCACGGAATGTATTGGTGAAATCGGATCCGCCCTTGTGCATCAGATCGAGGAGATCCGCGATCAGTGCGGCGTCTTCTGGCTGCGGCGTGGCAATGCCCAGCTTGGCGGCGAACCGCGTGAGCCATTCGGCCCGGATCAGGTCCGGCATGGCGTGCACCTGCGTCGTGAAGCGCGCGATCGCAGCGTCCTGATCCGGCATCAGCCCGACAAGCGCGGTGGCGAGCTGTGCCATGTTCCACACAATGATGTCGGCTTGCGCCGCATAGCCATATCGCCCGTAGCGGTCGATGGAGGAAAACACCGTGTCGGGTGCATAGGCATCCATGAAAGCGCAGGGCCCGTAATCGATGGTCTCCCCGGAAAGCGTGCAATTGTCGGTGTTCATCACGCCATGAATGAAGCCGAGGCTCATCCATTGCGCCACCAGGGCGGCCTGCCGGGCAACCACGCGCTCGAAGAGGTCATGCGGGTCGGTCGCCGCCGGATCATGCCGCTCGACGGTGTATTCGTAGAGCTTGCGCAAGGCGTCCCACTGCCCGCGGGAGGAGAACACCTGAAAGGTGCCGACGCGGATATGGCTCGCCGCCACGCGCGTCAGCACGGCTCCGGGCAGAGCGGTTTCGCGCAGCACGGCGTCTCCGCTGCGCACGGCGGCCAGCGCACGGGTGGTGGGCACACCCAACGCGTGCATCGCCTCCGAGACAACGTATTCCCGCAGCACGGGCCCGAGCCACGCGCGGCCATCGCCACGCCGCGAAAACGGTGTCGGACCCGAGCCCTTGAGCTGGATGTCGCGACGGGTGCCAGAGCGGTCGATCACCTCCCCGAGGAGCAAAGCGCGCCCGTCGCCGAGCTGTGGATTGAAGCTGCCGAATTGATGGCCCGCATAGAGCTGCGCCAGCGGCTCGGCCCCGTCCGGGACGGCGTTGCCCGCAAAAAGCGCCGCGAGGTCGGCGTCTTCCGCGCCGGAGATCCCGAGATCTTCGGCGAGGGCGTCGTTGAACGCCACGAGCGACGGCGCGCTCACCGGTGTCGGCGCTTGCCGGACAAAAAAGCCGTCAGGCAAGCGGGAGTAGGAATTGTCGAAGGGCACATGAAGGGTCATGCCGGATGATATAGGGAGGGCAAGCGCCACGCGCCAGCACCAAGCGCCGCGCCGGGGGGCAATTCCATCATGAGGCCCGGGGGCATGCGCCGAGCCGCATTTCGCGGGTCTTGCCGCGGCTCCGGCGGAACCGGGCCGGGACGCGCGCAACCACGGAAGGTTCCGGGGAATGGTGGGGTTTGGGCGGGATCGGCCCGATCGGCGCGTCCTTTGCGGGGGCGCGGCCCGAGCGCGCCCCGAAGTGGCCCGGATCACGCGAAGGGGCGCGGGGCGCAGGGCTGATCCGGTTTTGAGAGTGGCGCCATCGGCAGGTTTTTGCCAACATGGCGTGTCAAGGCGGAGCAGGAAGGGCGGTTGCGGGCAACATCGGGCGCGGCGTCAAAAGGGGGCGGAGCGGCTCCCGGAAAGGGGCGGTTCGGCGCGGGCCGCTGCGGGCAGAGCGGCCTGCCGGGGGCGCTGAAACGGGGGCGGAACCGATGCCTCAGAGCACGCGGCTCATCAGCACGTAGCCATCGCGGGGGACAAACCGGGCGCGCCGGTAGAACCCGTGCAGACGCGTGTCCTCGCGCTGCGCTTCGAGATGCATCGCCTTGACGCCGGCCTCGCGCAGGGATCGGGCCAGCGCATTGAGCGCTTCGCCGCCCATGCCCCGGCCGCGCACGGCGGCGCGGATGTAGAGTTCGTCGACGATGGCGTCGAGCCCGCCATATTCCAGCGACCACCCGAAGCTGACCGCGATATACCCGACCGGCGCCCGGCGCGGGCCGATCAGCCAGATCGCCCCATGCGGCGAGCCATCCAGCAGGGGGCCAATCGCCTCCGCGCGGCGGATCTCGTCGCTCTCGAACCCGGTTTCCCCGTGAAAGGCGGCCACCATGGCCAACAGACGATCGGCATCGTCCTCCGTGGCAAGGTGCAGGCTTTTCATCGGTGCGGCCTTTCGTTTCTGCGCGGCGCGGGCCGCGCGTGACCATGGGATGACGCCATCACCCGTGACACGCGACCGGCGCGGCTCACAACCGCCCCAGACGCTCGGTCAGCAGCGCAAAGAACCCGTCCGCATCCACATCGCCCATAAAGGTTGCGTTGGGCGCGCGGTCGGTCACACCCCACCAATCGGCGACCGTCATGCCAAGCGTCAGCTCGGACGTGGTTTCGATCTCCACATTGATGTGGCGGCCGGAAAAGAGCGACGGTTCCAGAAGGTAGGCAATCACGCAGGGGTCGTGGAGCGGCGCGCCCTCCGATCCGTATTTCGCCTTGTCAAACCGTTCGAAGAAATCGGTCATCTGTGCCGTCGCAAGGCCCACCGGAGTGCCGAGGGCGCGGAACGCGTTGTTGCGCGGCGCTGTGACCAGCGCCTTGTGGGTCACATCGAGCGGCATGACGGTCAGCGGCACACCGGAGCGGAACACGATCGCGGCGGCTTCGGGGTCGACATAGATGTTGAATTCCGCTGCCGGGGTGATGTTGCCGACCTCGAAATACGCGCCACCCATGAGCACGATCTCCGCGATGCGGTCGGCGATGTCCGGCGCGCGGGTGAGGGCGGTTGCGATATTGGTGAGCGGACCGAGCGGGCAGAGCGTCACCGTGCCTGCCGGGCGGTCGCGCAGCGTGTCGATGAGGAAGGACACCGCGTCCTTGTCCTGCAGGGGCATCGTTGGTTCGGGAAGGTCGGGCCCGTCGAGCCCCGTGCGGCCATGCACGTGTTCCGCGGTGACAAGGGGGCGAGCCAGCGGCGCGGCGCACCCGGCATAGACCGGCACCTCGGGGTGTCCGGCCAGTTCGCACACCATACGCGCATTGCGGCTGGTGAGGGGCAGCGGCACATTGCCGGCCACGCAGGTGATCCCCAGCACGGACAGCGCGTCGGGTGAGCCGAGCGCAAGCATGATGGCAACCGCGTCGTCCTGACCGGGGTCGGTGTCGATGATGATGTCGCGTGCTGGCATGTGCTGATCCTTGTCCCGGCCAATGTGGTGACACGGGGCGCGGATGCATTCAAGCGTGACGTCGAGCGGATTTGATCATCTGGTCAAAAACAGGCGGTGCGCCGCCGGCCATCAGGCCGAACAGCTCGCCCCGCCCAGCACGCAAAACTTCGCGCAATGGGGATGGGCCAGCGCCACGTCGCGCGACGCCTCTTCAAGGGTTTCGCCAAGATCGAAGCGCGGATCGTAAGGCAAAAGCGTGCAGGCCAGCACGGTGGGGCGCGCGGCCCCGCGTCGTTTGACCACCATGCGCGAGGAGGCGCACATCACGGAAGACGGATGTTTGCCGAGAATGCCCCAGCAGGCGGTGGTGATCTCCGGCACGTCGACGGTTTCGTCCATTTCCGGGAACAGCACCGTCATGCCCGGATTCTGGGCATCAATGTCAAAATTCTCGCGTTCGAAAAGCGCCGCGTAGCCGGCACGCGATTCGGCTTCGCTCTCGCCCCAGACGGTGCGCCCGGCCACGGCCATGCGAATGCCGGTGTCGCGCAGCCAGCGCATGCCTTCGAGCGTCTTTTCGAACGTGCCCGACCCGCGCTCCGCGTCGTGCTGGTCGGCGGACCAGTGATCGACCGAGACGCGCAGCGTGAGCTTGTCGCCGAAGCGCGCGGCCAGATCCGCCAACCCGGCGCGCATCGTCTTGCGCATCATGGGCCGCATCGCGTTGGTCAGGATCAGCACCTCGTAGCCCCGCGCAAGTGCCGCCTCGGCCATGCCGATCATCTCTGGGTTCATGAAGGGTTCGCCGCCGGTGAAGGCGATTTCGCGGGTCTGCCCGCCGCGGGCGTCAAGCGCGTCGAGATAGTGCTCCACCTCGGCGCGGGTGATATAGACCAACCGGTCGTTGGTGGGCGAGCTTTCGATATAGCAGTTGACGCATTCGATGTTGCACAGCGTGCCGGTGTTGAACCAGAGTGTGTCGATCTCGTTCAACGAAACAGTCGCGCGCGGCTCGCCCTTTGCGGTTACCAACAGATCTTCGAATTTGCCGACATTTCCGGTCACGGCATCCTTCATCAGGCAGTCCCTTGTCTTTGACACCGGAAGGGATAGGGCGCGGGACCTGCGAGGACCAGTGTGTAATTTTTGTCTGACACCATTGTGAAGGCGCACGCGATGTTAGACATTCCCGCGAAGATCGTTTAGGAGGGCGTCGAACCGCGCTCGTTAGCGCTAACGGATCGAGGCCCCGGCAAGGCTTCCCATGCCAGCCGCATGGGCAGCGGAGCAGGGGTCGGTCCTTGGCGCGATGGACGTTTCTTGCTTCGGTCGGGCCGCGATGGCCCGGTGCTCAGATACAGGTGCCTCATGGTCTCACGCGTTATTCCCGTGGATCCTTTCGATCTGGTTATTTTCGGCGGCACGGGCGATCTTGCCCGCCGCAAGATCTTGCCGGGGCTGTTCCGACGTTTCTGCGCCGGGCAGATGCCCGACGAGTCGCGGATCATCGGCGCGGCCCGTTCGGAGATCGACGATGACGGGTATCGCGCCATGGTGCGCGAATCGATCCGCGAATTCGGCGGCGTCAGCGAAGAGCAGGAGGCGTCGATTGACGATTTCCTTGGCCGCATCGGCTATGAGCAGGTGGACGCCACCGGCGAGGCAGGCTGGGAGGCGCTTGCGGCGCGGATGACCGAAGACCGTGTGCGGGCGTTCTACTTTTCCGTCGGGCCATCGCTTTTCGGGGCGCTGGCCGAACGGCTGCACAGCTACGGGATGGCGTCGGCCAAGGCGCGGATCGTGGTCGAGAAGCCCTTTGGCCACGACCTCGGGAGCGCAAGGGCGCTCAACGCGACGCTGGCGCAGCATTTCGACGAAGAGCAGATCTACCGGATCGACCATTATCTCGGCAAGGAAACGGTCCAGAACCTGATGGCCGTGCGCTTTGGCAACACACTCTTCGAGCCGCTCTGGAATGCGCAATATGTCGACCACATCCAGATCACCGTTGCGGAGACGGTGGGTGTTGGCGGGCGCGGTGGCTATTACGACAAGTCCGGTGCCATGCGGGACATGGTGCAAAACCACCTGATGCAGCTGTTGTGCCTGATCGCCATGGAGCCGCCTGCGCGGTTCGAGCCAAACGCCGTGCGGGATGAGAAGCTCAAGGTGATCCGGGCGCTGGATCCGGTGGATCCGCACCATATCGTGCGCGGTCAATATGACGCTGTGGGCAGTGAACCCTCCTACCGCACGGATGTCGAAGCGCCGCGTTCCACCACGGAAAGCTTTGTTGCCATGCGTGTGCATGTGTCCAACTGGCGCTGGGCAGGCACGCCGTTCTACTTGCGGACCGGCAAGAAGCTGCGCGGGCGCGCCTCGGAGATCGCGGTGGTGTTCAAGGATGCGCCGCATTCGATCTTTGGCGTGGACAAGGGACGCCATGCCAATGTGCTGTCGATCCGGCTGCAACCGAATGAGGGCATGACGCTGGATGTGACGATCAAGGAGCCGGGACCGGGCGGGATGCGCCTTGTCGAAGTGCCGCTCGACATGACCTTTGCCGATGCGCTCGGGCCGGATGCGGAAGCGGTTCCCGATGCCTATGAGCGCCTGATCATGGATGTGATCCGGGGCAACCAGACGCTCTTCATGCGCGGCGACGAGGTCGAGGCGGCCTGGGCCTGGACCGATCCGATCATCGAGGGCTGGCAATCGCGCGGCGATGTGCCGAAACTTTACGATGTCGGTTCGAGCGGCCCGGAAGATGCGCTTATGCTGATGCATCGCGATGGGCGGAAGTGGCGCGAGATCCGGGCCTGATCGCGTCGGCGCGGTGGGGCCGGGGAGACGCCGCGCCCCGCGCGGTGGCTTCGGCGCGGCACTGGCGGTAAACTGGTCTTGGCAGGACATGGGCGGCGCGGATGCGGGGCGGTCAGCGCCACCCAGACCAACAGACCAACAGGCGACCGGGCGGTATGGCCGCGGACGCCGGACAATGCGGCGGCCTTGCGGGGCGGCGACAGATGACGGGGGACCGGATCATGAGTTACGAATTCATTGCCTATGCCGATCGCGACATGCTCGTGATGGATCTCGCCAATCAATTGGCCGGCGACCTGCGGTCCGCGCTGCGGCACGAGGACAGGGTTGCCTTCGCCGTGCCGGGTGGCACATCGCCGGGGCCGGTCTTCGACGATCTGTGCGCCGCGGATCTTGACTGGGCGCGGGTCGATGTGATGCTCACCGATGAGCGCTGGGTGCCGGAAAGCTCGGAGCGGTCCAACACGCGGCTGTTGCGCGAGCGGCTCTTGACGGACCGGGCCGCGGCGGCGCGGATGCTGCCGCTTCACGATCCGGACAGGTCGCTGGAAGAGGCCACCGCCGCGCTGGCCAACCAGATTGCCCCGGTGTTGCCGCTGGCGGTGCTGCTTCTCGGGATGGGCGAAGACCGGCACACCGCGTCGCTCTTTCCGGGAGCGGATCGGCTTGGCGAGGCCTTGTCGGCGCAGGCGCCGACGCTGGTCCCCATGCGGGCGCCCGGCGCGCCGGAGCCGCGCGTCACCCTTTCCGCGCCGGTTCTGGACGGGGCGCTGCGCAAGCATGTGCTGATCTTCGGAGACGCCAAGCGCGCCTCGCTCGAAAGCGCCCGCGGGATGCCGTCGAGCGAGGCGCCGATCAACGCGGTGCTGACCGAGGCGAAGGTGCACTGGGCGCCGTAACGGGCATCCGCTCCCAAAAATGCCACAGCCGGCACCGGCACTCGGTGCAAGACGCAGACGCCGTGCCATCGCGCTCAGGGCGTCAGGAATAAGCCAGGAGACTAAACAGATGTGGGACGATCTCAAACACCACGCCGCACGGATCGAAGGACGCTCCCTTGCGGGATTGTTCGACGCGCCATCGCGCGCAGAGGATTTCAGCGTCTCGGCGCTTGGAATGCTGTTCGACTATTCCAAGACCCAGATCGACGAGCCGATTCGGGATGCGCTGGTGGCTCTGGCTGAAACCGCCGATGTGGCGGCGCGGCGCGATGCCATGTTCGCGGGGGAAAAGATCAACGAAACGGAGGGCCGGGCGGTCCTGCATACGGCGCTGCGCAATCTCGATGGCACGCCGGTTGTCGTCGATGGGGCGGATGTCATGCCCGAGGTGCTCGCCACGCTCGACAGGATGACGGCGCTGGCCGAGACGCTGCGCGCGTCACATGTGCGCGATGTGGTCAATATCGGGATCGGCGGCTCCGATCTCGGGCCGGCCATGGCGGTGCGGGCGCTGGCGCCCTTCCATGACGGGCCCCGGTGCCATTTCGTCTCGAACGTGGATGGGGCCGATATCGCGGATACGCTGCGCCTATGCGATCCCGCGCACACGGTCTTCATCGTGGCCTCCAAGACCTTCACGACAATCGAGACCATGACCAATGCGCGCACCGCAAAGGCGTGGCTGGCAAGCGAGGGGATCGCTGACGAGGGCAAGTTCATTGCCCTGTCCTCGAATCTCGAGAAGGCCGCGGCCTTCGGCATTCCCGCGGAGCGCGTCTTTGGCTTCGAGGATTGGGTCGGCGGGCGCTACTCCGTCTGGGGTCCGATCGGTCTGTCGCTGATGCTGGCCATCGGGCCGGAGGGCTTCCGCGCCTTCCTGCGCGGGGCGCAGGCGATGGACACCCATTTTCGCACCGCGCCGTGGCGGGAGAACATGCCGGTGATGCTGGCGCTGGTGGGCATCTGGCACAACCAGGGGCTTGGCCATGCAACCCGTGCCGTGTTGCCCTATGACAACCGGCTCGCGCGGCTGCCGGCCTATCTGCAGCAGCTCGAAATGGAGAGCAACGGCAAGGGCGTGTCGATGGACGGTCAGGACCTGACCGTCGCCTCCGGGCCGGTGGTCTGGGGCGAGCCGGGAACCAACGGCCAGCATGCCTTTTACCAGCTGATCCACCAGGGCACCCGGGTGGTTCCGTGCGAATTCATGGTCGCGGCCCAAGGGCACGAACCGGAGCTTGCGCATCATCATCACCTTCTGGTGGCCAATTGCCTCGCGCAAGCGGAAGCCTTGATGCGGGGGCGGACATTGGACGAGGCGCGGGCCAAGGTCGCGGGCCAGTTCGAAGGTGCCGAACTGGAACGGCAGGCGCGCCATCGGGTCTTCCCGGGCAACCGGCCGTCCACGACGCTGGTCTATCCCCGGCTCGATCCGGAAACGCTGGGCAAGATCATCGCGCTTTATGAACACCGGGTCTTTGTCGAGGGGGTCATCCTCGACATCAACTCCTATGATCAATGGGGCGTGGAACTGGGCAAGGAATTGGCCACGGCGCTTGGCCCCATGGTGACCCAGGACCAGCCCGCCGATGGCAAGGACGGCTCGACGCAGCAGCTGTTGCGCTTCGTGCACCGCAACGCGACGTAGCACCCGGCGGCGGCAGGGACCGGCGTCTTGCGCGCCGCGCGGCCCCTGGGGCAGGGAGCGGCGCGGTTGGGCCGGGGTGTGCAAGCGCCAACCGGGGCGCGTCCCTGGCGGGCGGCTCCCCCGGCGTCGTGCCGGGCATGCGGGGATAGGGCGAGGCGGGCACGCGAGAGCCCGACGAGCGTTTACGGGGTCGTGAGAGCCCGACGAGCGTTTACGGGGTCGCGAAATGCTTCGACAGCTTCAGGCCCTGCCCTTGGTAGTTTGAGGCGATCCCCGCGCCATACAGCGTCCGGGGCGCTTCGGACATGCGCTCATAGACCAGCCGCCCGACCGTCTGGCCGTGCTCCAACACAAACGGCGCCTCATGACAGCGCACCTCAAGCACGCCGCGCGCCCCGGCCCCGCCCGCTTCGGCATGGCCGAAACCGGGATCGAAAAAGCCCGCGTAATGCACCCGGAATTCGCCGACCATCGCCAGATAGGGCGCCATCTCGGCGGCGTAACCCGGCGGGATATGCACCGCTTCCCGGCTCACGAGGATATAGAACGCGCCGGGATCCAGCACCAGCCTGCGGTCGGTGGTGCGCAGCGCATCCCAGAAATCCGCGGGCGCATACGCCCCCAAGCGGTCAAGATCGATCACCCCGCTATGAGGCCGCGCCCGCCATCCCACAAGATCGCCGGGACCGGGGCTGAGATCGACGGAAAAGCCCAGCCCGTCGTCAATAACCGGTGCACCGCCGGACACGAGCCCCTCTTGCAGATGGAGCGCGGACAGTTCCGCGTCGCTGAGCACAGCCCGGCCGGAGCGAAAGCGGATCTGGTTGAGCCGCATGCCCGGCCGCACCAGAACCGAAAAACTGCGTGGGCAGATCTCCGCGTAGAGCGGTCCGTCATACCCGGCGGGCACGCGGTCGAATTCGGTGCCGCCATCGGTGATGACCCGCGTCAGCAGATCGAGCCGCCCGGTGGAGCTTTTGGCATTGGCAATGGCGGCCAGCGTGTCCGGCAGCCGCAGCGATTCCATCAGCGGGACCAGATAGACGCAGCCCTTTTCGAGCACCGCGCCCCGGGCGTCGAGATCGATGGCATGCATGGCGAACTGGTCGATGCGGTTGCGCACGGTCGCGCCCCCGCCGGCCAGAAATGACGCGCGCACGCGGTAGGCCTTGGTCCCCAGACGCAAATCAAGGCTGGCCGGTTGAACCTGCCCGTCGACAAAGGGCTGCGCGCTCTGGATGCAGCCGGCCTCCGCAAGGGCGGTGATCTGTTGTGCGGCAAGCACGCCGGGACCAAAGTTCTGCACCATCGGGAGACCTTATTCTGGAGTCGGTTGGCACAGGATTAGCAGGGAATGCGGGGAATGGCAGGGGAGAAGTGAGAGGGCAGGCGCCTGCACGCCATGTTCGAGACGCGTCGGCGGCAATGGCCGCGCTCGCGGAAAGCGCCGTTGCGCACTCCCCGGACGTCCGTGACGCCGATATGGCCAGAGGTTGGGAATGCGTATCAATGGTCGGGCTAGCAGGACTCGAACCTGCGACCTTCCGTCCCCCAGACGGACGCGCTACCAGGCTGCGCCATAGCCCGACTTGATGCTCGCTGTCTTACCGAAATCGCCGGGAGGGGCAACCCCTAACGCGCGGGAAATCGCACTTAGGCCAACAATCAATGGAGCGGCAGCACGGAGGCTCCGCTGGCAAGGGCGGGCGCGCCGATTGGATGGTTGCGGTGCCTCACAGGCCGCCGGTCTGCTGCGTCCGCATCCTTTCGGCAAGCGCGCCAAGCGCCGCATGCAGCGGGGCAATGCCGCGGGCCTGCTCTTCGGTCAGCCGGTCGAGACGCGCAAGCTGCGCCGCCACGGGGGGGCGCGGAATGTCAGGCGGCGCGGGGGCTTGATCCGGCGCCGGGGCTTCCGACCCTGTCTGCGGATCGTCTTGCGGGGGCGCGGCGGACGTGTCCGGGTCTTCCGCCTGCGGTGTGTTCTCGGCGACTGCCTCCGGCTCTTCCGGCTGCGGTGCATCCTCGGCGATTGCCTCCGGCTCCGGGTCTGGCTCTTGCGTCCGCTCGGGCTCTGCGTCTTGCACCACCTCCGGCACGATCTCCGGCGCCATCTCTGCATCGGTCGCCTTTACTGGCTCCGGTGTTGGCTCTCGCTCTGGCGTCGGCTCCGGGTCTGCCTCTTGTTCCAGCTCCGGCTCGGGCTCTGCCCCGGTCGCCATTTCCGGCTCCGCTGTCGGCTCACGGTCTGGCTCCGATGCAGGCTCGGTCTCGTGAGCGGGGGACGCTTGCGTGACCGGGTCGGGCTCGGTCGGCATCGGCTCGGCGAGTTCGGCCGGTGCGTCGCTCGGCTCGGGGGCGGCGTCTTGGGCGTCGGGCCCGTCTGCGGGGGTGGCGATGTCGTCCTCGGTCGACACATGCGCGTCCACGTCAGAGTCATGAGCGAAGGGTGCGTCTGTGGCGGACAGCTCCGAGTCGTCGTGATCCGTTGCCACCGGAGGCTCTGTGCTGACAGGCGTCTGGGCGCCGTCCATTGCTGCGGCTGCGGCAGAGGGCGCTGCGCCGTCATCCGTTGGCGCGGCCTCTGCCAGGGCGTCGCTGACCGCGTCCTGCGGACCGGCTTCCGACGGATCGAAAGGCGTAGCAGCGGCATCCTCGCTTTCCGGCAGGACCGCTTCCGAGCCGGAGGACGTCTCGGACCGGGCGTCGCCGGGGGCCGTCGCGTCGCTCTTGGAGACCGGCGCGGCAGGATCCTCCCACGCAAACTCCCGCTGCTCTTCGGCGGGGACCGGATCCGGGTCGGCGGCCTCCTGCAAAGACGGGCCGGACAGGTCGGGCTGGCCGGTCGAAACCGTTTCCAAGGCCTCCAGAGCCGTTTCCGGCGCGGCCGTCTGGGCGGGCTCGGTCGTTGGGTCGATGTCCTGCGGTGCCGGCATGCCTGTGGGACCTTCGGGAGCGACCTCCTCGGCGTCGGCAAGCGCCGCATGGTCCTGCGCCTGATCGGGTTCCATTGGGGCAGGCGGCGTCACCAGCGGAGGCTCCGGCTCGGCGTCGCCCACGTGCTCGGACCCGGCATCCGCATGGGCACCGTCGGGCGTTTCGAGGGCGGTGTCCTCGGGCGCTGCGGGCGACACCAGATCGGTGTCATCTTCCAGGTGTTGAGGGGCCGCGTCGGTGTCACCGGCTTGCACCGGCTCCTCTGCCCCCGGCTGCGCGTGCTCTGCGGCTGTTTCTGCTGCCTGTCCGGCTCCGGGCTGCGTCGCGACAAAGGGCTCGTCGAACTCCGGTTCCGGATCGGGCAACGGACCGCTGACCGCAGCCGGGTCGCTTGCCGCCGCTGGCGCGGACGGCGCGCCGGTTTCCGCCTCTGGTGGCTTTTGAGGCGGGAAGGGGACCAGCGTCGTTTCTGCCTCGGCCTCGATGAAGGGGGCTTCGGGGATGGCGGCGTCCGCCGCCTCGGCTTCGGCGCCGCGTCCAATGGCGCTTACATGTTTGACGCCCTGTTCGCGCAGGATTTTCTGCACGCCTTTGATGGTCATGCCGTCCTCGTGCAGCAGCTTCTTGATCCCGGCGATCAGATCGACATCGCCCGGCCGGTAATACCGGCGGCCGCCGGCCCGTTTGACGGGCTTGAGCTGGCTGAACTTGCTTTCCCAGAAGCGCAGGACATGGGTGGGCGTGTCCAGCCCTTCGGCCACTTCTGAAATGGTGCGAAAGGCGTCGCGGGATTTTGACATGGCTCTGCCTTGTCCGGGATGGGTTTGAAAACTGCGCGTCAGGACCGGCGGTTGCCGTCCGCGACACGCTCCTTCATGAGATGCGACGGTCGGAAGGTCAGCACGCGGCGCGGCTGGATCGGGACCTCTTCGCCGGTCTTGGGATTGCGCCCGACCCGGGCGGCCTTGTCGCGCACGGAAAAGGTGCCGAAGGAGGAAATCTTGACCTGTTCACCGCTCACAAGCGCATCGGACATGTGCTGAAGCACGGTCTCCACAAGCTCCGCGCTTTCGTTCCGAGACAGCCCGACCTCTCGAAATACCGCTTCGCTGAGATCCATTCGTGTCAGAGTCTTCTCGCCCATGGCTGTCTCCCCATCCTTTGCGAGAGGATGGATGAGGCCAAATCATAAGTCAATAACAAGGACTTGGGCGATGGGGCGATTTAGCGGTCCAGCGGCATGTCCGGTCATGCCCGTTGGGATGCTTTGCGCATAAAAATGCCGAACCAGAGAAAACCTCCCGCTTCGGGGCCTTACGCGGCCGGACAGGGCGAATTGCGCGCGTATCCGGGGGCAGGGGATTCGCGAACCGCTCTGCCGGTGCGCGCGGGGTGCGGGCCTACCAGCGCAGCAGGACTGAGCCCCAGGCCAGGCCGCCGCCGATGGCCTCGGTCACAACCACGTCGCCTGTCTTGATCTGCCCCCTCGCGCGCCCCACGGAGAGCGCCAGCGGGATCGAGGCCGCGGATGTGTTGCCGTGGTCCTGCACTGTGACAACGACGCGCTCCATGGGCAGGCCAAGCTTTTTGGCGGTGCCGGAGATGATGCGGATATTGGCCTGGTGCGGCACGACCCAATCGACCTGATCGGCGGTCATGCCCGCTTTTTCGAGCGAGGCCTGTGCCGTGGATGCGAGCTTTTCGACCGCGTGGCGGAAAACCTCGCGCCCTTGCATGCGCAAAAACCCCGTCGATTGCGTGGAGACCCCACCATCGACGTAGAGAATGTCGCGAAACCGCCCGTCCGAATGCAGATCGGTCGCCAGAATCCCCCGGTCGCTGGTCTCGCCCGTGCCGGGCTGGGCTTCGAGGATCACCGCGCCCGCCCCGTCGCCGAAAAGCACGCAGGTGCCGCGGTCGGACCAGTCCATGATGCGGCTGAAGGTTTCGGCGCCGATCACCATGACGCGCCTGGCCTGGCCGGAGACGATCAGCGCGTTGGCATTGCTGAGCGCAAAGATGAAACCGGCGCAGACCGCCTGTACGTCGAAGGCAAAACCACGCTCCATGCCGAGCCGGGCCTGCACCATGGTCGCCGCGGACGGAAAGGTCAGATCGGCGGTGGAGGTTGCCAGCACGATGGCGTCGATGTCATTGGCCTCGATCCCGGCATCGCGCAGCGCAGCCTGCGCGGCATGGGTCGCCAGATCGGAGGTTGTCTCATCCTCGGCGGCGAAGTGGCGCCGCTCGATCCCGGAACGCGAGCGAATCCATTCGTCGCTGGTGTCGATGGTCTTTTCGAACTCGGCATTCTCCACAACACGCTCTGGCAGGTAATGGCCCGTCCCGATGATCACGGCCCGTGTGACCCGTGCGCTGCTTGAGGAGTCGGTCATGCGTCTCGGTTCCCAGTATCAGAATGTGTCGCGTTGCCCGGAGCGCCCTGCGTGTCGGGGGCGCCGTCTTGTGCCGGGCCGTCCTGCGCTGCCGCGCCCGTGGCGTCCGATCCGGCGCGGGTCACGGCTTCGGCGGAGAGCGCAATGCGCGCGGCGAGCCGTTCGGCAAATCCGGAGCGGGCCAACTCGAAGGCCAGCTTGACGGCGGAAGACACCCCCGTTGCATCGGCAGAGCCATGGGATTTGACCACCGTGCCGTTCAGGCCGAGAAACACGCCGCCGTTGACGCGGCGCGGGTCGATCCGGGCCTTGAGGCGGCGTAGCGAGGTCAGCGCGAGAAGCGAGGCGAGCCGCGACAGCGGCGTGTAGGCGAAGGCCTCGCGCAGAAGGTCGCCGATGAGCGATGCCGTGCCTTCGCCGGTCTTGAGGGCGACATTTCCGGTAAACCCATCGGTCACGATCACGTCGCAGCGATTGCCGGGAATATCGCCGCCCTCGACAAAGCCGACGAACTCAAAGCTGGCGGTCTGTGCCTGCGCGGCGATCAGCTCGTGGGCTTCCTTGAGCTCGGCGCGGCCCTTGTGCTCTTCGGTGCCGACATTGAGCAGCCCGATACGCGGCCGCGTCAGCTCGAGACCGTTGCGTGCATAAGACGCCCCCATGAGCGCGTATTGCAACAGGTCCTGGGCATCGGCCTTGATGTCGGCGCCGACGTCCAGCATCACGTTGAAGCCTTGCGGATTGCGCGACGGCCAGAGGATGGCGATGGCCGGGCGGTTGACACCCGGCAACTTGCGCAGGCGGATCATGGACAGCGCCATGAGCGCACCGGTATTGCCACAGGACACGGCCACCTTTGCCTCGCCCGCACGGACCGATTCGAGCGCCGACCACATGGAGGTGCCCTTGCCGTGGCGCATCACCTGGCTCGGCTTGTCTTCCATGGACACGACGTCATCCGCATGGCGGATGGTGCAGCGCTCCGCGAGACCGCGGCGCTTGTCGACCAGCCTGCGCAGCTCTGGTTCAGGGCCATGCAGCAGGAACTCGATCTCGGGATTGATCTTGGCGGAGCGCGCGATGCCTTCGACAACCACGGCAGGGCCGAGGTCGCCACCCATCGCGTCGACCGACAAAACGACACGACCCGCGGCAGGGGAGCCCTGTCCGCGGGGATCAGCCGACACGGTGGTGCCAGAAGCGTCCTGCCCAAGGGAGGGACCCGCGGTTTCGTGATCCTGCGCTGAGGTCATGCGAGCGGGTCCGGATCAGGGCAATCAGGCGGCGTCTTCGTCCAGATCGATTTCGTCGGTCATCGCGACGACTTCGCGCTCTGCGTAGTGACCGCAGGACGGGCAGACGTGGTGCGGGCGCTTGAGCTCGCCGCAGTTGTCGCACTCATTCGGGTTTGCGCCCGAAAGTGCGTCGTGAGCCCGGCGGTTGTTGCGACGGGATTTGGAAACCTTGTTCTGTTGGACGGCCATGTCTCAACCTCGTATGATATCTCGTGTGACCGGGGCGCGGGGCCCGTCGTGTTCAATCCCGGCCTGTCACCGGACCGTCGGGAAAGCAGGCCAGGTCGGCCGTTCTTCCGTCAGGGTTAGGCTGCGTCATAAGGGCAGAAGGCCCCCCGACACAACCCGTTAATCTCTCCACCGCAGCGCATTTTGTTCGGAGTGGTGCGAGCGCGCGAAAATACGCAGAACGCGCGTCGACGCAAGAGCGGATTTGGCCCAAGCCCCGTTTTCCCTGTCATTTCGGGGCTGAACGCGCATCGGCTGCCCTGTTATGCGGCGCTTCGGGCCGTGTGACGGGCGGGCGGACACGCCAGACGGGGCGGCGTTTGGCGCCCATCGGGCGGAGCCCGGGTGAGTCGCCCATGCCGCGCAACGCGCGACGGCCGGCGCGAGCGGGTGCGCGATCAATCCCCGGAACTGCCGCCGCCAAGTTTGTCACGCAGCGCGGCCAACCCGGCAAAAGGTTTCACATCGTCGTCGGTCAGCGGCACAACGCCGTCCTCGGCCACCTGAACCGGCTCAAGCGTTGCGCCTTCGGCGCGCGGATAGCTTGGCAGCGCGAGCGATATCGCTTCGGTCATCACGGCTTCGAGGTCGATCTGCGCGCCGAGCGGTTCGAGCGTGTCGTCTTCGGGCATTTCCACCTCGGCGCCGGCTTCGGTGGTTTCGGGCACGAGATCCTCTTCGGGAACGAACCGGCGCAGCACCGGCATATCGATTCGGGTGGTGACCGAAGCAAGGGTCACCACGCAAGGCTGCACCACGGTCACCCCGAGATCGGCCTGCAATTCGAAAGCGCGCCGACCTTTGGCGGTGATCGTCCCGGCAAATCGCAGCTTGCGCAGGGCGCTGATCCCCAGTGTGCTGGCCAGTGCGGCACGGGTCTGCGCATCGGGTTCGAGCGAGAAGCGCGTGGGGCCGGATTGCGACAGCCGGGCCACGGGAAGGACCGTCGACGGGGCGGGGGATGCGGGCATGATGAGGTTTCCCTGTCTTGAACGGGCTGCAATCTAAGTATAATCGAAGTATGAGCCATATCGGCTTTAGGCAAGAGGTGCACGATGCGCGGCAGACCGAGAACGACAAGACGCGCCATGGCTTTGGTCGTGGCGCTGGGTGTCACGCTCGCCACAGGCGCCTGCACCGCGCAGTATCGCAGCCATGGCTGGATGCCGTCAGAGGAAGACCTGCAACAGATCGTGCCGGGCATCGACACCAGAGAATCGGTCGAAGACCTTGTCGGGGTGCCCACCACCTCGGGTGTGTTGAACGACAGCGGGTATTATTACATCCAGAGTGACACGCGCCAGTTTGCCTGGCAGCGCACTGAGGTGGTCGATCGGCGTATTCTTGCCATCACCTTCGACGAAGCGGGCGTGGTGCAGAATATCGCGACCTACGGGTTGGAGGACGGGCGCGTTGTGCCGTTGACGCGGCGCGTGACCGAAACCTCGGATGGCGATATCGGTTTCATCCGCAAGCTCTTTGGCAATATCGGCGGGATCAACGCCGGCCAGCTGCTGGGTGGCGGCTGAGCAGGGGCGTGACGCGCCCGGAGCGGGCCGTGAGTGCCGGACCGGCCGAGCGTCCGGAGACAGCGTTTCACACGCCGGGTTTTGGCGCGCCGCCGCTTGAGCGTGGGGCGCAAGTGGCGCGTTTCGCGGAAAACGCTCAGGATTTCGAGGCGGCGCTGGCCCTGCGCGGACGGCTTTTTGGTCCGCACGGGGCTTGTGCGGAAACGCATGACGCGCATTGCGGCCATATCCTGATCGAATGCCGGTCAAGCGGGGATCTTGTCGGCGGCTGTCGGGTGCATTTGCATCGCGCGGGGGCCGATGCTCTGAACGGGCCGGCTGCCGAGTTCTATGATCTATCCGGGCTGGCCGCTTATCCGCGGCCCATGTTGGAGATCGGGCGCTTCTGTGTCGCGCCGCATCCCGCCGAGCCGGAGACCATTCGCCTGATCTGGGGGATGCTGACCCGAATTTGTGATGCATATGACGTCGGGTTGCTTTTTGGATGTTCCAGTTTTGCGGGCTGTGATCCCGCTGTGCACGCGGAAGGATTGAGCTGGCTTGCCCGGCACCATGCCGCGCCGACGGCGCTGTCACCGGGCATGCGCGCGCCTGAAACCGTGCGGCTCGCAGAGCTGGGGGCGGCGCATGGCAGAGACGGGCGCAGCGCCATCCCGGCGCTGTTGCGCGGATATCTGTCGCTGGGAGGCTGGGTCAGCGATCACGCCGTGATCGACCGCAGATTTGGCACGCTGCATGTCTTTACCGGGGTTGAGACGAATCGCATTCCGGACGCACGCAAACGCAGCCTGCGCGCCATCGCCGCGCGGGGCCACGCTTCTCCCATCGCGTAATAGGGGCGGGCTGCCCGCAGGGGCCGTGGCGCGGTCCGGCAGGGGGATCGGCTCGCGCCATCCGGTTTCAGCGCTGATGACGGGGCGCACATCGGTGCGCGGTTCATGAAGGCGGCAGCGCGCGGCGTGTTCAGCGGCGGCGCGCGGCTCGCGCGGCGCGGACCTGTCCGGCCAGTCGCAGGGTTTCGTGCTCCAGCGCGTCGAGCCCGGTTTGCACGCCTTGCGCGTCGCGGGCCTCCAACGCATTTGCAATGGCATCGTGCAGCCCAACGATGCGCGCCCGGTCTCGGGCCGAGAAGGTGATCATGTTCATCAAGGGTTGCATGCCCTCGATGGCCCCGGCCAGATGCCAGCCCAGCACCGGGTTTCCAGCCCCTTCGACAAGCGCGCGGTGAAAGGCGACATCGGAGGCGCAAAACCCTTCGTCCGACAGCCCCGGCTGGCTCTGGCGATGGATTTCGGCGCGCATGGCGGCCAGATGATCGGCACTGCGGCGGCGGGCCGAGGCCGGGGCGCAGGCCTTTTCAAGCGCGAAACGCGCCTCGCAGGCCGTCTCGAAATCGACCTCGTTCATCGACAGGAGCAGGGTGGCGGTCGTAATCTGCTGACCGACGGTCTCATCATAGCTCAACCGGTTCACGAAAGCCCCGCCCGACGCGCCGCGCTGCGTGCGGATCAGGCTCTGCGCGGCGAGCCGCTTCAACGCCTCGCGCACCGTCGGCCGGGAAACGGCAAACGTGTCTGCCAGCTCGGCTTCGGAGGGCAGGCGTTCATCGACGATCAACTGGCCCGATACGATTGCGTCCCGGATCGCGGAGGCGATCTGCGCAGACAGATCGCGGTCTGAATCGAGGGTCGTTTTCACGCGGGACTCCTGCGCCGGGTTGGAGATTTCATTTGTCAGACATTTAAAACTCTGGCAAGGAGTCCGTCAATTGTAAGACATTTGTCCGAGTCGCTGCGCCTGCACAATCGGCACCGCGACCGGCGCGCACCGTTGGGGCCGCACAAGGCGCGTCTCTTGCGGCCGCAGATGTGGAGAGGACGCAAGCGATGTGGGCAGAGCGCATTCGGTCGATGGCCGCGCTGCACTGGGGGGTTGCCTTTGGCGCGATCCTTGCGGGGTGGGCGGTGCTCTGGGTCATGTCTGTGCCTGCGGACTTGCGCGCGCTTTCGGCGCTCTATGGTCCGGATTTCTGGGAGGCGCTCTGCACGGTGACGCCGGACATGGCCGGTGGGGTCAAGCTCTGGGCGATGTGGAGCGCGATGGCGGCGGCGATGATGCTGCCCACGGCATTGCCCGCGCTTGCCAGCTTCGATGACCTGCCGGGCACCAGCTCGCATGATGCGTTGCGCTTTGTTGGCGGGTTCCTCGCGGTTTGGGCCGGGTTTGCCGCGATTGCGGCAATTGCGCAGATGGCGCTGTGGCAGACCGGCTGGGTCGATGCAATCGGGGTGTCTACCTCGCGCTGGCTGACGGCGGGGTTGCTCGCGGGGGCGGGGCTCTACCAGTTCAGCACGCTGAAGGCGGCCTGCCTGAGCAAATGCCGCGCGCCGCTCACTTTCTTCATGCAGCACTGGGACGCGGGCGCCTGGCGCATGGGGGTGCGGATGGGCGCGGTGTGCCTTGGCTGCTGCTGGACCTTGATGGCGCTTGGATTTGTGGGCGGCACGATGAACCTGGCGTGGATGGGGGCCGCGACCGTGCTGATGGTTGTTGAAAAGCTGCCCCGGCTGGGCGCGCCGCTGACCCAGCCATTGGGATATGGACTGCTTGGAGCCGCGGGGCTCGCGGCGCTGGGCCTGCTCTGAGCCGCGTGTCGCGACCGCGCGGTCACGGATGGAAAACCACGGATCGTGGAGGCGATCCAAACGAAGGAGGGACAAAACCATGCCAAAGGATATGGCGCCGGGCACCGTGCCGTGGACGATCAAGGGGGAGCTGATCCTCAATTGCAATTGCACGGTGTTCTGCCCTTGCGTCGTCTCGCTGGGGGCGCACCCGCCGACGGAAGGGCACTGTCAGGCGTGGTCGGGCATTCGCATCGATGAGGGCCAGTATGGCGACGTGGACCTGTCCGGCCTGAATGTGGGGTTGTTCCTCGAGATTCCGGAGCGGATGGCACGGGGCAACTGGACCGCGGCGGCGTTTATCGACGAGCGCGCCTCCGACGAAGCCTTCGAGGCGCTGGAGATGATCTTTTCCGGTCAGGCCAAGGGCACCACGGGGCTCTTCGGGATGCTGGTGTCGACCTATCTCGGTGCCGAGCGCGCCCCGATCACCTTCGAGACCGAGGGCAAGGAGCGCCGTCTGACCGTGGGCAAGAAGATCAAGGGATCGGTTGTGCCGGTCGAGGGGCATGATCCGGACAAGGATATCGTCGCCACCAACACCAAATACTGGATGGGTGCGGACATCACGGTGGCCACCGCCACGCAAGGGCGCGTGCGCGCCTTTGGTCGTGTCTGGGATTTCGACGGGCGGTCCGCCGAAATCTGTCAGATCGACTGGAAAGGGCCGGGGCGCTAAGCCCCGCCATCGTCGTTTTGGGAGGGATGGCGATGCGTATGATCATGAAAACCCGGACGAAGGGGCCGTTTTGCCGTCGCTTCGACACCGGAACGGGGAGGGCGGTGGAATGAACCTTGCAGCCATGTCACCGACGCACCGGACGCGCCGGACGCCCTTTACAGACGGGGTCGAAGGGGCGGGTGTGTCGGCCTACACGGTTTACAACCGTATGCTGCTGCCTGCGGCGTTCGAAAGCCCGGAAGCGGATTATCGCCACCTCAAGACCCATGTTCAGGTCTGGGACGTGTCCTGCGAACGGCAGGTGGAACTGCGGGGTCCCGACGCGGGGCGGCTGATGCAGCTTCTGACGCCGCGCGATCTGCGCGGGATGCTGCCGGGGCAGTGCTACTATGTCCCGGTGGTGGACGAAACGGGCGGGATGCTCAACGATCCGGTCGCCTTGAAGATCGCGGAAGACCATTGGTGGATCTCCATCGCCGACAGCGACCTGTTGCTGTGGGTCAAGGGGATCGCCTGGGCCATGCGACTCGATGTGCTGGTAAGCGAGCCGGATGTCTCGCCGCTGGCGGTGCAGGGGCCAAAGGCCGATGCCTTGATGGCGCGGGTCTTTGGCGATGGCATCAGCGCCGTGCGCTTCTTCCGGTTTGGCTGGTTCGAGTTTCAGGACACGTGGATGATCATCGCCCGCTCGGGCTATTCCAAGCAGGGTGGCTTCGAGATCTACGTGCCGGACACGGCGCTTGGCATGCCGCTTTGGAACGCGTTGATGGAGGCGGGAACGGATCTTCAGGTGCGCGCGGGCTGTCCGAATTACATCGAGCGGACGGAAGGAGGGCTTTTGTCCTTCGGCAGCGACATGACCGCGGAGAACACCCCGTTCGAATGTGGCCTCGGCAAGTTCTGCCACATGAACGCGGCCATCACCTGTATCGGACGGGATGCCTTGCTTCGGGTCGAGCGGGACGGGCCAACGCGCCAGATCCGCCCGATTGAAATACCCGGAGATCCGGTTGGACGCTGTGCGCATCACTGGCCCCTGATGGCGGATGGCGAAAAGGTCGGCCGGGTGAGCTCTGCGGCCTATTCGCCTGATTTCAAAACGAATGTCGGGATTGGCATGGTGCGGATGACACATTGGAAACCGGGCACTCGGCTGACGGTGGAGACGCCGGAAGGCGCGCGTGAGGCGATCGTGAAAGCGGCGTTCTGGGCCTGATCGCGGGCGCCAGAACAGAGCTGCGCGGCGCGGTCCTGCCCGGAACGGGGCCGCCGGGGACGCCGGGTGTCGAGGGGGTGCAACCGGTGCCGCGACGCGGTATCCCGCGCCGGTGACGACCCCGGCCCAAGACAGGCGGGCCGGGCAAAGAAGGATCGGGATGTGGCAAGGCCCGGCGGGGCCGTGCCGCCACATCGCAGACATTGAGAGAAGGAGCACGCCATGAAAGCGCTGTTGGTTCGCAAGGATGATGAAGGCAAGACATCGGCCGCGGTGGAGGAGATTGCCGAGAGCGATCTGCCGGACGGGGATGTGACGGTTGCGGTCGAATATTCGACGGTGAACTACAAGGACGGGCTCTGCATCGGGCCGGGCGCGGGGCTTGTGCGCACGTATCCCCATGTGCCGGGTATCGATTTTGCCGGCACGGTCGAGGCGTCCGATGATGACCGTTACAAGCCGGGCGACAAGGTCGTGTTGACCGGCTGGCGCGTGGGGGAGGCGCATTGGGGCGGTTACGCGGAGAAAGCCCGCGTGAAAGCCGATTGGCTTGTGCCGCTGCCCGACGGGCTAGATGCGCGCGCGGCCATGGCGGTTGGGACCGCGGGTCTGACCGCGATGCTGGCGGTGATGGCGCTTGAGGATCAGGGCGTCAAGCCCGGTGACGGTCCCGTGCTTGTGACCGGCGCCGCAGGGGGCGTCGGCTCCGTGGCCACGGCCATTCTGGCCAATCTCGGTTATGAGGTTGCCGCCGTCACGGGCCGGGCGGAGCAGGCCGATTACCTGCGCAGCCTCGGTGCGACGGAGATCGTGGCCCGGGAGGAGTTGAGCGAAGTGACCCGCAAGCCGCTGGAAAGCGAGCGCTGGGCGGGCTGCGTGGACGCGGTGGCCGGTGCAATGCTGGGCCGCGTGCTCAAGCAGATGAAATACGGCGGGTCGGTCGCGGCGATTGGCCTTGCGGGCGGTGCCGCCATCGAAGGCGCGCTGATCACGCCCTTCATCCTACGGGGGGTCAACCTTCTGGGGATCGACAGCGTGATGCAGCCCTATGAAAACCGGGTGCGCGCGTGGCAGCGGATCGCGTCGGATCTTCCGATGGACAAGCTGGAGGCGATGATCGAGCCTGCGACGCTGGGCGATTTGCCGAAGCTGGGCAAGGATATTCTCAAGGGCCAGGTCAAGGGCCGTGTTGTTGTGACCGTGGCTGGCTGACGTCGCGGAGAACGGCATTTGCGTCATTTGCCCTGTCCCGGATTTGCCCGGGGCAGGGTTTTTTTTGTGGTGCCTGTGTCGCGTCCCGGCGCCGTGCTTCTTGGCGGCGCTTCCCGCCTTTGGCGCCTTTGGCAGGTTTATGGCGGGTGCGGTGCCCATCCGGCCAGGGCGCATGCCTGTCCCGGGCAGACAGATAAAACGGCGTCTTGCGCGCCGCGCGGCCCTCTGGCAGGGCTTGGGTGCGACAGGTTTGACGGAAGGGATCATGTGATGCGCAGCGGTGGCGAACTTTTGGTGGCGTCCTTGCAAGCCCTTGGGGCGACGAAGTGTTTCGGGGTCCCGGGCGAAAGCTATCTTCCGGTGCTGGATGCGCTGCATGACACGCAAGGCGCGTTCGACTTCGTGCTCTGCCGCAACGAAGGCGGGGCGGGCTTCATGGCGGCGGCCTGGGGCAAGCTGACCGGGCAACCGGGCATCGCGTTCGTCACGCGCGGCCCCGGGGCCACGAACGCCTCTATCGGTGTGCATACCGCGCGACAGGACAGCGCGCCCATGCTGCTTTTTGTGGGCCAGGTGGGCGGCGACATGAAGGGTCGCGAGGCGTTTCAGGAGGTGGACTACCGCGCCACGTTTGGCCCGCTCGCCAAATGGGCGACGGAGGTCGAACGGGTCGAGCGCCTGCCGGAAATCGTCTCACGCGCGTGGATCACGGCCTCTTCCGGGCGGCCGGGGCCGGTGGTGATCGCTCTGCCGGAGGACGTGCTCAGCGCCATGACCGATGCCGCGCCCATCAGCCGCCCGGTCACCATCGCCGAGGCTGCGCCGGAGGCCGGGGCGCTGGATCGCGCGATGGCAATGCTTGCGGCGGCGCGGCGGCCGTTGATCCTTTTGGGCGGGTGCAACTGGACCGATGCGGGCAAGACCGCGCTGGAAGGCTTTGCCGAGGCATCGGATATCCCGGTGGTTGCGGCCTTCCGCTATCAGGACCGCTTCAACAACACGGCACCGGTCTATTGCGGCGAGGCGGGTGTCGGCATGCCGCCGCATGTCAAGGCGCTCATCCGCGACGCGGATACCATCCTCGCGCTGAATGTGCGGTTCGGCGAGATGACCACCGATGGCTACAGCCTTCTGGCGGTGCCGGAACCGGCGCAAACCTTGATCCACGTGCACAACGACACCGACGAGATCGGCAAGATCTACGCGCCGGATCTGGCGATACAAGCCGGGCCAAACGCCTGTGCGCAGGCGCTTGCGCCGGTCCGGGGCGACTGGGCGGCGTGGCGTGCCGCCGGGCGGACGGCCTTCGAGGCCAGCCTCGACGCGCCCGAGCAGCCCTCGCCGGTGGACATGACGGCAGTGACGCGGCACTTGCGCGCGGTGTTGCCCGACGACGTGATCCTGACCAACGGTGCGGGAAATTTCACCGTCTGGCCCAACAAGTTCTTTCCCTTCGGTCCGAAGGCGCGGCTTCTGGCGCCGCAATCGGGGGCCATGGGGTATGGCCTGCCCGCGGCCATTGCCGCGAAAGTTGCAGACCCTGCGCGCTGCGTGGTGTGTTTTGCCGGGGACGGCGATTTTCAGATGAACTGTCAGGAGCTTGCCACCGCTGCGCAAGCCGGCGCGCAGCCCATCGTGCTGATTCTCAACAACGGAATCTACGGCACCATCCGCGCCCACCAAGAGCGTCATTACCCCGCGCGGGTGTCCGGAACGGATATGGTCAGCCCGGATTTCGCCGCTTTGGCAAGAGCTTACGGCTTTCACGGTGAACGGGTCGAGCGAACCGAGGATTTCGCGGAGGCGTTTGACCGCGCGCTGGCGTCAAAGACCGGCGCCGTGCTTGATCTTGTGATCTCTGCCGAGGCGCTGACCCCGCGTATGACGCTCAGCGAGATGCGTGCGGCGGCGCAGGCTTCTTCCTGACGCATCCGGCACGCGCGCGGGTCGTTTTGCCTTGGGCGGTGCGCGCAGCGAGAGCGCCAAACCGATGGTGGGGTGCCGGGGCCTGTCTTCGGCGCATGGCGCACCCGCAAAGGCGCAGGTGCAGCCGCTCAGCCGTCGCGGGCGGCCTGCAACCCGTCGCGGGCAAATTCCGGCACCAAGGCACCGAGTTCGAGGCCCCGCTGCGGATTCGAGGCGTTGCCATCCAGCGCGCGGCGTTTCACACCCTGCAGGATGGCTGCCATCCGAAAAAACGCGAAGGCGAGATAGAAGCCAAACCGGTCGATCCCGGTGAGCCCGCGCCGCACGCAATAGGCATCGATGAAGGCCTGATCGGACGGCAGGCCCTGTGCGCCCCGGTCGACTCCGGCGAGGCCACGTCCGGTGGGGCCGGGCGCGCGCGACCATTGCATCAGAACGGCGGCGAGATCCGCATAGGGATGCCCAAGCGTGGACAATTCCCAATCCAGAACCGCAAGGCAGGCGCTGCCGTCATGCGAAAACAGCATGTTGTCGATCCGATAATCGCCATGAACGAGACAGACCTGGCCGTCATCTTCCGGCAGATTGGCATCGAGCCACGTGATCAGCGCATCCATATCCGCGATGGTCTCCGTCTCGGAGGCGCGGTATTGCTTGGTCCAGCGGTCGATCTGGCGGCGGTAGTAATTGCCGCGTGGTCCAAAATCGGCCAGCCCCGTGGCGTCGAGATCGACATCGTGGATCGCGGCCAGCACCCGGTTCATCTCGCCGAGCGCGACCGGGCGCTCCGCCCGCATCAATTCCGGCAGACGCGGGTCGTCGAAATTGCGGCCACGCACGAAATCCATGATGTAGAACGCCGAGCCGATCACGTCTTCGTCCTCGCAAAGCGCGTGCATCTTCGCCACTGGCACATCGGTGCCGGACAAGGCCGATTGAACGCGGAATTCGCGGTCGACCGCATGCGCGGATTTCAACAGGACGCCGGGCGGCTTGCGGCGCAGAACGTAGTCCCGCCCCGGCGTCGAGAGCCGATAGGTCGGGTTCGATTGGCCGGTCTCGAATTTGGTGGCCGTCACCGGCCCGGAGAAACCCGGGATATGGGCCGTGGCCCAGCGGCTCACCGCATCGGTGTCGAGAGGGTGCAAGTCCATGAGGTCCTGTTCTAGCTGTAGGTCAGAAGCGGATCGGTTTCGCCGGCAATATGCGGCGTTTCGTTGAACCCGTCCAGAAACAGCGCCGCGCGGCCAGCGCGCAACCGCGTGACGGCGGTGTTGCGCATCTGAAGCTGGAGACGGATCATCTGGCTGTCGGGGGCGTCGAGCGCCTGAGCCACCATGAGCGCAATCGGTCCGGCCGAGCTGACCGCGATGGCGTCGCGCGCGCCGCGCAGCGTCTCGGCGGCGGCGCGCACGCGGGCAGCAAAGCCCGAGAAGGGCTCTGGCGGCTGAGCGATTTCATCGCGCTGCCATCCGAGAACGGTGTCGCGCAAAACGCGGAAATGCAGCTTGCGGTCGGAGTTCAGCCCCTCGGGGGCGGGTTCAGACGCAAAGCGCGCCGCCAGCAGCGCGCCAAAATCGAATTCGTCCAGACCGGGCAGGACCTGCACCGTCTCCGGGGCGACCTCGAACCCGTCGCAGAGCGCCTCCAGCGTTTCGCGCTGGCGCCGCAGGGTGCCACGGGCAAACGTTGTCGGGGCCGCCATGCCGCGCCGTTTGAGGGCGCGCCCCAGAGCGCGGGCCTGTTCGAAACCGAGATCGGACAGCCGGTCGTAATCCTCGGTTCCAAAGCGCGCCTGACCGTGGCGGATCAGCGTGATCACAGCGCCGCGCTTTCCTGCTTGGCCCGGGCATAGTCTTCTGCGATCCGCGCCACCAGTGTTGCGGCGGGCACCACGTCACGCACTGCCCCGATCCCCTGACCTGCGCCCCAGATATCCTTCCAATTGCGCGGTTTCGAGGAGCCTTTTGAAAAATCCATGCGCGTTTGCGCGGAGTCGAGATTGTGCGGGTCGAGCCCGGCCTTGGCGATCGAAGGGGCGAGGTAATTGCCCGATACACCGGTAAAGAGCGCGGAGGTCACGATGTCTTCTGCGCCGCTTTCACAGATCATCGCCTTGTAGGCGGCGTCGGCTTGCGCCTCTTCGGTGGCGATGAATGGCGAGCCAACATAGCCGAAATCCGCGCCCAGCACCCGCGCGGCAAGAAGCGCCCGCCCGGTGGCAATCGCTCCCGAAAGGGCCAGCGGCCCGTCAAACCACGTGCGGATCTCGGCGATCAGGGCAAAGGGCGATTGCTGGCCCGCATGGCCACCGGCCCCGGCGGCCACCGCAACCAGCCCGTCGGCACCCTTGGCAATGGCTTTGCGCGCAAAGGTGTTGTTGATCACATCGTGCAGGACAACGCCGCCCGCGTCATGCGCGGCCGCGTTGACCTCTTCGCGCGCGCCCAGCGAGGTGATCCAGACCGGCACTTTCCAGCGGGCGCAGATCTCCACATCGCGCATCAGCCGGGCATTGGACCGATGCACGATCTGGTTGACCGCAAACGGCGCGGCGGGCGTGTCGGGGTTGGCCTGATTATGCGCGTCGAGCGCTTCGGTGATGCGGCGCAGCCAGGTTTCCAGCATCGCAGGCTCGCCCTCCGCCTCGCGGGCATTGAGGGCCGGAAAGCTGCCGATGATACCGGCCTTGCACTGGGCGATGACAAGCTCCGGCCCGGAAATGAGGAAAAGCGGCGCGCCGATCATCGGCAGGCGCAGTCCGGTCAGGGCGGCAGGCAAGGGAAGGTGATCTGGGCGCATGGTCTGTCCGCTCGGTTGGGTTTTGGCGACGGTGCACCGCGCCGCGCCGATCCGCAAGCCGTGCGCGCGGTTCTTTCGGCCGGTGGCGTGCCGGTGTCAGCTGCGGCGTGCGGTGCCGGCGGTGCGGGTGGTCCACAGGGCGGCGGCAAGGATCAGCGTCGCGCCGATCACAAACGCGGCATTGGGCCGTTCGGCAAACACCGCCCAGCCCACGGCGGTTGTCATCACGAGGCTGAGATAACCCAGCGGCGCGAGGAACCCGGCTTCCGCCAGCGCATGGGCCCGGAGAAAACAGAGCTGCGCGCTTTGGGCAAAAAACCCGATTGCGAGAAGTGGCACCCAGTCTGCCGCGGTCACAGGCACCCAGCTCAAGAAGGCCAGGGGCGCGCTGAACAGGGTCAGCCCCCCGGTGTAGAAAGCCATCATCACGACGGTCGGCGTGCCCGCCAGAGCCCGCGTCAGGATCACCGCGAGAGAGCCGAAGACCACCGTTGCCAGAGCGGCCAGAAGGGCCGCAGACGGGGCGGCCATCTGCGCGGGGTTCACCGCGACGAGCACGCCCACAAAGGCCACGAGAGCCGCGAGCCAGCGCCGGGCCGGAATCCGTTCGTGCAGCAACAGCGCCGCGAGCGCCATCATGACGAAGGGTCGCGTGAACCCGATCGCCGAGAACAACGCGAACGGCATGCGCGCCAGTGCAAAGAAGCTGGCCGAAAGCGCCAGCATCGACGCCGCAACCCGCGCTAGGTGCAACACCGGCTTGTCGACGCCGCGGAACGCGCGCCTGTCGCGCCAGATCCAAGGGGCAATCAGCGCCAGCCCGACGCAGGCGCGCAGAAACACGAGCTGTGCCGGGCCATAGTCGAGGCCCATCGCCTTCACGATGCTCAGCGCCCAGATGTTGAGCGCCATGTCCGCGAGGATCCACGCGCCCCCGGCGAGGTTGCGCGGGTCGCGCGCCGCCGTCATGCGGGCCTCAGCCGCGCCGGGCGCAAAGATTGGCCATCAGGCGGAAGGCGCCGGGCACGAGTTTTTCCATTTGGTGATGCAGGATCAGCGCGCAGTGAATGTGGCGCCCCTTGCCGAAATCTCCGCAGAGCAGCGCGCCTTGATGGGGGTCTTCGTCGGGGTCGGCCATGGACAGCAGCGGCGTGTAGGCATCGTCCCAGGATTTGGCAAAATAGAGGCCGCGTTCCTTGTGCCATCCGGTCCAGTCCTCGGGCGTGATCGTGTTGGGGTGTTCAAGACAGGGATGCGCGCCGAGCGGCGTCACGACGGCGTTCTGGTCGGTGACGCGCCAGCGCAGCGAGGGCTGGCCGATTTCGAGCCGCGCGGGCATGGCGTCCGGCGCCCAATTGTCCCAGGGGCGGTGATAGAGCGTGACAAGGGTGCCGCCGCGGGCCACCCAGTCGCGGATGCGCGGCCATGCGTCGGCCAGCCCGGCGCGGAATTTCAGCGCGAAGATCCCGACAACCAGCGTGTCGTAGGCCTCCAGCCCGATATCGGAGCCAAGCGCCGTGTCGGAGACCGCGTCCACCGTGCAGCCCATCCTGTCGAGCCAGTGGCCGACGCGGTCCCGCTCCGCGCCGATATAGCCGATGCGCGCATCGGGCAGGGCCGCGTCGAGCACGCGCACCTGCACCTGCGCCGGGGTTGTCAGGGCGCGATGGTCGACATGGTCATGGACGATCCGACGCACCGTGCTGGCAGGGCGCCCGGCCACGGTGATCGGCAGGGTATAGAGCCCATCGGCCACCTCTCCGGGCAAGCTGATGCGCAGGCCGCCCTGGATCGTCTCCTGGGTCCAGCCATCGGGCAGGGCGAGTTGCGTCTCGGCATCTGCGGGGGCAATGTCCGTCATCGGCACATCCACCGTGCGGCGTGTTGCAGCGCGGTTCACCACATCGGTGGGGCGGCCCGGTGTGACCGCATGATCGGGCAGCACCACGGGTGGCACTTCGAGAGGCAGGTCGATGGCGGCCATCACGCCGCGCGCCTCGATGGCAAGCCGCAGCGCCGGGGCCGCGGGCCGTTCGGGGTCGTGGAATGCGGGATAGGGATCGCTGACAGGCGCGCCGCTCAGCGTCACACTGTCCCCGGCGGGTGTGTGGTGCCAGCCCGCCGGGAGCGTGAGGCCGGTGTGCAGCCGGTCCGCCATGCCCGGTGCGCTTTCGATGGCGACGCGGGTGCTGTCCGATTGGCGCAGCCAGTCGCGGTCCAGACGGCCGCGGGCCTCGACGCCGGAGGCATGGAGGATCACGCGCGACAGTTGTGTGATCTTGCGGGCAACCCGGTGCGCGTGTTCTGGAGCAGGGTCAAACCCCTGAAGGCAGGACAGCGCGGCGGCCGCCTCGGTCAGGACCTCCGCCCGGTCCGGAAAGGCGGCAAGGGCCGCATCGATATGGGTTTGCGCGCGGTCGCAGGCCGCGTGGCCAAGCGCGCCAAGCGTGGCCGGCAGACCCGCCGCGAGGCGGTCATCGGGTCCGGGCACGTGGCTTTCGGCAAGGTGCAGCGGCCAGTCCTGTCCGGTGCCCGGCGGCGTCCAGCGACCCATGCCTTGCGTCGCGTGAAAGACCCGCGATTGCTGACCGATCCGGGCAAAGGAGAACCCGGTGACCGGGTCCTCCCCAGCCGCCACGATCCGCAGCGTTTCGGGCGGTGGGGGAAGGTCGTCATCATAGGCCTGACCCGCGCCGGACCACGCGGGGAGATAGAGCTTTGACACCTGCCAGACGGGCAGGGTGCATCCGGCAAAACCGGGATCGGCCGCCAGACCCATCACCTGATGCGCGGCCTGCGTCATTGCCCGGTGATGGCCGTGCTGGCCGGGAATGTCGAGGAAGGTCGGGCAGAGGATGTCGGGCCGTTCGGTGCGCACGATCTCGACGAACCGCGCCAATGTGCGCGCTTCGCCCCATCGGGATATGGTCTCCACGCCGGACTTGGAGAAACCGAAGTCAAAGAGCGTGTCGTCGGCGGTTTGAGAATGCCAGTAGAGCCGCATGTTCAGCCGGTCGGCGGCGCGTTCCATTTCGGCGGTGCGCAACACGCCCAGGGCTTCGCTGGCCTCCGTGCCGATATCGTTCTGGCCCCCCTCGCCACGGGTGGAACAGGCATAGCTCAGCGCGATGCCGTCGAGCAGCCAGAGCGCCGCCAGCATCGAAGAGGTTTCGTCATCCGGATGGGCGCCGGATTGCATGAAGGACAGGGTCGAGCGCAATCCGGCAAGCGCTTCCCATAGGGCCACGATGCGCGGTCGGCTTGCGTCCCGGCGGATCCGGTCCGGGTCAGAGAGGGGCATGGCGGAGTGTCCTTTCCGGGTCTTGACGGGGCTGGCCGTCTGCGGTGGCTCTTGGCGCGCCGGGGGGCCTTCCGGTCCTCACAACGCAGCCGCGCGCGGCGAGTAGGCGCGGTTGAGAATAAGCGAGGCCGCCCCGATCGTTGCGGTCATGCGGCCCGATGCGCCACGCATCAGGCGCGGAAGGGGATTGTCGTCGCGCGCCGAGACCGAGCCAGCCGGCGGCGTGGTGGCGGCGATCAGATCGTCGAGCAGTGCGGCGGGCATGGCCCCTCCAAGGATCACGGTTTGCGGATCAAACAGGTTCTCGATGATGTGCAGGGCTTGCCCGAGGGCGGCTGCGGCTTCGGCGATCCAGTCGCGCAGCGCGGCATCCCCGGCCCGGTGCAGCGCATCCAGCGCGGCGACGTCCGGCGCGTGCCGCCCCGAGGCGGCGAGATGGGCCTGCACCGACACCCGGCTGAGACAGCTTTCGAGCGGGGCAGGGCCGGTCTTGGTGGTCACCGGGATGTGCCCGATCTCACCGGCATTCCCGAAGGCCCCGGTGACAAGCTGTCCGGCGGAGACGAGGCCAAGCCCGAGGCCGGTTCCGAAATAGAGATAGGCGTAGCTGTGCACCGCGCGCGCAACACCGCCGATCCGCTCGGCCATGGCGGCGGCGTTGGCGTCGTTGCTGAGTTCGATGGGCAGCCCCAGCGCGGTCTCGAAGAGCACCTCCGGAGCGACTGTCTGCCATCCCGGCAGGTCCGCGCTGTGCCCGGCAAGCCCGGTTTGTCCGAAAGGGCCGGGCATCACCACACCGGCCCCCATCAGCAGGCCGGGATCAACGCCGGTTTTGGCGAGCATCGCGTCGCGCATGGTGCCGACGATGCCAAGAACCGCCGACGGGGTCGGATCGTCCAGTGCGCGGCGCCGGGTGATCACCGGCTCGCCGCTCAGATCGAGCAGCGCCGTGAACACGGCGGCCGGACGCACCTCTACGCCAAGCGCGTAGCCGCCCTTGGGGTTGACGCCATATTGCACCGCCGGAAGCCCGCGCCCGGAGACCTGCGTGCCGGTTTCGACCAGCAGCCCCTCTGCGGTCAGTTCGGCGATGATGTTGCTGATGGCCTGGGTCGAGAGGCCAAGCGCCCGGGCGAGCTGCGCACGGCCCATGGCCCCTTGCGATTTGATATGCCCAAGCACCGCCTGACGGTTCGTCATGCGCGAGCGTTCGGCGTTCGAGCCTTGCGGAAACGGCGCGGAGATCATGCCTCTGGGATTAACTCAAGCGGGTTGATAGCTCAAGTGGTTTGAGTTAATATCGGCGCAAGGCAGGGTTGCGCAGCATGAGAGACGCGCCCGCCACCGCCAACGGGAGATTGCGCATGTTCAAGACCATCACGGGAAAGTCCGTCCGGGGCGTCGCCCTCGCCAGTGCCACCAGCGCGGCGCTGTTCGCCGCAAGTGCCGCTGACGCGGTCGAGATCGAATACTGGCAGTATTTCTTTGACGCCCGGGTCACGGCGATGGAGCAGCTGATCGAGAATTTCCAGGCGGCCAATCCCGATATCACGGTGACGATGACGCATTTCCCCTATGCGGATTACCGCACCAAGGTGGCGGCCGCGGTGCCTGCGGGCGAAGGGCCGGACGTGGTGCAGCTGTTTTACGGATGGTTGAACGACTACAAGGAAGCTCAGTTGATCCAGCCGCTCCCGGCGGACACGTTCCCGGCGGCGGAAATTGACGAGGCGTTCTTCCCGATGGTGCAGGCGATGAAGGAGGGTGACCGGTATTGGGCGCTCCCGACCGCCGTGCGCTCATTGGCGCTGTTTTACAACGAGCGTCTGTTCGAGGAGGCGGGCATCGACGGGCCGCCGGAAACGCTCGACGAGCTGGTTGAGACCGCGGCGGCACTGACCAAGCGCGACGGCGCGGGCAATATCACGCAAGTGGGCATCACCGCAGGCATGACCGCACAGGATCACCACTGGTGGCGCGAAGGCCTGATCCGCCAATTCGGTGGCGAACCCTATGTGGATGATTACCAGACGGTGAATTACAACAGCGACGCGGGCAAGGCGGCGCTCGGTTTCTACACCGATCTGTTCATGGGGGACGACGCGGTTTCGGCGGTCGGGTTCATGGACGAGCCGCAGGCCGCCTTCAAGGCGGGCCGCGCGGGCATGCATATCGACGGGTCCTTCCGCATCGGATCGCTCAACAACACGCGCGGGCTCAAATGGGGCGTCACGGAGCTTCCGGCCACGGCCGACGGGGCGCAGTCAAATTATTCGTCCTACTGGGTGAATGCGATCACCACCAAGGCCGAAGGCGAGAAATACGACGCGGCCGTGAAGTTCATGCAGTATATCACCTCTGACGAAGCCATGCAGATCTGGCTCGACGTGGTGGGCGAGTTGCCGGCAAAGCCGTCGGTGGGCCTCACCGAGGAGAACGCACAGAACGAGGTTTTCGGGCCGTTCATCCGTGGTCTGGAATACGCCCATACCACGAAATTCGTGAACGAAAGCGCTCAGCGTCAGCTCATGGTGGAAATGATCGAGCGGATGACGCTTCAGGATATGCCGCTTGAGGAGAGCCTCGCCATTGCCGCCGAAGCGGAGCAGAAGATCCTCGACGCGGCTTACAAGGAATAACCGAACCTCCCTGCCGGCGCCCGCCTATTCCCGGGGCGCCGGGTTTCCCGACCGACTCTCGGGGCGTTCTGGTCTGATACGTGCAGGCCGCGCCCCGAGCTTTTCCCGGACGCCTGGCATCGCGGCCCTGGATCCCCGCGCATCGGCCCCGCCACGGCACGCCGCCAGACCCGCGGCATTGGTCCGCGCCGAATTCGCCTCCACAGCAAGCAGCACCGCATGTATCGCAACCTGACCATCAAGCAAAAACAGATCGTCTGGGCGTGGGCTTTTCTCGCAATCCCGGTCCTGTTTTACGGCGTGATCCGGTTCTATCCCACCGGCAACGCCTTTTTGATCTCGTTCCAGAACTGGAATCTGCTGGGTGATCGCACATGGGCCGGTCTCGAAAACTATCGTGAATTGTGGAACGATCCGGTGTTCTGGCAGGTGTTCCGGAACACCTTTGCCTATCTTCTGATCGGCACGCCGGTGAGCCTCGTGATCAGCTTCGTGATCGCCTATCACCTCGACAAGACGCGGTTCATGCACGGGTTTCTGCGCATGTTGTATTTCCTGCCATTCATGACCTCGGCGGTGGCGATGGCCTGGGTCTGGCGCTGGTTCTACCAGCCGGTGCCGATCGGGCTGTTCAACAATCTCCTGGCCTCCGTCGGGCTCTCTCAGGTGGCCTTCCTCAATTCGACGACCAACGCGCTGCCATCGGTTCTCGCGCCCGCTGTCTGGGCGGGGCTCGGGTTCCAGGTGATCATCTTCATGGCCGGGCTGCGGGCCATTCCGGTCAGCTATTACGAGGCGGCGCGGATCGACGGGGTCGGCTGGTGGACACAGCTCACGCAGATCACCCTGCCGCTGTTGCGCCCGACACTGGTGTTTATCGTCGTGTTTTCCTCCATCGGGTTCCTGCGGATTTTCGATCATGTGTTCAACATGACGACGAACAACCCGGGCGGGCCGCTGAATTCGACCAAACCGCTGGTGCTGATGATTTATGACACGGCCTTCAACGGCTTCAACATGGGCTATGCCGCGGCGCAGACGGTGGTGTTGTTCACCATCCTGCTGATCGTGTCGCTGTTGCAGCTCTGGATCCTGAGGAGCGACTGATGCGCATGCGGCTGATACCGATGGGTCGGACCGGGCTGCGCCCTGCGAAGGCGGGCTGGTGCAGCGTTGATCGGCGTGGGACAGACCCGTGGCAGGCGTCGCGCATCACGGGCGCCGGGGCAGGCCTGCTGGGCCGCGGGGGCGCGCGCGCATGACGGCCACCGATATCCGCCCCTCCGCCGCCGCGCTCGACCGTCGGGCGATTGTCCGGAACCGCAACATGGGTCAGATCATCCGTTGGCTCCTGTTGTTTCTGGGCGGTGTGGCGATGGTGATGCCCATCGCCTACATGATCTCGACCTCGCTCAAGTGGCCGCATGAGGTCTACAACGTCAACCTGATCCCCGAAGAGCCGACCATCGAGAACTACACCTTCGTGCTGGAGGATGGCCGGTTCTACATGTGGTTCGTCAATTCGATGATCATCGCCACGATCACGACGATCTCGAACCTGCTGTTTGACAGCCTGGTGGGCTATACGCTCTGCAAGTTCCGGTTTCCGGGGCGGATGATCGTCTTCATCGCGATCCTCTCGACGCTGATGATCCCGACCGAGATGCTGGTGATCCCATGGTACCTGATGAGCCAGAGTTTTGGCTGGCTCGACAGCTATTGGGGCATCATGTTTCCCGGTCTCATGACGGCGTTTGGCACCTTCCTGATGAAGCAATTCTTTGAAAGCGTGCCGGATGATTTCATCGAAGCCGCGCGCATCGACGGTCTGAACGAGTTGCAGATCTGGTGGACCGTGGCGATGCCACTGGTGAAACCGGCGCTGGCGGCGCTGGCGATCTTCGTGTTTCTCGGCAACTGGACCGCGTTCCTCTGGCCGCTGATCGTGACCAATTCGGTCGACATGTATACGATCCCTGTGGGTTTGTCGGGCTTCGGAGACGAGGCGGATGTGGCCTGGGAGCTGATCATGACGGGGGCGGCGATTTCGACGATCCCGACGCTTGTGGTGTTCCTGATCTTCCAGCGCTTCATCATCCGCGGCGTCGTCATGGCGGGGCTGAAGGGGTGATTGGCGGTTCGGCGCAGCCGACAAACCGTCCGGGGGACGGTTTGAGCCAATCACGGGCGGAGCCCCGGCATGGCGGTTCGGCGCAGCCGACAAACCCTCCGGGGGCGCGTTTGCGCCGATCACGGGCGGAGCCCCGGCGCAGCGGTTCGGCGCAGCCGACAAACCGTCCGGGGGAGGGTTTGAGCCAATCACGGGCGGAGCCCCGGCACAGCGGTTCGGCGCAGCCGACAAACCGTCCGGGGGACGGTTTGAGCCGATCACGGGTGGAGCCCCGGCATGGCGGTTCGGCGCAGCCGACAAACCGTTCGGGGGACGGTTTGAGCCGATCACGGGCGGAGCCCCGGCGCAGCGGTTCGGCGCAGCCGACAAACCCTCCGGGGGCGCGTCTGAGCCAATCACGGGCGGAGCGGCGATGAGCAAGTCTGTCACAGGATGGGCGTCGCGGGTCCAAGCCGGACCTGCGGGACGGTTTCGGGATCATGCGGGACAGGCCGTGCAGACCCCGTCTCCGGCTATTCTGACACAAGCCGGTGCGACATCGGCTGTCTCTCGCCGCAAAACGGACCAAACGCCATGATCGACCTCAGCAAATTCCCCCACCCGGTCTATCGCGATACCGTTCTTGCGCCGCTTTTCGAAGGGGTGAAACAGCATCACGCCCAGCACATGGCGCGGATCAACCGCGCGCATCTCGTGATGCTGGCTGAGACCGGCATCCTTTCCGGCGACGAGGCGCGCGCCATCGCGCGTGCGCTGGCCGCCATCGAGGCGGAGGTCGATATCGCGGCGCTCGACTATACCGGCGAGCATGAGGATTATTTCTTTGTCGTTGAAGCTGCGCTGAAAGACCGGCTCGGTGATCTGGGAGGAGCGCTGCACACCGCGCGTTCGCGCAACGACATGGACCACACGATCTTCAAGCTGTCGCTGATGGCGCTTGGAACGGATCTTGCGCTCCGGCTCGAAGCGCTGGCGGAGACCCTGATCGCCACCGCCGAGCGCGAAGCGGAGACGCTGATCGTGGCCTATACCCATGGCCAACCGGCGCAACCCACGACCTATGGTCACTATCTCAGCGCGATGACCGAGGTGGTGCTGCGCGATCTCGACCGGCTCAACGCCGCGCTCGATACGGTGGAGCTTTGCCCCATGGGGGCCGCGGCCATCACGACCAGCGGTTTTCCCATCGACCGGGCGCGCATGGCCGCGTTGCTGGGCTTCCGGGCGCCGCTCACCAACAGCTATGGCTGCATCGCGTCGGTCGATTACGTCACCGGGCTCTACTCCGCGATGAAGCTGATCTTTGTCCATCTCGGCCGTCTGTGTCAGGACTATCAATATTGGGCCGCGTTTGAAGTCGGGCAACTTCATGTGCCCGATGCGCTTGTGCAGATCAGCTCCATCATGCCGCAAAAGCGCAACCCGGTGCCGATCGAGCATATGCGCCACATGGCGAGCCTCACCGCGGGGCGTTGTGACGCGATCGTGGACGTGATGCGCAACACGCCCTTCACCGACATGAATGACAGCGAGGGGGCGGTGCAGTCAGCGGGCTATGCCGCGTTTGAAAGCGGTGGCGCGATGCTCGACCTGCTGGCCGCCTTCGTCTCTGCCAGCACGATCAATGCGGATCGGGTGCGGGCCACGACGGACTCGGCGTGTATCACGATCACCGAACTGGCGGATACACTGGTCCGCGACGAAGAGCTGAGCTTTCGCCGCGCGCATGAGATCGCGGCGGCCACCGCGCGTGCGGTCATCGCCGACCGGCGCCCGCTTGGCGAGGGTTACGCGGCGTTCCGGGCGGCGTTTGCACAGGCGACCGAAAGGCCACCGGCGATGGACGAGCGCGCCTTTCGCGATGCCGTTTCGGCAGAGACATTTGTGCGCCGCCGCACCCGTCTGGGCGGGCCTGCGCCGGACCCGCTGCGCGCCGCCCTGACGCAATACAAGGAAAGCCACGCCACGCAATCTGCGCGGACCATCGCCCGGGTCGCGCGGCGCACCCGCGCATCTGACGCGCTGTCCGCGGCTTTCGCGGCATTGAGAGAGGACTGAGGCCATGGCCAATCTCGCCTTGAAGGCTCTGACCAAACGGTTTGGCGATGTCGAGGTGCTGCACGGCATCGACCTCGACGTGGCGGATGGCGAATTCGTGGTCTTTGTGGGCCCGTCGGGTTGCGGCAAATCCACGACGCTGCGGATGATCGCCGGGCTGGAGGAGGTGAGCGGCGGCGAGGTCATCATCGGCGACCGGGTGGTGAACAATCTCGAACCCAAGGAACGCGACATCGCGATGGTGTTCCAGAACTACGCGATCTACCCGCATATGTCGGTGCGCAAGAATATCGCCTTTGGTCTGCGAAGCTCCAGGATGCCAAAATCCGACAAGGAACGCCGCATCGACGAGGTGGCGGCGATTCTCGGCATGTCGGAACTGCTCAACCGCAAGCCCGCGCAGCTCTCCGGCGGCCAGCGTCAGCGCGTCGCCATCGGGCGGGCCATGGTGCGTGACCCGGCGGTCTTCCTGTTCGACGAGCCGCTTTCAAACCTCGATGCGCAGTTGCGCACGCAGATGCGGCTTGAGATCAAGAAGCTGCATCAGCGCGTGGGCAATACGATCATCTTTGTCACCCATGATCAGGTCGAGGCGATGACCATGGCCGACCGGATCGTCATCATGAAGGATGGCCACATCCAGCAGGTTGGCACGCCGGCGGAGGTCTATCACCAGCCCGCGAACGAATTCGTGGCACAGTTCATCGGCGCGCCCTCGATGAACCTGCTCGATGCCCGCTCGGATAATGGCGCGCTTGTGCTGCCCTCCGGGACCCGGCTCGAGGGGTTGGCCGGGGCCGCCGGGGGCGGAGCGGTCCGCATCGGGGTGCGTCCGGACGATCTTACCCTTTCGGGGGGCGTGCCGATCGTGTCCGGGCGTGTCAGCGTGCGGGAGCCGCTTGGTCCGGAAACGCTGATCTACGTTGACACGGGCCTGCGCGAGGTGATCGCCAAGGCCGATGGCCGACACCCGCCAGAGGTGGGAGCTGATGTGGTGTTGCATGCAGAGCCTCAGAACCTTCACGTGTTTGACGCCGCCACCGGCGTCGCCCTGCGGTGATGGCGCCGGTCGGAGGCAATTCCGGCGGCGCGGCCGTGCTCTGCGCGGGGCGGCTGTACTGCGATCTGGTGTTCACCGACCTTCCTTCGATGCCACGCATGGGGCGCGAGACCTTTGCCGGCGGGCTGTCCCTGCATGCAGGCGGCGGCGCCTATATCACCGCCGCCTGCTTGGCCGCGTTGGGGCATCAGGCGGGATTGCTCGCGACGCTGCCGGCGGCTCCGTTCGGGGATCTGGTGCGCAACGAGATCGAAGCCATGAACGTGGCGACCCAATGGCTGACAGCGGCCTGCGCGGGCGCGCCGCAAATCACCGTTGCCATGGCCCACGGGGGCGACCGCGCGTTTCTCAGCCACAAAAGCGGCCCGGCGCTGCAAATCCCGCCGCGCGGCCTTGAGGGCCCGTGGCGGCATCTTCATATCGGCGAGCTGCGCACGCTGGTGGAGCATCCCGGCCTTGTCGGACGCGCCCATGATGCGGCGATGAGCGTGTCGCTCGATTGTGGCCATGACGACGCGTTGCTGTGCGATGGCGCGGCCTTGGTGGGGCTGATCGGGTCCGTGGACGTCTTTTTGCCCAATGCGCAGGAATATGTGGCCCTCTGCGCGTCGGGCCTGCCGGAAAGCGCGGCGCCGCTGGTGGTCGTTAAGGATGGCGCTGCCGGTGCTCGCGCGATGGAGGATGGACGCGCCGTCAGCGTGGCGGCGGAGCCGGCCTGCGTGGTTGATGCCACCGGGGCGGGCGATGCCTTCAATGGCGGGTTTCTGTCGGCCTGGCTCGCGGGGGCTCCGTTAGAAGCGGCGTTGCGGCTCGGCAATCACTGTGGGGCCGCGGCGGTCGCGGCACCGGGGGGAGCGATGGGATTTGACAGCCTGCGCCGGGCGGCTGTCTGATCGGCCCCGGCCGGCGGAGCACCGACGTCGCGCCCGCGTCAGGATTGCGCTGGATCGTTACGCAGGATGTCGCGCGGTCTCGACGCGCAACATGATGTCGACCAACCGGCATCCCCGACCGCCAAGCGACGCCATGGCGCGGATCGCCGACCGTCATGCCTTGGGACATAAGTGATGGAGCATAGATCGTTGGAAAACAATATTTTACGGGACGACAGCACAAGGACGCATGCGCTGTGGTCTGGGGAGGACACCGCATGCAAGTGACGTGGTTCGGACACGCAGCGTTCAAACTGACGCCAGACCATGGCCCGTCGGTGATAACCGATCCCTACACGCCCGAAGGGGTCGGCTATGACCCGATCACGCAAAGCGCGGATCTTGTCATCATCTCGTCCGATGATGACAGCGCCCATTGCCGCGCCGATCTGATCCCCGGGTCGCCGCAGGTGCTCAATGCGTTGACCGTCGCCAGGGCCGGCGGACAGGGCGAAGCGGCAGGGCTCGCGGTTCAGGCGGTGCAGGCCAGGGAGTGGGAGCATCATCCGGAGCATGATGTGCCGGGAGACAATGGCATGTATCGCTTCGGCCTCGACGGGATGCAGATTGCTCATATGGGGGATGTGGGCAATGCGCTCACGGACCGGCAAATCGCGTTTTTCGAGGATGTGGATGTGCTTTTCGCGCTCGCGGGCGGATACCTGACCATCGAGTTGCCGGACCTGATGCGGATGATCCACCGGGTGCGCCCCAAGCTTGTGATTCCGATGCATTTCCGGACGCTCACGTACAAACCGCGCAACACGAAATGGATCAGCAGTTTCCTTGAGCATTTTCGTGATGATGCCGTGGATTTCGCCTGTGAACATACGGTGACATTGAGCAAGGCCGACCTTCCCACCGACACGCGGGTGCTGGTGATGGATCATGTGCGTCAGCCCGCAGGCGTCTGAGTGACGGGCGCAGCGCGGGACCAGTCGAACGCCGCATTGGTAGCGGTCATGGGAGGACAGGCTGCGTGACTTGAAAACCCGCGCCATTCGCTCTCGGCAGGACCGGCGGCATCGCGCGTGTATGGGGCCGGGCGCGCGAAGATATGGTCATCATCGGGTCTGATCACACGACATAGGCTCGGGAAACCTCAACAGCTCGGCCGGCGGCACAAAGCGGGCGCTCGACGCGTATCAGGCCACGCAAAAGCCGCGTGTTTTGGTATCCTGAACGACAGAGTGGGCGGACCCTTGGCAGCCCTGCGGGATCCAGCCATCGCAGAACGCCTCATCGGCACATCGCAGGTCAGTCAGGCGCAGAACCCCGTTATGATCGCGTGGCATGATGGTTTTTCGCGTTGCCTGATCCTTCTGCGCACGGGTCGAAATCCCACCTCACCGTCGCACCATGGGTTGATCCGGAGATGGGGCGGCGATGGCGGCGCGTATCGAAGGCATCCTCATCATGCACCCGGCGCATGAGAGGATCACGGGTCCGCCCCGGCCGATATTGCGGGAATTCTGCGGCATGACCAGACGCGTAGGGTGATGCAGGCAAAGGCCCGGCGGCGAAACGCCCGGTGCGCCCGTTGCGCGCGACATGGCAGCGGGCGCAACCCGGCGTGCGGGGACTTGTGCCGCGCGGCGGGCCTTGTATGACTGGGCGCATGGTCAACGCGCTCACATCTTCCGGCCTTTTTGGCACCCATTTTCATGACCCGGAGATCGCGGCGCTGTTCTCCGCCGACGCGGTTGTTGCGCGCATGGTTGCCGTGGAAGGCGCCTGGACCGAGGTTCTGGCGCGGATCGGCGCGGTTGACCTGTCCGACGCAGAGGCGGCGCTGGCGGCCATGGCGGCATTCCGGCCGGATCACGCGGTGTTGCGGACCGGGGCGGAGCGCGACGGATTGCCGGTCCCTGCGCTGGTCCACGCGTTGCGGCAGGGGCTGGCCAAGCCGGTGGCCGCGGCGATCCATCACGGGCTCACAAGCCAGGATGTGATCGACACCGCCATGGTGCTGATCCTGCGCGATGCCCTGGACGCGTTCGACGCAAGGCTGGCGGAGGTCCTGACGCTGCTCGACCGCCATGCGGCGGCGGCGGCGGACCGCAGGATGATGGGGTGGACACGGATGCAGGCGGCGCTGCCGATCCCGGTTGCCGCGCGGATCGCCACGTGGCGCAGGCCGCTTGCGGCGGCGCAGGGCGCGCTGCCGGCGCTGCGGGCGCAGATCGGTGTGCTGCAATGCGCCGGGCCGGTCGGGCTTCAGGACGCGCCGCAGGGGCAGGGCCCGGAGGCCGCAAGGCTCATGGCCGAAAGGCTCGGGTTGACGCCGGACACGTCATGGCATGCGGATCGGGCGCCGATGCTGGCCTTCGGACATTGGCTCGTGCTGCTCTGCGGCGCGCTTGGCAAGCTGGGCCAGGACATCGCGCTGATGGCGCAACAGGGCGTTGATGCGGTCACGCTTTCGGGTGGCGGCGGCTCCTCTGCGATGCCGCACAAGCAAAACCCGGTGCGGGCAGAGGCGCTGGTGACGGTGGCGCGGTTTGTGGCCGCCCAGCAAGGCGGGCTGGCGCAGGCGCTGCTCCACGAACAGGAACGTTCGGGCGCGGCATGGGCGCTAGAATGGATGATCCTGCCCGCCATGACCGAGGCCACGGGAGCCGCTCTGGAGGATGCGCGCGCCCTGCTGGATCAGATCACCCGCATTGGTGAGCCGGCATGAGTGGCCCTGTGCCTGCGCCCGCGCGCGACAGCGTGGAACCTGCATTGGTTGTGTGGGATTTCGACGGTGTGCTGAACGCCAATACCCGCGACGGACGGTTTGTCTGGGCCGACCGGCTGAAGGAGGATCTTGGCATTGATCCAGATGCGTTTGCCCGCGATCTCTTCGGATCCGGGATCGCCCGCCAGATCATGCGCGGTCAGCGTGACCTTGCCGAGTATGTGCAGGCGTGGCTGGTGCGCAACGGCCATGACAGGGATGCAGGGGAGGTTCTGCGCTACTGGTTCGAGAAGGATCGCCACCTTGATCCGCAGATGCTGGACTGGGCGGTGCGGCATGCGGGGCGCCGGGTGATCGGCACCAACAACGAGGCCCACAGGGCGCGGTTCATCGAGGAAGAGATGGGCCTCGCTGAGCGGTTCGAGGCGGTGTTTGCCTCCGGACGCATGGGGGTGGCCAAGCCGGACCCGGGCTTTTTTGCCCAGATCGAGCGCTGGTCGGCATTGCCGCCGCAACGGATCCTGCTGATCGACGACACGGCGGGCAACATCGCCGCCTGCACGGCGCGCGGCTGGCAGGGGTTTCACCTGACAGCGGCCACACGGGACCGCTTGCCCGAACGGCTGGGCCTCGCCGCCTGAGTGGGCCGCCCGGGACCGGTCCCGGAGAGGCGGCACTGCGCCACGGCGTGCTTGCGGGGGGCGCTGATCCGGCCCGGCAAAGCCCCGGGAGTGGAAGGGGGATCCGACCAGTCCCGGGGCTTTGCGGGGCTTTGGAGCCGGGGTTCCGGGCCTTGGTGGACGGCTTGAAACGCACAGCGCGACCGGAAACCAGTATGCGGGCTTGACGAGGCTGGGTCAGGCGCCATTTTCGGCAGGCTCGGCAGGCTCGGCAGGCTCGGCAGGCTCGGCAGGCTCGGCAGGCTCGGCAGGCTCGGCAGGCTCGGCAGGCTCGGCAGGCTCGGC
>NZ_JAFMPQ010000038.1 GCF_020667845.1 Cognatishimia sp. F0-27
GAGAGCGGAGAGCGGAGAGCGGAGAGCGGAGAGCGGAGAGCGGAGAGCGGAGAGCGGAGAGCGGAGAGCGGAGAGCGGAGAGCGGAGAGCGGAGACAAGCGGATTGGCCAACGGCTGACAAGACCTGAAACACCGCATCCGAGCGGCCCCGTCAGGACACCGGTGAACTCAAAACAAAATAGACCCCCGCCCATTGTTCGGGCGGGGGTCTCCATTCTTTCGGTGAAGGCCGGTTTTACCAGTCTTCGCGCACGACGACGCGGGTCTTGACCGGAAGCTTCATCGCGGCAAGGCGCAAGGCCTCGCGTGCGATCTCTTCATTCACACCGTCGATCTCGAACATCACGCGGCCCGGCTTGACCTTGCAGGCCCAGCGATCCACGGATCCCTTACCTTTACCCATACGCACTTCGATGGGCTTGGCTGTCACGGGCGTATCCGGGAAGATCCGGATCCAGACCCGGCCCTGACGCTTCATGTGACGCGTCATGGCACGACGGGCGGCTTCGATCTGACGCGCGGTCACGCGCTCGGGCTGAAGCGCCTTGAGGCCGTAGGTGCCGAAGTTCAAGTCGGAGCCACCTTTGGCTTCTCCCTTGATCCGGCCTTTGTGCATCTTGCGGAATTTTGTACGCTTTGGCTGAAGCATGGCTTAGTTCCTCCGACCGCCGCCGGCACCACGGGGTGCGGGGCCGTCTTGCAGTTCTTGCGCCTTGCGGTCGCGTGCCGAAGGATCGTGCTCCATGATCTCGCCTTTGAAGATCCAGACCTTGATCCCGATGATGCCATACGGCGTCTCGGCTTCGACCGACGCGTAATCGATATCCGCACGCAGCGTGTGCAGCGGCACACGGCCCTCGCGATACCATTCGGTCCGGGCAATCTCGGCACCGCCAAGACGACCCGCGACGTTCACGCGGATGCCCAGGGCGCCCATGCGCATGGCGTTCTGAACCGCGCGCTTCATTGCGCGACGGAACGACACGCGGCGCTCAAGCTGCTGTGCGATGCTTTCGCCAACGAGGCGGGCATCCAGCTCGGGCTTGCGAACCTCGACGATGTTGAGGTGCAATTCGCTGTCGGTCATCGCCGCCAGCTTCTTGCGCAACACTTCGATATCGGCGCCTTTTTTGCCGATGATCACGCCAGGACGCGCGGTGTGAATGGTCACACGGCACTTCTTGTGCGGACGTTCGATGATGATGCGGGCAATACCGGCCTGCTTGCATTCTTCGTGAATGAAGTCACGGATGCGATGATCTTCGAGAAGAAGATCGCCGTAATCCTTGGTGTCGGCATACCAGCGGCTGTCCCAGGTGCGGTTGACCTGCAGGCGCATACCGATCGGATTGGTCTTGTTACCCATTAGGCCTGCTCCTCAACCTGGCGCACCTTGATGGTGATTTCCGAGAACGGCTTGTTGATGCGGCCAAAACGGCCCCGTGCCCGCGGACGGCCGCGCTTCATCACGAGGTTCTTGCCCACATAGGCCTCTGCGACGATGAGCTCATCGACGTCAAGGCCATGGTTGTTCTCGGCATTGGCGATGGCGGATTGCAGGCACTTCTTCACGTCCTCGGCGATCCGCTTGTTGGAGAAGGTCAGATCGGTCAGAGCGCGATCGACTTTCTTGCCACGGATGAGCTGAGCGACGAGATTGAGCTTCTGCGGCGACGTGCGCAGCATGCGCAGCTTGGCCATCGCTTCGTTTTCCGCCACGCGGCGGGGATTTTTATCCTTGCCCATGGCTTACTTCCTTTTCGCTTTCTTGTCGGCCGCATGCCCGTAATAGGTGCGGGTCGGCGAATATTCACCGAACTTCTGGCCGATCATGTCCTCGGTCACGTTGACCGGGATGTGCTTCTGGCCGTTATAGACACCAAACGTCAGACCCACGAACTGGGGCAGGATCGTCGAACGGCGCGACCAGATCTTGATAACTTCGTTGCGACCGGATTCGCGCGCTTTTTCCGCCTTCTTGAGGACGTAAGCGTCGACGAACGGGCCCTTCCATACTGAGCGAGACATGGATTACCGCCCCTTCTTCTTGGCGTGACGCGAGCGGATGATCAGCTTCTGCGACGCCTTGTTCTTGTTGCGGGTGCGCTTGCCCTTGGTCGGTTTGCCCCATGGCGTCACCGGGTGACGACCACCGGAGGTCCGGCCTTCACCACCGCCGTGCGGGTGGTCGATCGGGTTCATGACGACACCGCGGACGGAGGGACGCTTGCCCATGTGGCGCACGCGACCGGCCTTGCCGAGGTTCTGGTTCGAGTTGTCGGGGTTCGACACGGCACCGACGGTGGCCATGCATTCCTGACGCACGAGACGCAGCTCGCCCGAGCTCAGACGGATCTGGGCGTAGCCGCCATCGCGACCGACAAACTGGGCGTAGGTGCCCGCGGCGCGTGCGATCTGGCCACCCTTGCCGGGCTTCAGCTCGATATTGTGCACGATCGTGCCGATCGGCATACCGGAGAACGGCATTGCGTTGCCCGGCTTGATGTCGGCCTTCTGCGACGCGATCACACGGTCGCCAATGCCGATGCGCTGGGGCGCGAGGATGTAATTCTGTTCGCCGTCATCATACTGGATCAGTGCGATGAAAGCTGTCCGGTTGGGATCGTATTCGATCCGGACGACCGTGCCGTTCACGTCGAACTTGTTGCGTTTGAAATCGACGATCCGGTAGAGGCGTTTCGCCCCGCCACCGCGGCGTCGTGCGGTGATCCGTCCGGTGTTGTTCCGGCCGCCATTCTTCGTCAGACCCTCGGTGAGGCTCTTGACGGGGCGTCCTTTGTACAGCTCCGAACGGTCGATCAGCACCAGCCCGCGCTGGCCCGGCGTCGTCGGCTTGTACGACTTGAGTGCCATGCTTTCTGTCTTCCGTTAGCTTGCGGCCCCTCCACAAGAGAGCGGCCTATGGTTGGCGGGGTTCGGCCCGCCGGGGTTATAGGCCCCCGTAGGTGCCCGGTGGAGATGGTCGCAAGCGACCAAAAGCGAAGCCCCGGACGAATCCGGGGCCTTGCGGATGCCGCGTGATAGGGGGCTGCCGTCGGGACGTCAAGACCGGTCAGAGGCTTGGCACCGTCTGTCGCGGCTGCGCCGCCATGCGGAACGGGCTTTGCGAGCGCCAAACTGTCAAGACAGACCGCCACGACAATTTCCAAGACGCTCGCGCGGGGAGCCGGGGCGTATCGCAGCGCACAAGATTTCACGGCATGGCCGCAGGGGCACCACAATGCCGCCGCATTCCCCCGGCAAAACGGTCCTTGTAGCTGCCTAATGGCTTCCCTCGGTGTCGCGTGTTTCAGCCCCCACCCAACGCGCGGCACCGAGGTTCACTCCCCCCAAAAAAACACTCCGACAGCCCGATGGCCTGCGCCGCCAGCGCCGACGCACCGCGATCGTATTCGCGCAGCGGGCACCGGCCGGCGTCTGGTGCGATCGGACGCAACAGGCCCGTGCAGAGCCGGCAAGCGGGGCACAGGCCAAAACCATCGCCACCCCGGCGCCGGTCTTGGAATTGCCCCGTCGCCATCATGGTTCCGCCGCATTCAGCCTGCAAAACGGGTCTTGTAGCTGCCTTATAGCTTCCCTCGGTGTCGCGTGTATCAGCCCCCACCCAATGCGCGGCACCGAGGTTCACTCCCTGACACTTGGCCACAAGCCCTGACACTTGTCCGCAAGCGCGTGCCCGCGACATGCCGTGCGCCCAGGTTTCACGCGTCACAGGGAAAGGCGGCGCCCATTACTCGCACCGGACAATCGGGCGAAGACGTCCACCCCGCTCAGAAAATGAAATCCGCAGAGGTCAGCGTCACAGATCCGTTTGCGCCGAGCAGCGTGATGCTGTCGAGCACACCAATCTGCACCACCAGATCGCCGCCGCTGGGCGCTATGCTGACATCGGCGATGGAGTTGACGCCGGGAATCGCCGCGACGTGCAACAGGTCCGAGCCGTCCTCGAAATCGTTGATCGTGTCATCGCCGAAGCCGGATTCGAAAATGAACTGATCTGCGCCCGTGCCGCCCACGAGCTCGTCATTGCCAGCCCCCCCGAACAACAGGTCCCCTGCCCCTCCGCCGTCGAGATAATCGTCGCCATCCTCGCCAAAAAGCCGGTTGCCGGCGCTGGACCCGACGATGCGGTCGCCCAGCGCGGAGCCCGAGACCCGCTCAATGGAAATGAGAGTATCGCCCGCCGCGTCGCCGCCGGAGGTGAACCCGGTGCCGAGGTTGATGATGACCCGGGCGCTTGATCCCCCGTAATCCGCCGTGTCCGCGCCGCTTCCGCCGTTGAGCGTGTCGGCCCCCTCGCCGCCACGCAACGTGTCGTTCCCGCCTTCTGCGCGCAGGCTGTCATCGCCGCTGTCACCGCGCAGGACGTTTGGACCCGAACTGCCGACGAGCAGGTCATTGCCAGCCCCGCCGTAAACGCCTTCGAGATCGCTTCCCGCATCGCCCTCTGCGTGGCCGCCGGAAAAGAAATTGACGCCGATATTGACGACGACGCGGTCGGGGCTTGCTCCGTAATTGACAACGTCGACACCGCTGCCGCCTCGGATGGTATCAGCCCCCGCACCCGGCAGGATCGTGTCATCGCCCGAGCCTCCGATCAGACTGTCCGAAGACTCGCCGCTGAGCAGAATATCGTTATCCGCGCCGCCATCCGCGATGTTGCGCGCGCCGGCAAAACCACCCGTTGTCAGAAAGTCGTTGCCCGTGCCCCCCTCAATCGTGTCGTTGCCCGTGCCACCGGCGATGTTGTCGCCATCGGCGCCGCCGTGCAGCCAGTCATCGCCGTCATCGCCCGTAATCGTGTCGACACCGAAACTCCCGAAGATCTTGTCGTCACCAGCGCCCCCGGTCAGTTCGTCATTGCCGGAAAACCCGAACAGCGCATTGTCCCCGACATTGCCTTCGATCCGGTTGCCCGAGGCATTGCCCGCGCCGCGGAAACTCCCCGATCCGCGCAGGCTCAGGTTCTCGATATCCGGATCGGAGATGTGAAAATCGCTCCAGGCGAGCACGAAATCCGTTCCACCGCCAGGCTCCTCGGCGACGAAGATCTCGTCACTGTCCAGAAGATAGAGGTCATCGCCCGCACCGCCACGCAGCGCGCCTTCGGTGATGATCCCGCCGCGGCTGTCGATCGTGTCGCTGCCTCCGCCAAGGTCGACATTGCCGATGATCGTGCCGAGATTGATCAGTTCGTCATCGCCACCTTCGGTTTCAATCGCGCGGGTCTCGCCCTGAATGGTACCGGTATTGCGGATCGACACCTGCCCGTCATCCTCGAACTCGATGGCGGTCGCATCGGCGCTGATGATGCCGGAGTTGAAGAAATCGGTGGTGGACCCGTCGCCCGCCGCGATCAGGAACGCGTCGAGATCGCCGCTCAGAACCTCGCCGGTATTGTTGAAGGTGATGTCGCCCGTCGCGGATTCGGTCCGCACCACAAACACCGAAACATCGTCGGAGGTGATGCTGCCGGAATTGTAGAACTCGACCTCTTCGGTGCCCGTGGCAAGCAGGATCGCGTTGCCCTCATTGGCGGTGATCGCACCGGTGTTGCGCAGGAAAGCCTCGGCGGAACCGTCCGTGGCGCGCATCTCCACGGCATAGTCACGCGAGGAATAGATCGTGCCTTCGTTCACCAGCGAAAAGCGCTGCGAGACGTCGATATCCACGGTGCCGCCAATCGGGTTTTCCGCCGTCAGGTAGCCGTCCCTGCCGACCGTCATCTCGAAGGCGGTGCCGCCCCCGTCGACCGCGGCAATCGTCCCGCCAGTCGCGTTGATATAGCCCAGAACCGTGAGCCAATTCTCTCCGGCCGTGGCCTCGACTCCGTCGCCGCCAAGGACAGAAATCCCGGTATTCGGGGCGATGAAGCCATGCTCGCCCCCGTTGAGAAACTGCGTTGTCGAGACGGCCGCACCAGTGATCGAAAAATCTGCCATGGTTCAAATTCCCCCGAAGTCAGGCATGTCGAAAAGCCTTCTAAAATACAGGCACGGGCACAATAGAGGCCAGAATACCTGTCCCATACTAAGGCCGATTCGGACATTTTGGCAAAATGCGCACGCCGCGCGTCGCCGCCGACGCGCTCTCAAGGCAGCGACGCAGATGGTTTTCACGGCATGCCGGGGCGCTGGTTGTGGTCATGCCAATCCCGCTTGGCTCAACCGCTCCTTGCATCCTGACGCCATCGCCAAAGTGATGGCGAATTGACCCTGACGCCCAACCCGCTAGGTATGGCGCGGGACTTCGAGGGAGAGACAATGCGCGATTTTCATATGCCGGGACGGTCTGCCGTCATGGCCACCAACGGGCTTTGCGCCACATCACACCCGCTCGCTGCACAGGCAGCGGTCGGCATCCTGAAACAAGGCGGGAACGCGGTCGATGCCGCCATTGCGGGCGCCGTGATCCTCGGGCTTGCAGAGCCGCAGATGACCGGGATCGGCGGCGACTGCTTTGCGTTGATCTCACCCTCCGGCAAGGCCAGCGACGTTGTCGCCGTCAACGGGTCCGGCCGCGCCGCCGCCGGCTCCTCTGCCGAGGCGCTGCGCGCGCAGGGGCACGAGACCATCCCGCTGCATTCGGCCCATGCGGTTACCATTCCCGGCGCGATGGATGCGTTTTGCACCATGTCGGAAAAATGGGGCAAGCTGGGCATCGCCGACAGCCTCGCCCCCGCGATCGGCTACATGGAAGCCGGGGTGCCCGTTTCGGCGCGTGTGTCCTGGGACTGGGAGAAAGACGCGCCGACCCTTCAGGGGCACGGCCGCAGCCATTTCCTCAAGAACGGCGCGCTGTACCAATACGGCGATATTTTCGCCCTGCCGGGGCAGGCGGAGGTGCTGCGCCGGGTGGCCGCGCAGGGGCGCGACGGGTTTTACACCGGCGAGGTCATGGAGGACATGCTCAGCGTGCTGTCGGCCATGGGCGGGACACACAGCGCAGAGGATTTCGCTTCGACTCAAACGACGACCGGGGCGCCCGTGAGCGGCCACTACAAGGGCCAGACGCTTCTTGAGCATCCGCCCAACGGTCAGGGCATCATCGCGCATCTGATGCTCAACATCCTGTCGCATTTCGATCTGGCCTCGATGGAGCCATTCGGCGCCGAACGCATCCATATCGAAGCGGAAGCCGCCAAGCTGGCCTATGATGCGCGCGACCGTTTCGTTGCCGATCCCGCCCACATGACCCGGCTCGATCACCTGCTCAGCCCCGAAACGGCCAAGGGGCTGGCTGCGCTGATCGACCCGAACCGTGCGATGCCGTCGGCACGCAGCGCGTCTGAAGCGGTGCACAAGGATACGATCTATATCACCGTGGTCGACAAGGACCGCATGACGGTCTCGTTGATCTACTCGATCTTCCACGGCTTCGGCTCGGGCATTGCCAGCGAGAAATTCGGCATCCTGTTGCAGAACCGCGGCGCGGGCTTCTCGCTCGAGGAGGGCCACCCCAACATGCTGGCCGGGGGCAAGCGCCCGATGCACACGATCATTCCGGCGATGCTCGCCGATGGAGACCGCATCACCATGCCGTTTGGCGTGATGGGCGGACAATACCAGTGCTGCGGCCATGCACGGGTCGTGACCAACATGCTCGATTACGGCATGGACCCGCAGGCAGCGCTCGACGCACCGCGCAGCTTCGCCGAAAAGGGCAAGCTGTCGCTGGAACGCGGGATCGGTGACGATGTGCGGGCGGCGCTGGCCGCCAAGGGGCATGAAATCGAGACCCCCGAAACCGCCATTGGCGGCGCGCAGGCGATCAAGATCCACGAGAACGGTGTCCTTGAGGGAGCGTCGGATCCGCGCAAGGACGGCTGTGCCATCGGCTATTGATCTCGGCTATTGGTCCTAGGCAATCGGTCGCAGCGCCGCGCTCTGACCACCGCGAGCAATACACGCCCTTCCGCCGATCCGCGGGAGGGCGTTTTTCTGTGCGCTCGCCGCTTTCAGCGCCCCTTCGCCCGGCACCGCGCACAGCATTTTCATACGGGTGCCGAACAATTGCCTCACCATGACGAAACACTGCCGGCAGGTGCAAAAGGAGTCGCTACGATGATCGGACCAATGGCTGCGCTGGAATCGTTTCTTTTTAACGCCTTGAAATGGAACGGACGTGCGACCCGCGCGGAATACTGGTGGGCGTGGCTGGCGCGCTTTATCGGATTTTTCGTTGTGATTTTCTGGGATATGTTTGCGGTTTTTGCGGCGGATGCACCACCGGTCAACCCGTTTTCCTATCTGACGATCTGGTTCTTCGTGCTGACGCTGATCCCGTCGATCACGCTTGCGGCGCGCCGCCTGCACGACACCGGGCGCTCATCCATGTGGTGGTTCGTCAACCTTGTGCCGATGGTGGGCGGGCTTTGGTATATCCTGTTGCTCTGCCGCAAGAGCGACGAGGAAGAGAACCGCTGGGGTCCGGCAAATCGCCACAATCGCGGAGGATACGCCCGGTCCGGCAAGCCGAATCCGTATCAAAGCTATGCCGTTCTGATCAATGCCGACCGCCCGGTGAGCGAAGACGAACTCGCCGCCCGACGCGAGGCGATTTCCGATTATTACCAGCGTCAGGTTCTGGGCAAACACGCCCCCGGCTGACCGTCCCTGGTGTCACTGCAAACAGGGCGGGCTTGCCGGTTGGCGCGACGCAAACCGGGGGAAAAACCTCTCGCCCCCACAGACATCTGGCCCGGACAGGGTGTGACCCGTGTTCGACCGCGCCGATATCAGCGCGACGGCACGAGAGCGCGGCCCTTGCAAAGCGACGCGGGCGTGATGCCTCACGAAGCCAAGCTGCTCCCGCGTATGCCAGAGGTCGTGCGACGCTCGATACCCCCTTCCCGGCACACGCCGCGCTCAGTAGCTGTAATCGGCGTAAATCCGGCTCAGATCCCCGTTCCAGTCGCCGTGGTAGCGCCCGAGAAGCTCATCCGCGGGCACCTGGCCCGATTCGACGCTCTCTTTCAGCGCGTTGAGGAAGTGGGTCTCGTCCGGCACCAGACCGCCCGCGCCCGGGCGCGCCCGCGCTTTGAGACCGGCATCGGCAATGGCCACGACCTCGCGCGCCAGATCGTGCATGCAGATGTCGCCGACGCGGGCCTGCAGCCCGTCGACGGATGCCGCCACACGCAACGCTTCGCGCGTCTCCGTGTCCCAGCCCTTGACCAGATCCCAGGCGGCGTCGAGCGCGGCCTGATCGTAGCACAGGCCGACCCAAAAGGCGGGCAAGGCGCATAACCGCCGCCACGGGCCGCCATCCGCACCGCGCATCTCGATGAATTTCTTGATCCGCGCTTCCGGGAAGAGCGTGGTCAGATGGTCCGCCCAATCCGACAGGGTCGGCGTCTCGCCAGGCAAGGCGGGCAGTTCCCCCTTGAGGAAATCACGGAATGACATGCCCAGCGCATCGATATACTGGCCGTCGCGATAGACAAAATACATCGGCGTATCGAGCGCGTATTCGACCCACCGCTCAAAACCGAAGCCGTCGTCAAAGACAAACGGGACCATGCCGGTGCGCGCATCATCGAGATCACGCCAGACGCGGCTGCGCCAACTCTTGTGCCCGTTCAGCTGGCCCTCGAAGAATGGCGAATTGGCAAACAGCGCCGTGGCAACGGGCTGTAGCGCTATCGCCACGCGCAGCTTTTGCACCATGTCGGCTTCGGAGGAGAAATCGAGGTTGACCTGCACGGTGCAGGTCCGGCGCATCATGACGCGACCCATGCTGCCGACCCGCCCCATATAGGCGTCCATCAGCTTGTAGCGGCCCTTGGGCATCAATGGCATCTCGTCATGGCCCCATTCCGGCGCAGCACCAAGGCCGATGAACCCGACGCCGATCTCGTCGGCGATTTCCTTGACCTCCGCGAGATGCTCGTTCACCTCGTCACAGGTCTGGTGGATCGTTTCGAGGGGCGCGCCCGACAACTCCAACGCACCACCGGGTTCCAGCGAGACGTTGGCCCCATCCTTCTCGAGGCCGATCAGGTGGCCGCCTTCTCGGACTTCAGACCAGCCGTGCCGGTCCCGCAACCCGCTCAGAACCGCTTCGATAGAGCGCTCGCCCGCATAGGGCAGCGGCTTGTGGCTGTCCTTGCAGTAGCCGAATTTCTCGTGCTCCGTGCCGATTCGCCACGCGTCCTTCGGCTTGCAGCCATCCGCGAGGTACTGGACCATTTGTTCGTAATGCTCGATCGGCCCGCCGCCGGACTGAGGAATGGACATGGGGGCGCCTCCGCGTCGCTGAATTTTGCTGCGCCAGCCATGTAAGGGATTGTCCCGGGTGTCAATGCAACCGGCGTGGGCGGTTGCCATGTGCGGATGTGGCGGTGCGCGGTGCAGGCCCCGTGCCATCGCGCTGCCAGACAAGCACCGGCGCGGTGCTAGCGCGCGTGGCGTCAACCAGTGCGCCGATGCGCAAACCGGGCAGATGCGCGAAGGCATCAAAGAGCGCTTGCGCCCCTTCGGCATTGGCCGGGATCGCAAGTGAGGGCTGCCCGGGCTGCGCGAGCAGCCAATGCGCCGGCTTGGCGCGCGGGTCGAAGGTGATCGCGCTCAGCGCCTCGAGATCGGCGACGCCTCCGCCCAGCGGCCCGAAATACGTGATCCGGCCCTCCACAACCGAGACGACCCCCGGCCCGCCATGCCCCTGGTCGAAACGCAACCGCTGCACCGCCGTGATGCCAAGCCCGATACCGGCACCGGCCATGGCATAGCCGACCCATTCGAGAAGGCCCGTCCCGCGCCACAACGCCCAGTAGACACCAAGAAGCACAAGGGTCGCGGCGATGAGCACCCCGCGCCAACGCTTGAGCATGGCGGCCGCTTCCGGGCGGATCATCTCCAGTCTCCGTAGTGCATCTGCCAGAGCGCTATCGCCGCCACCGCTGCGGTGTCGGCCCGGAGGATCCGCGGTCCAAGCGCCACCGGGTGCGCAAAGGCAAGCGCGCCGAGCGTGTCGCGTTCGGCTTGCGAAAATCCACCCTCCGGCCCGATCAGTATCGCCCACGGCCCCGCGAGGCCGCCTGTCAGGGCGGATGAGCCACCCGCGCGGGTTTCATCGCAGAACATCAGTTGGCGGGCGGGGTCCCAGCCCCGCAGGAGCGCATCGAGCCTTTGCAGATCGCAGACCTCCGGAACAAACGTCCCGCCGCATTGCTCCGCAGCCTCGACCGCGTGTGCCTGTAGCCGGTCGACGCGGATTCTCTCGGAATTGGTGAACTCCGTTGCAACGGGCAGGATCCGGCGCGCACCCATTTCGGCCGCCTTTTCGACGATGAAGTCGGTGCGGGCCTTCTTGATCGGCGCAAAGCAGAGCCACAGGTCGGGCGGCATGGCAAGCGGTGCCGTCAGCGCCTCACATTCCAGCGTGCCGCCCTTGCGGCCCGCTTCGACGACGCGCGCGCGCCATTCCCCGTCACGCCCGTTGAAAAGCGCCACAACGCCGCCTTGGCCAAGCCGCATGACGCCAAACAGATAATGCGCTTGCTCCCGCGTCAGAGCGACCGCTTGTCCCTGCCCCAAAGGCGCGTCTACATAGAGCCGGATTTTCGCTTTCATGAGGCCAATCTATGACCGCCACCGGCGACAGACCAGAGGCAGAGGCGGAGACGTCGAACAAAAAGGGGCCCCCGTCCGAAACAAGCGCTGACTTGGCCCCGGGGACAGGTCAGGCGCAGACCGCCGGGTTCCCAGACGCAGCCGCCCCGGACGGGAACCCGACGCCTCAGAAGGATGACCGTGCGCAAGCCGAAGATCGCGCGGTGGTGGACGCAAAATCGGGCAACTGGGTCGACACCCGCGCACCGGCATGGGCCCGTCCCTATGCCCGGCTGTCGCGGCTGGACCGGCCGATTGGCACATGGCTTCTGCTCCTCCCGTGCTGGTGGGGTCTTCTGCTGGCCATGGTGCATGACGGTCAGGCGCGCTGGTTCGACCTGTGGATCTTCGTGGGATGCGCCATCGGCGCAATCCTGATGCGTGGCGCGGGCTGCACGTGGAACGACATCACCGACCGCGATATCGACGGCTCCGTCGCGCGCACCGCACTCCGGCCGATCCCGTCCGGACAGGTCACCGTGCGCGGCGCGCTCGCATGGGCAATCGCACAATCGCTGGTGGCGTTCCTGATTCTTCTGACCCTGCCCCCTGCCGCGATTGCACTCGGCGTTCTGTCGCTTGTGCCGGTGGCGGTCTATCCGTTTGCCAAGCGGTTCACCTGGTGGCCACAGGTCTTTCTGGGCATCGCTTTCAACTGGGGAGCATTGCTGGCCTGGACGGCCCATACCGGACAGCTGGAGTCCCCGGCGATCGTGTTGTTTTTCGCCGGGATCGCCTGGACGCTCTTCTATGACACCATCTACGCGCACCAGGACGCCGAGGACGACGCGTTGATTGGCGTGAAATCGACGGCGCGACTGTTTGGCACCGACAGTCCGAAATGGCTGGCGCGGTTCCTCGTGGCCACCGTGGCGCTCATGGGAATCGCAATCGTCGCGGCTGCCCCTGATGGCGAAATCCTTGCGATGGTTCTGATGCTGTGCGGGCCCTGGGCCATGGGCTGGCACATGATGTGGCAGCTGCGGCGCCTCGATATCGACAACACCGACCGGCTTCTGAGCCTGTTCCGCTCGAACCGCGACGCCGGCCTGATCCCTGTGCTGTTTTTCGCCGCTGCACTTTTCGCTTGATTGCGCACCGGTCCCGGCCCGACTATCTCCGCACAGTCCAAAGGAGACTGCCACCATCATGCGTTTGTCATCACTCGCCATTATTGCCGGCGTTTTCGGCTCAGCCGGCGCGCTTTCGTTTGTCACGGCTCACTTTTCGGCCAACATGGTCGAAGCCGCTTCCAAGAGCGGGGTGCTCAATGCGCTGGATCGCGCGGAGCTGACCTGGGCCGAGGTCGACGTGAATGGTTTGCAAGTGTTTCTGATCGGCACGGCGCCGGATGAGGCCAGTCGGTTTCAGGCGCTTTCGACCGCCGGCACCGTGGTTGATGCGGCGCGTGTCATTGACCAGATGCTGGTCGAGGAGACGGAAGCCATCGTCGCGCCGGCGTTTTCGCTCGAGATCCTGCGCAACAAGTCCGGGCTTTCGGTGATCGGGCTTGTGCCCGCTTCCACCGACCGCGCATCGCTCCAGCGGCAGTTGCAGGCCCTTGCAGGCGAGGAGGGCGCGGTCTCAGACCTGCTCGAAACCGCCGATTTCCCGGCGCCCGACACTTGGGACGATTCGGTCCATTTTGCCATGCGTGCGCTCGAAGACCTGCCGCGGTCCAAGATCTCGGTGAATGCGGATCGCGTGATGATCCGGGCAACCACCGAATCGGAAGAGGAGCGCAGACGGCTTGAGGTCGCGCTGGCGCGCCGCGCACCTGAAAATGTGCGCCTCGGGCTTGAGTTGTCGAGCCCGCGCCCGGTCATCTCGCCCTTTGCCTTCCGGATGCGCTACGATGAGGACGGACCGCGTCTCGACACCTGCTCTGCGGATTCAGAAGAGGCACGCGACCGCATCTTTGCCGCGCTTGCCAATGCCGGGATGGAAGGCAAGATTTCCTGCACATTGGGTCTCGGGGTGCCGTCGCGCCGCTGGGGCGAAGCGGTGGCGCAATCGGTCGGAGCGTTGACACAGCTTGGCGGGGGGTCATTGGCGATCACCAATGCCGATATCGAGCTCGTGGCGCTCGAAGGCACGGTCGAAGCGCTGTTCGAAACCACTGTCAGCGACCTCGGGGCGGCCTTGCCGCCGGTCTTTGCGCTGAACGCGGTCCTGCCGGAACCGCCTGATGCCAACGCCGAAGGTCCGCCCGATTTCAGCGCGACGCTCAGCCCCGAAGGCGCGGTCCAGATCCGCGGCCGGATCGAATCCGAGGTTGCCAAGCAGACCGCCGACAGCTTTGCGCGGGCGGCCTTTGGCTCTGAATCGGTTTATACCGCGACCCGCCTGAGCGACAAACTCCCCGCCGATTGGTCGGTTCGGACCCTTGCCGGCCTGGAGGCGCTGTCCATGCTCGCCAACGGTGCGGTGACCGTCACACCGGATTCCGTCACGGTTCGCGGCAGAACCGGCCGAAAGGACGCGCAAGACGCCATCGCAGCGCTCTTCACCGAAAAGCTGGGCGCAGACAGCACGCTCGACATCAGTGTCGAATATGTAGAGCAGTTCGACGCCAGCCTCGGGCTGCCCACCCCCGAGGAATGCGAGGCCCAGATCGTTCAGATCATCGGCGATCGCAAAATCACCTTCGAGCCGGGGTCGGCCGCGCTCGACAATTCCGCAGAGGATATTCTCGACGAACTGGCAGACCTGCTCAAGAAATGCGGAGATATCCCGCTCGAGATCGGGGGACATACCGACAGCCAGGGCAGCGAGAGCGGCAACCAGCGCCTGAGCCAGAGTCGCGCGCAATCCGTCCTCGATGCGCTGCGCGCACGGCTGGTCCCGGTGCGGGCCTATTCTGTTCAGGGCTATGGAGAGGCCAACCCGATTGCCGATAACGGCACGGAAGACGGCCGCGAAGCCAACCGCCGGATCGAATTCAAGCTCTTGCGCCCGGAGCCGATCGCGGAGGAACAAACCACGCTCGAAGCGCTCGCGGAGGCCGAAGGCGACGCGGTTGATAACGAAGCCGCGCTGGAAACGGTTGCACAAGACGGCGAGTCGGAAGATACCGCGGGAGATGCGGACGAAGAGACAAGCGAATGAACAGAACCGAATTCATCATCACAACGGCGATCATCCTGTTTGTCGCGTTCGCGCTTGGATGGTTCGCACATTGGGTGCTGCACCGGTTCTCGCGCATCAGCCAGTCCGACCTCAACCAGCTCGAAAAGATGAGCCAGGAGTTGCATGAGGCGGAAGAAACCCGCGATCAGGCGATCACCTATCTGCAACAGCGTGAAGCGGAACTGACCAACCAGCTGGCCCAGACCGAGGCCGAGCTTGGCGCCGCCATGGAAGGTCTGCGCGAAGCGCGTCACGAGGCCGAAGAGCTGCGCGCCTATGTGGAGCGGCAAAGCGCCAGCTGAGGGCGCCGCTCTGACAGACGGCCGCAACGGGGTGAATTTGCGAAGCAAACCCCTGGCTGCGACCAGTCCCGGTCAAGGGCTTTCCGGCAAGCCCGTGGCTCCGTCCCTGCATTTGGGTTGACGTGCGGTGACAGCCAAGGCCCGCAAACCGCGGCTCATCCGCCCCGTGCGATTTGGTCTGCTGCCCGCGCCAGGATCCGCAGACCTGCCACCAGATCCTCCGGCTCCGTATGTTCGGCAAAATCGTGGCTGATGCCGTCGATGGACGGCACGAAGAGCATCGCAGACGGCATCGCCCCGGACAGGTTGGACGCATCGTGCAACGCGCCGGACGGCATGTCGCGCCAGCGTCCGGGCTGTTCCGTCTCTGCCGCGTCGCACAGAGCGCGCCGCAAGCCGGCATCCATGGCCACGGGTGCGACCGAAAAGACCGGCCCGATCTCGAGACCAAAACCACCGGATCGGGCAACCCCGTCCGCCACATCGCGGATGACCGCCTCCATCGCGTCGAGCCGCGACAGCTCTGCATCGCGCCATTGCATGGAAAACTGTGCCCGTCCCGGCACTATGGAATGCGCCCCTGGGTGCACGGCGACATGGCCGATTGTCCACACCGTCGCAGGTGTGACGATGTTGGACAGCCGGGCATTGAGGGCCGTGTTGAAGGCGCTAAGCGCTTGGAACGCATCACGCCGTTCGGCCATGGGTGTGGTGCCCGCATGGTTCTGGGCACCGGAGAAGGTGATCACGCAGTCGCGGATCCCGACGATGGCCGTCACCACCCCGGCCGCCTCCCGCGCCCGGTCAAGCACCGGCCCCTGTTCGATATGCATTTCGAGAAAGCCGGAAAAGCGTGCCGGGTCTAGCCATGCGCCACACCGCTCTCCCAATGCGGCGCGGGCATCGCCAAGCGTCACGCCAGCGGGATCGGTCAACCCGTCCAGCGTCGAACGGTCAAGATCCCCGACCCATGCCGCGCTGCCCGTGGTCACGCCAAACCGGCCCTCTTCGTCCTGGAACGACACGACCGAGACCGGCGGGCCACCGCTGGTTCGCGCGGCGCGGGCGATCTCGAGCCCGGCGATCACACCCAACGCCCCATCGAGCCACCCGCCTTCTGGCTGGCTGTCCGAATGGGACCCGATCAACAGCGAGACCGGCGCATCGGCCAGCCCGAACACCGATCCCATCGGGTCCACATGCGGCGTCAGCCCGGAGTCCCGGATCTGCTCGACCAGCCAGTCCCGCGCGGCAATGTCGGCCGCACTATAGGCCGGGCGCACAACGCCGCGACCGACACCGGCAGCGCCAAATGCGCGCAGACGGTCAAGATCTTGCAGAAAGCGGTCGGGGTCTATCGGGATCATGGCCGGTTTCCTTGTGAGGCAGTCATTCGGTTTGACAAGCGTGGCACACCGGACGGCGTGCCGGCGCCCCGACGGTTACTGTGTGCGCAGCTGTGCGGCCCGGGCGCGCAGCTCTGCCACCCGACCGGCGGTGCCGCTCGCCGGGCCAACCGCGGTGTTGGCGAGCCGTGACGCGCGCCCCCGAAGCCCCGACACCCGGTTTTCGATCTGTGCCACCATCGCCACATCCGCCACCGGCGCAGGAGCGTCGAGAAGCCCGTCGAGCGGAACCAACGCCGGATAGGGCGCGGTTGCAACGCCCGGCGTCTGGCGTGCATCCAGTTCGGGAAACTGCGTGCATCCGGACAGCGCGCCGGCGATCAGGAAGCAAAAAGCCGTCAGGGTGGGGCAAGGATTGCGCGTCATGCCTCTGTCTTGCCGCAAGCCGCTGCAAACGGCAAGCGCAGCCCTTGATTTGAACAACCGTTCAGATACGCTTGAGCCATGGCACGCACGCAAGGCAGTCACTCGGAAATCACCGGCCCACGGATCCGCGAGGCCGCTTTGCGGCTGTTTGCAAGCCACGGTTTCGCCGCCGTTTCGATGCGCCAGATTGCGCGCGATGTCGGGCTACAGGTGGGCGCGCTCTACAACTACACGCCCGACAAACAGGCGCTGTTGTTCAGCTTGCTCAAAGGCCACATGGACGAGCTTCTGGAGGCGCTGGACGCGGCGATCGAGGGCAACAGCGCGCTCGACCGGCTAGAAACCTTCGTGCGTTTTCATATCGCCTTTCATCTCGACCGGCCTGATGCGGTTTTCATCTCCTACATGGAGCTGCGCAATCTAGACCCCGAGAATTTTTCCACCATCGAAGCATTGCGGCGCCGCTACGAGGACACGCTCGAAACGATCCTGCGCGAGGGGCGCGAGACCGGTGTTTTTGACGTGGCCGACACGCGCGTGGCCAGTTTTGCGGTGATCGCGATGCTCACCGGAGTGACCACATGGTATCGCAGCGGTGGCCGCCTCTCGGTCGCGGAGGTGCAGGAAGTCTATTGGTCGATGGTCCGCAAGGCGGTGGGTGCCTGAGGCGCATAAGATCGGCGTCCCGATCATGCCGCGCGAGGCCGGGTAAGCGGGCCGTCATCCCGGGGTTTCGGGGCGTGATTTCCAGTCGCCGAGGTATACGGAGCCGCACCGAAGCGGACGCGCGCAGCCCGCTGTCCGACGCGCTGCGGATCAGCGGGTTTTCTGGATCGATTCGATATATTCGAGGATCGCCACCAGCTTGCGTGGCGTCGGTGTCTGGATCCCGTCGCCGGAATCAAACGGCACCAGCGGACTGTCGAGAAGGTCTCCGAATTCCGGCATTCCGGGCGTGTCCATGTCGGAGCGCGCATACCCATCGATCGTTGACATGACCCGCGCCCGCGGGAAAGTCTCGTTGTTGCGCAGGCTGATCAGCGTGAGGTTCGCCGGTGCCCGGGTCATGGCGCGCGCCATCGGTCCGTCGCCGATCCCGGTTTCGCCATGACACATCGCGCAATTGTTCTGATACAAGACCATGCCCTGACCAACGGTCGGCATCGCGGCCGTGTCCTCGCCCGCCATCTCGTTGCAGCCGGCAAGGAAAACCGTGCCAACCAGCACACCCGCCACCATTGCTGTCCTCTTGCGCGCCATGTGATGCCCCCTATGCCTGTCTTTGATTATGGTTTGCTGCAATCCTTTGGTCGCAAGACCCGCGCGACCGCGCAAGCCCAAATTCGGCCCGACACGCATTTCGGCGATGACAAGCCCGCCCGCAGCCCGCAAAGATGACACCACTAACGGAAAGGGTCGGAATGAGCCACTATGCTCTCGTGATGCTGCTTGCCGGGATCGGAATCCCGCTGCTCGCCGCGCTCAACGCCGCTCTGGGCGTGCGTCTCGGATCGCCCATTGCGGCGGCGATGATCCTGTTCGCGGTTGCGCTGCTCGCCGCAGGACTGGTCTGGCTGCTGAGCGGGGCGACGGGGCTTGCCCGGCTCCCCGGCACCCCCAAGCATCTGTTTCTCGCAGGACTTCTGGTGGCGTTCTACGTCATCTCCATCACCATGGTCGCACCACGCTTTGGCGTTGGCAACGCGGTGTTCTTTGTCCTGCTCGGACAGTTGATTTCAGCCGCGGCCATCGATCATTTCGGTTTGTTCGGCGCGCGGGTCAGCCCCTTGTCGCTCACACGCAGCACCGGCATCGCCGTGATGGCGTTGGGTGTCTGGATCACGCAACGCGCCTGAGCGCACCACCGGCACGGCCCGCCAGCCGGCAGGTTACTCGACGCGCAAACCGCGCAGTTCCGCCCGGATCATCCCGTCGGTGTCATCGCTGTCCGCGGATACCGCCACGCCGACCAAAGCCCCGGGTGTGCCCCCAAAGGCCCGGGCAAAGTCCGCCGCAAGATCAACCCGCTCTTCGGCGCGCCCCTCTCCGGCGCCGCGCAGCACGATCGTCTTGCCCCTTGACCCCATATAGGGACTTGGAAGGACAGACCCGCGCGCATGGTTCCCACCCCAGACATAGGCCAGCACGCGCACCTCATCATTGCGCAGCAGGCGCGTGATGCTTCGGCTGGCCTGACTGACCTGCGTTTCGGGGAGGAACACGAAATAGAGCGCAAGATTGCGATCGTCACCTCCCTTGCGGGTCAGGTCGGTCGGGCGCACGCCCTGCGCGACCGCCCAGCTCCAGCGGGCGCTCCGCGCGTCCCACGCGCTTTGCGGCAGGCTGCGATAAGTCAGCGAGACAGACCCGTCAGAGGATACGCCCATCACGGTTCCGCCATAGCTGTAGCGGTTCGAAGAAAACAGGGAGAAGCCCTGCTTCTTCCATGCGTTGTCGAACGGCACCGCCTCGGCGGAAGCAGGCAGGGAAATCGACGCCCCGGCAAGGGACAGGCTCACGGCCAGAAGAACGCGTCTGATCATTGCAGGGTCTCCCATGTCACAGCGTCGGCATCTGAGGATAGCCGGGTGCGGAAGGGTTCCAAGCAACGTTCGCGTGAGCGGTTGCGTGAGCGGTTGGGCGTGGGCTCTGGTTGTGCCCGGAAGCCGGTTGCGCACGGTCGCCGTTTTGTGGGTGCGGCCGTCGAGCGTGGTCGTCGGTTGTGCGTGAAACCGTCGAGCGTGGTCGTCGGTTGTGCGTGAAGCCGTCGAGCGTGGTCGCCGATTGCGCATGGGGTCGATTGTGCGTGGGGTCGGTTGTGCGTGGTCGCCTGTTGAGCACCCTGTCCTTCTGGCCCGAACACCGCCATCCACAAGCCGCCATCCACAAGCCGCGCCCATCGTCTGCGGTCTCTGTCAGCCCTGCGCGAGCCGGACCAGCTGATCGCGCAACGCCTCCGGAACCTCGGCGTGGTCGGCGGGCGTCTTACCCTGCCCCGGCATCCGCACTCCCGCGTCCTCCGCGATGTATGCGGCAAGCTGCGCCATACGGTCGTAGAAAGCCGCATTGTCCGGATGGATCAAGACGAAGAACTGCCCAAGATCATGCGGCGCACCCTCCGGCGCCTTGAGTGGCTTGACCTCGCGGCTCAGGACGCCGCCGCCGAGGCACGCTGCGAGGATTTCGGCCATGAGGCCAAAGCCCCAGCCCTTGTAACCGCCCGCCGACGTGAGCGACCCACCCAGCGCCGCTTCGGGGTCGGTGGTTGGCGCGCCATCGGCGTCAATCGCCCATCCTTCCGGGATCGTCTCACCTGCGGCCTTGGCCATGGTGATCCGTCCCAGCGCGACGGTGGTGGTGGATTGGTCGAACATCATCGACACACCACCCTGCCCGTCCGGCACGGCGAAGGCGATGGGGTTGGTGCCGATCTGCCGGATCTTGCCACCGGGTGCTGCGACGATGGGCGAGGCATTGGTCAAGCCCAACGCCAGCACACCTTCGCGCGCGAAGCTCTCGGTGAAATAGCCCAGCGCAGTGCAGGTGTGGGCATGATGGATTGCAAGGCTCAGCGTCCCGGTTTCGCGCACCGCCGCCACCGCATCGGGCAGTGCCGCGCGCAAGGCCGATTGCGCGAACCCATGCTGTGCATCCACGATCATCTCCGCCGGGCGGGGCCTGTCGATGACCGGGGTGGCGTGGCCCTTGACCCGCCCGCTGACCAATTGCTGACAATAGCTTTCGAGATAGTAGAGCCCGCAAATGCGGTTGCCGCGCGCCTCCGCCCAGGCAATCGCGCGGGCCATCTCCGCGGCCACGTCGGCACGCGCGCCATGCGCCACGAGCGCCTGTTCGGAAAGCTGTTCGATCTCGGCTATGGGTAGTGTCGGCATCGGTGCATCCTTTGTGTCAGGCAACCGCAGAGAGCACGCCGGCATCCAGCCGCACGCGGCGGTCCATGCGCGCGGCCAGGTCAAGGTTATGGGTGGCAATCAGCGCCGCCAGTCCCGTGTCACGCACAAGCCGCATCAACGTCTCGAACACGCGATCGGAGGTCTCGGGATCAAGGTTGCCGGTGGGCTCATCCGCAAGCAGCAGGCGCGGCTCATTGGCCATCGCCCGACAGAAGGCGACCCGCTGTTGCTCACCGCCGGAAAGGGCGCCGGGGCGATGGTCGGCCCGCTCGGCCACGCCGACCGAGGCGAGCAGCTGCATCCCCCGCGCTTCGGCCGCGCGCACCGAAACGCCCGCCGCCCGTTGCGGCAGCACGATATTCTCTAGCGCGGTGAATTCCGGCAGCAGGTGATGGAACTGGTAGACAAACCCCACCTTGTCGCGCCGGACCGCCGTGCGCTTGCGATCCGACAGCCCCTGCATCGCCTCTCCGGCGATGGTGACGGTGCCGGCATCCGGCGTGTCGAGCAGCCCGGCCATGTGCAGCAGCGTGGATTTACCCGCACCGGAAGGCGCCACAAGAGCCACCACCTCGCCCGGCTTCACATCCAGATCGACACCGCGCAACACGTGGATCTCCCCGGGCTTGCCGCGATTGTAGACCTTTTCAAGACCCTTGAGGGACAGCACCGGCTCATTCATAGCGCAGCGCCTCGACCGGGTTGAGCCGCGCCGCGCGTCTGGCCGGAAAGATCGTCACGATGAAGCTGAGCCCCAGCGACAAGCCGACCGCCGCCAGCACGTCGCCCATTTGCAGCTTTGCCGGCAACGCATAGATTCCGCGGATCGACGGATCCCAGACTCCGCCGCCCGACAGGTAATTGACGGTCGCAAAGATCGGGTCGATCCAGATCGCAAAAATACATCCGAGAATGACCCCCATCACCGTGCCGATGATGCCGGTGAACGCGCCGCAGATGAAGAACACCCGCAGCACCGAGCCCTCTGTCAGGCCCATGGTCCGCAGGATGCCGATATCGCGGCCCTTGTTCTTGACCAGCATGATCAACCCGGAGACGATGTTCATCGCCGCGATCAGCACGAGCACCGACAGGATCACGAACATCACGTTATCCTCGATATCAAGCGCGCGCAGGAAGCCGCTGGAGCTGTCCTTCCACGTCCAGACAAGCGCTCCGGCCCCGGCCGCCTGCGCGACACCTGCGGTCAGCCCGTCAATGGCTTCGGGATTTTCGACCATGACTTCCAATTCATCGGCGACGCCATCCCGGTTGAAGTAAAGCTGCGCTTCCTCGAACGGCATGTAGGCCCGCGTCCGGTCGATGTCGTAACGCCCGGCTGTAAAGATGTGCACGACCTCATACGACTTCACGCGCGGGCTGACGCCGAAAGCGGTGCGCACCCCGTCCGGAGAGATCAGCTTGACCTGATCGCCGAGGCCGACCCCAAGCTCCCGGGCCACTCCCGAGCCGAGCGCGATGCCTTCGGACAGGCGACCCAGATCGCCGATCCCGGTCTCCGGATCGGCGATGCGCGGGATCTCCAGCACGTCCTGAGGCGCAATGCCAAACACCTCGACGCCCGCGTTATACCCGCGCGCCGTTGCCATCACCTGGCCCTTCACCAGCGGCGCAACCCGCGTCACCCCGTCCACCGAGCGCACCCTTGCGGCCATCGCTTCGTAATCGGGGATGGTCCGCACGGTCTGGCCCGCCTCGTTGACGCGACTAACGTGATAAACGGTGACATGGGCATTGGCGCCAAGGATCGTGTCCACGAATTCCGCGCGGAAACCAGCGCGCACGGACAGTGTCGCGATCAGCGCAAACACCGCCAGCGTGATGCCGATGAGGCTGATCCACGTCATCACCGACACGCCGCCCTCGGCGCGCTTCGCGCGCAAATAGCGCCAGGCAATCATCCACTCAAACGGGGCAAAAGGGGCTGGGTTGGCGGGCATCTTGGCCTCAAAGCTCTGCTCGGCGCGAAATTGGCCTGTCCGGGACCGGGGGTCAAGCTATGGTTAAGGGGCGGCATGGGAAGAGCCGCCCTGTTCGGCACAAACGGCAGGCGGTTTTATGCACACGGTTCGCAGGACGGGGTTCACTATGAAGATACTGGTTATCGGTGCCAGCAAGGGCATCGGCAAGGCGGTCGTCGCGGAAGCGCTGGAGCGCGGTCACAGTGTAAGGGCCTTTGCCCGATCCGCCGACAGCATGGACCCACGGGAGGGTCTCGAACCGGTCGTGGGGGACGCCACGCAAAGCGCCGACCTGCGCGCGGCTCTGGACGGGACCGACGCGGTGGTGATGACGCTTGGCATTCGCGAGAGCATGCAGATGCTCTGGAAGGAGGTGACGCTGTTCTCCGATGCGACGAATGCTCTTGTTCCCCTGATGGAAGACCTTGGCCCCAGGCGATTGATCGCCGTGACCGGCATCGGCGCTGGCGAAAGCGCGCGGGCGCTGTCCAAACCCGAACGGATCGGGCATCGCATCGTCTTTTCGAAGCCCTACAAGGACAAGACGCGTCAGGAAAAGCGTATCATGGCGTCCGCGCTCGACTGGACCATTGTCCGGCCGACGGTGCTCACGAACAACAAGGCCAGCCGCAGCTACCGCGTGATGATGGAGCCCGAAACCTGGCGCATGGGCATGATAAGCCGCGCCGATGTGGCCGATTACGTGCTCAATGCGCTGGAAGACCCGGACACGATCCATCGCGCCCCGGTTCTGGCCCGGTGAGCGCGGGCGGAGTGGCATCTCTTGAAAGCGGCGATGCGCCGCGCCCTGTGCGTCATGCCTCGGGCTGGATCGGCGTGTCCTGGCTGAAGAGATTGACCCACCCATCGTGGTCCCGTTGCCAGATCGAGGAAACATACATACTCTCCTCTTCCGCGCCTGTCGCTGCACGCCGAAAACGCGCGCGATAACTGAGCAGCGCGACGCGCTCTCCCAAGTCCATGGCGCGCGCGGCATCGAGTTCGAAAAATGCGATCGACGGGCCGCTGGCAAGCTGGGCGACGTGATCGGCCTTGGCCGTGAACCCGTCCCCGTAGACCCCGAGGAACCGATCCGACAACAGGGCGGCATCCGCCTGTGCATCCCCGGCCACCAGCGCCGCCCAGACCCGCCGCTCCATATGCAGAAGTGTTGCGCACAAGTCCGGCCCGGCCTGCGGCGCACTCATCGCAGCATCGCAAGCCAGCGGTTCAAGGCGTCAATCGATTCCGGTTCGTCGAGAAACGGAATATGGCCCCGATCCGGAACGTTTGCCGCGATCATGTCGGGGCGACGGGTGCGCATGGCGTCGAAGGTTTCGGCGGACAGGAGGTCCGAGTTCGCACCGCGAATGGCGCAGAGCGGCAGGCCCGCAAGCGCGTCGAAAAACGGCCAGAGATCGGGCGCAAGATTCGCCCCGTCCCCTTCGAGAACCGCGTCGCGCAGTTTCGGATCGTAGGTCAGCGCCAGACCCTCTTCGGTCACGCGCAGGTGGCGTTCGACCTCTTCGCGCCAGCGGCTGTCGGGCACATTGGCAAAACGGACCATGCCGGCCGCAAGGGCCGCCTGCGCCTCGTCCAGCGTCTGCCAGGGCGGGGTGCGGCCAAGATAGCTCTTGATGAATTCAAGCCCCTCCGCCGCGATGTCCGGCCCGATATCGTTGAGCGCTACGCCGAGAAGCCGATCCTTGGCCGTGGCGGCCAGCACCATCGCGATCACACCGCCGCGCGATGTGCCGAGGATCGCGGCCTTTTCGATCCCCAGATGATCGAGCAGTTCGAGCGCGTCACGCCCTTCGACCGGAATGCTGTAGGTGGCATGCGGGGCCCAGTCCGACTGTCCGCGCCCGCGATAGTCGAGCCGGATCATGCGCACCCCGTCAAGATGCGGTGCGACATAGTCGAAGTCGCGTCCGTCGCGGGTCAGCCCCGCAAGGCAGAGCAGCGGCAAGCCGGTGCCTTCGTCCGTGTAGTGCAGGGAAAGACCGTCTGAGGCGTTGAAACGGGGCATGGTGCATGTCCTTGTCCTGAAAGCGGGGTCTACGCGGCAGCGGCAGAAGCGCCGCGCGCGCGATCGCGGCCCGATTTACAAGCCGCCGCGCACCGCGGGCATCCGGCACAAGCGCGCCTTTCCCGGGGTTTGGATGCAGGCATACGCAACCGGCTCCAGCGGAGCAATGCCCTCCGAAGGCCGGTCGCGGAGCCTTGCCGCTCGGCCACGCCCGACCGCCGCGCCGCGCGCGCCTTCAGGCGTCGAGCATCTCCGGTATGCCCGACAGGTCCGCCGCAACCCGCGCGGGTGCCGCCATGAGCCTGTCCTGCGGCGCCTTGGCCCGGTTCACCCATACCGTATCGAACCCGTATGCAGACGCGCCTGCCGCATCCCAGCCGTTGGACGAGACAAACAAGACCTCGGAGGGATCGGTGCCAAACCGCGCTTCGACCATGTCGTAGACCGCGCGGGCAGGCTTGAACACACCCACATCCTCGACGGACAAGACCGCATCGAGTGTCTGGCCAATCCCGGCGCTGTCCACGGCACCATCGAGCATGTCCTTGCTGCCATTGGACAAGATTGCGCAGTGCAGCCCCTTGGCCTTGAGCCGTGCCAGCACGAAAGGCACTTCCTTATAGGCCGGAAGCTCCCAGTAGAGCGCCAGAAGACGCTCGCGGAGTTCAGGATCGTCCAGGCCTGCATTTTCCATCGCCCAGTCAAGCCCGTCCTTCGTGACCTGCCAGAACGGGACGTAATCACCCGTGACGGCGCGCAGCCAGCTGTATTCGAGCTGCTTGCGGCGCCAGTCTTCAGCGAGCGATGGCCAGAGCGCGCGGAGCGTGTCGCGGCCCGGCTCTTCCGCTGCCACACGCGCGGCGGCGGCCACGTCAAAGAGCGTTCCATAGGCATCGAAAATACAGGTTTTGATGGACATGATCCCTCCGTGGATGACTGGTCTGCGCCACCGTTGCACGCAAAGGATCAACACTAAAGGCCATTCCTGTGCTATTCTGAGCGTGCTGTGCCGGCACCCGGTCCGATGCGATCCCGTCCGGCGCAACACGGAATGGCACCCCGAGCGCAGGAGGGACACATGGAAAAGACGCATGGCAAGGTATGGTGGTCCGAGTTGATGACCCGCGATGTGGACGCCGCGATCGCCTACTACAAGGACACCTGCGGCTGGACGGTGGATGCGATGCCAATGGGTGATGGCACGACCTATTGGGTCTGTTCCAACGATGGCGCGCCCACAGCGGGCATCATGGATATGGCCGGGCTTCCCGGCACAAAAGACATGCCTCCGCATTGGTTCACCTATCTTGCAGTGGATGACGTCGAGGCTGCAACCGAGGCGACCGTCGCCGCAGGAGGACAGGTTATCCGCCCGCCGTTTGAGGTGCCGAACACCGGGCTTATTGCCCTGGTCACTGACCCGACGGGCGCCGCCGTAGGGTTGATGACGCCCGCACCGCATACCAATTGACGCACGCTCTCCGGATGCCGCCCTTTGGATGGCGCACGGTCCGGTTGTGGGGATCTCGGGATCGCGAAACGCCTCTATCGGTGTCGCGACCCGTTTGGCGTCGATTTCGGGTCGCGCCCTGCGCAAACGGCGCGGCTTGGCAAAGGGGGCACCGGGCAAAGGGCCGGATCGGCACGTGTGGTCCCTGTGCGCCGGGTGGGTCCTGAGCGCGAACCGTTGGCCGCTGTCCCGTGGAGAGGGTCTGGCGGTGTGCCGCACGACGGAAACACTGGCCGTTCGCGTCTCAGGTCGCCGGGTTGAACTCGGTAATGAATTGCGCCGCCGCCCCACGTCCCGGATCGTTGAGCGGTGATTGTGCGCTTTGCCGGTGTCACGACCCCCATGCCGCGTTTGACGGTCTCCGAAAAAGCGGGGTTTCTGGATGCGCGACACTTCCGCGCCCGGCTGACAGAACCCGTGGCGTTGCGGAACGTCTCGCTGCAGCGCCAGCAAGAGAGGGCCTGGGGCAACGGGATTGCCACCGAAGTCACCAGCCTTGCGCATTCTGTAGGCAAATGCCGAAATCTCCGGCAAAAACAGCCCTTTTCAACAGAATTCGGAACTCGCTTTGCAATTCCCGGATCGCCTCTGTAGAGTATTGCCATCCATTCGGATGCCCCTGACCAGGCACGGGCTCCGCAATCCTTTCCCGACAATCAGGAGACCCTTATGACGCAGGCCAAAACCGGCGATACCGTGCGCATTCACTACACCGGCACCTTGCAGGACGGCAGCACCTTTGACAGCTCGTCCGGGCGCGATCCGCTCGAATTCGAAGTGGGTTCCGGCCAGATCATACCGGGCCTCGACAAGGCGATTCCCGGTATGGCTGTGGGCGACAAGAAAACCGTCGCCGTGCCCGCCGATGAAGCCTATGGCCAATCCAACCCGCAAGCGGTGCAGGCCGTGCCGCGCGCGGAAATCCCGGCAGACATTCCGCTCGAAGTCGGCGGGCAGCTTCAGGTGCAAACGCCCACCGGGCAGGTGATGCCGGTGACCGTGACCGAGGTGACCGAAAGCGAGGTCACGCTTGATGCAAACCACCCGCTTGCCGGCAAGGACCTGACCTTTGCCATCGAGCTGGTCGAGATCGCCTGACATCCGCGCAGAGGCGCGCGCAGGGTCACCGGGCGCGCCACAAAGACCGACCTGACCCGCCCGGCACTGTTGCCGGGCCGGTCTATCGACCCATCCGTGGCCAAACAGATGCCGCCAGACACATCACCCCCTGTCGTCCCCGCGCACTGCGCGCTACACAAGGGCCAACCAATGGCCCAATAGTGAGGGAGGGTGTGCTATGCCAATTGCCAATCTGGACGGGTTGCGACTGCATTACCGGATCGATGGTCCGGACAACGGTCCCCCGGTCGTTTTCGCCAACTCTCTGGGCACGGACATGCGGTTGTGGGACCCGATCCTTCCGCATCTGCCGGGAGGCCTGCGGATCCTGCGCTATGACAAGCGCGGGCATGGTTTGTCGGACACACCAGATGGCCCCTATTCGATGGGCGCGCTTGTGCATGATGCGGAACGCTTGATGGATCTGACCGGGTTTCGCGACGCGGTGTTCATCGGTCTGTCCATTGGCGGCATGATTGCACAGGGGCTTGCGGCAAAAAGGCTCGACCTTGTGCGCGCGGCAGTGCTCTCGAACACCGGCGCCAAGATCGGCACCCGTGAGATGTGGGAAGGCCGCATCGCATCCGTGCGCGACGGTGGACTGGCCTCGGTCGCGGACGCGACCATGGAGCGATGGTTTTCCTCCAGCTTCCGCGACACCGAAGATTTCCATGCCTGGCGGACCCTTTTTCTGCGCACACCAGCCGAGGGCTGGATGGGCTGCGGATCGGCCATTGCTGGCACGGATTTCTATGCCTCGACCGCGGCGCTGCGCCTGCCGGCACTGGGCATCGCGGGCTCGGAAGATGGCTCCACGCCCCCCGATCTGGTGCGCGAGACCGTCGACCTCATCCCGGGATCGCAATTCGCGCTCATCCGTGGAGCGGGCCACTTGCCCTGCGTCGAGAAGCCGGAGGAATACGCGCGGATCGTGACGGCGTTTCTGCACGCACAGGGGCATTGCTGAGCCCGTGGCGCGGCTCCTCCTTGTTCATGGGGCGTCCCATGGCGCCTGGTGTTGGCGCGACCTGCTCCCCGCCCTGCGCGGGCTGGGACATGACGTCCGCGCCATCGACCTGCCGTCCCATGGAGCGGATCCGACGCCGGTCGCCGAGGTCACGCTCGATTGCTATGCCGATGCCATCCTCGATGCGATCGACGCGCCCTCGGTCGTGCTGGGTCATTCCATGGCAGGTTTCCCGATCTCCGTGGCCGCTTCCCGCGCGCCGGAACGGATCACGGGGTTGATTTATCTCTGCGCCTACATTCCTCGGGTCGGAATGTCTTTGGCTCAGATGCGCAAGCTGGTCGCGGAGCAACCGCTGCTGCCCGCCATCCGGCGCAATCCGGACGGGCTGTCCATGCATTTCGATCCGGAGATGGCTGAAACGGTGTTCTATCGCGATTGCCCACCGGGCACGCTGGACTACGCGCTGCCGCGTCTGACCGATCAGGCGCTGGCGCCGATGGAGACCGCGTTTGAGCCCGGTCCAGGCTGGGAGCGCGTGCCCAAGACGGCGATCCTGTGCAGCAAGGACGGCGCGATACCTTTCGCGCTTCAGCGCGACATGGCCGCAACGCTGGAGCCGGACGCCATCCGGATCATGCAAACGGGCCATTCCCCGTTTTTTGCCGATCCAGGGGGCTTGGCCGCACAGGTGGATTCGCTGCTGCGCTGAAAAACAGGCTCGGCACATGCACGCAAGGCACACGCGACACACAAGTTGAAGGCGGTCCGACACCAGAAAGCGACGTGCTGTACCGCTCTTTTGGGGATGCATCGCGAGACCAAATCACTGTAACGTCAAGTTGACAGGTCAGACCGGCCCATCTCAAACACCGAGTGACGCATGCCGCTGCCCGTCATCTTCATCCTCATTACCGTTATGCTTGATGCGATGGGCATCGGCCTGATCGTCCCGGTCATGCCGGATCTCATCACGGAAGTGACCGGCGGGACTTTGGCGAATGCGGCCCTTTGGGGCGGGTTGCTCTCGACCATTTTCGCGGTGATGCAATTCCTGTTCGGACCCTTGCTTGGCAATCTCTCAGATCGCTTCGGGCGCCGTCCCGTGTTGCTGGTCTCGCTGATCGTCATGGCCGGCGATTACGTTGTGATGGCGCTTGCTGGCTCAATCTGGCTGCTGTTTGTCGGGCGCGTGGTTGGCGGGATCACGGCTGCCACCAATGCAACGGCGTCCGCCTACATGGCCGACCTGTCCGAACCGGGCAAGAAAGCCCAGGGCTTCGGGCTGATCGGCGCGGCCTTTGGCATGGGGTTCGTGCTGGGGCCCCTGATCGGGGGGCTGCTTGCCGAATATGGCACGCGCGCTCCGTTCTGGGCCGCGGCCGGCCTTTCGGCGGCCAATGCGCTTTTTGGCTATATCGTTCTGCGTGAAACCGTGACGGACCGCATCCGCCGACCGTTCGAGCTGCGGCGGGCCAATCCGTTCCGGGCGCTCAAAGCGGTGGCAAATCTGCCCGGGATTGGTCCGCTCCTGACGATCTTTTTCCTCTATCAACTGGCCTTCATGGTCTACCCCGCCGTCTGGGCCTATTTCGGGCAGGCGCGTTTTGAGTGGTCCCCGGGCATGATCGGGCTGTCGCTTGGCCTGTTCGGCGTCATGATGGCGGTTGTGCAAGGTGGTCTGATCCGTCTGTTCCTGCGCAAGCTGGGCGAACGCGGCACGGTTCTCTACGGGCTGATCTTCGATATTGTCGCCTTTGCCGCGATTGCCTTTGTGACCTCCGGCGCGCTGGCGCTGATCCTGACCCCGCTGGCGGCGCTTGGAGCGGTCATCACCCCGGCCCTGCAAGGGATGATGTCCCGCGCGGTCGGCCCGTCACGGCAGGGCGAATTGCAAGGCGTTCTGACATCGACCAACGCGATCGCGATGATCCTGTCGCCACTGATGATGACAACGGTCTTTGCCGCGTTCACCCGATCCGATGCGGCGGTCTATTTCCCGGGGGCGCCTTTCCTTTTGTCCATGGGATTGATGGTGTTGGCGCTGTTCCTCTTCATGCTGCGGAGCGGGTCGCGGGTGTCCGCCTGAGACGTCGCATTCCGGCTTGCGCCGAGACGACAGCCCGCGCAGGGTGGCCGAAAACAAGCGCAAACGCGTGGGGGAGAGACCATGACGCAAGTTAAAGCCGCTGTCTGCACCGGCTTCGGACGCCCGCTGGAAATCGAAACACTCACGATCCGCCCGCCCGGCGCAGGGGAGGTGGAAGTGACGCTGGAGGCCGTGGCGATCTGTCATTCCGACATTTCCTATGCGGAAGGGATCTGGGGCGGCGATTTGCCGATGGTCCTTGGTCACGAAGCGGCCGGCCGGATCACGGCGGTCGGCCCCGGTGTGAGCGGCGTGACAGAGGGCGCGCGCGTCGTGGTCACCCTCATCAAGGCCTGCGGACGCTGCGCCAATTGCGGCGCGGGCAACCCGACGCTCTGCACCGGCGGCGGCGAGACCGAGCCGGTCTTTGCCCGCGCCGATGGCAGCCCGGTCAAGGCGGCGATGAATTGCGGCGCCTTTGCCGAAAGGGTTGTGGTGGACCAGAGCCAGATCGTGATCCTGCCCGAATCCATGCCCCCCGAGGCCGTTGCCCTGCTGGCCTGCGGCGTGATCACCGGCGTGGGCGCGGTGGTGAACGCGGGCGCCCTGCGCGCGGGAGAGGACGTTGTCGTGATCGGTGCAGGCGGCGTCGGGCTCAACGCGATCCAGGGCGCGCGGATCGCGGGCGCGCGGCGTATCGTGGCCGTGGACATGAGCCAGGAAAAGCTGGAGATGGCGCGCGACTTCGGCGCGACCCACGGCGTGCTGGCCACCGGGAAAGCGCCTTGGAAAGCGGCGATGAAAGCGCTCGGCGGCAAGGGCGCAGAGATTGTGGCAGTGTCGGTTGGCGCCATTCCGGCCTATAATGACGCGCCGCGATACCTTGGATGGGGCGGGCGGATCGTGATGGTCGGCATGCCGGCATCCGGGGCGATGGCCGAATACGAACCGGTGATCCCGGCCTTCATGGGTCAAAGCTTCATCGGCTCCAAGATGGGGGACGTCGTGATCGCACGGGATATCCCGTGGCTTGCAGATCTGTACGAGCAGGGACGGCTCAAGCTTGACGAGCTGGTCTCGGGGCGGTGGTCCCTGCCACAGATCAACGAGGCCATTGCCGATACCAATGGCGGCGCGGCCAAACGCAACGTGATCCTGTTTTGATCCGGCGAGGGGAATGCTGTGACCGATATTCAGATAATGGATGAGGGACGCGCGCTGCGTGTCGGAGAGAGCCGGTTTCACGCCATCTGGCTGCGCGACAACGCGCTTGATCCGGAGACGCGCGACCCCGGCAACGGGCAAAAACGCATCACGCTTAACGACCTGCCCGATGATCCGCGCCTGAGCGCGGCCGAAGCGGCGGGCGATGCGGTGCTGTGCACCTTCGCCGAAGATGGCAAGACCGTCCGCTTTCCGCGCAAATGGCTCGATGCCCATACCTATGACCGGGCACGCAGCGAGACAGTCCTGCCGCAAACCGCCGAGATATGGGACGCCGCGCTGAGCGAAACCGTGCCTGTCTGCGCTCTGGGCACGCTGCAATCGGATCGGGCCGCGCTGCGCGACTGGCTCGCGGCGGTGCGCCGTTTCGGCTTCGCCAAGGTCACGGGTTTGCGCGCGCAAAGCGGGGCGCTGTTCGATATCGTCGATCTGTTCGGCTATGTGCGCGAAACCAATTATGGCCGCCATTTCGAAGTGCGCACAGAGGTGAATCCGGTCAACCTCGCCTATACCGGTCTGGGATTACAGGCGCATACGGACAATCCTTACAGAGACCCTGTGCCGACCCTGCAAATCCTCGCCTGCATCGAGAATTCCGCATCGGGTGGCGACAGCATGGTGGTGGACGGGTTTGCCGCGGCCCTGCGCCTGCGACAAGAAGACCCCGAGGGGTTTTCCCTTCTCGCGCGCTACCCGGCGCGGTTCGATTATGCCGGGGAAGCCGGGGTGCGCCTGCAAACCCGCAAGCCGATGATCGGGCTTTCGCCTGACGGGATGCTGGAAGAAGTGCGCTTCAACGCGCGCTCCTCGGCCCCGCTGGTGGATGTGCCCTACGATGCGATGCCCGGCTATTATCGCGCGGCACGGCGGTATGCGCAGATCGTCGACGACCCGGACCAGCAGGTCGCGTTCAAGCTTGCGCCGGGAGAAGCCTTCATCGTCGACAATCGCCGGGTCTTGCATGCCCGGCGCGGCTATTCCGGTGAAGGATCGCGCTGGCTTCAGGGCTGTTATGCGGATCGCGACGGGCTTTACTCGACGCTTGCCGCACTGGAGTCACAGACATGAGCGGACCAGAGGCAAAAGACGGTACCGCGGGCGTGAACAGAGCCACAGATGCAGCGACCAAGGCCGGCCCGACCCGCGACACGATTGTCGACTTTCTGGGCGACATCTTCGAGCGTTGCGGCGACGCGGGATATCTCGGCGAGCCGGTCACCATGGCGCAGCACATGCTGCAAGGCGCATGGCTGGCCGAACAGCAGGGCCTTCCGGAAGAGGTGATCGTCGCGGCGCTGCTGCATGATATCGGCCATTTCACATCTGAATTCGGCACGTTTTCCATGCAGGATACCCAGGACCGCTACCACGAGGATGCGGGTGCGGAGGTGCTTGCGGACTTCTTTCCGTCGATCGTGACCGACTGTGTGCGCTATCACGTTGCGGCAAAGCGGTATCTGTGCGCAACGCGACCAAGCTACAACGACCGGCTTTCGGAGGCGTCGAAACACTCCTTGATTCTGCAAGGCGGGCCGATGTCGCCCGAAGAGGTGGCGAAGTTCGAAACGAACCCCAATCTCGAACGGATCATCCAGGTGCGCTATCTCGACGAAGCCGGCAAGGATCCGGAGATGATCACACCCGACTATGGGCATTTCGCGCCGATGGTCCGTCGTGTGGTCGACCGGCATCTGGGTCCGGGGGCAGAGGCATGAGCGCCGCCGAACGCCCAGCGCACGCGGCGCGCTCTTCGCGCGGATCCCGCGCGCCTCGCCCGGTTCGGGCGGCCCATCCTGTCCGCCTTGCCCTGTGCGCCCCTGACGGAGCCCCGACATGAAACTCACAGATCTCGATATCATCGTGACCGCACCACCCGCGCCGGGATGGGGCGGGCGCTACTGGATTCTTGTCAAGCTCACCACGGACGACGGCATCACCGGCTGGGGCGAATGCTATGCCGCGTCCGTCGGGCCGGAGGCGATGCGCGCGGTCATCACGGACGTGTTCTCCCGCTACTTCATGGATGAAAACCCCGAAAATGTTGAGCGGATGTTTCGGCGCACCTATTCCTCCGGCTTCACGCAGCGGCCGGACCTGACGGTGATGGGCGCGTTTTCGGGCCTCGAGATTGCCTGCTGGGATATTGTCGGCAAAGCGCGCAACCGCCCTGTCTGGGCGCTTCTGGGCGGGATGATGAACGAGCGTGTGCGCGCTTATACCTACCTGTATCCGCTGCCGCATCATCGTCCGATGGATGCTTTCTGGGGCAGTCCTGAGCAGGCCGCCGAAAGCGCGCTGGACTGCTTGGAACGCGGGTACACGGCGGTGAAATTCGACCCCGCCGGTCCCTATACCATGCGCGGCGGCCACCAACCGGCCATGGGCGACATCGCGCAATCGGTCGCCTTTTGCAAAGCGATCCGCGAGGCGGTTGGGGACCGGGCCGACCTGCTCTTTGGCACGCATGGGCAATTCACCACCGGCGGCGCAATCCGGCTCGGGCAAGCCATCGAGCCATACAACCCGCTGTGGTTCGAAGAGCCGATCCCGCCCGACAACCTGCTCGAATACGGCGAGGTGGCGCGCGCGGTGCGCATCCCCGTGGCAACCGGCGAACGGCTTTGCACACGATCGGAATTCGCCACCGTGCTGCGCTCGGGCGGGGCACGCATCCTGCAACCGGCACTGGGGCGCGTTGGCGGGATCTGGGAGGCGCGCAAGCTCGCTGCGCTCGCCGAAAGCTTCAACGCGGAGATGGCGCCGCATCTCTACGCCGGGCCCGTGGAATGGGCCGCGAATGTGCACCTCGCCGCCACGATCCCGAACCTGTTGATCGCGGAAACCATCGAAACGCCGTTCCACCACGCGCTGATCAAGGGCGGCATCACCGTCGAGGATGGATACATCACGCCGCCGCAAGAACCGGGGCTCGGGATCGACATTGACGATTCGTTGGCCCGCGCGCATCCTTACGATGGCTCAGGCCTGCACTTGCAGATGCAGGACGCGCCTTGCAATTATGCGCAGGCAAATGCATTCGCCGGAGGCGCGCCGCCGCTTGAAACCTGAGCCTCGGTGCGTTCGTGAGGCCCGCCAAGCTCCGCACCGCTTCAGTCCCGAAGCTGCGCAAAAGCTATTGAGAAGGACGAAACCGTGACTGCCGCTGTTAGTGACTCGAATGCACAAGACGATGCCGCTTGCTGCGGCTCGCCTTCTGTGCCTACGCCGGCAACCGCTATGGCAGAAAACTCCCGGATGGCGGCCAAGTTCTTGAAAACACTCGCACATGAAGGCCGATTGATGATCCTGTGTCATCTGTGCGAGGGCGAGCTTTCCGTCGGTCAGCTGGAAGAGCTTCTGAACATCCGTCAGGCCGCTGTCAGCCAGATGCTCGCCCGGTTACGCGACGAGAATCTGGTGCAGACCAGACGCGATGGCAAAACGATCTATTACAGTCTCAAGGGCGCGGAAACGTCAGAGGTGATATCCTTGTTGCACCGGCTCTTCTGCGAGCCGGATTCCCCGTCGCATGACAACTGAAGGCCCGTCGACCACCTTTACGGGCGACCCGATTTGCAGCTTGACAGCCCGTGAAGCTGTGGGATTTTTGCAACGCGGCGAATTATCGCCCCACGCCCTGATCGAGGCGAGTCTGACCCGGATCGCCGCCGTTTCACCCTCCGTGAACGCCACCGTCACCGTTTGCCCCGAGCGCGCACGAGAGGCCGCCGGCGCGGTTGATCGCTTCAGCTTGCTGGCCGGCCTGCCCGTCGGGATCAAGGACCTCACCCCGGTCGCAGGCGTGCGCACCACGTGGGGCACGAAAGCCTTCGCAGAGTTTGTGCCCACGCATTCGGCGGCGCTTGTCGCGCGGATCGAGGATCGCGGCGGCATTGTCATCGGCAAGACCAACACGCCCGAATTCGGTGCCGGCGCAAACACGTTCAACGCGGTTTTCGGGCCAACACGCAACCCGTGGGACACGCGCATGAATGCGGCCGGCTCTTCCGGCGGCGCGGCGGTCAGCCTTGCGGTCGGTGAGGCGTGGCTCAGCCATGGATCGGATCTCGGTGGCTCGCTGCGCACGCCGGCAAGCTTCAACCGCGTGGTCGGCCTGCGCCCCTCTCCCGGACTGGTGGCCAACGATTCTGCACAAGGTTTCGATACATTGTCGGTTCAAGGCCCCATGGCGCGCAACGTGGCCGATTGCGCCCTGTTCCTCGACGCCTTGACCGGATTTGACCCGATCTCTCCGATTTCCCACCCGCCTTCGGGCTCTTATCTGGCTGCTTGCCTGCGCGACCCTGGCCCGGTGCGCATCGCCTTTGCACCGGACATGGGCGGGCTCGCACCGGTGACCCCGGCCATCCGCGAAACCCTGGCCGCCGGACTCGCGCGGCTGAACGGCACCGGCTTCGACGTGATCGAGGACGCGCCCGATGCCGACGGGATCGACCGCTGCTTTCGCACGCTGCGCGCATTCAGCTTCTGGACCGGCGAGCGCGACGTGCCGGAGAGCGTCAACCGCCACTACAAGGCGACCCTGGCCCAGAACATTACCGAAGGGCGCAACCAAAGCATGGATGCCGTGGCCGCGGCGATGACGCTGCGCTCACAGATCTACGACCGCTTCCGCGCCTTTCTTTCGCGCTATGATGTGCTCGCCTGCCCGGTGAGCGGCATAGGTCCGTTGCCTGTGGAGTTTGAGTATCCGCCCGAGGTCGACGGACAGGAGAGCGTCGATTACCTCGATTGGCTGCGCTTCGCCTTCCCGGCAACCCTCTGCGGGCTTCCGGCCCTGTCCCTGCCGCTCGGTTTTGACCCGGACGGGATGCCCGTCGGGATCCAGCTGATCGGGCAACCGCGCGGCGAAGCGCGCCTGCTCCAGATCGCACAGGGTCTCGAGTCGCTGCTCGGCTTGGACCTGAAGCCCATCGACCCGGTCGTTCGTCACCTCTCCTGAGCGCATCGCCTCAAAAACGCTGCGTCATTGGCCTTTTCCGCTGCGTCCATTAGCCTTGCCAGAACCGGGAAAGATTTTCACACTGCGCGGGATTTTACCGTTCAGTCAAAGCCAAAGAAACGCACGCCCGACAGGGGCGGCGGCCAGGGGAGGACCATGACAATGACCTATGCAGGGATCGCCGATCGCGCGAGGATCGAGGCGGAGTGCGCCTGGGCAGACAGAGCGCTGTCGACGACCATCTGGGACCGATTGAGCAAGACGGCCGAAGCCCATCCTGCGCAACCCGCCATCAGCTATCAGCTTCTGTCTGGGCCGAAAGACAAGGCCGAAACACTGACATGGGCGGAGCTGCGCGACAAGACTGCCCAGACAGCGAACCTGCTGCGCTCGCTTGGGATCGGCGAAAGCGACGTTGTGGCCTATGTGCTGCCGAACGCGACCGAAACGGTGCTCACGCTGCTCGGTGGCTGCGTGGCCGGCATCGTGAACCCGATCAATCCGCTGCTCGAACCGGAACAGATCGCGTCGATCCTGCGCGAGACCGGCGCCAAGGTGGTCGTGACGCTCAAGCCATTTCCGAAAACCGATGTCGCGCAGAAGGTGCAAGAGGCTGTCCGGCACGCGCCCGACGTCGACACCGTTCTCGAGGTCGACCTCAACCGGTACCTGACGCCGCCGAAAAGCTGGATTGTGCCGTTGATCCGGCCCAAGCTCGAGGGCCAGCGCCATGCCGATTACCTTGACTTCAACAAGGAAGTCGCCAAGCACCCCAAGACGCTGCAATTCGCTGACAGCACGTCGGACCGCGTGGCGGCCTACTTCCATACCGGCGGCACCACCGGCATGCCGAAAGTGGCGCAGCACAAGTATTCCGGTATGATTTACAACGGGTTCCTCGGTGACACGGTGCTGTTTACCGAGAACGACACGATGATCTGCCCGCTGCCGCTCTTTCACGTCATGGCAACGCAGGCGCTCTTGATGTCGGCCATGGCCGCAGGGAGCCACGTGGTCTTCCCGACGCCGCAAGGCTATCGCGGCGAAGGGGTGATGGACAATTTCTGGAAGCTCTGCGAGCGCTGGAATGTGACCTATATCATCACCGTGCCCACCGCCGTCGCGGCGTTGATGCAGCGCAAGGTCGACGCCGACATCTCCTCGGTCAAATTCGCGATCTCCGGTTCGGCGCCCATGCCTCAGGAGCTGTTCAAACGCTTCGAGGACGTGTGCGGCCTGTCGATTTGTGAAGGCTACGGCATGACCGAAGCAACCTGCCTCGTGGCGATCAATCCACCGGATGGCGAAAAGAAGATCGGCTCTGTCGGTCTGCCCTTTCCCTATACGGACGTGAAAATCGTCAAGATCGGTGACGGCAGCGGGGGCGGCGGCGAGCCGAAAGAATGCGCCGTGGACGAGATCGGCGAGATCTGCGTCGACAATCCCGGCGTTATTCCGGGGGGGACCTACACCGAACAGGACAAGAATGCGGATCTGTTCCACTGGGACCGCTATTTGCGAACCGGCGATCTTGGCCGCATCGACGCGGATGGCTATCTCTGGATCACGGGCCGCGCGAAGGACCTGATTATACGGGGCGGGCACAATATCGACCCTGCGGAAATCGAGGATGCGCTCCTGAGCCACCCCGCTGTCGCGGTGGCCGGCGCCATCGGCCAACCGGATGCGCGCGCCGGCGAAGTGCCTTGCGCTTTTGTGGAGCTTGTCGCCGGTGCGACCGTCAGCTCGGAAGACCTGCTCGAACATGCGCGCACCCATGTGCATGAACGCGCAGCACATCCCAAGCACATGACCATTCTGCCCGAGCTGCCAAAGACCGCCGTCGGCAAGGTTTTCAAACCCGACCTGCGCAAACACGCGATAACGCGGGTTTACAACGGCGCCCTAGAAGAAGCGGGTGTCGCCGCACGGGTCGTGGCGGTTGTGGACGACAAGAAGCGCGGGCTGGTTGCGCAGGTCACGCCCAACGGCGCGTCTGAGGCGGATGTGGCACAGGTCCTGGGCGATTTCGTGCGCCCGTGGGAATGGGCTGAGGCGGAAAAAGCGGCCTGACCATCGACACCTGCGAGAAATCGAAAAAGCGGCGCGGGCGATCCTGCGCCGCTTTTTGCTGGGATGATGCTTGCGCGCAAGCCTCTCGTTTGCTGGCGCGCACATGCAAAGAGCCGGGACAAGATCCCCCGGTCCGCTTAACATAGGACCTGTTGCGAACCGACCCGTCTCAAGGGTCCCCAAAAGAGGCTACCGTCGCGCGTCATTGATGCGAGCGCCCATCCGCAGGGCATGCCCGGACGCACGACTCAAACGGCCACCAAGGCTGTGCGGCGCGCATTGCCCCTCGCCACGACACCGTCCATCGCTCGATCGACCATCAAAGGCCGCATTCTCCCAGCCGACCGCCGCCGCTTTCGATTGCCCGGAATGCCTTCGATCTGCGACGCTGCCCCAGCTGTCCGGCGATCCACTGGGCCAGGGATAAACCTTCGGCTTTCCGGGGTTCAAAACGCGTAGCGCAGCCGCTTTCGCGCGGGAAAGGGGATGGCCGCACACCACCCCATTGGCAGTGAGATGGGCCAGTCCCTGCAATGCGCTGCAACCTGTCACCGGGCCCTGCTTTGAGGTTTGGCGACAGAGGCTTGAACGCTGGCCTTCGACTTTCCCGACGAATGCCGCGCCTTCTCCGATACGCGCGCGCCGGGGTCATGGACGCGATACGCCGACACGCCTTCCCGACAGGGTTGCCCTGCCCCGTGCGCTGCGCCTAGTGTCCGGGCAAAGGCAATCCGGAGCGCGCCATGTCCCATGTTTTTCCCGTTCGCGTCTACTACGAAGACACGGATATGGCCGGCATTGTCTATCATGCGAACTACCTGAAATTCATCGAGCGCGCCCGTTCGGACTGGGTCAAGGAACAGGGGCTGGACCAGAACGCCATGCGCGAAGACGGGATCGTCTTCGTGGTGCGCAGGATCGAAGCCGACTATCTTGCCGCGGCAAAGTATGACGACGCGCTGGAGGTTGTGACGGAAGTCCGCTCCATGACCGGTGTGCGGTTGGTGATGACGCAAGAGGTGCGGCGCGCCGGCACGACAGTGTTCCGGGCGGAGGTGACAGCGGTCTGTGCAACGCTGGATGGACAGCCCACCCGCTTGCCGGAGATTTTGCGCCGAAAGGTCAATTGACCGCCCCCTGCGACGCAGCCGCCAAGAGCACGCACCGTGACCTGGCCGTGCTGACACTGACTTGGCCGCAGTAATGCGACGTGGCCACCACCCGTTGATCGCCGTCCGGCCTCTGTCGCCGCGCGGCGGGGCTCTCCAGAGGCGGTCAGCGTTTGCGTCGTCCGCCGGCGCTGCGGCTGTGAAAGGTCGGCGGTCGTTTTGCGACCCACCGCAGAAAGCCCTGCATCTCGGGATGTGCGCGGAGCGCCTCCGGCGTGTTGAGGTCCCGCGCCAATTCGGCCTCTGTAAACCGCGCATGGATCTCATTATGGCAAATCTGGTGCAAGAGAACGACCGGGCCGCCTTTTCCCCCTTTCAGCTTTGGCGTGAGGTGGTGCAGGCTCTGCTTGGCCTCAGGGGGAATACTACGCCCGCAAAGCGGGCAAACGGGATCGGACACGCGCAACGCTCTCTGGTCTCTGGACAACATGTCTGAGCTGGCGCGCGTCGCGCCTGGTTCAAGGGGGTGCAAATGGATTGGCTGAACATTGACCTGGGCGCACAGCCGGAGATCGTGCAGCGCATGGCGGGCTACGGGCTTCAGGGCTGGGAGATTGCCAAGGGCTGGGCGTTGTCGCCGGCGGCCTGGTCGCAGTTCGGGTTATTGATTGTCGCATTCGTGCTCGCCTGGTGGCTGACGCGGCGGTTGCGCCCGGTTCTGTCCCGCCTGCTTACGCCACCGGCAGAACAAACCCATATCCTCGCCACGGCACGGCGTTTCTTGTTGATGTTCGTCCCGTTGCTGCTGCCGCTTCTGGCCTATGTGCTGATCGGGATCGGAGAACAGATCACGCGCTCGATCTTCGGATCCGGTGCGGTGATTGCGTTCGGCAAACGTCTCTTCCTGTTTCTCGCGGCCCGCATTCTGGTCCGCGAAATCATCACGGATCCGTTTCTGAAACTGCTCGGGCGGTACATCCTGATCCCGGTCGCCGCGCTCTATGCGCTCGGGTTGCTGGACGTGGCCATCCTGCGGCTCAGCGAAACGACCGTGGGGATCGGCAATATCACCTTCTCGCTCATGGCGTTGATCCGTGGTGCCATTGCCGGCTCGATCCTGTTCTGGCTTGGGCGTTGGTCGAACGATCAGACCGGCAGCTATATCGAGCGACAGGAGGAGATGCGCCCCGCCACCAAGCAGCTTGCGGCAAAGGCCGCGGAGCTGATGATTTTCGGGATCGCGTTCCTGTTGTTGATGAACATCATGGGGATCCCGCTCACCTCGCTGGCCGTGCTCGGCGGTGCCATCGGCGTCGGCCTCGGCTTTGGTCTGCAAAAGATCGCGGCCAACTACATATCCGGCGTGATCCTGCTGCTGGAGGGGCAAGCCACGGTTGGCGATTACGTGGAACTCGACAATGGCGAGGCCGGCACCATCGTCAAGACCACCGCGCGTGCGATGATCCTCGAAACCTTTGACGGGCGCTGGATCGTGGTGCCGAACGAGGATTTCATCACGACCCGCGTCATCAACTACTCCGATCAGGGCAGTGCGAACCGGATCGAGGTCGATTTCTCCGTGAGCTACGATACCGATATCAACAAGGTGCCCGCCATTATCGAAGCCGCGGTCGCCACCCATCCCGGCGTGCTCGACAGCCCCGAACCGCCCGATTGCGAGCTGCGCGGCTTTGGAGAGTCCGGTGTCGATTTCGGGGTCGAGTTCTGGGTCAACGGGATTGACGACGGCAAGAACAAATATGCGTCCGACGTGCTGTTCCTGATCTGGAACGCCCTCCGGGATCACGACATCGAAATTCCCTACCCGCATCGCGTGATCGAGATGCGCAATGCCAAGGAGTCCTGAGCCTTGGACGGCGTTCTGGTCATCGGCGGTGGGCCGGCGGGCCTGATGGCGGCGCAGGCAGTGCTCGACGCCGGCCAACCGGCGACGCTTGTCGAAGCCAAACCATCCATCGGGCGCAAGTTTCTGATGGCGGGCAAATCAGGGCTCAACCTGACGAAGATGCAAGCCATGGGGCCGTTCCTTGCCAGTTACGGCCTTGCGGAGCCGCGTCTGCGCGCTGCATTGCGCGCTTTCGGACCGGCAGCGGTCCGTGACTGGGCGGACGGCCTGGGGCAGAACACGTTCACCGGCTCGACGGGGCGGCTTTTTCCGGCGGTGATGAAAGCGTCACCGCTGCTGCGCGCCTGGCTCGAACGGCTCGATGCGCAAGGGTTGACGCGTCACACCCGCTGGCGCTGGCAAGGATGGGCGACGGATGACGCATTGCGCTTTGACACGCCCGAGGGGCACGTGACCCTGCGCCCGCACGCAACCGTGCTCGCGCTTGGCGGCGGGTCATGGGCGCGGCTGGGGTCGGACGGAACCTGGCGGCATCACTTCGCGGAGCAGGGACTTGAATCCGTGCCCTTCGCGGCATCGAATGCGGGCCTGGTCGTCGCGTGGTCTCCCGCGATGGCGCGCCATTTCGGCGCCCCGCTCAAGGCGGTCGCGTTCCGTTCCGGCGATGCGGTGTCGCGGGGCGAAGCGATCCTCTCAGCACGCGGGCTGGAGGGCGGTGGTCTCTACCCGCTTAGCGCGGCAATCCGAAATGGCAAGCCGCTCTCCATTGACCTCGCGCCGGACCGCGACCTCGATACGGTACGCAATCGTCTCGCCCGTCCCCGCGGCAAGGCCAGCATGAGCAATCACCTGCGCAAGGCGCTTGGCCTGTCTCCCGTGGCGATCGCGCTCCTGAACGAATTCGCCCGCCCCCTCCCCACGGAAGCCGACAGGCTCGCCCGGCTCGTCAAGGCCGTGCCGGTCTCGCACCAAGGGTTGCGCCCGCTTGACGAGGCGATCTCGACCGTGGGCGGCGTTCCCTGGACCGCACTGGACGACGGGTTGATGCTCATCGACAAGCCGGGAACCTTCTGCGCCGGCGAGATGATCGACTGGGATGCCCCGACCGGGGGCTATCTGCTCAGCGCCTGTTTCGCCACCGGGCGGCTTGCGGGCGAGACCGCCGCCCGCTGGGCCGGCTAGGCGCAGCGGACAGGCCCGGCACGGCCTCAGATCGCCGCCTTTCGGCTCTCATCGAGATAGATCTCGCGCAACCGGGCGACCCTGGCACCCGGGGTTCCTTCGCCTAGCGCCACGCCGTCGATCTCCACAACCGGCATCACAAAGGCCGAAGCAGACGTGATGAACGCCTCATCGGCGCTCTGCGCTTCTTCGATGGTGAAGTTGCGCTCCTCGACTTCCATCTGCGCCTCGCGCGCAAAGCGCAGAACAGCCGCCCGGGTGATCCCGTGCAGGATGTCGTTGGACAGCGCGCGTGTGACGATCTTGTTGCCCTTGATGAAATAGGCATTGTTGGAGGTGCCTTCGGTCACATAGCCATCCTGAACCATCCATGCGTCATCGGCGCCGGCCTTCTTGGCCATCATCTTGCCCATGGACGGATAGAGCAGCTGCACTGTCTTGATGTCCCGCCGGCCCCAACGCTGATCTTCGATGGAGATGATCTTCATCCCGGTCCGCGCGGCAGGGCTGTCCGCCAGACCAGGCTTGTCCTGGGTGAATAGCACGATGGTCGGATTCGTCGTCTCCGGGTCGGGGAAAACGAAATCGCGATCCCCCGGCGCGCCGCGCGTGATCTGGAGATAGATCAGCCCGTCTTCGATCCCGTTGAGCCGCACCAGTTCGCGATGCACCTCCAGAAGCGCATCCGTTTCGATCGGCTTGCGGATATCCAGCTCCGTCAACGACCGGTCGAGCCGCTTTGCGTGCCCGGCAAAATCGATCAGCTTTCCGCCCAGAACGCTTGTCACCTCGTACACGCCATCCGCCATCAGGAACGCGCGATCAAAGATGGAGACCTTGGCCTCATGCTCGGGCAGATACTCTCCGTTGACGTAAACGGTGCGGGTCATGGCGGTTTTCCTTGCGGTAACGGTATACAATTTCGCGGCAATGCTGGCCGGCAGATGGCCCGCTCCGGAGGGATGTTGTCAAGAGCACGGCCCGTCGCAGGACCGCGCTGTTACCCCCAAAGCGCGGGATCGGCCGGGTGGACGCCCTGCGCGTCAAACCGCAAGGGAACCGGGCGATCCTCCGCGAGCAGCAAGGGGCCGTCGAGATCGGTGACCGCCGCCCCCTGCGCCAGCAACACCGCGGGCGCCATGGCCAGCGATGACCCCACCATGCAACCAACCATCACGCTATAGCCGTGCGCACGCGCTGCATCGCGCAACGCCAGCGCCTCGGTCAGCCCGCCGGTCTTGTCGAGCTTGATGTTGACCATGTCGTAGCGCCCTTCCAGCGCGGGCAGGCTCGCCCTGTCATGACAACTCTCATCGGCACAGACAGGCACCGGGCGGTCGATCCCGGCCAAGGCATCGTCCTCACCGGTCGGCAAGGGCTGTTCGACCAGCGCAACACCAAGCCGCACCAGATGCGGAGCAAGCTCGGCATAGACCGCGGCGTTCCAGCCTTCATTGGCATCCACGACGATCCGCGCCTCCGGCGCGCCGCGCCGCACCGCCTCAAGCCGCGCCATGTCATCCGGTGTGCCCAGCTTGATCTTGAGCAAAGGGCGGTGCGCATGGCGTGTGGCCGCAGCTTCCATACGCTCCGGCGTGTCGAGCGACAGGGTAAAGGCCGTGATCTCGGGCCCCGGTCGCGGCAGCCCTGCCAGCGCCCAGACCGGTTTGCCCGCCTGCTTTGCCGCGAGATCCCACAGCGCGCAGTCCACCGCATTGCGCGCCGCCCCCGGCGGCAGGAGGTCTTGCAGCGTCTCGCGCGTCACATCCTCGGGCAGCCCTTCGATCTGAGCCGTCACGCTCTCCAGCGTCTCGCCGTAACGGGCATACGGAACACATTCGCCCCAGCCCTGCGCATCGCCGCGCTTGACCCGGACGGTCAGAACCCGGGCCTCCGTCCGAGACCCGCGCGAGATCGTGAAGGCTTCGGCCAACTGGAATACGTCGCGCGATACCGTCAAAGTCATGAGCGTTTCCCGTGCTTTGTGTCTTGTCCCATGCGTCTGCCGACTGCTGTCATGGCGACACTGTTCCGTCAATGCCTGCGCTGGCGCAATGGCATCCTCGCAGGCGCCCCGGGCGCGATTACAGCGCGACAAGCGCCTCCGCCAGACGCGCGGCCCCGTGTCTGAACGGGTCGACCGTCGGCAGGCCAAGCCGGGCCTCGACTTCGGCGCAATACCGGGTCGCTTCCTCTTCTCCCATGTGCTGGGTGTTGATCGAAACGCCAACAACACGGCAAGCCGGGTTGGCCACTTGCGCCAGTTGCAGCGAAAGGTCCCGCACCGCCTCGATGCTCGGGAGCTTGTAGCCGGGCAGACCGCGCATGTGACTGCGGGTCGGTTCGTGACACAGGATCAGCGCGTCGGGCTGGCCGCCGTGAACAAGGGCCAGGGAAACGCCGGAAAAGCTGACGTGAAACAGGCTGCCCTGGCCTTCGATGATATCCCAATGATCGGGATCGTTGTCCGGAGTCAGCCATTCGATGGACCCGGCCATGAAATCCGCGACCACCGCGTCGAGCGGCACCCCGTCACCGGTGATCAGGATCCCGGTCTGGCCGGTGGCACGGAAGGTGCTCTTCTGGCCCATGTCCCGCATCGCCGCGTCAAGCGCAAGGGCGGTGTACATCTTGCCCACCGAACAATCGGTTCCGACCGCCAGAACGCGTTTGCCGCGTCGTTTCTCGCCGGTGGCGATCGGGTATTCGACCTCCGGAACCCGCACATCGTGCAACACCTGGCCCGTGGCTTCCGCCACAGCAACAAGGTCCTTTTCATCACGCAAGAGATTGTGCAGCCCGGAGGCCAGATCGAACCCCTCTTCGAGCGCGGCAACAAGCACCTTTTTCCATGCCTGGCTGATCTTGCCGCCGCGATTGGCCACGCCGATCACAAGCGTCTTGGCCCCCCTGGCCTTGGCTTCTTCGAGGGTGAGATCCGCAAGCCCGATATCTGCCTTGCAGCCTTCCATGCGAATCTGACCCACGCAGTTCTCGGGACGCCAATCCTTGATCCCCTGCGCCACTTTGCCCGAGAGCGCGTCCGGGGCATCGCCCAAAAACAGAAGATACGGGGTCTGGATCATTGCACTCTCCATGGTCGCACGGGTCATTTCATTGCCGGCATGGTGACGCGCAAATCGCAGGATGTCATTGCATTCTCTGCACAATTGCGATGCCACACGAAAAATTCTGCGCAGATTCCAGAGATCTGTCGAAGAATCGTGCACCGATGCCGCATGGCAGCGCGCGGTGCTGCACTGCAACGGTTCGGTTTTGCTTGCGCAGCAATTCGCAATTTAATAACTCTGCGCGCAAGCAATTCGAAATATCCTTACCGAGAGGTCTGATCCATGAGTTTCCGTCTGCAGCCCGCGCCGCCCGCCCGTCCGAACCGTTGCCAGCTTTTCGGACCGGGGTCGCGACCGGCGATTTTCGAGAAGATGGCGAACTCGGCTGCGGATGTGATCAATCTCGATCTCGAGGATTCCGTGGCGCCGTCGGACAAGGACAGCGCGCGGGCCAATATCGTCGAAGCGATCGGCGATATCGACTGGGGCAACAAGTGGCTGTCGGTGCGGATCAACGGGCTCGACACGCCCTATTGGTATCGCGACGTGGTGGACCTTTTGGAGCTTGCCCCTGAACGGCTGGACCAGATCATGATCCCGAAGGTGGGCTGCGCAGGCGATCTTTACGCGGTGGACGCGCTCGTCACGGCGGTGGAAGCCGCAAAGGGGCGGAGCAAGCGCGTGGCCTTCGAGGTGATCATCGAGAGCGCCGCCGGCATCGCCCACGTGGAGGAAATCGCCGCCGCCTCGCCACGGCTTCAGGCGATGAGCCTCGGCGCCGCTGACTTCGCTGCCTCCATGGGCATGGCCACTACCGGTATTGGTGGCACGCAGGAAAACTACTACATGCTGCATGAAGGCCAGAAGCATTGGTCCGATCCGTGGCATTGGGCGCAGACGGCCATCGTCGCGGCCTGCCGGACCCACGGGGTGCTGCCGGTGGATGGTCCCTTTGGCGATTTCTCCGATGACGAGGGCTTCCGCGCGCAAGCGCTGCGCTCCGCAACACTGGGCATGGTCGGCAAATGGGCGATCCACCCCAAGCAGGTGGGCATCGCCAACGAAGTCTTCACCCCGTCGGACGCAGCGGTGAGCGAAGCACGCGAGATCCTCGCGGCGATGGAAGAGGCCAAGGCCAAGGGCGAAGGTGCGACCGTCTACAAGGGGCGTCTTGTGGATATTGCGTCGATCAAGCAGGCCGAAGTGATCGTCAAGCAATCCGAAATGATCGGCGGACAGTAACCGCGCCGGAGGGCGCGGGCGCACGGCGAAGATCTGCTTCCCGAGAGAGCAACGGCGCGCCCGATTGGCGCGCCGTTTTGCGTCAGAGAGGCGATGCACAATCCATGCACATTCCATGCGCATCGATAGCGCATCGGTCTGCATCCGGGGCGTTTTTGACGTTGCTGCGCCGCAGCGAGAGCAGCGCCGGGATTTCGACCGCCTTGACGGGACAGGACCCGTCGGGGCTCACCCGCCCGATGCCCGCACCATCCCTCCCGGAGGGCAGGCCCAGTGCGACCCCAGCGCGTCGATCCCGCGCGACCCGGTCGCGTCCATCCCGCGACCCGGTCGCGTCGCGCCGACGCCCCAAGGCGCGCCACAGCGCTGTCCCGCTATCAGCGCACCAAACAGCCGAGCGGCCAACAGGCCTCGCCCCCCTGCGGGACGACGCAAGCGCGCCCGACCCGCGCGCCAGACGCGGCTCAGGACGGCGCGCGCACCGGGCTTCTTTGTTCGCCCAGACCGCTAATGCCGAGCGACACGGTTTCGCCTCCGGAGAGGTAGCGCGGCGGCTTCTGTCCCATGCCGACGCCGGGCGGGGTTCCGGTGGAGATCACGTCCCCGGACTGGAGACTCATGAACTGGCTGCAATAGGACACCAGATGCGGGATCTTGAAGATCAGCGTCGCTGTGGAGCCCGATTGCATCCGTTCCCCGTCCACGTCGAGCCACATGTCGAGCGCGTCCATGTCTTCCACCTCGTCGGGCGTCACAAGCCACGGCCCGGTGGGGCCGAACGTGTCGCAGCCCTTGCCCTTGTCCCAAGTCCCGGCGCGGTTGAGCTGATAGTCGCGCTCCGACACGTCGTTGATGACGCAGAACCCCGCAACGTGATCCATCGCGTTGGCCTCGTCGATATAGACGCCAGGCTTGCCGATCACGATGCCGAGTTCCACTTCCCAATCGGTCTTGGTGCTGCCGCGCGGGATCTGGATGGGATCGTTGGGGCCACACACGGCGGAGGTCCATTTGTTGAAGATGATCGGCTCTTCGGGGATCGGCATGTTCGCCTCTTCGGCGTGATCCGCGTAGTTCAGCCCGATGCAGATATACTTGCCGATCCCGCCGACGCAGGGGCCAAGACGCAGGTCGTCTTGCGGGGTGCCCGCGACAAGCGGCAGGCTCTCGGGATCGCGCTTTTGCAGCGCGGCGATGCCTTCGGGCCGAAGCGTTTCGCCCGCGATATCGGGCACCACGCCGGAGAGATCGCGGACCCGCCCGGCCGCGTCGAGAAGGCCGGGTTTCTCGGCGCCGGGCGCGCCGTAGCGAAGAAGTTTCATGCGAAGTCCTTTCGATGGCTCGTCTCTTTTTTGCCGGCTGCGGCCCAGAGCGCGCCCCGGCGGATGATTTCGGTGACCTGCGGTGTCCTGAGGTCGTCCAGCTCGTGCCCGATGGAGCAATAGAACACGCGGCCCTTGTCCCAGCGGCGTTTCCAGACCACGGGGATGACCGTGCCTTCGATCCACCACAGATGGTCGCCGGAGAAGGTCGTTGTGGCCAGCACCTCGTTGGAGGGGTCCACGAGCATGTAATACTGTTCTGATGTCAGGCGGAAACTGCGGATGCCCGCGACGATCGGGTCATCGGGTTTGCAGATGGTCACGTCGTAGTCGATGTAATCCTCGGCCGGTTGCAGATTGTCGGGCCAGCCCGGCGGGTGGGCCACAAATTGCCCGCCGATGAGGAAATGATAGGTCGGGCGATCGCGGAAAGCATCGCCCATGTGACCATGCCACCCGGCAAGCCCGCAGCCTGCGCCCACAAGCGCCAGCAACCCGTCCTCCTGGGCCTTGGTCATGTTGCCGAACTCTTCGCGGTGACCGGAGCGCGCAGAGGACCAGATCGGGGTGATCAGGTCAAGATCGGCGAGATCCTCGGGGTTTTCCAGCGGAGCGAGCGTGTCGTAGATCGTGACGTCGAAGCCGTTGGCCTCCAGAAGATCGCGATACCAATCCGCAAACTCCGTCGGCGCATGGCCTTCCCAGCCGCCGACGAACAGGGCCGCTTTCGGCGCGGGGGCGTCCTGCGTTGCTGTCATGGGTGGTCCTTTCGCATGTAGGGCAGGATCGCGGCCATGTCGCGCGCGCCATAGCCCGCGGCCTCGGCCCTTGTGAGGATGTCGCGCGTCACGGCGCCTTGCGGCATGGCGGTGCCAAGTGTCGCCGCGAGCGCGGCGGTGACATCCATGTCCTTGCGCGCGAGAGCGACGGTGAAGGTGACGTCATGGGCGGCCTCGTCCAGATAGAGCGGGCGGCGGTATTTGAGCATCGGCGCGCAGGCGGCGCTGTTCTCGATCACGTCAAAGGCCTGTGCGGTGTCGATGCCCGCGGCCTCGGCCAGGGTCATGGCTTCGGCGAGGGTCTGGTTGATGCCATGGATCAACGCGTTCACCGCCAGCTTCATCACCGCGCCCGCGCCGGGGGATCCCAGACAGATCGTCTGCCTGCCCAGAACGTCGAAGACCGGGCGCAGCGGGTCGGCGGTTGCCGCATCGCAGCCCGCCATGATCAGCAGCGCGCCGTCGCTTGCGGCCTGTGTCGCGCCGGAGACGGGCGCATCGATGATCCGTGTTCCGGGCGGGGCGGCATCGCAGAGCCAGCGGATGTGGTCGGGGCTCATGGTGCCCATCTCGACATAGGTGCGGGCGGTGCCCGTGAAGAGCCCGGCATGGACGGATTCGGAGGCGGGATCGTCGGCCAGCATGGTGACGACAACCTCCGCCGCGTCGGACAGCGCGCGCGGCGTGTCGGCCACGGCGCAGCCCAGCGTCCCGGCCAGCGCCATGGCCTTGTCGGGCGAGCGGTTCCAGAGCGTCACGTCAAAGCCGGCGTGCACGAGGTTGCGCGCCATGGGTGTGCCCATGCGCCCAAGGCCGGCAAAGCCCACACGCATCACGCCGCCTGACCGCCGCCAAGGCCAGAGATGGCCTGGATCAGGCTGTCTTCGGTGACTTCGTCAGAGGTGAAGCTGCGCATGATGCGGCCCGAATACATCGCGACGATGCGGTCGGAGACATGCAGCACCTCGGGCATTTCGGAGCTGATCACCATGACCGCATAGCCCTGCGCGGCAAGTTCCCGCAGCAGTTTGTGGATCTCCGATTTCGACCCGACATCGATGCCGCGGGTGGGTTCGTCCACGATCAGCACGTTGGGATGCATGGAGAGCCATTTGCCGATGACGATCTTCTGCTGGTTGCCGCCGGACAGGTTGCCCACCTGCTGCTTCCAGCCGGGCGTGCGGATGTCGAGCCTGTCGCGATACTGATCGAAGATTGCCACCTCGGCGCCTTCGGCCACGAAGGGTCCGGATTTGAGGTCATCGACCTGCGGCAGGGTCATGTTGTCGCGACAGTTCATACCGAGGACGAGGCCCTGGCCCTTGCGGTCCTCGGGCACGAGGCTGATGCCCTTGGCAATGGCGTCGGCGGGGGACTGGATGCGGACCGGCTCGCCGTCGAGCAGGATCTGGCCGGCGGAAGGGTCACGCAGGCCAAAGAGGGTTTCGGCAATCTCGGTCCGGCCGGCGCCGACAAGGCCGTAGAAGCCGAGCACCTCGCCGCGGCGGACCTCGAAGCTGATATCGGAATAGAGCTTGCCGCAGCTCAGTCCGCGCACCTCCAGCGCCACCGCGCCGAGCTCGTGATGCGATGCATTGCGGCTGAGATCGAGCGTGCGGCCGATCATCATCTGGGTGACGGCCTCTTCGTTGGTGTCGGCAGTGTTGACGGTGCCCTGATACTGGCCATCGCGCAGGATCGAGATGCGGTCGGTGATCTTGAAGATCTCTTCCATGCGGTGGGAGATATAGATGATCCCGACCCCGGTCGCTTGCAGATCGGCGATTACGTCGAAGAGCACCACCTTCTCGGCATCGGTGAGCGAGGCGGTGGGTTCATCGAAGATCACCGCCTTGGCGTCCACGGTCAGAGCGCGGGCGATCTCCACCATCTGCTGATTGGCAATGGACAGGTCCCCCACGCGGGTCCGCGCGTCGAACCCGACATTCAGCTTTTTCAGGATCGCATTTGTGCGGTCGGCCAGTGTGGCCCAGTCGACACGCCCGAAACTCTTGCGGGGCAGCTCCCCGAGATAGATGTTTTCGGCGACGGTCAGTTCTTCGGCAAGGCTCAGTTCCTGATGGATGAAGACGATCCCCTTGGCCTTGGCCTCCAGCGGGCCGGACATGGTGACTTTCTCCTTTCCCACGTGGATCGAGCCGCCATCGGGCTGATAGATCCCGCCGAGCACTTTCATCAGTGTCGACTTGCCCGCGCCGTTCTCGCCCATCAGCGCGTGGACCTCGCCGGGCATGACGGAGAAGGACACCCCGTCCAGCGCCCGCACGCCGGGGAAGGTCTTGACGATATCATCGAGATGCAGCACCGGATCG
>NZ_JAFMPQ010000039.1 GCF_020667845.1 Cognatishimia sp. F0-27
CGGACTCAAGGCCCTCAACAACAACAACACCAACGTTGTCAGCGTGCTCGTGAACAAGAAGATGCGGTATCTCAGACATCAGGGGAAGCTCCATTGACCGTTTGACTGCGCGGCGGAGAGAAACGCCCTTCAGGGAAATGCGTAACCTGCGCTCCGCTCGCCACTACACATAAGGAAAACGCGCATGCCGGTATAGGGTCAACGCCAACCAGCCACGTTTTGCTGCGGCGCATTTCTAAGCCCAGAATTCACCCGCCGGCGGCTACGGTATCGATCTGCTTCTCAATCTCCGCCCGGTAGAGCGCGCGAATGCGCGCCGTCATCGGTCTGCGTCCATCGCCGATCCTTTTGCCATCAATCTCCGAAACAGGTGTCTGAGCACCAAACGTGCCTGTCAAAAACGCCTCTTCCGCCCCATAGGCCTCGAATAACGAAAAATTCTTCTCGAAGACCGGGATCCCGTCGGCCCGACAAAGATCGATCACCGCCTGACGCGTCACGCCGTTCATGCAGTAGTCTCCGGTCGAGGTCCAAACCTCCCCCCGGCGCACGATGAAAAAGTTGCAAGCGTTGGTTGTATTTACGAAGCCATGCGGGTCGAGCATGAGCCCCTCGTCGGCACCGGCTTGTTCTGCCTGTAGACAGGCAATCACGCAATTCAGCTTCGAGTGCGAATTCAGTTTGGCATCCTGCGACATGGGCAAGCCGCGTACTTGCGGGACCGTTGCAAGGCGAATGCCCTGCTCCGCCAAGGTGTCAACGGGCCGTGAATGCTCCATGATGATCACAAGAGTCGGGCCGGAACGAGACAAGGACGGGTGCTGAAAAGGCCGGATCTTCACGCCGCGCGTAAGCATCACGCGAGCATGAACATCGGTATGCATCCCGTTGGCAATACGCGTTTTCTCTAGCTCTTCAACCAAACCGGCACGATCCATGCCGACATCGAGACTGACGGTCTTGCATGCGTCGTAGAAGCGATCGAGATGGGCATCGAGAAAGGCCCACACGCCCTCGTAGAGCCGCAGACCCTCCCACATGCCGTCACCGAGCAAGAAACCCGAGTCGTAAACCGACACGACGGCTTGCTCACGCGGGACGAGCGCGCCGTTTACATTGATCAGGATGGTCTGATTGCGCGCGTCATCGTCGGCTTCATGCGTTGTCGTGGCCATATGAAACCCTTTATCGTCTCCCGATATTGTGCAGGTAAAGCACCGGAAAGTCACGCATTTTGGTGACGCAGCCGCGTTTTATGGTGATGGATGGCCATGCGGACCGGGTCGCTCAATGGGCCGTGTCGGGGTGGATCGGCCAAGCTGTCCAGCAGCGTTGGGCCGGGTTTGCCCTTGCGGTGCCAACTCAGCGAGCGCAGCACCGCGCGTCCCTCATCGGGCAGCGTCGCAGGCGCCTCCGCGCCGCTCAGCGCGCCCCAGATGCGGGTCCAGCACCGCGCGGTCGACCATGGATTGTAGCCGCCTCCGCCGGACACGATCAAGCGAGGAGACAGTGGCCGCAAGGCATGAACGGCAGAAATATGTGCGTTATTCGAGAGACTTAGCCTGGAAAGCGGGTCTTCCAGCAAGGCATCCGCACCGCATTGCAGATAGATCGCGTCCGGACGGAACGCGGCGACATGCGGCACGATCACCTCCCAAAGGATTGCGTCGAATTCGGTATCGTTGAACCCGCGCGGCACGGGGATGTTGATGCTCGATCCACCGGCCGTTTCACCCAGCGCACCCGTGAACGGCCAGCGCTTGTCTTCGTGCACCGAGAGCGTTCGGACCTGGGACGATCCGGCAAAGCCGATCTCGACACCGTCGCCGTGGTGCGCGTCGATATCAACATAAAATACACGCCGTAACCCCATGTTCAAAAGTCGTTTTATCGTGATGACAGGCTCGTTGAGATAGCAGAATCCGGCGGCCCGATCCGGCAAGCCGTGATGGGTGCCGCCACCGGGGTTGTGGACCACACCTCCCTTTGCGACCAGTTCGGCGGCGAGCAGGCCACCCCCAACGGCGGTGGCCGGACGGCGAAACATCTCCGGAAAGATCGGGTTGGATAGCGTGCCCAACCCGTGCCGGTCGCGTGCTTCATCCGGGACCGCCTGCATCGCCTCAGCCTGCATCAATGCAGAAACATAACCCTCTGTGTGAAAAGCATAAAGCGCCTTCGGCTTGGCCCGCGGCGAAGGCCGGTAAAGCCGGTCCGGCAACCACCCCAGAGCGCGGGCCAGATCGGTCGCGGCCGGCACACGCTCAATGGAGAGCGGATGCGTGGCCCCGTAGCGTGAGCCGCGATAGATGCGCCCCCCGATAAAGAGTGCAGACCCTGTGCCGGCGCCCTCCATCACATCCGGCAACCGGCATCAGGACCGGCCAAAACGGGCGACGCACAATCCATGCACATTCCATGCACAAACCATGTGTATCGCAGGTGCAGCATTTGGCGTCGAAGACGCGGAGATCTGCGCTGCAGGGCCAGCATCCCGTCAAGGCAACCACGCCCGCCTCGCGGCCCGCCACAACGCCGTGTGGCGCAGCCGCGCGCGATCCGCAAGACAGGCCGCCCGAGGGGGTCTGCCGTCACCCGCAACCGGTATGCACCCAATCGCCGACGGCTCACCCGGCCTCGGCCTTTTCTTCAAGCGTGAGCCATTCCTCCTCCGCCGCAGACAAGGCCTCCTGCCGCGCGGTGAGTGCCTCGGTGGCTTTTCGGAATTTCACCGGTTCGCGGGTGAACAGATCAGGATCGGCGAGCAGACCTTCGAGCTTGCCGATCTCGGCCTCGAGGCGCTCGATCTCTGCCGGCAGCGCCTCCAGCCGATGCTTTTCGGTGAAGCTCAGCCCCTTTTGCGCCGGCTTCGGCTTGGCCTTGGGCGCGGACGTCTTGTCACGCCCAGTCTCGGAGGTGGACGGCGCACGCCGCGCCGCGCCATTGGCCTGCCGCTGGGCCTGATAATCGCTCCAGCCGCCCGCATAGACCGTGGCGCGCCCGTCGCCTTCCATGGCGATGGTGGTGGTGGCCATCCGGTCCAGAAAGTCGCGGTCGTGGCTGATCAGCATAACGGTCCCGTCATACTCGCCCAGGATGTCCTGCAACAGATCGAGGGTTTCCACGTCAAGGTCGTTGGTCGGCTCGTCGAGCACCAGCAGGTTGCTTTCCCGCGCCATGATCTTGGCGAGCAGCAACCGCGCTTTCTCGCCGCCCGACAGGGAGCGCACCGGCGCGCGGGCCTGACGCTCATCAAACAGGAACTCCTTGAGATAGCCGACCACGTGTTTCGGCTGACCGCGCACCAGCACCTGATCCGCCTTGCCGGAGACGCGCATCTCCTTGTCGCCGGTCAGGCTTTCCCAAAGCGACATGTCGGGATCGAGCTGCGCACGGGACTGGTCAAACAACGCGGGCACAAGATTGGTGCCGAGCGAGACGGTGCCCTGATCCGGTTCGATCTCGCCCATCAGGATGCGGATCAGGGTGGTCTTGCCGACGCCGTTCGGACCGACAAAGGCGATGCGGTCGCCGCGCATGACCTTGAGCGAGAAATCGCGAATGATCGTCTTGTCGCCGAAGGCGTGGCCAACGCCCACCGCCTCGATCACCTTGCGCCCGCTTTTCGGACCGTCCGCAAGCGCCATGGCCGCCGCGCCCTGCCGCGTGATCTGGCTCGCGCGTTCGGCCCGCAGCGCCTTGAGCGCCCGCACGCGGCCCTGGTTGCGGGTGCGGCGCGCCGAGATTCCCTCGACCGCCCATTTCGCCTCGGACTTGATCTTGCGGTCGAGCTTGTGGCGCTGAATGTCTTCTTCTTCCCAGATCTTGTCGCGCCAGTCCTCGAAGGCAGCGAAGCCTTTCTCAAGCCGCCGCACCGCGCCCCGGTCGATCCAGAGGGTGGCGCGGGTCAACTCCGTCAGAAAGCGCCGGTCGTGCGAGATGAGCACAAAACCCGCGCGGGTCGCCTTGAGCTCGTCTTCCAGCCAGCCAATGGCCTCGATATCGAGGTGGTTGGTGGGCTCGTCGAGCAGCATGAGGTCCGGCGCTTCGGCCATCAGCTTGGCCAGCGCGGCGCGGCGCCGCTCGCCGCCTGAAGCGGTGGAGACCGGGCGCGCGGGGTCGAATTTCAGTCCTTCGGAGGCGCGTTCAACCCGGTAAAGCTCGGACGGGGCCAGCGCGGAGGTGGCGAAATCGCCCAGCGTGTCGAAGCCGGTCAGGTCCGGGTCCTGCTCCATGTATCCGACGGACGTGCCGGTGGGCACGGTCACAGCACCCGTGTCGGCCTCGACCAGACCGGCCATGACCTTCATCAGGGTGGATTTGCCAGAGCCGTTGCGGCCCACAAGCGCGACGCGGTCGCCCGGCTGCACGGTGAGGGACAGATCGGCAAAGACAGGGTCGCCGCCAAAGGTCAGCGCGATATCGGTGAGTTGCAGAAGCGGTGTTTGAGCCATGCCTGCCAGCTATGCCGCGCGGCACCAGCGGTCAAGACGCCCATGCGGCGCGCGCGCGGCGAAATTCGCGCGCGGCGCGCCTGCGCCCCCTTTGCAATCCGCGCAGCGATGCCTATATTAGGGATGTCTCGGCAACGGGACTATGGGCATAAACGCGCATGGAATAAGCGGATCGGACCCGGGGGCGGTACCCGGCGGCTCCACCAACACCCCCGTCGTTTGCGGGATATGGGGCCGAAACAGGATCGACGAACGTGTAAAGATGTGGCTTTGTCCCGGTGAGATACCACCGTTATCGGTTCACACAGTACAATTGCAAACGACAATCGTGCTCCGGTTGCACTCGCTGCGTAAGCAGTGGGTAACACCGAAACCTAAGCCCTTGCGCCTAGCCGCGTAAGGCGGGGTTCGCAGGCACCTGGCAACAGAAGCCTGCACTTCCTTCCTCTCTCTCTCTCTCTCTCTGGTTGCTTTCTGGTTCGGTATCGCGCGCGCGCTGGCACGATCGTTGTGCCTTGCCTGATGCGTGGAAAAGCGGCCCCTGCCCGCGACTTGCCACAGATCAAAGACGGCGCGGCAGCGTCTGTCATGGTCGGTATGACCACAACAGGAGAGGAGCACGGAGATGACGGATTGGACCGCCCAGGAACGGTCGCTCAGAGCGCGCAGAGCCGAGTTGATCGGCGACATCCGCAAGATCGAGGATCAGCTGGATGACGAGCCGCCGAAGGATTGGGAAGACCGCGCCTCGGAGCGCCAGGGGGACGAGGTTCTGGAATCGCTCGGGCTGCACGACCAGTCGGAGCTGCGCCAGATCGACGCCGCCCTCGATCGGTTGGCGCAGGGCGCGTATGGCATTTGCGTGCAATGCGGGTCCGACATCTCCGCCGAGCGGCTTGAGGCGTTGCCTGCGACCCCGTTCTGCAAGGGCTGCGCCGCCTGATCGGAGCTCCGCCGGGCAGGCCGCCGGAAGGTGGGCGGGCCGCCGGAAGGTGGGCGCGCCCCGCCCGGCGGGCTTGATCAGCGCTGGATGCCGGATCGGAACGGCATGGCGGATCAGAACAGGATGATGTCGTCGATCACCTGCGACAGCGCGGTGACGCCGTCGATCTGCAGGCTGTTGCCATTGCCGAAATCGAGTGTGAGGGCATCGCCGGACGGGGTCTGGACGGTTTGGGCCAGATCGTTGATCGTGGCCCCTGCCCCAAGCACCGCGATCTCGATGGCGATGCTGTCGAACCCGGGTTGAAAATCGGCGATGCGGTCGGCCCCGTCGCCCGCGAGAAAGGCAAACCTGTCGCGGCCAAGCCCGCCGATCAGCACGTCATCGCCGGCGCCGCCAAACAACCAGTCATCCCCGAAATTGCCCTCCAAGCGGTCCGCGCCACCCCCGCCATACAGCGTGTCGTTCCCCGCTTCACCCTGCAACGTGTCCGCGCCGGTATCGCCGCGCAGCGTGTCGAAATTGATACCGCCCCGCAGGATGTCGTTGCCTGCGCCGCCTTCGAGACTGTCGGCGCCGGAGCGACCGAGCAGCGTGTCGTGGCCTGTCCCGCCGAGCAGCGTGTCGAAGCCGGTGGAGCCATCGAGGCTGTCGGCGCCCTGCCCGCCTTCAAGAAGATCGAAGCCCTGCCCGCCGATCAGCGTGTCGTTGCCTGCCCCGCCCATCAGCAGGTCACGCCCGAAATTGCCGGTCAGGCTGTCCGCGCCCTCATCGCCATGAAGGCTATCCTCGCCATCCGCGCCGCGCAGCGTGTCGGCGGCCAGACCGCCGCGCAATATGTCAAAGCCGATGCCGCCATCAATGCTGTCGAGCCCTGCGCCACCGTCGATCTGATCATTGCCGGACTGGCCGCGCAATTCGTCGTTGTCGTCGCCGCCGTTGAGAATGTCCGAGCCGTAGCCGCCATTGATCGTGTCATTGCCCGCGCCGCCGTCGATTTCGTCGACATAGCCGTCGCGCACCAGAACGTTGATCGAGACACGCCCGACCCCTTCAACATCGAGAAACAGCGTGTCCGCGCCGAGGTTTTCGGCGGCGCTGATCGCGAGTTCGAAGCTGTAGTCGCCCGGGGAGACGTCTTCGAAGCGGTCCGTGAGCAGCGTTGCGTAACCGTAGTCGTCGCTTGTGATCTCCGCGTCGAGATCGAAAGCCTGTGACAGCTCGGTGTCGAGATCTACGGAAAAGACAATGTCAGTATAGTCGAAATCCCCTGCATCCTCGATGCCGATGGAGACGATGTCGGCCTCTTCGTCGACGAAATAGCGCGTCCGGTCCGCACCATCGAAATTGAGATTGGCATAGGCCATATGCACCACGTCCGCATCGCTCAGAACCACGCCATTGTGGATCAGCAGGGGCGGCACCTGATCGGCGGCGTTTGGCGGGCAGCCGGTTTCGGGATTGACGAATTGCAGCGGGCCTTCGAGATCGCCAAAGCGGCGGTTGCCATTGGGAATGAGAAAGAAACCCAGTTCGAACCCGTCTGGAACGACACCGAGGTCACGGGTCTCGCCAATTTCGAGCACGCCGATGCTGGCGTCCTGAAAGATGATGCGTGGGTCCGATATCGTCCCGTCCGGCGCGATCAGATAGCTGCCGAACGTGTTGCGGAAGGCGGCCGTGTCATCGAGAAAGGCCAGCGTGGCCGTAGTTTCGCCATCGCCGCGCAGGTATTGCCGCCCCGCGAGATTGTCGAGATTGTCCACAAGCGTAACGTCAACGGCGATGGTCTGGACCTCGCCGGGCGCGAGAAAGACGTCGATCACGGTCGCGGAGAGCCGGTCGGTCTCGTCGCGCAGCGAGACCCGAGACGGCAAGGCGGGCCGCACCAGCGGAAGGTTTTCCAGATCGCCTTCAATCAGGTCGTGGCCATCGCCGCCCATGATGGTGTCGAAACCGCTCATGCCCCGGATCGTGTCATCGCCGCCGCGCCCGTCGATCACATTGCGCCCGGAATTGCCGAACAGCGCCTCGCCCGCGTCGGTGCCCGCGACCGGCGCGAGCGTGATCGTGCTGGCCCCGAGCCCGTCTCCGAGCGCCGGCAGCAACGGGGTGCCGGGATCCCGCTCCGGCTCCGGCACGCAAACCGGGATGACGACATCCACAGCGCGCGTGGGATCGGCTCTTTCATCGAGCGAGATTTCGGCTCCGATGGTGACAACGGCGCGTTCGGGCGGTTCGGACGGGCTGTCCGCATCGCCCAGCACATCCCAAGCGCGCAGATCCCCGATCACATCGGCGCGGGTGTCTACCGTTCCGTCATCGTAGACGATGGCCTCGATCTGATCGTTGCCGCCGTCTTCGAGCGCGTGCACGAAGGTGCTCAGCGATCCGTCCAGCGTGTTGCGAATGATCAGCGTCGTGGGGTCGATCTCGGAATACACATACTCCACCTGATTGCGCGCAAGGCCGGTGATCACGATCTGGTCAAACTCTCCGGCGAGGCCGAGATCCTGCACCGTGATCGATTGCGAAAAGGGGGTGATCACGTAGCTGTCCTGCCCGATCCCGCCGGTCAGGATGTCATTGCCCGCCCCGCCCGAGAGCACGTCGTCGCCCGCCCCGCCCAACAGCCGGTCGTTCATCGCGCCGCCGGTGATCGTGTCGTCGCCCGCCAATCCGTGCGCAATCTGCACCGTGTCGCCAAGCGTCATCACATCATCGCCCGTTGTTCCGACGCTGGCGCCGTTGAGCCGCCAATCGCTGCGCGCGCCCGATCCGGTGCCTGAATTGGCGTCACCAAGACCGGGTGCGTCGGGGTCCGTGAGATCCACCTCGCTCAGCCGCGCGGATACCTCCGCGAATTGTGCAGGGGCGGCGGCATAGGCGATCTTGTTGGTGGTGTTGAGATCGTCGCGCCAATCGGGTGCGAAACTGATGACACACTCCTCGATCCGGGCATTGATCGTGTTGAGAAAATCACTCAGGACCAGTCCGCCGGCGAGGCTGTCGATGGCGGTCAGCGCGCGTGCATACCCGGCCGATGTCGTGCCCGGCCGCGCGACGGTATCCACGAATTCCAGAACCGTTTCCGACAAGTCGAGAAAAAAGGCATCCGAGAAATCGCCGGAAAAATCACCCGGCGCGAGCTGGATGCGCGCATATTGCGTCCAGTCGACCTCGTCCGCGGTCAGCCGCTCGCTATCGCCGGGCAGGATGTTTTGCAACTGCGTGAGATTATAGGAGTTCCAGTATACGATCGCGCAGGCGATACGGTAAGCGCCGGTGACGGCGTCGTTTATGTCTGGTCCGGGCATGAAGCGTCTTTCGTCTGAAATTTGCGCATGGACCGCGATAATGATGCGGTGACGATGCAATGGGTGATAATCAAGGGACGCCCCAAGGGGCCTAAACTCCTGTCAGGCTAAACGGCAGGGATTTACCGCGTCAACGTGTTTTGCGCCCATCCGGTGGGGTGCGCGGCGATGGCGCTGCGCCCGAACGCCAAGGGTTTCTTAAGACCTCCGTGCAAAAGCTTTTGTGGGGTTTTTGTTGAGGAACGGATTTCATGAAACAGCAAGATCAGTTCGGGTCCCTGTATCGCCCGATGGACGATGCCGAGAACCGGATCATCTACGGCGCGCGGGAAATTGCCTCCGATTTCGGCGATTTGCTCGACCGGCTGGAAGACAGCCGGGAGAAGGATCTCGCTTTGACCCGGCTTGAAGAAGCGGTGATGTGGCTGACCAAGCACGTGGTGCGCCATGGGGCGCCTGCGGATTGACGCCGCGGGTGTCCCCCGCGCGGTGACAGGAGCCCCGGCCTGTGACCCGCGGCAACACGCCGGAGGACGCGACAGGTGCATTTCACGCTTGACCCTTTGCGTGGATCGCGCACCTTGCAGGGATGATCCGTTATCTTTGCGCAGTCGTTCTCTCATGCCAGATGTCAGCCGCCGCGGCGTGCCAGACCGCCCTGATGCTTGCGATGGACGTGTCGAACTCCGTCGATCCGAGCGAATACCGGCTTCAGATCGACGGGCTGGCCGCGGCGCTGGCCGATCCCGAGATTGCCGAGATCCTCGTGCGCGACGACGTGATGTTGTCGGTCGTGCAATGGTCCGGTGAGGACCGGCAAGAGCTGAGCATCCCCTGGACACAGATGCGGTCCGGCTTGCACGTCGCGGAATTTGCGGCGCGGGTGCGGGTGCTTGAGCGGGCTTTCGTGCTGTCGGAAACCGCTCCCGCCGAGGCGTTGCGCTTTGCGTTGCGGCAGTTCCGCGATGTGCCGCACTGTGCGCGGCACGTGATCGACATGTCTGGCGACGGCACACCGAACGCGGGCGGCGAAGTGAGCCGCATCCGGCGGCAGGCCGAGCGCGCGGGCGTCACGGTGAACGGGCTGGCGATCGAGGGGATCGGGGTCGCCATCACCAATTTCTATGGCCGTCAGGTCATCACCCGCGACGGCTTTGTGATGACAGCGCGGGGGCATCGTGACTACGCCCGCGCGATCCGGGCCAAGATCCTGCGGGAGATCTCGCGCGTGATGGGGCGGTTGGAGCGGCCGGCGCCCTGCCCGCGCGCCTGCGCCGCGCCGACGGCCGCGCCATCATGACACGGTGGCCGCTCTTTGGTCGACGGCGTGCAGGGCGCCAATCCGACGGGAAAGCGCGATGAGCCGCGCGAAGGACACCTCGCGCCGCGCCGTCATGACACGGTGGCCGCTCTTTGGTCGACGGCGTGCAAGGTGCCAATCCGATGGGAAAGCGCGATGAGCCGCGCGCAGCGCATCCCGCGCCACGCCCTGAGCGCGCGGACGGGGTCGACGAAACACCGCGATCGACCCAATGGCTGAGGTCCCAATTGGCGCGCTGTGGCGCAGTTTCGCGCGAATCGGGCTCCTGTCCTTCGGTGGTCCCGCCGCCCAGATCGCCCTGATGCACCGCGTGCTGGTCGAGGAGCGCCGCTGGCTCGATGAGGCTTCGTTTCTGCGGGCGCTGAGCTTTTGCATGCTGCTGCCCGGCCCGGAAGCGATGCAGCTCGCCACCTATGCCGGCTGGCGATTGCGCGGCGTTACCGGCGGGATCATCGCCGGTGGCCTGTTCGTGCTGCCGGGCGCGCTGGTGATGGGTGCGCTCGCGCTGGCCTACGCGATGCTTGGCACCGCGCCGGACATGCAGGCGGCCTTGACCGGAATCAAGGCCGCGGTGATCGCGATCGTCGCGCAAGCGGTGTGGCGGCTGTCGCAAAAAGCCCTGAGCGATGGCGCGGAGCAGGCGCTGGCCGCAGCCGCCTTTGTCGCGCTTTTTGTCTTTGGCGCGCCCTTCCCGCTGGTGATCCTCGCCGCGGCCGGGACCGGCTGGTGGCGCGCCCGTGCCAGCCTGCCCGCAGAGCACCCCGCCCCGATATCCGTCCGAAGACCATGGCGCGCGGTGATTTGGCTGGTGCTGTGGCTCGCGCCGATCCCGATCCTCTTTGCCCTCGGGCAGGACCTGCTCGCGCAGATCGCGGTGTTTTTCGCCAAACTCGCCGCGCTGAGTTTTGGCGGCGCTTACGCGCTTCTGGCGTGGATGACCCAAGAGGCCGTGACGGCCCAGGGATGGCTGACCGCCGAGCAGATGGTCGACGCGCTGGGGCTTGCGGAAACCACACCCGGTCCGCTGATCCTCGTCACGCAATTCGTGGCCATGCTGGCCGGTTTCGGCGCGGGCGGCACGGGCCTTGCCCTGCTGGCCGGAGCGATCACGCTCTGGATGACGTTTGTGCCCTGTTTCGTGCTCGTCTTTGCGGGCGCCCCCTTCATCGAGACGCTGCTGCACCGGCCCCGGATCGCGGCGGCGCTGAAGGCGATCACGGCAGCGGTTGTCGGGGTGATCGCCAGCCTGTCGCTCTGGTTTGCAATCCACGTCCTGTTTGCCGCGACAACCCCGATGCAGTTCGGCGCGATCACGCTGGACAGGCCCGTCTGGGGATCGCTGTCCTGGGGCGTTCTGGGGTTGGTGATTCTGGGCGCGGGGCTTCTCGGACCGCTGCGACGCGGGGTTGTGTTCACCCTGTTGACACTGGCGGCGACAGCATGGCTGGCGGGGCGCCTCGGTTTGCTGCCTTAGCGGAAATCGCCCCTTTCACTTGGCGGCAATTGCAATATGCTTGACCGCAGCAAACCCGGGGGGCGGCACCATGTCATCGGACATCGACTATGGAAAACTCATGCACCACGCCATGCGCGGGCTGATCCAGACCGTGCTGGAAGGGGTCGCCCAGAATGGCCTGCCCGGGGAGCATCACTTCTTCATCACCTTTGACACGGCCCACCCGGACGCGGAGCTGGCAGACTGGCTCTCGGACCGCTATCCGGGCGAGATGACCGTGGTCATGCAGCACTGGTTCGATGATCTCGACGTGACGGATGAGGGCTTTGCCGTCACCCTGAATTTCGGCGACGCGCCCGAGCGGCTCTATATCCCCTACGATTCGATCAAAACCTTTGTCGATCCCTCCGTTGAGTTTGGTCTGCGCTTCGAAAGCCAGGACGAAGACGAAGAGGACCTGTCCGACAACGACGCGGACAGCGATGACAGCATCGCGCCGGCCCGGCCCGCCGAGACCGCGCACAAACCCGCGGCACAGAGCGGGGATGCCGAGGTGGTGAGCCTCGATCAGTTCCGAAAATAAGCCGCGCATCGCCGCGGCACCGCCGATGGTGTGGGCATGGCCGAAAAACCGATCAACCTGAACCAATACCGCAAAGCCCGCGCCCGCGACGAGACGCGCAAGAAAGCCGACGAGAACGCGGCACGCTTTGGCCGCAGCAAGGCGGAAAAGGCGCTCGAACAGGCCCGCGCCGAAAAAGCCCGGCGCGATCTCGACGGCCACGAACAGGAATGAGCGGTCGGCCCGTAAAACGATCGTTGACGTTGCGCGGGCATCGCACCTCTGTCTCGCTCGAGGACGCGTTCTGGACCGCCTTCCGCACCATTGCCGCCGCAGAGGGCAAGCCGATCAACGCGCTGGCCTCCGAAATCGACGAAACCCGCGATCCGATGGTGGGACTGGCCTCGTCGATCCGCGTCTTCATACTCGGCCGCCTTCAGGCCGAACTTGAAGACCTTCGCAAAAGCTCCTGATTTTATGTGATATCCCGAGGCTAAACGGGAAACACGAAGCAGCGATCCCGCCGGACGGTCAACCAGAGCGGCGTGCCGGGCTTGGGCAGGAATACATTCGGCACGGTGGCTTTGAGCGTTTGCTGATCATGGTCCATGCTGAACTCGATCAGGCTTTCGGACCCCATGAAGCGCGCGCGCTGCACCGTGCCACGCGCCGGCGTGCCCGCAATCGCGGTAGGGTTTGGGCCGCGCCCGCCGCGATCAAAATCGATGCTGACATGCTGCGGGCGAAACACGATTTCCACCTCGCCCCCATCCGGCACCCCGGGGGCAAGAAACTGCCCGAAGGGGGTATCCGTCAGCGCGCCGCGCACTGTGCCCCGCAAAACATTGATATCACTGAAAAAGGATACCGCAGCCTTGTCGGCAGGCGCATTGTAGATGTTGTAGGGCGCGCCGCGTTGAACGATCTTTCCGTCACGCATCAAGGCGATTTCATCGGCCATGCGCATCGCCTCTTCGGGTTCATGCGTGACCAGCAGCACCGACGCGCCTTCTTCTTTGAGCAGATCGAGCGTGTCATCGCGGATCCCGTCCCGCAGCCGGTTGTCGAGCCCGGAAAAAGGCTCATCCATAAGCATGACCTTGGGCTTGGGCGCTACCGCGCGCGCGAGCGCCACGCGCTGTTGCTCACCCCCCGACAGTTGATGCGGGTATTCGTCGATGTAATGCGCCAGCCCGACCCGATCGAGCAGCGCCCGGCTGCGGTCATATTTTTCGGCGCGCGTGCCACGCAGGCCGAAAGCAACGTTTTCGCCAACTGAAAGATGGGGAAAGAGGGCAAAATCCTGAAACATCAGGCCGATCGAGCGGCGTTCCGGCGGCACCCGCGTTTGGGTGTCGCAAATCAGCGCACCATCGAGATGGATCGTGCCGGAATCCTGCATGTCCACACCGGCGATGATGCGCAGGGTCGTGGATTTGCCACAGCCCGACGGCCCCAGAAGACAGGTGACATGCCCCGGCTGGATGCTGAGCGAGACATCATCGACCACCGCCTTGCCGTCGTAGCGCCGAATCAGATTGCGGATTTCCAATCGCGGGGGAGACGACACGCTCAAGCCCTTGCCTTTTCGACTATCCGACCGTTTGCGTCGGGTTTGCACGGAGGTAGCAGGCCGCCCCGCGCGCTGCAACCCTCGACCGGGTTTTGTGCGCGCCTCCCGCTCACGGTGCAACCGCCTTTGCGAGGCGCGGGAGCCGGGCTTTCTTGAGCAGGGCGCGCATCGTCCAGTCATCCCCTGACAGGGTTTGCGCATCCGCCAGGACACTCTGACATATGCTGTCAATTGTGTCAGGATTGTCCAGCCAGAACCCGTATAGGAGCGCATCGGGATCACAGCGCGTCAGCCCCTCCTCGGCGAGGATATGACGCGGAAAGTCCTTTGCGTTCAGCGTGATGATCGTATCGGCATGACCAGCCACGGCGGCGGCCAGCACGTGGACGTCATGGCTGTCCGGGAGCCAGAGGCGGCTTTCCAGCGATGGTGGCCAGGTGACAACCGCCTTGGGGTGCTGCGCCTGAACGAGGGCGATTTCCGCGCGGGCCTGCGCTTCGCCCAGCGGGCCGATCTTGCGGGCGGCGCGGGCCCATTCCTCGAGAATCCGCACTGACCAGAGCGGGGTGAACAACCCCTGCCCGGCCGCGCCCAGCAGCACCGCGCGCATCACCGACGGATAGAGCACGCAGGTGTCGAGCAGGAGCTTCACAGCCGGAAGAACAGCGCTTTGAGATAACCGGATTCGGCAAGCTGGGGCATCAGCGGATGGTCCGCCCCCGCCTGTCCGGTGTGGATCAGCTGCGCCCGGCGTCCGGCCCGCCCGATGCCGCGCAGGCACGCGCCGGTGAAGCTCGCCAGATCCGCCGCGTGAGAACAGGAGCACAGCACCAGATACCCGTCTTCCGCGACGCGGGGCGCCGCAAGCCGGGCGACCCGTTCATAGGCGCGCAAGCCCTTCTCAAGCGCGGGTTTGGCGGGCGCGAAGGCGGGTGGGTCGCAGATCACGAGGTCGAATTGCGCCGCGTCCTCGTGCAGCGCTTCCAGCACGTCGAAGGCATCGCCGCGCCGGGCGGTGAAGCGGTCTTGCGCCCCCATGCGGCGCGCGCCCTCTTCGGCCAGCGCCAGCGCGGGCGCGGAGCCATCGACACAGAGCGCGTTGGCGGCGCCGTTGGCGAGAGCCGCGAGCGCAAAGCCGCCCACATGGCTGAAGACGTCCAGCACACGGGCACCGGGCGCCAGACGGGCGGCAAAGGCATGGTTGTCGCGCTGGTCATAAAACAGGCCGGTCTTCTGCCCGCCGGTGAGATCGGCCATGTAGATGGCCTCGTTCATCCCAACCGGAACGGGCGCGTCAGGCGCCGCGCCGCGCAGGACGGCATCGGCCTCATCGAGCCCTTCGAGAGCGCGGCCCCGCCCGGAGGCGTTCTTGAGCACGGTGGTGACACCGGTGACCGCCACAAGCGCCTCCACCAGCGGCGTTTCGAGCCGGTCGAGCCAGGCGGCGTTGGGCTGGAGCACGCAGGTGTCGCCAAACCGGTCGACCACCAGCCCCGGCAGACCGTCCGCTTCGGCATGAACGAGACGATAATACGGCGCATCATAGAGCCGCTCCCGCAGCGACAGGGCCTTGGAGAGCCGCGCCGCGAACCAGTCCGCGTCGATGCGCGCCGCGCTGTCGGCGTCGAGCATGCGCGCCGTGATGCGCGAATTGGGGTTCACGCCCACAAGGCCAAGCGGCTGCCGCTCGGCGTCTTCGAGCACGGCAAGCGTGCCGGGGGCCAGTTTCTTGGTCCGCCGGTCCAGCACCAGTTCGTTGTCAAAGACCCAAGGCGCGCCGCGCCGGATGGCACGGACATTGGCTTTGGGCTTCAGGCGGATCGCGGGCCGCGCGTCGGCGGTGTCATGCTCTGTCATGGCCCCGCTTTAGCGTGCCCGGCCCCGGGTGGAAAGCACCGGCTGATCGCCGTCGCGGACCGGGGCGCCCGCCCCCGCCATGGCACCGGCGCCCGGCAAGCCCATCGCGCCTCCCCCGACCGGCGGCACCGCGCGCGGTGGCTGCGTCGCCGATTGTGCCGGCCCCTGCCCGGCGCCACGCTCGACACGCCCGCCTGACGCGTTACCGCGCCCCTGCCTTGTCGCGCCGAGACGCACCCGGTTTACCACGCCTTACCCCCTTTACTGTTAGCGCTAACTACGGTAGAGCACGGCCAAACACGGGCGCGACCGCTGCGCGCCGGTTTATGATCACGCTTAGCTGGGAGGACCCCATGGCCGGGACCGGATCCATGAACGATACGATTGCCAAGGTGACTGCACGGATCGAGGCGCGCTCCGCCGAACGTCGCGCGACCTATCTCGACCGCATGCGCCGCGCCGCGGAGGAAGGCCCGCGCCGGGCGCATCTCAGCTGTGGCAACCAGGCCCATGCCTATGCCGCGATGGGTGGGGACAAGGACAGCCTTGCAGGCCACCGCGCGCCCAATATCGGGATCGTGACCGCCTATAACGACATGCTTTCGGCGCATCAGCCCTTTGAAAAATACCCCGACATCATCCGCGCCGCCGCGCGGAACGCGGGCGGCACGGCACAGGTCGCGGGCGGGGTTCCGGCCATGTGCGACGGTGTGACCCAGGGCCAGGTCGGCATGGAACTGTCGCTGTTCTCGCGCGATGTGATCGCGCTGGCGGCCGGGGTTGGCCTCAGCCACAACACCTTTGACAGCGCGCTGTATCTTGGCGTGTGTGACAAGATCGTGCCCGGGCTGGTGATCGCGGCGGCCACCTTCGGCTACATTCCCGGCCTGTTCGTGCCCGCCGGACCAATGGTGTCTGGCCTGCCCAATGACGAGAAGGCGAAGGTGCGCCAGCAATTCGCCGCCGGAGAAGTCGGCCGGGACAAGCTGATGGAGGCCGAGATGGCCTCGTATCACAGCCCCGGCACCTGCACCTTCTATGGCACCGCCAATTCCAACCAGATGCTGATGGAGTTCATGGGGCTGCACCTGCCGGGTGCGAGCTTTGTCAATCCCGGCACCCCGCTGCGCGAGGCGCTGACCACGGCGGCCGCGACACGGGCTCTGGAGATCACGGCGCTTGGCAATGATTACCGCCCGGTTTGCGACATCCTCGACGCCAAGGCCTTTGTGAACGGCATCGTCGGCCTGATGGCGACGGGGGGCTCGACCAACCTCGTGCTGCACCTGCCGGCGATGGCGCGCGCGGCGGGGATCGACCTCGCGCTGGAGGATTTCGACGACATCTCCTCGGTGACGCCGCTGATGGCGAAGGTCTATCCCAACGGGCTTGCGGATGTGAACCACTTCCACGCCGCGGGCGGCCTGCAATACATGATCGGCGAGTTGCTGGAGGCCGGGCTTCTGCATGACGATGTGACGACGGTGGGCGGCGACGGGTTGGCGCGCTATGCGCTGGAGCCGAAGCTCAAGAACGGCGAAGTCGTCTATGAGGATGCGCCGCGCAAATCCGAGAACGAGAAGATCCTGCGCCCGGCCACGAACCCGTTCCAGCCGACGGGCGGCTTGCGCCAGTTGCACGGCAATCTGGGTCACGGGATGATGAAAACCTCGGCGGTGGATCCGTCGCGCCACGTGATCGAGGCCCCGGCCCGCGTGTTCCACGATCAGGAAGACGTGAAAACCGCCTTCAAGGCGGGCGAGTTCACCTCCGATACGGTGATCGTTGTGCGGTTCCAGGGCCCCAAATCCAACGGCATGCCCGAGTTGCACTCGCTCACGCCGACGCTGGCGGTGCTTCAGGATCGCGGTCTCAAGGTGGCGCTGGTCACCGATGGGCGCATGTCCGGCGCGTCCGGCAAGGTGCCGTCGGCGATCCACGTCTGTCCGGAAGCCGCGGATGGCGGGCCACTGGCGCGTGTGCGCGACGGTGATATGGTGCGTGTCGATGCAAAGGCCGGCACGATTGCCTGTCTTGCAGAAGATTTCGATGCCCGCAGCCCGGTGACGGCGGACCTGTCCGGCAATGGGCATGGGGTTGGTCGTGAACTCTTCGCGGCGTTCCGCGCCAATGTCGGGCTGGCCTCGTCAGGCGCGGGTGTCGTCGTATGACCCGCCAGAGCGCCCGCCGCACCGGAGACATGCCAGACTTCGCTTTCAGACAAATGGAGCCCCGCCCATGATGACCCCCGACATTGCCAGCCAGGAGAGCGAAAAGCTCTGTCGGCTTGCCCCTGTGATCCCGGTTCTGGTGATCGATGACGTCTCGCTGGCCCGCCCGCTGGCCGAAGCGCTTGTGGCCGGTGGATTGCCGGTGCTGGAGGTGACCTTGCGCACCCCGGAAGCACTCGACGCGATTTCCGAGATGGCCAAGGTCGAAGGCGGCATCGTTGGGGCGGGCACCTTGCTGACGCCGCAGGACGTGAGCCGTGCAGTGGACGCGGGCGCGCGGTTCGGCGTGTCGCCGGGCGCGACCGACCACCTGCTGGACGCCTGCGAGGGCGCCGACCTGCCGCTCCTGCCTGGTGCTGCGACCGCGTCGGAGGCGATGCGGTTGCTGGAGCGCGGCTACACGGTGCAGAAGTTCTTTCCGGCTGAAGCCAATGGCGGCGCACCGGCCCTGAAGGCCATCGGCGCCCCGATCCCGCAGGTGCGATTCTGCCCGACGGGCGGTGTATCGCTGAGCAATGCGCCGGTCTATCTCGGCCTGCCCAACACGCTCTGTGTCGGCGGCAGCTGGGTCGCCCCCAAGGACAAAATGGCGGCGGGCGATTGGGCCGGCATCGAAGCGCTGGCCCGCGAGGCGGCGGCGCTTCCGGTGACGCGCTAAGTCCGCCAAAGGCGGGCAAGGCCGGTCTCCCCGGGCCGCGGGGTCCGGGGATTTTGGAGCGGGCCTTTTGCGCGCTGGCCTCAGCCCTCGGGGCGCTCGCGACTGCGCCATCCACCGCGGCGTTTCGGGTGCGACGCCGCGGCCTGCCCGTCGCGCAGCACCTTGCTCATGGGATGATCGGGCAGGTCGTACCGCGCAAGCAACGGGGTGATCAGCGCGCGGCTATCGGTGCCGTCGGGCAGCGACAGCGCCCAGTCGAGGAAAATCGAGCGGCATTCGCCTTCGGTGATCCCCTCGATGCGGTAAGCCTCCCGGATCAGGCCCTTGGGGTCAGTCTCATCGCCCTTGATCATGCTGCGTCTCCAGTTGACGGAAGCACCGCGTCGAGCACCTCTGCGGCCGCGGCGGCGGTGTTTTCCAATGTTGACTCAAGCTCCGCAATCCCCCCGGCGCCGGTCGCCCGGCACAGAAACGCGCACCCGCCAGCCCCCAGCGTTTCGGGGTCGAGCGGCCCTTCGCTGACCAGCCGTGCGGCGAGATGCAGCGTGGAAAAGAGGCGATCCGCGGCGATCACGGCCTCTTTCTGGCCGACATCCAGCCAATCGGCGGCACGCAGCGCGCGGCGGGTCTGCCGGAGCGGACGGCCGGAGATCAGCGCCGCGGCCTGTCCGAGCAATTCGACCTCCTGAAGGCGCCCTGCCCCGAGCTTGGCCTCCCACGGCCCACCACGGCCCTTGGCACCGGCAATGCGGGCCCGCATATCCGCCACTGCCGCCAGCACCTCTGCGGCCGCGCGCGGCTCCGACAGGAGCTCGGCGCGGAACGCCTCCACATCGGCCCCCAGCGCCGCGGGCCCCGCCACGACCCGGGCGCGGGTCAAGGCGAGATGCTCCCAGACCCAGGCTTCTTCGCGCTGATAGGCCTGGAACGCGGCCCAGGAGGTGGCCACCGGCCCCTGATTGCCGGAGGGGCGCAAGCGCATGTCGACCTCGTAGAGCCGCCCCTCAGCCATCGGCGCGGTCATGGCGGTGACCAGCGCCTGCGTGAGGCGCGCGTAATAGGTGCGCGCAGGCAAAGGGCGGCGCCCGTCTGAAGTTTCCACCCCGTCGGCGTCGTAGATCACGATCACGTCGAGATCCGACCGGGTGTTGAGCCGCCGAACCCCGAGCGATCCCATGCCGACCACCACGGCGCCACGGCCCGGCGGTGCGCCGTGCTTGCGCCCGAATTCGCGTTGCACCACCGGCCAGAGCGCCGCGAGTGTGGCTTCGGCGAGATCGGCATAGGCGGCGCCGGCCTCCTCGGCGTCGATCAGACCGCGCAGGAAATGCACGCCGACGCGGAAATGCCATTCCTTGCCCCAGCGGCGGGCGCGGTCGAGCTGACGTTCGTAATCGCTCTCGTGGTCCAGCGCATCGGCCAGATCGCGGCGCAGCCGGTCGCGCCCGGGCCAGGGCGCAAAGAAATCCCCGCCGATCACCGCGTCGAACACCTGCGCATTCCGCGCAAGGTATTTCGCAAGGTCCGGCGAGGTGGCGGTGATATCGACCAGCAGGTCGATCAACTGCGGATTGGCATGAAACAGCGAAAAGAGCTGCACCCCGGCGGGCAGCCCGGCGAGAAAGCTGTCAAAGGCCATCAGCGCCTCGTCGGGCTTTGCGGCGCGCGCCAGTTTGGACAGGATGACGGGGCGCAGACGGTTGAACAGCGCCTGCGCCCGATCCGAGCGCAGCGCCGCGTAGCTGGGCCAGCGCGCGGGGATATCGCTGTTGCGCAGACTGTCGGGCAGGTCGTCCCCGGTGGCGGTGCCTTCGGGCGCAAGAGCGTCCTTTCCGGCGCGTTTCACGCCCCCGTCCGGCGCGAAGAACCCTTCCGTCAGGTGATGCACGTCCTCCAGTCGCTCCTTGAGCCCGGCGCGCAGGGACGCCACATCCGTCGCCATGAGACAGGCCAGCCGCTCGAACCCGGCGGCGCTTTTGGGCAGCGCATGCGTCTGGGCATCGCCGACCATCTGGACCCGGTGCTCCACGAGACGGTGGGCGCGGTAATGGGCCGCGAGCCGGTCGGCCACGTCGCGCGGCACCCAGCCGCCGCCCGCAAGCGCGTCGAGACCGGGCACCGTGCCACGCGCACGCAACCCCGGATCGCGCCCGCCGGCAATGAGCTGGCGGGTCTGGGTAAAGAACTCGATCTCGCGGATGCCGCCGCGCCCGAGTTTCATGTCGTGGCCCGGCAGGTCGATCGGCCCGTGATAGCCCTTGGCGTCGCGGATCCGGAGGCGCATGTCATGGGCATCCTGAATCGCGGCGAAGTCGAGATGCTTGCGCCAGACGAACGGGGTGAGACTGTCGAGGAACCGCGTCCCGGCGGCGATGTCCCCGGCGGCGGGCCGGGCCTTGATATAGGCGGCGCGCTCCCATGTGCGTCCGAGGCTTTCGTAGTAGCGTTCTGCCGCCTCCATCGCCATGCAGACCGGGGTGACCGCCGGATCGGGCCGCAGGCGCAGGTCGGTGCGGAACACATAGCCGTCGCCGGTCAGATCGCTGAGGGTGGCGGCCATGGTGCGGGTGGCCCGGACAAAGGCGCTGCGGGCCTCGTGGAAGGCGTCGCGGTCGAAGCGGCTTTCGTCAAACAGGCAGATCAGGTCGATATCGGAGGAGTAGTTCAACTCCCCGGCTCCCATCTTGCCCATGGCCAGCACCACCATGCCGGCGGCGCTGTCGAGATCGTCGGGCGTGGCACCGGGGATCTTGCCGCGCCGGATCTCGCGGGCGATGGCGCCGCGCAGCGCCTGATCGGTGGCGTTGTCGGCGAAATGGGTGAGATGGCCGGTCACGGTTTCCAGCGGCCAGATCCCGGCCAGATCGCACAGCGCGGTGATCAGCGCCACCCGCCGCTTGGCCTGACGCAGGGCAACGGGCAGGTCTTCGGCCTCCGCAAGACCCGGGACAATCGCGGCGAAGGCGGCATCGGGATCGTCGCTGGCCGCTTCGAGCCAGGCGCTTTCCTTGGTGATGAGCGACTTGAGATAGGGGCTCGACCCGCCGACCCCTTCAAGAAGGTCGGCCAGCGGCCCATCGGCCCAGGGGGCGGCGGCGCGCGTTTCGAGGCCGAGTTCGGGCTCATGGGCGCGGGGCATGCGGGTGATGCGGTCTGCAAGCGTCATGTGCGGAGATGGCCAGAACTTCCGGCCAAGCGCAATCCCGTCTTGCCTTGAGGACCGGGCCGGTGCAGGACTTTGGCCCATGAGCAAGAGTATGAACCGTGTGAAATCCGCCCTGATCGCGGCCGGTCTCGACCCGCAAATCGAGGACGTGGGAGACGCGCGCACCGCGGCGGATGCCGCGCGAAGCGTCGGCTGTGCGCTGGACCAGATTGCCAAGTCGATGATCTTTGGCACCGAAACCACCGGCGACGCGGTGCTTTTGCTCACCGCAGGCGGCAGACAGGTCGACCCTGTCAGGGCGGCTGGCGTGGTGGGTGAGACGCTGATCCGCGCGGATGCGGCGCTTGTGCGGGCGCAGACCGGTTTTGCCATTGGCGGCGTGTCTCCGGTTGGTCATCTCACGCCGGTCCGCGCGTGGATCGACCCGAGGCTGCTGGACTTCGACCGGGTCTGGGCGGCGGCGGGCACGCCACGTCACGTGTTCGGGATTGACCCGCTTCGGTTGCAGGCGCTGACCGGGGCGCAGGCGGCGGATTTCGCTGTTTGAGGCGCGGCGAGGCGCTGTTCGGCGTGGTCATGCGGCTGTTGAGTGGCCCGCAAGTTCCAATATTTATCCAGCTCTGTCAGAGCGTTACGCGAAAAATGTAAAAAACCTTCACATAGCGTCTTGAACTGAGGTCACGCAATGCTGATCTGTTGTAATGTGAAACGCATTCACATCCAACCGAAACCGATCAGACAAAGAAAGTGACCCCCATGAGTTTCGCCACCGATACCGCAACATACGACACGTCCGGCCCGGCGCGTCAGTCCTGGTTCGCCCGCAGCGAAGCCTGGCTCGATCAGCGCGGAAAAGGCGCATGGATCGCCGCCATGGTGTTGGGATTTGTCTTCTTCTGGCCGGTCGGTCTGGCCCTTCTTGCCTACATGATCTGGAGTAAACGCATGTTTTCGAAATCCTGCAGCAGCCGTCACAACCGGTCCTTCCGCCACGCGGCCATGACCACGATGCGGCCCAGCGGCAACAACGCCTTTGACGCCTACAAGGCCGAGACGCTGCGCCGCCTTCAGGATGAGCAGGACGCGTTCGAGGCTTTCCTCCAGCGTCTGCGGGAAGCCAAGGACAAGGCCGAGTTCGACCAGTTCATGGATGACCAGGATCGCCGCCGCGCAGAGGCCGCAAAGGATGCCTCGCGCACGGATGGCGACGGCCAGGCCGCCTGACCGATCTGGGCTGCAGGCGTGGCCCATGATACACAGGGTCCGAGCCACGGTTCGGATCGAGACCACCGCGGCCCCGGCACCGGGGCCGCAGAGACGAGACACCCCCCCCCTATCCCGCTCAGGCGGACAAGCAACGAGAGGCCCCCATGACGTCCGGCGCAAACATTTTTTCCCACCTGCCCGATCCCGAGCGCCAGCACGGCTTTTACGATGGCGTGATCATCAAGCGCGGCCTCGCCTGGGTCGTGGATTTCGTCGTCATCATGGCTCTGGTCATCCCGGTGCTGGTGATGACCGCTTTCATCGGGGTCTTTTTCCTGCCCTTCCTGTTCTTTGTGGTCGGCTTCTTTTATCGCTGGATGACGCTGTCCTCCGGATCGGCCACATGGGGCATGCGCCTGATGGCAATCGAGCTGCGCAACCTCGACGGTCACCGCCTCGACGGGCAGCAGGCTTTTCTGCACACGTTGGGATATACGGTGCTGATGTCGACCTTTCTCCTGCAGCTTGTGTCCATCGGGTTCATGTTCACCAACCCGCGCGGCCAGAACCTCGTGGACATGTTTCTTGGCACCGTGGCGCTGAACCGCCGCGCATGAATAATGGGGCGCTGAATCGCCGCGCCTAGTGGAAGGGGCGCTGAACCGCCGCGCATGAAGGACGGGGCGCTGAGCCGCCCCCCCCCCAACAGGGGCAAAGCGCCCAAGCGCCGCCGGCATCAAACAGCGCACGCGCCCATCACGCAGGATCCGCGTTGCGGCTCGCACTGAAAGCGCGATCGCATCCAGAGACCGGTCCGAAAACCGCCAGCCCGTCAGGACGGGCCCCTCCCCAACCGATCGCCCCGGAGCACCCGCTCCGGGGTTTTGTCGTTCCGGCCAATCCAATCGCACGGCATGCAGATCGGCGAGTCGGGCTTTCGCGAGGCGGCCGGAACCGGCCGAAGAGCAGGCCAGCCTGCACACAGGCTCCGCCGGGCGCCTCCAATCCGCCCGAAAGACCGGCTTCTTGGCGCATTTTTTGGCGGAAATGCGGCCCATCTCCGTAATGGTGGGTATTTCCCTTGCGGCGCGCCGCTTCTAGGGTGGCCGAACGTAACCGATCCGCAGGGCAGCGCGAGGGGCGCTGGTCTGCATCTATCCAACGGGAGGAAAAACATGGATCGTCGTTCATTTCTGAAAGCGTCCACAGTCGGCGCAGGTGCTGCCGCTGCATCCGGTCTCGCCGCTCCGGCGCTGGCACAGGGCACGCGCACGCTCACAATGGTCACCTCGTGGCCGCGCGGTTTCGCGGTTCTCGACGACGCGGCAACCTATTTCAACACCATGGTCGATGAGCTGTCCGGCGGCTCGCTCACCATCGACAAGAAAGCTCCGGGCGAGCTTGTCGGCGCGTTTGAAGTGTTTGACGCGGTGTCCTCGGGCCAGGCGGACCTCTATCACTCGGCTGACTACTACTTCATCGGTCAGCACCCGGGTTATGCCTATTTCACCGCCGTGCCGTTTGGCGGCACCGCGCAGGAAGTGACCAACTGGTACTACCATGGCGGCGGCGAAGCCCTGCATGACGAGCTGGGCCAGATCTTCAACCTCAAGGGCATGCTGGCAGGCAACTCCGGCTCGCAGTCCGGTGGCTGGTTCCGCAACGAGATCACCTCTGCAGACGACTTCAACGGCCTGAAATTCCGCATGCCGGGCCTCGGTGGCCAGGTGCTCGGGAAGATGGGCGCCTCGGTGCAGAACATCCCCGGCGGCGAACTCTACCAGGCGCTGTCCTCCGGTGCTCTGGACGGTCTGGAGTGGGTTGGCCCGATGGCCGACGAGCGCGCCGGCTTCCAGGAAGTGGCGAAGGTCTACTACACCGCCGGTTTCCACGAGCCGGGCTCGGCACTGGCCTCCTCGATCAACCTCGACGTCTGGAACGAGCTGTCCGACACGCACAAGGCGATCCTGCGCTACGCCTCCATGGCGACCACGCATCTGCAGCTGTCCGAGACGCTGGCCAATAACGGTGCCGCGCTCGCCCGCCTGCAGAGCCAGGGTGTCAAGACGCTCCAGTTCTCCGACGACGTGTGGGACGCGTTCGGCGCGGCCTCCAAGGAAGTCATGGACGAAAACATGAACGACGAGCTGTTCGCCAAGATCCGCAACAGCTTCGAAGCCAGCCTCGCGCAGTCCGCGTCCTGGATTCAGAAGTCGGACGGCTACTACATCGAACAGCGCGTGCGTGTGCTGGGCGGCTAAGCCATACAATGCTAGAAAACCCGGAGGGCCCCTGGATCGCAGGGGCTCTCTGACGTGACGACGGATGCCTTGAGCTCTGTGCGACGGACCTGACCCGTGCGCATGAGCCCCGCGGCTCTGGGGGGACAGACTATGGAAGAAGACGGCGCAACAGGCCTGTTCGGCTGGATCCTGTGGATCCTGGAGAATCTGGCGCTTTCCTTTTACAATATCGGTTATGCGATCACGCATCCGGCAAGCTGGCTGGACTGGCTGACCTGGAACAACACGACCGAAGACAAGACGTCGCTGATGATGTTCGTCTATTACGGCGCGTCGGTTGAGTTCTTCTTTGCGGTCATTGTCACCTTCCTCGCGATCTTCATCGTCGGTGTCTGGCGCAACGAGTTCCTCTGGGGCGTCGTGCGGGCGCTGGAAGGCTTCGCCAACACCGTGGGCCGTTTCTTTGCCTGGGCGGGCCTGCTGATGGTGCTGCAACAGGTGATCATTGTGCTGATGCAGCGGATCTTCACCCGGCCGGACATCTCCATCGGGTTCGGCATCCCGCTCCAGTTCGACATTTCCTGGTTTGCCGAAGAGCTCAAGCTCTACAATGCCATGGTGGTCTGCCTGTGCCTGACCTACACATTCGTGCAGGGCGGCCATGTCCGTGTCGATCTCGTGTACTCGGCGGTCAAGTTCCGGACCAAGCGCGCCATCGACATGTTCGGCAGCCTTGTCTTTATGCTGCCTGTGGCCACGCTTGTGTGGATGTACACATGGTTTTTCATGTGGCGCTCGCTCATCGTGCCACCAGTGGCACCGACCGATCCGATCGAACGGCTGGCGCTCAAGGCGCGCGCGGTGCGCTGGAACGTGGAAACCATCGGCTTCTCGCCCAACGGCTTCACCGGGTATTTCCTCTTCAAGATCCTGATGATCGTCATGGTTGGCATGATCTTCATCCATGCCTGGGCGTTCTTCTACCGCTCGTATCTTGAATGGAAGGAAGGCCCCGAATCCGAAGGCAAATATCTCGACAAGGACGTGCTCGAGCAGGGTGAAGAACCCTACGATCACGCGGAATTCTAAGGGGCAGGACACATGATATTCGGACTAGACGGCGTCGAGATCGGCCTGATCATCGTATTCTTGCTGCTCTTCTCGGCCATTCTGTCGGGCTTCCCGGTGGCCTTTGCCATCGGCGGCGCGGGCGTTCTGAGCTTTGGCGTGATTGCCGCGCTCGACAGCGCGGGACTGCTCATACACCAGGCCATCGATACAGGCTCGGAGGCCTATAATGCGCTGGTTGCCAGCGGTATACCGGCCAAGGGGATATCGGTCTTTACGCATCCGGATCTGCCAAGGGTGGCGACGGAGTCGATCTTCCCCGACGGCAGCGCGCAGGACGCGCTCAAGCGGGTGATCGCGGGCATCACGAACCGGATCAACGAACGGGTGATCGCCGGTCAGAGCATCGAGACGCTGCTTGCGGTCCTGATGTTCGTTCTCATGGGGATCGTGCTCGAACGCTCCAAGATCGCCAATGACCTGCTGACCACCATGGCGCGGGTCTTTGGCCCCCTGCCCGGCGGTCTTGCGGTGTCCATCGTCGTTGTGGGTGCGTTCCTCGCCGCCTCGACGGGCATCGTCGGCGCGACCGTGGTGACCATGGGGCTGCTGGCCCTGCCGACCATGCTGCGCAACAACTATTCGCCGGAATTGGCGACCGGTGTGATCGCGGCCTCGGGCACGCTCGGCCAGATCATTCCGCCCTCGATCGTGATCGTCCTGCTGGGCACGCTGGCGGGCGACCTCTACTCCTCCGCGCAGGAAAGCCGCGCACAGCTTGCCGGGTGCACCGACGCGCTGACCTATCTTGGCGAACCGGCGGTTCTGTCGGTTGGCACGCTGTTCCAGGCGGCATTGCTGCCCGGTATTCTGCTTGCCGGTCTCTATGCGGCCTATGCGTTCGGCTTTGCCATGTTGAACCCCTCCAAGGCTCCGGCCGTGGAATTGGGCAGTGCCAATAACGAGCCGGTCACCCGTGGCGAGGCCTTCACCTGGTATCTGGGTGTGCCGATTGCGCTGATCGCGGGCACGATGCTGTTTGCACAGGTCAACATCGTCGGCAGCCAGTCCACCACGATTTCGAGCTTCTCGGACGTGGGGGAATCCGCCTCCTTGCGGACGAATGTGGACGAGCCTTGCCAGCAAGCGATGATCGAGCTTCATGGACAGGAGGCCTGGGACGCGGCGGTGGCCGAGCAACAGGCCATCGACAGCGCCGGCGGCGCACAGGAAAGCACACGCCGCACGGATGATGAAATCTCCGACCTGCGCGAGCAGGCGGTGGCCGATGCGGCCCCCATCGGGACCGGGCTGGCCATCCTCGCGGTGATCTTTGGTCTAATCCTGTCGATTGCGCGGGGCATCTCGCCCTCGTCCGACCCGACGCCGCTGATGATCGGTGCGGGCGGGATCGTGCTTGGCCTGATCGTGGATACGCTCTTCATCGGACCGCTCTCCTCCTCGTCGGCGACGGTGCTGGCCATGGCGCTTCCCTGGGCATTGACGCTCTATGGCTGCTATCACGCCATGCTGCGTCTGGCGCAGAACGAGTTGCTGCGTGTGGTGTTCCCGCCGCTGATCCTCATCGTTGCGGTGCTGGGCTCCATCCTGGGCGGCATCACCAACCCGACACCGGCCGCCGCGCTCGGCGCAGCGGGCGCCATCATGCTCGCCGCCTACCGCAAGCTGAAGGACGAAGACCGCAGCCCGAAGGTGATCATCTGGTCGACCCTCGCGGTGGTGCTGCTGATTCTCGTCGGAATCAACTTCGATCTGCGCATCAACACGGAGACCGTTTCGGCGGAAAGCTGGGCCGCCTTTGCCTTCGCCAATGCCCTGTATCTCTACGCGCTGTTCGGGCTGCTGTTCTCCTGCTGGGTTCTGTATCGCTCCGGCGTGCTGACGCCGGCTGTGCGGGAGACGGCCAAGGTGACGAGCATGGTTTTTACCATCCTCATCGCGTCGCAATTGCTGAACCTCGTGGTGATCTCCTTCGGCGGAGAGCATTACATCCAGCAGTTCCTGCGCAGCTTCGAGGATCCGGCGACGGCCTTCATCATCGTGATGATCATCCTCTTCATCCTCGGCTTCGTGCTCGACTTCCTCGAGATCATCTACATCGTGGTGCCGATTGTCGGACCGGTGATCTACGGCGCGCATTTCGATCCGAAATGGGTGACCATCATGATCGCGGTGAACCTGCAAACCTCGTTCCTGACCCCGCCCTTCGGCTTTGCGCTGTTCTATCTGCGCGGGGTTGCACCGAAGGAAGTCACGACCGGGCATATCTATCGCGGTGTGATCCCCTTCGTGCTGATCCAGGTCTTTGGTCTGGCGCTGCTGTGGTTCTTCCCGGGGATCGTCACGATCATCCCTGATCTGATCCCCTGACGCGAGCGCGGATACTGGGGCGAGACGCCTCCCAAACCGCCCGTTCCGGACTTTCCGGGGCGGGCGTTTTCCGTTGCAGGACTGTGGCCGGTCTTGCTGGTTGAGGCGCGGAAAGAGCGGCGGCGCGGAGTGCGGCGGCGCGCGCCAAGACATGGCCGGGGTGCCAGCCAAGGGACCCGCGGCGCGTGTTGCGGTGCCTGTCTCTTGATCCGTCGCGGGCGCTCCCTGACGCTCTGTCGCCACGCACAAGCCCGCCGGTCGTTCTGCAAAGGGTCCGAAAACCGCGCCCGGCGTCACCTGCCCTCGCGCCCCGCGGTGCACGGTCCCGCCTGTGCCGGGGCACCGGGTTCTGTTGGCGTGCTGGCCTTTCGGTGTTTGCGTGGTCCTTGCGAGGGGCGGCGGCGGCGCGCGGCGGCGCCACGCTTGGCGGGGCGATCTGGCTATGTGGCCGCTAGACGACGCGTAGGACTGGTCTCACGTGATTCGCGTTCAACGCTGCCGCGGTCCGGTTGGCGGGGACAGGCCGCAGCCCGGCCTCTCAATACTGTCCATCCGATCCTCGACGGCATGCCAGCCTTTGCACCACGCCGGTGGCTGCCTTCACCATGCGCGCATCCCCGCAACAGGGTGAAGACACGGTCCCACCCCCGCCGGAGAACCCGGTGGCTTCACGCCTTATGCACCGTGTCGTGCCGTGTCGTGCCAAGTCGTAAGAGGGATCAGACCCGTGTGCTGCCCGGCAAGGAGATATTGGCGACCTGTTCGGCAATCGGATCGGTGGAGAGCGGGTGCATTTCCGCCTCGTAGGCTTCCGGCGCGCGGAGGCGTTCCCATTGGCCCGCGCGGTGCACCTCGAGCGCGTCGAACTGGGCCTTGTAGCCCATCTTGTCGCTTCCGGGCACCCAGTAGCCGAGATAGACATAGGGCAGCCCGCTCTGGCGCGCGATATCCACGTGATCGAGGATCATCCAGGTGCCCAGCGATGCTTTTTCACGGGTCGGATCGTAAAAGCTGTACACCATAGACAGCCCGTCATCGAGCATGTCGGTCAGGCAGACAGCGACCAGATCGCCGGTTTTCGCATCGGAATATTCGATCACGCGACTGCGGATCGGGGTTTCCTCGATCATGGCCGCGAATTCGAACACGTCCATATCCGCCATGCCCCCGGTCGCGTGGCGTGCGTCCAGATAACGGCGGAACAGATCGTATTGATCTTCTGTCGCCCATGGGCTGGAGACCCGGCGCACGAGGTCCGCATTGCGCCGGTTGGTGCGGCGTTGGCTCTTGGACGGTTTGAAATCCGCCGCGACGATCCGCGCGGACATGCAGGCCGCGCAATCGGAACAGGACGGCCGGTAGAGCACGTTCTGCGAGCGGCGGAAGCCCTGCTTGGACAGGCTGTCATTGAGGGGCTGGGCATTGTCGCCCTGAAGCGCCGTGAAGAGCTTCCGCTCCATACGGCCCTCGAGATAGGGACAAGGCTGTGGCGCAGTCACGTAGAACTGCGGCGCAAGGGGCAATGAGTGGCGCATCAAGCGGATCCCAGAGTGGCGTTGGGGTCACGGTATCAAGCCTCGGAGAGAGCGCCAACCCCCACCTGTGGCTGGAAACACCCCGTTTCCCGTTCCTGAGCGAGATAGGGCGCGGGCCGCCGCAAACAAAGGGGCCAGACCGGGATGCCGGTTGACGGCCAGGGGCCGGGTGCGGCGCGGGCCGGGTGCGGCGTGGGCCGGGTGCGTCGTGGGCCCCCCCCCGGAGGGACGGGGTGCGGATGTGGTGCACTAGCGGGCGTCGCTGCCCGTCCTGAATCGCGTGGCGACGGTGTGCGAGCGGGGCCGGCGCCCGGACAGCGGGCGGGTGTGCCAGGCGGGACGGCATGCCAAGCGGCGCCGAGTGTGTAGAGCGGCACTACGCGTGGGTCACGCTTTGGGTCGCGCAACGCAGGGCCGCAGGCACCGCCTCGCACGGTCGCGGCCAATCGGCCTTGACCCCCTCGACGCCATGATGCGACGCAGCATCCGATTGCACAGTTGCACGGCACTGGGCATAAGCTTGCCTTATGCCTGTGCATTGGCCCCGATTGCCCCTTTCCTATGGGCAGAAACTGTTTCTGCTCGCCTCGCTGCCGCTGGTGCTGGCGGTTTCGGCCATTGCCGTGTTGGTGGCCGCGCAATCCCGTGCATTGGCAGAACGCGAAATCCGGGGCCTCGAAACCCAGCTGATCGAAGCCAAGAAGAGCGAGCTGCGCAACTACGTGACGCAAGCGCGCAACGGGTTCTACTTCGTCTACGGGTCCGCCGCGCCGGATGACGAAGACGCCAAGGACCAGGTCATGCAGATTTTCTCCGCCATGATCTATGGCGATGAGGGGTTCTTTTTTGTGTATGACTACGAGGGCACAAACCTCGTGTCACCGCGCCAGACCCATATGATCAATGAAAACTGGTGGGATCTCCGCGATGCCGAAGGCACACCCGTGGTGCAGGAATTCATTTTCACGGCGCGGTCGGGCGCGGGCTATGTGGAGCATCTCTGGCCCAAACCATCGACCGGAGAAGAGGCGCGGATGATCACCTATGTGACCTCCCTGCCCTCCTGGCGATGGGCGGTGGGCACGGGGGTGTTCATCGACGATATTCTCGAAACCGTGGCGGCTGCGCGTGCCGATGTGGAAGCGCGGGTGCAACGCACATTCCTCTATATCGGTGTGATCACGCTGGCGGCCTTGCTGCTGGTCTTCTGCTCGGGCCTTTTCCTCAACATCCGCGAGCGCCGGCTGGCGGATGCCAAGCTCAAGCTGCTCACGCAGCGGGTTTTCGATGCGCAGGAAGAAGAGCGCGGGCGCGTGGCCCGCGAATTGCATGACGGGATCAGCCAGATCCTCGTTGGCGTGAAATATGCGCTCGACATCACCCGGCGCAGGGTCGCGAGCGGGGATGAGCGCGCCGAGGAGACGCTGACACGCGGGATCGACCACCTCGGCGAGGCCATCAACGAGGTGCGGCGGATCAGCCGCGACCTGCGCCCCGGCGTGCTCGACGATCTGGGCCTTGGTCCCGCGATCAAGGCGCTGGCCGACGATTTTCAGTCGCGCACCCAGATCGAGACGCGGTTCGACACGGTTGTGTTCCGCAACCGGCTCGATCAGGACGCCAAGATTGCGCTGTATCGCATCGCGCAGGAAGCGCTCACCAATGTGGAGCGTCACGCGGGCGCAACCCGTGTCGATATCGACCTGCGCGGCCATCGCGCCGGCGCGACCTTGCGCATTGCCGATGACGGGCGCGGCATGTCAGACCGCTCGCGCGACGCGCGGGCCGGGATCGGGCTGCGCAACATGCAGGAACGCATGGACCAGCTTGGCGGCACGCTGCGCGTGCTGTCCTCGCGCTCGGGCACGGTGATCGAAGCACAGGTGCCGCTTACACATATGCTGCCACCCGAAGATGGCGGCCAGACAATCCGAACGCAGGTGCAGGCATGACACACCAAAACCCGGCCATCCGTGTTGTGGTCGTCGACGACCATCCGATGGTGGCCGAAGGCATCGAAGCCATTCTTGAAAGCTATGACGACCTCGAGGTGGTGGCGACGCTGTCGGATGGGCAGCAAGTGATCGACAAGGTCTCGGAACTGCGGCCGGACGTGATCCTGATGGATCTCAACATGCCCGGCGTGGGCGGGCTTTCCGCCACCGAACTGATCCTCGAAGAGCATCCCGAAACACGTATCCTCGTGTTTTCGATGCATGATTCGCCGGAATACATCACCACGGCCCTGAACCATGGCGCGCGGGGCTATGTGCTCAAGGACGTGCCGACCGACGAGATCAAGGCGGCCATCGACACGGTCATGTCCGGCGGCCGGTATCTCTGCACCGGGGCGGAAGGGGCGCTCTCGCCGCCCACCCGGCAGGCAGGCGAAGCGCTTACCACGCGCGAACAGACCGTTCTGTTGCAGCTGGCGCAGGGCAAGTCCAACAAGGAAGTCGCGCTCGCGCTGTCGATCTCCGTGCGCACGGTGGAAACACATCGCAAGAACATCAAACGCAAGCTCGGGATCAGCTCGACCGCTGGCCTGACACGCTACGCGCTGGAGCATGGCGTGTTGCAGGGAACGGGTGCGAATCTCTGAGCGCAGACCGGCGAGACAGAGAGGCGTCCTGCGCCGGACTCATCGCCGGACGGGATGGCCCGAAAGAATGAAGCCGGCGAACGCGAGAGACAGCACGCTTAAACCGTTGCGGCATGAGCGAAAACGGCGCCAGCACAACGACCGGTTCAGGGTCGACAGGCTCAGGGCAGACGCACTGTTGAACGGGCAAGGGGCGCCGCCTATGCAGATCGCGGCGCAGACCCCGTTGCCGGGGCATCAGGCGCTCAGAGCGCGACGCCGGTCTTGTCCGTGTCGCAATCCAGCCCGAAAAACAGGACCGCAGCGGGAATGATCCGCATGGTTTGCGGCGCGCTGCGCTCCTCTGCGACGCCATAACTGCCATGCGGGACATCGCCCATCCACGCGGCCACGCCGATCAGGGCTGCAAGAAGAGCCGCCTTGCACAAGGTAAAATCTCTATGAAACACAGTGCGGGTCATGGTGACCTCCTGCGGGGTTGAAGTGCTTTGAGTTCAGTTTGACCGATCCGTCACTCGCGTTCAAATCACGTCTGCGCGTTTGGATGTTGCAATGTCAGAGCGGCGGAACGGCGGCTATCCGAACCAGTGTCACACCGTTATCGGACTGCAACGTGGTGGCATCGATCTGCGCGAGCACATGACACCGGAGCTGCGCGGTCTCGCCGTTGGGAAGCGCAAGGCAGAGACGATCGCCGCGCGTATACCAATGCCCTTCAGTCTGACGGGTCGGCGTTTCGAGCACCAAACGTCCCTGTGTGAGAAAGCGGGCCTCCACCGGTTGCCCGGCCACATCGGCCAGGAAGATCCTGTTTTCGAGGGTCATTCGCAGGTCTTGTGCGGCCTGCACCGGACCGACGCACAGTCCCAGCACGATCGCCGCCGCAAGCAGCAAAGCCTTGCCCATATGGAAATCGGAGCCGTGTTTTCGGATCATCGGGCGCTCCCCCTGTAGATAAACTGTCCGGTTCAGTTTAACTGCGCGAGACGCCCTGTCCACAGTCAAATGGTGCGCAGATGCACAGCAGCCTGCGCATTCAGCGAAACCCTGCCACTTGCGCCGATCCCACGAAACATTCGGAAAGAAAAAACGCACCCAGAGACAGATTTTTTCGGGCGTTGAGTGTTGACGCCTCCCGCCCCCGCTCATAATGTCGCTCGCGCGAAGGATGGAGATCGTGATGAACCTCGTACTGGTCATTGTAGGAACAAGGCGCATGGGCCGGTAACGGCATCCTGAAAAGGACCCCATGCGCCCCCGCCTCAAAACCGGGGGTTTTTTTATGCCCGATGCTATGCCCGATACCCAGAGATTTCGCCCAACAAACCGACGCTTGCAGACGCAGGCCAACCGCAGTGTCGAATTCGGAGAACAGCGATGACACGTCAGATGACCGGAGCAAAAATGGTGGTTCAAGCCCTGATCGAGCAGGGTGTGGACACGGTATTCGGCTATCCCGGCGGGGCTGTGCTACCGATTTATGACGAAGTCTTCCAGCAGAACGCGATTCGGCACATTCTCGTCCGCCACGAACAGGGCGCGGTTCATGCGGCAGAGGGCTATGCCCGCTCCACCGGCAAGCCCGGTGTCGTGCTTGTCACCTCGGGTCCCGGCGCCACCAATGCGGTGACCGGGCTGACCGATGCGCTTATGGACTCGATCCCGATTGTTGTGCTCACCGGACAGGTGCCAACCTTCATGATTGGCTCGGATGCGTTCCAGGAGGCCGACACGGTTGGCATCACCCGCCCCTGCACCAAGCACAACTGGTTGGTCAAGGAGACCGACCGCTTGTCTGCGACGATCCACGAGGCGTTCCACGTGGCAACGTCTGGCCGGCCTGGCCCGGTGCTGGTGGACATCCCCAAGGACGTGCAGTTTGCCTCCGCGAGCTATCAGGCCAAGCCCAAGGCCAGCACGCGCCATTACCAACCGGTGGTCAAGGGCGATCCCGCGCTGATCGAACAGCTCGTTGCGGCGATGGAAACCGCAGAGCGCCCGGTTTTCTACACCGGCGGCGGGGTCATCAATTCCGGCCCTGCGGCGAGCCAGCTTCTGCGCGAATTTGTCGAGGCGACCGGTTTCCCGATCACCTCGACGCTCATGGGGCTTGGGGCCTATCCGGCGTCGGGAAAGAACTGGCTGGGCATGCTCGGGATGCATGGTCTCTATGAGGCAAATCTCGCGATGCATGGCTGCGATCTCATGATCAATGTCGGCGCCCGCTTCGACGACCGGATCACCGGCCGGCTGGATGCGTTCAGCCCGAACTCGAAAAAGGCGCATATCGACATCGACCCGAGCTCGATCAACAAGGTCATCAAGACCGATTATCCGATCATCGGCGATGTGGGCCATGTTCTGGAGGATGCGCTGCACCTGTGGAAGTCGCGCGGCCGCAAGGTCAACCGCGAGGCCATCGCGAAATGGTGGACCCAGATCAACGAGTGGCGCAAGGTGGATTGCCTGAGCTTCAAGCCGTCACCGCAGTCGATCAAGCCGCAGCACGCGCTGGCCCGGCTCGAAGCGCTGACGAAGGATCGCGACCGCTATATCTGCACCGAGGTCGGGCAGCACCAGATGTGGGCGGCGCAGTATCTGGGCTTCGAGGATCCCAACCGCTGGATGACATCTGGCGGGCTGGGCACCATGGGCTATGGTTTCCCGGCTTCGATCGGGGTGCAGATCGCTCATCCCGATGCCTTGGTGATCAACGTGGCCGGAGAAGCCTCCTGGCTGATGAACATGCAGGAAATGGGCACCGCGGTGCAATATCGCCTGCCGGTCAAGCAGTTCATCCTCAACAACGAGCGGCTCGGCATGGTGCGCCAGTGGCAGGAGCTTCTGCATGGCGAGCGCTATTCGCACAGCTGGTCCGAGGCGCTGCCCGATTTCGTGAAGCTCGCCGAGGCGTTTGGGGCGAAGGGCATCATGGTCTCCGATCCTGCGGATCTGGATGATGCGATCATGGAGATGCTGAACTACGATGGTCCGGTGATTTTTGATTGCCTCGTGGAAAAGCACGAGAACTGCTTCCCGATGATCCCGTCGGGAGAGCCGCATAACAAGATGCTGCTGGGTGATGCGTCGACCAAGGACGCAATCGGCACCAGCGGGGCGGTTCTCGTCTGATCGGCAACGCCGGAAGGCTCGAGGATAAGGGGGCGCACGGGAGACCGCGCGCCCCTTTTCTGTTTTTGGAGTCTGCGGGCGTGCGTCTGAGCGGCACGGTTGCGCGCCGGAGACCGACCCGCCCCCCTGCCCTTGCGGCCCGTTCTGCCCAAGAGTCCGCTCGATCGCGCACGGCGTTTCGGCATTTGCGGAGCAAGGTCTCTCCAAGGTCTCTCCGGGCGAGCGGGCAACGGTTGGCGGGCACGGATCACTCGGCGGCCGTCGGGCGGCCGCGCCTGTGAAGATGATGGGTCATCGCGGAGAAAAGCGCCTCGCGGCGGATCGGTTTGGTCAGAAACCCGTCCATGCCCGCCTCAAGCGCATCCAACCGGTCGCGTTCGAAGGCGTTACCGGTCAGCGCCACCACCGGACAGCGCGCCCAGCCATGGGACGCCTCGCGCGCGCGCAGCCGCTTGCATGCCTCAAGGCCGGTCATGACGGGCATCGAGATATCCATGAAAACGAGGTCAAACCGCTCCGGCTCAAAGATATTCAGCGCCGCCTGACCATTATCGGCGACGCTCACGCGGATGCCCACCCGTTCGAGCATCCGGCGCAGCACCAATTGGTTGGTGATGTTGTCCTCCACCAACAAGATGTGCAGATCGGTGTAATCCAGAACCGGGACAACCACGGGGCTTTCTTCCGGCACCGATGTCTGCCCCGTTTCGAAAGGCAGCTCGACGCAGAAACGTGTTCCCATTCCCACGGTCGAGTCCACCGAGATGGCACCGTCCATGGCTTCGACCAGCCGCTTCGTGATGGACAGGCCAAGCCCGGTGCCCTGAAACTGCCGTTCTGATCCGGTCTGCCCCTGCTCGAAGGCACAGAAGACCGCGTCAAGCTGCGGGGCGGCGATACCTATGCCAGTGTCGGACACCATGATCCGCAGACGCGCCCCATGCAGGGAGACACTCATGGCCACCCGGCCCTCATCGGTGAACTTGACCGCGTTACCAAGAAGGTTGAGCAGGATCTGCCGTAGGCGCAACGCATCGAGAAACACCGAAGGCGGCACCGCGGAGTCCACCTCGAGCGAGAGCGTCAACCCTTTGGCGTCTGCCAGTGTTTGCATGAGGTCGATGATCTGCGCCGCAAGTTCACGCAAGTTGAAACAGGTGGGATGGAGCTCCATCCGGCCCGCTTCGATCTTGGAGAAGTCGAGAATATCGGAAATCAGCTCCGTCAGCGCCAGCGCGGCGTCCCGGATCGTGCGGACGTAGCTGGCCTGCTCGCCATCAAGCGTGGTTTCACTGAGCAACTCCGTCATGCCGACAATCCCGTTCATCGGAGTTCGGATCTCGTGCGACATGGTCGCGAGGAAGGCAGACTTCGTCTTGTTGGCGGCCTCCGCCGCATCGCGGGCCTCCGTCAGGGCGAGATTGTGCTTGTGAAGCGCGGTGACATCGCTGTGCACCAGCACCTGCCCCCCGCGCGGACCGGGGCGCGCCTGCACCGAGCAGACCCGGTTCAGCTTCGGGATCCGGATCAGGACCGCGTCGCCATTTCCCAATCCATCGCGGACTTCTTCGAGGGTCTTGCTCGATGTGTCCAACCGGTTCGTTGCCGCGAGATGGGCCAGATAGGCGCTGACCGGCATACCCGGCGTGATCTCCTTCTCGTCAAGCCCGAACAACGCCACATAAGCGGGGTTGAACATCACGATGTGGTTGTTCGGATCGGTATGGTCCGTTCCGCTGGTGACCATGACCCCGTCGCCCATCGCGTTGAGCACACCGGTCAGCAACGCGTTGGACTCGCTCAGTTCCGCGTTGCTTTTGGTCAGTTGCTGCTCAAGCGTGTCGGCGCGGCTCTTGAGCGAGGCGACGAGGCTGTCGCTTTGTTCCGTCCGGCGCAGCACCGCCGACAGATTGAGCGACACACCCCGATAGCCTTCAAACGCGCCATCCGAATTGAAGCGCGGCACCGCCGCGTCGACGAGCACGGCCTTCTCTCCGGTCAGAAGAACGCGTTCATATCCAATGCATTCCACGGGTTTCTGCTGACGCAGGGTTTCGATGTAGAGATCGCTGTTGGTGCCCGATTTATCCGCGTAATCCTCCAGAAGGATCATGAACCCGAGAAGATCCCCGACGGGCATCCCCGTCACATCGGTTACCGTATCCTGGATATGGGAAAGCCGGTACTGCGCATCGGTTTCCCATGTCCAGGACGGCAAAAGGTGAACAATGTCGGACCATATCTCGAAGTCCTTTTGACGATTACTCATCCAGCGTCCAACGCCTTCGATTGCAAACCCGGGCCATGCCGGTCCTTGTAAGACTGTGCAGCTTAAGGGGAGGTGAAGATTTCCCCTGTTTCTGCGTGCTTGCACCGCCCATTGCTATGGCCTTCGTCTGCACGCCTGTCTATTGTCCGCCTTCGAAATCACGCATATCGGGAGAGCCCTCCATGTCCGCTCTGAAAATCAAAAAAGGCTCGTCCAAGCATTCGGCCTATAACCTGCGGCCGAATTTCTCGGATGTGCAGGAAACGCATACCCTCGCCGTGCTGGTGGAAAACGAGCCCGGCGTCCTGGCGCGTGTGATCGGTCTTTTCTCGGGCCGCGGCTACAACATCGACAGTCTGACGGTCGCCGAGGTGGATCGCGAAGGCCACCTGAGCCGGATCACCATCGTCACCACCGGCACGCCGCAGGTGATCGAACAGATCAAGGCGCAGCTGGGCCGCATCGTGCCCGTCCACGACGTGCATGACCTGACGGTCGAAGGCCGCTCGGTCGAGCGCGAACTGGCGCTGATCAAGGTGTCCGGCTCCGGGGACAAGCGGGTCGAAGCGCTGCGTCTAGCGGATATCTTTCGCGCCCACGTGGTGGACAGCACCTTGGAGAGCTTTGTCTTTCAGATCACCGGCACGCCGGACAAGATTGACGCCTTTGCCGATCTGATGCGTCCGCTTGGGCTTCTTGAGGTGGCACGGACCGGTGTCGCGGCGCTTTCCCGAGGCACGTGAGCAGCTTTTCAGCGGCCTTTGAGCGGCAAAAACCACACGCTGCCTTCCAAAAATCCAAATCTGGAAATCAGAAATATTGAAAACCGGGCCTCCCGAAGGTGGCCCGGTTTTGCGTGAGCGGTGGGTGATACGGATTATGCGGCCCGCCTCGAAAGAGGATCAGGCGCAAGCGGTATCGGGGAACAACACAACATTGTCGCGGCGGGTGTTTGCGACCGGCAAGGGCTCCTTTTCCGGTCGGCGGCGCGGGTCCGCCACGGTCCGCAATCTGTCTGCAAGACCCGGAGCGACCGATTGCCCTACCCTCCGAGGGTTGCTGACATGCCTGAATTCGCGGGTTTCTCGCATCTCGAACTGGATCAGATCGCCCGCATCCAAACTCAGCCCATCGTGAAACGAGGTGCTGTGCTCTTCGGCACTGTAATAGGCAAGATTGCCCTGATCTTCACACCAGACGATCGCTTTGCGATCTTCCGTGTCGGCCCAGAGAACGACCCCAAACATCTCCGCTTGCATTACGATGGCTCCTAATTTGCCTGTTGTTAAGCCTAACGTGCGATCCGTAACGGAACAGGTTCTATGGCGTGTCTGGGGCTTGATTTTTGTGTCGCGAGTTTGCACGGTTGGTGCGATTTAGCATCAGGCATGACGCCAATTAGCGTCAGTACGGCCAATTATCTCTGAATGTTTGACGCCAACCCGATTGTTGACCCCGAAAAAGCACGAAAAGGCACATCCTCTATGGAGCCGAAACGGACGAATCCCGCGCTTGACAGGCCGTCACCTGCCGAATTGCGCAGCATGTTTGGTGCCAACCTGCGTCAGTTGGCAACGCAGGCGGACTCGATCTCCGCCCTCTGCCGCGAGCTCGGGATCAATCGCACCCAATTCAACCGCTATCTGTCCGGGGAAAGCTTTCCGCGCCCGGATGTGCTGCACAAGATCTGTCGCTACTTCGACGTCGATGCGCGCATCCTCCTCGAGCCGGTGGAGGACATCATCGGCGGTCGCGACCGGCTTATGGATTCGCCCTTCATCGCAGATTTTATCGGCTCGGATGCCCATACAATCGACGAAGAAGCGCTGCCGTCCGGCTTCTACCGCTTCATTCGCCGCAGCTTCATGAACGATGACGCCTTCATCCGGGGATTGATCTACATCTTTCGGCAGGACAACAGCGTCTTTCTGCGCGGCTTTGAAGCCAAGAAGGCCATGGCCGACCAGGGATTGCCGACCGATCCCGCGACACGCGAGTTTCGCGGTGTCTTCCTGCCACAGGAAGACGGTGTTGCGGCCATGGTTTCACGCCGGGGCGCCACCACGGCCTCGTTCAACTACCTCGCACGGGTGCCGTCGTTCGAGAACAATTTCTACGTCGGCTACGTGACCCGCACCGTGCGCGAAAACGTGGCAGGACGGCGGGTGGAGCGGCTCGTCTACGAACATCTCGGGCGCGATACCGGCAAGATCCTGGCCGCGGCGCGCACGGAAGGGTTTTGCAACGAGGACGACCTCACCCCGTTTCAGAAGCGCCTGTTGCTACCGGGCGTGCCGTTCGCCTGAGTCACAGCCCGAGCCCGCGGCAGGACCCGCCGTGTCGCTCCATGGCAATCGATGTCGCGCCGAGACAGGCCGCGCCCGGTGAAGTGATGCTAGGGCTCGCAAGGACGGGCACACCACCGGGGAGCGACAGGTATGGGCAAACACGACACCGATCTGACCTTTGTTCAGCGCAGTATCGAAACGGCGCATGGATTGCCCAACGCGCATTACACCGATCCAGAGGTTTTTGCCGAGGAACGCGAGGCGCTCTTGTTCGCTCAATGGGCCGGGCTCGCGGTGGCCGGAGATGTCCCGGAACCAGGTGATGCCAAGCCGATCACCTTCCTCGGGATGCCGCTGTTGCTTTTGCGCGGCCGCGACGGTGCGGTGCGGGTGTTCCAGAACATCTGCCGCCATCGCGGCATGATCCTTGTCGACGAGGCGCGCAAGATCGAAGGGGCCATTCGCTGCCCCTACCATTCGTGGTGTTACGGCTCTGATGGTCGCCTCGTCTCGACCCCGCATGTGGGCGGACCGGGTCAGAACACCCATGCCGCGATCGACCGCGACACGCTTGGCCTGATCGAGGTGCGCAGCCATATCTGGCGCGACGTGGTCTGGATCAACGTCTCCGGCAAAGCCGCGCCATTCGAAGAGGCCATGTCCGACGTGATCGCGCGGTGGGCGGAATTCGACAAACCGCTCTATCATGGCGGCCCGGACAGCCGCTTTGCGCTGGAGGTTGCCTGCAACTGGAAACTGGCGGTCGAGAATTATTGCGAAAGCTACCACCTGCCTTGGGTGCATCCGGGGCTGAACAGCTATTCCCGCCTTGAGGATCACTACAATATCGAGCAGCCGGGGGCGTTTTCCGGCCAGGGCACGTGGGTCTATCGCCAGATCGCAAGCCCCGAAGGCGCGCGCTTTCCGGATTTCGACGGGCTGACCCCGAAATGGGACGAGGCGGCGGAATATATTGCGGTGTATCCCAATGTGCTTCTGGGGGTGCATCGCGACCATGCATTCGCCATCGTTCTGGTGCCGGAGGGACCGGACAGGACGGTGGAGCATGTGCATCTCTATTACGCCCAGCCCGACACCGATACAGACCTGCGACAACGCAACACGGAGCAATGGAAAGTGGTGTTCGAGGAGGACATCTTTGTTGTCGAGGGCATGCAGCGCGGCCGCCACGCCAGCGGCTTTGATGGCGGGCGGTTTTCGCCGGCCATGGACGGGCCCACGCACCTCTTTCATGCCTGGGTGGCCGACCGGATTCACACATACAGGGCCAATGCGCAGGGCCCCGCATCGGTGTGAGCGATCTCGACGCGCGCCTGCTTGCGGCGCATGAAACCGCCGACAAATCCGCGCTGATCGGCCTGTATGAGGAGGCGGCGGGCGCGACGACAGACCCGCAGGCCGCCGCCTTCTACCTCACGCATGCCTATGTGTATGCGCTGGAACTCGGGGATGGCCGGGCGCGCCAGTATCACGCCGTGCTCAAGGCACAGGGGCGAGAGGTCTGAACACCCCCCCGCGCGCTGGTATCACGCCGTGCTCAGGGCGCAGGGGCGCGAGGCTTGAACAGCCCCCCGCGCGCTTGTATCACGCCGTGCTCAAGGCACAGGAGCGCGAGGCCTGAACACCCCCGCGCGCTGGTATCACGCCGTGCTCAGGGCACAGGGGCGCGAGGCCTGGACACCCCCGCGCGCCAGTATCACGCCGTGCTCAAGGCACAGGGGCGCGAGGCCTGAACACCCCCCCGCGCGCTGGTATCACGCCGTGCTCAGGGCGCAGGGGCGCGAGGCCTGAACAGCCCCCCCGCGCGCTGGTATCACGCCGTGCTCAGGGCGCAGGGGCGCGAGGCCTGAACAGCCCCGCACGCCTGCCATGTCACGACCTATTGCTGGATCGACTCAAGGTAATAGGCGATGGAAAGCACCTTGCCGCGGCTGTAAAGCACATCGCCGTAGGGAGAGTCCCCACCGCCCTCCGCCTTGAACAAGGCACCATAGACCGGCATCGGACCCCCATGCGCGCGCAATCCCGTCCGTCCGTCGATGACGTGGATCACCTCCAACATGGGAAATTTGCCGTCATTGCCTTGCGACAGGACGGTCAGGTCAGGGACGGTCGCCGTCATCATCGCCGTCAGCGGGCCGTCGCCCATCCCATCCATGCCGTGGCAGGTCGCGCAATATTGCGCATAGTATTCCGTGCCGTGTTCGGCATCCTGCGCAAAGGCGGTGCCTCCCAACACCATTGCGCCGACAAGGGCGAGTCCTTTGGTAAGCGTTTTCATCTTCCCCTCCTCAAAAAAGTGAAACCACAAGTCCGTGGACCGGACGACCAGAGTTGCGGGTCCGGCGGGGATAGATCTTACATTCGGAATATTTAATATCTTTGATTCAGGTCAAATCCCCCCCGAGCGGGAAAGACCCGGATCGCTCAACCGGGGACCGCTTCTGTTTCTCCCGGATAAGCCAACATGTCATAGAGATGCCACGTGGCGTGCCCAAGCAAAGGCAACACGACAATCAACCCGACAAAGGCCGGGATCATCGCAACAAAGGTGATCACGGCAATAAACGCTCCCCAGCCGAGCATCGTCACCGGATGGGCCAGAACATATTGAAACGACGTGATCATGGCCGTGACGAAGTCGATCTCCCGGTCCAGCAGCAGCGGCAATGCCAGCACCGTGATCGAATACAGCAAGGCTGCGAAGGCCGCGCCCACAAGCGTGCCGACCGCCAACATGCTCAGGCCGTTCGACGTGAGGTAGATGTCATATCCCGAAGAGACATTTGTCATGGTCGACAGGCCAAGAAACAGCGCAAAGATCATATGTGCGAGGAAGAACCAGAACAGGAACACGACGATTATGATTGCGCTGATCGACGGCAATTGCCGTTTGGACTGACGCAGGATCACGCCAAAGATCTGGTCCGGCACCAGCGGCCTGCCCTGCGTGATCCGGCGTGAGATGTCATAGAATCCGACAGCCGCGAAGGGCCCGATAAGCGGGAAGCCGATTGCCGCAAAGACAAGCCAGTAGGTCTGGCCGGTCGCCTGTGTGATCCAGAGCATGGCCCAACCGCCCAAAACGTAGAAGCCCGCAAAGACCACGGCATAGCCCGGCGCCCGGCACAGGTCGCGCCACCCGCGCTGCAACGCGGTGCGCAGGATATCCGGGCTTACATCTGAAAGATCCGGCAATCCCGGCTTTGGCGTGTCTGGCATGACTCTGTCCTCCCCGCTCCAGTAAAGCCGAGAGCGCAGGCTCTGACAATGATGCACCGGAGCGAAACGCCTGCCCCGGCGCAGCCGTTACTTGCTAGAAGCGCGCATCGGGTGCGCTTGCGTGCGTCAGTCCTCGCTTTGCGCGTCGGCGCGGCTCTTCCCGGACACCTTGAGGGCCAGCGTCGCGGCCATGAACTGATCGAGATCGCCGTCAAGCACGCCCTGACTGTCGGAGGTTTCCACGCCCGTGCGCAGGTCCTTCACCATCTGGTAGGGCTGAAGCACGTAGGACCGGATCTGGTTGCCCCACCCTGCATCGCCCTTGGCTTCGTGCGCGGCGTTGATTGCTTCGTTCCGGCGATCCAGCTCCATCTGATAGAGCCGCGATTTCAGGGCCTTCATGGCGATATCGCGGTTCTGGTGCTGCGATTTTTCCGATGATGTCACCACGATCCCTGTCGGAATATGGGTGATCCGCACCGCCGAATCGGTGGTGTTGACGTGCTGTCCGCCCGCGCCGGAGGAGCGATAGGTGTCGATGCGGATATCGGCCGGGTTCACGTCGATTTCGATGTTGTCGTCCACCACCGGATACACCCAGACCGAGCTGAACGAGGTGTGCCGCCGGGCCGCACTGTCATAGGGCGAGATACGCACGAGCCGGTGCACGCCGGATTCCGATTTCAGCCAGCCATAGGCATTATGTCCGGAGATCTTGTAGGCTGCGGATTTGATGCCCGCCTCTTCGCCCGCGGTCTCCGATTGCAGTTCCACGTCATAGCCATGCGCCTCGGCCCACCGCACATACATGCGCGCCAGCATCGACGCCCAGTCACAGCTTTCCGTGCCGCCCGCGCCGGAGTTGATCTCGAGGAAGGTATCGTTGCTGTCGGCCTCGCCATCGAGCAGGGCCTCAAGCTCCTTCTTGGCGGCTTTCTCCGCCAGCGCACGCAGGGCGGCTTCGGCTTCGGCGATGATTTCTTGGTCGTCCTCCATCTCGCCCATCTCGATCAGTTCCACCTGATCGGAGACCTCTTGCTTGATGGAGCTGTAGGTTTCCATGGCGTCGATCAGAAGCTGCCTGTCGCGCATGAGCGTCTGGGCGGCTTCGGGATTGTCCCAGAGGGTCGGATCCTCGACCCGCGCGTTGAACTCTTCAAGCCGGTGCTGCGCGGTTTCCCAATCCAGACGCTGAGCCAGAAGCTCCAGCGATTTGGTGATCTTTTCGACATTATTCTGAGCTTCTGCGCGCACGACCCATAGTCCTCTTGCTCTTCGGCCCTGCGTGATACCAAGGGGCGCGCGGGCGGGCAAGACAAGGAGCACAGTTTGACCCAAAGCGAAACGGAATTGGTCCGACAGGAAGTCGGGCGCTTCGGGCTTGGCGCGCCACGCCCGCTGACCGCGACCACCGCGGCGCTGTTGTTTCATGCAAGAACACGGACCGGCAGCCCCTGTGTTCTCAAGGTTTACCGGCGTGGTCATCCCGGCAATGAGCGCAGCGGCATCGCCCTCATGCGCGCCTGGGGTCGTGCGGGTGCGCCTTGCGTGCCGATCCTCGCCCAAAGCGAGGCAGCCATCGTGATGGCGGCCTTGCCCGGCCCGTCTCTGGAGACCCGGTATCGTATGGGCGACGGTGATGCCGCCTTGCAGGCGCTGGCAGAGCTCGCAAACGCGCTGCACGCGACGCTGCCAAACCCGGCGGTGCCGCTGGTGCCCGTGTCGGAGTGGTGCGCACCCCTGCGCTCCCTGCGCTGCGACGTCGCCTGTTCCGAACGATTGCGCGCAGCGATGCGGCAAAGCGCGGAGATGCTCGCGGACTTGCTGGACAGCACCGATCAGCAGAGGGCCCTGCACGGAGATCTGCATCCTGGCAATGTCATGGGGACACCTCCCTGCGCGATCGACGCCAAGGGGCTTTGGGGGGATCCCGCGTTTGAGCTTGCCAACGCCATGCGCCATCCGAAATCGGATGGCGCGGCACTGTGCTATCCGGGGCGCATCGACGCGCGGTTGACGCTGTTCGCCCGGGTCACCGGCCGGTCACGGGCGCGGATCGCAGCATGGAGCGCCATGAAGGCCGCCCTCTCCATTGCCTGGCGCAGCGGCGAGACGCTGGTGGCAGATCCTGACGAGGATCTGCTCTGTGCGCTTCTGGATGCGGCGGCGCGCGATCCGCTCCGGAGTTAAGCTGTCCGGGCGCTTGCCCTCAGTAGAGACCACCCGACGACAAGGTGCCAAAGCCGGCTTTCGGACCAACGACCGCCTTGCGTCCGGTGGAGGTGGTGACCTCGCGCGCGGTGCCGGCCCCCTCGCCCGGACGGATCAGGTCAAAGGACCCGGAGACGGCGAACCCACCATCGAACTGGATACCGAACACCGGCTCCTCGAACTCGCGGAAACACTCGCTGACGACATTGGGCCCCGAGGCGCTGTCCGACAGCCGCGCACCGGAAAAGCGGTCGATCTTGATGAACTGGCATTCGGCGGGGGCGCGGAACGCGCTGCCACCGTATTTCGCCACGGCCTTCTGCATAAACCGGTTGAAGACCGGACCACACATCCCGCCGCCGGACGCGCCGCGACCAAGGGGGCGCGGTGTGTCATAGCCAATGTAGCATCCCGCCACGATGTTGGAGGTGAAGCCGACAAACCAGACATCCTTGGCATCGTTGGTGGTGCCGGTCTTGCCAGCGGTGGGCACCGGCAGGTTGACCGTCTTGCGGGCGGTGCCACGCTCGACCACCCCTTCCATCATCGAGGTCAGCTGATAGGCGGTCACCGCGTTCATGACCCGTTCACGCTCGTTGACGATGCGCGGGCTCTGGCCCGGAGGAAGATTGGGATCGTCGCAATTCACACAGACCCGCTTGTTGCCGGGCGCCGCGTCATGGCTGTAGATCGTGTTTCCGTAGCGGTCCTGCACCCGGTCCACCAAGGTCGGCTGCACCCGCTCGCCGCCATTGGCAAACATCGCATAGGCCGCAACCATGTCGTGCAGCGTGGTCTCGTCCGCGCCAAGGGCGTTGGCCAGCACGCGCCCCATATTGTCATACACGCCGAACTTTTCCGCATAGGAGGCAACCGTGTCCATGCCGACCTCCTGTGCGAGGCGGATGGTCATCAGGTTCCGGGACTGTTCGATCCCGGTGCGCAACGGCGTTGGCCCGTAGAACTTGTTCGACGCGTTCTTGGGGCGCCACACGCCCTGTGGCGTGTTGATCTCGATCGGAGCGTCCACCACGATCGTCGCGGGGGTGTAGCCGCTGTCGAGCGCGGCGGCAAAGACAAACGGCTTGAAGCTCGACCCCGGCTGGCGCAGCGCCTGTGTCGCGCGGTTGAACACCGAATGCTGATAGGAGAACCCGCCCTGCATCGCGATCACGCGGCCGGTATTGACATCCATCGCCATGAACCCGCCCTGCACGCCCGGCACCTGACGCAGGGTCCAGCGGACGAATTGCCCGCCCTCCGTGCGCTCGCGCACATGGATGACATCGCCGGGATCAAAATTGTCGAAGAGGTTGCCGGAGAACCAGCTCGTGTCGGAGCGCGGCAGCGTCATTCCACGAGGATCGTCGAGCGGGATGTCTTCGATGCCGAGGACCAGTTCCTGATCGCGGACCTCGCGCACCACGGCCACGTGCCACTTGCTGTCGAGGTCGATGTCGCGCGCCACACGCACCTCTGCGAGGGCTTCGCGCCACGCGCTTTCGTCGGACAACAGCGCGGGGTCGATGGATTTGCCCGTGCCGCGCCAACGACCCAAGCCCCGGTCGTATTGCTCCAGCGCGCGCCGCAGCGAGATGGCGGCCTCCACCTGCATGTCCGGGTCAATCGTTGCACGCACGGAATAGCCACCGGCAAAGAATTGTTCCTCCCCGAAATTGCGGCTCAACTGGCGTCTGATCTCGTCGGTAAAATAGTCCCGCGGGGGCAAGGATTGTTGATAGGGTTCGAAATCACCGTTTTGCACAGAGCGGATAGGCTGGGCCACTTCGAACTCATAGGTGGCGCGGTCGAGATAGCCGTTTTCATACATTTCCTCGAGCACGAAGTCGCGCCGCGCAAGAAGCCGATCATGATTGCGCACCGGGTGGTAATTCGACGGCGCCTTGGGCATGGAGGCGAGCATCGCGGCCTCGTGCGGCGCAAGCTGCGTCAGGCTCTTGTTGAAATAGACCTGCGCGGCGGCGGTCACGCCATAGGCGTTCTGGCCGAGAAAGATCTCGTTGAGATAGAGTTCGAGAATATCTTCCTTCGTCAGCGCGCCCTCGACGCGGTTGGCAAGGATGATCTCCTTGATCTTGCGCTCTGCCTGCCGGTCGCCGGACAGCAGGAAGTTCTTCATCACCTGCTGGGTGATGGTCGATGCGCCGCGCACGTCACGCCCCCGGCTCTGGACCGCCTGCACCGCAGCCGCCGCGATCCCGCGCAGATCATAGCCGTCATGCTGGTAGAAGTTCTTGTCCTCGGCGGAAATGAACGCCTGCTTCACCAGATCGGGAATCTCATCCGCCGGGGTAAAAAGCCGCCGCTCCTGCGCAAATTCGTCGATCACGCGGCCCTCGTTGGAGTAGATCCGGCTGATCGTGGGCGGCGTGTATTGCGCCAGGCTTTCATGGCTCGGCAGGTCGCGGCCATACATCCAGAACACCGCGCCAATGGTCAGCGCGATCATCATCGCGCCCATGGTCACGACGCTGAAGATGGCTCCGAAGAAAGAAAAGATGAAACGAGTCACGATTTGCCCCTGCTAGCGCTGTCGTTTCAATATACGCTTTGTTGGCCGGGTTCAAAACACAACCGCGCGGGTTTTTGCTTGTGCCGCAATGTCACGGGGGGACGCGCGGCCATGCGCAACGCGCGCGTTGCGCAGGCGCAATCGTGGCGGCCCGGCATCAGGCGGCGCCGTTGCCGCGCGGTATCTGTCGAACGGGGTCAGCGTCCCTTGAACAACCCGCCCAGAATGCCCCGCACGATGCGCCGTCCGGTGGTGCCCTTGAGCTCCTTCATGACCACTTCGCGCATGGCGTCCCCGAAGCTTTCCGTCTCCCGGACGCGGCGCGAACTGGAGCGCCCCACCCGCGAGCCGGAATAGCGGCGGGCGGCCTTGTATTCGCGCATCGCGGCGTCGGCCTCATCCTCCCGCGCTTCGGCCTCGGCGGCCGCCCGCGCGGCGGCGTCGGCACGCGCCTTGAGCATCTCGGCGGCCGAATGGCGATCCAGCCGGGTGTCGTATTTGCCCGCAAGATCCGACGCTGCAAGAATCGCCTTGCGTTCGGACGGCGTGATCGGTCCGAGCTGCGACGCGGGCGGGCGGATCAGGGTCCGCTCGGCGATGCCCGGCACGCCTTTTCTCTCCAGCAAGGAGGTCACCGCCTCCCCGACGCCCACCTCGCGGATTGCCGTTTCGATGTCGAAACGGGGATTCTCGCGGTAGGTCTGCGCCGCCAGCCGCAGCGCCTTGCGGTCGCGCGCCGTAAAGGCGCGCAACGCGTGCTGCACCCGGTTGCCAAGCTGGGCAAGGATGTCCTCGGGCACGTCATCGGGGTTCTGGGTGATGAAGTAGACGCCGACCCCCTTCGAGCGGATCAGCCGCGCCACCTGCTCGACCTTGTCCACAAGAGCCTTGGGCGCGTCATCAAAGAGCAGATGGGCCTCGTCGAAGAAGAAGACGAGGCGGGGCTTGTCCGGATCGCCCACTTCGGGAAGTTCCTCGAACAGCTCGGACAGCAACCAGAGCAGGAATGTCGCGTAGAGACGCGGGCTTTGCATCAACTGGTCGGCGGCGAGGATATTGACCTGACCGCGCCCATCCGCCCCGACCCGCATCAGATCCGACAGAGCCAAGGCCGGCTCGCCAAAGAGCCTCGCACCTCCCTGGTTCTCGATGACCAGCAAACGGCGCTGGATCGCTCCGATCGAGGCGGTGGAGATATTGCCGTAGCGCAACGACAGGTCCGCGCGGTTCTCGCCCAGCCAGATCAGCATCGCGCGCAGATCATCGAGGTCGAGCAGCGGCATCGCCTCTTCGTCCGCAATCCGGAAGGCGATGTTGAGAATGCCTTCCTGAGCCTCGCTGAGTTCCAGCAGCCGCGCCAGAAGCAGCGGCCCCATATCCGCGACCGTGGTGCGCACCGGATGTCCCTGCGCGCCGAAGAGATCCCAGAACGTCACCGGGAACGCCGCGTAGCGATACCAGTCAAAGCCGATTGTTGCCGCGCGCTCCATGAACGGGGCATGCAGCTTGTGGGATTCGGTCCCGGCCTTGGCCAGCCCGGCCAGATCGCTTTTCACGTCCGAGAGGAACACCGGCACGCCTTGCGCCGAGAAGCCTTCGGCCAGGATCTGCAGCGTGACGGTCTTGCCGGTGCCCGTTGCCCCGGCGATCAACCCGTGCCGGTTGGCATATGCCAGATCAAGCCATTGCTGCTCGGCATGATCAACGCCGCCGCCACCCACGAAGATTCGGTTTTGCATGAAAAGCCCCCCAGCGAACGGCGTTCAACATACATTCTTAACCAATTGATGCCAGAGTATTTCCTGTTCGGGGCGCATGTCCTCTCCTGCCTCGAACGACTTCCTCCCTGTCAGACTGGCCGCGCCTTCGGGCGCGGCTTTTTTCTGGCTGCGCGGCGTGTCCGGCCGGCGCCTTGAGATCCTGACAAAGAAGTTTGGAAAAGGCTGTTGACCCGCGCCTACAACTTTCGTAGCGTCGCACCAATGACAAAGTCGGCCGGTCCGACAGGGAGTGAAAATGAAGGGGGCCACGCGGCCCCTTTCGAATTTCCAAACGTCATTTCTACCTGTCTTCCATCGCATGAATGTGTTTGCAAACATCCGCAAGGGCAGGATTTTCGGCCCTGACACGGCTGCGTGACCGTGATACCTCCTCTGCGCAACGGAACTGGAATCCAGGGGAGTTAGATGACCAAAGCATTCCACATTCTGACGTTGATTGCCGCTCTGGCCGGCACGTCGCTGGCCGCACAGGACGATACCACCGCAGACACAGAAGCAGAGGCCGAACAGGGCTCGGGTATTGGGGGTCCGCTTGACCTCGGCACGCCGGACGTGGCCGAGGCCGCACCGGGCGCAGGCTCGCAGACCTATATCAAGGAAACATTTGGCGATTGGGCCTTGCAGTGCCTGCGCGTGCCGGAAGGTCAGGGCGAGGACGTCTGCCAGATGTACCAGCTTCTGCGCGAACCCGGCGGGTCCAGCGTGGCGGAAGTGTCGATCTTCAAGCTGGCCAATGGCGGGCGCGCGGTCGCCGGTGGCACATTTGTCGTGCCGCTCGAAACGCTTTTGACACAGAAGCTCAAGGTCAGCGTCGACGGAGGGCAAGCGCGCTCTTATGATTACTCCTTCTGTTCGGCCACCGGGTGCTTTGCCCGCGTCGGCTTCACCGAAGAAGACATTGCACGCTTCCGGGCCGGTGCGGTGGCAAAGGTGACGCTCGTGCCGGCGCTGGCCCCAGACCAGCAGGTCACGGTCGACATGTCCCTGACCGGCTTCACGGCCGCCTATGGTGAGGTCTCCTCCCTGAACCAGTGAGGCCACTGCTCCAGAAAGACCGCGGGACGGGTAAGTCCCGCGGCACCCAGCCGGTTCCCCGGCGGGCCGAAGGCCCCCTCAGTGGTGTTTCGCGTCCTGCACAATGCGATTGAGCACGGCGTCTGCCGCACGCAACCCGGGCGCAGGCCCTCCCCTTCCCAAACGGTCCATCGTCACGGCCATCGCCGCATCCTGTGC